>JBAXSE010000009.1:0-52939 GCA_037130845.1 Candidatus Falkowiibacteriota bacterium | reverse complement strand
GCCATCATTCAATACGCAGCAAGCTGCGGGGAATTTACCCCAAGGGATTAAAAATAAATTCAGCTGGGTCTAAACTAAGAATAATGAATTTTACCTTACTATCTCGAAATTTTCCTTTACTAGCAAACCAATTTAGATTGTCAGCACTATGCATATTGCCACCATACCCAGCCACAAAAAATCTATCTGGGTTTAAAAAAAAGTCCTTTTTAAATCCCAAAGACCTAGAGGACCCCAAAACAACAATTAGAGGGTCAATCTTGGATAACAACAATTGTTTATAATGTTCATCAAATGAGTTATATGCCGATCCGTATATAATTTTAGGGTTTGCTATTTGCTTATTAACAATATCTTCTAAAGAATAATATTCTCTACTCAGAATATACACCCATGCAGGAAAAACAAACAACAATCCTATGGGAATAATAAATATCATTAACTTTTTTACAAATCTTATCATTTGAGTATGTTAAAACTGAAAATAAATAAAAGTTCCACCTCCTAAATGCCCAAAAAATAGTATGGATAATATTAAAGCATAATACCAACAAAACCTCAACCATCTAGTAGCATTGGTTTCAAATAAATAGAAGCTTCCTTTTTTCGCTTGATAATATTGTACCGTCTCCATGAATATAACAGCAATAATAACTCCAACTAAAGCACTTTTCGATAAACCAATCGTTTTATTTGTAAATAATTCGTACCGTAAATAATTAAGATTTGCAATTTGAAACATCCCTTTTCCAAGATTTGTAATAATATAAAATGCGTCAGCAACACTATTGGCTCGGAAAAAGATCCAAGCGATATTAACCAAGACAAAGGTTAACAACATCTCCAGGAAACCGACCAACCGGGGCAACCTGACTAGGCGAGAGGTGGCCAAGAACCTTTCTTTAAACGGTTTAATCAAGATTTCCATAATCAGATATAAACCGTGCAGAGCTCCCCAGATTACGAAAGTCCAGTTCGCCCCATGCCAGAGGCCGCTCAAGACAAAAACAATCAATAGATTTAGATACCGCCTCAGCCGCGGCACCCTATTGCCCCCGAGCGGTATATAAACATAGTCTCTAAACCAACTCGACAATGAAATATGCCATCTTTTCCAAAAATCTGCGATTGACCTAGCTGCATAAGGCCTATTAAAATTTTCCATCAATCTGAAACCCAACACCTCGGCTGCACCCAGAGCTATATCAGTATAACCAGAGAAATCGCAATAAATCTGGAAGGCGAAAAAAATCGTGGCGATAACCAAAAAAGGGCCGACATGCTCTTGCGGAGCATTATAGGCCATATCAACCATCACCGACAGCCAATCGGCGATGACTACCTTCTTGAAAAACCCCCACAACATCCGCTCTAACCCATGACTCACTTTACGCCCGTCAAAATCATGCCTGAGCCTAAACTGCGGCAATAAATTATGCGGCCGCTCGATCGGTCCGGCCACCAACTGAGGGAAAAACATCACGTAGATGGCATAATTCAAATAATTTTTTTCCGGTTCATACTTCCCCTTATACACTTCGATGACATAGCTCAGGCTTTGGAATATATGAAAGGAAAGGCCTAGTGGCAAGGCGATTCGCAAAAGAGTCAAGGAATAGTTCCAATGCAAAAAGTCGGCCAACAATGCAATATTGGCATTAAAAAAATTAAAATATTTAAAGATGAATAGTACCCCGATATTGGCCGTCAGACTGGCAAATAGCAAAAATTTACGATATTTTCCCTGTTGCCGATCCATGAATCGCACCAAGAAATAGTCTAATGTAATCAAGAACCCGAGTATCAAGATATATTTAGGCACGAATGCCATATAAAAATAGCAGCTGGCTAACAACAGCAAGACAATCCGCCAACGATGCGGTATTAAAAAATAAATTCCGGCAACCGCCGGGAAAAAAATTAAAAATGCCAATGAATTAAAAAGCATAGCAAATATATAATCTCAATAAGCCCCTTATTAACAATTAGAATCCATAAAGCTTATCTTAGGCAACACCTCGACAATCAACTTTTTTACTTTATCGACATTTTCTGCCATGCGTGTTCTAACCATCTCCCAAGTTACTGATTCTTCGCCCTCTTTCCAGCAATCATAATCGGTAGACATAGCGATAATCTGATAACACAGCCCCAGCTCGCGGGCAATAATCACTTCCGGCACTGTGGACATATTAATGATATCCGCTCCCCAAGCACGGAACATCTTGGATTCGGCGCGAGTCGAAAAACGCTGCCCTTCAATCGTAATCACCGTACCATAATCATGATGTGATAGCTTCAGCTCTTGGGCAGTCTGGACTAATAAGGACCGCAACTTAACGCAGAATGGCTCGGCCATTGGCGTATGAACCACTCTATCTTCATGAATAGTTAAAACGCGATGCCGTGTATGATCAATAAACTGGTCGGCAAATACCAAGTCACCTGGGCGTATTTCTTCCCGCAACGAACCACAGGCTGTAGTAGCTAAGATATGTGTACAACCAACCTCTTTCATAGCCCACAGATTAGCCCGATACGGCACCTGGGTTGGGTTCAGTCGGTGATCCTGGCCGTGACGTGCTAATATTATAACGGGTATATCATTTATTTTACCACTCAATAAAGGCGATGAAGTGTGGCCAAAGGGAGTATTTATTAATAATTCCTCAAAATTAGCCAAAAACTTCGGGTCATCCAGCCCCGAACCGCCAATAATACCGATTTTTATTCCCTTATCCATAGGCAAATATTAGACTTTCTCATTATCATAGCCAACTAAAAAATTCGCCCGATAACCGCGAGTTTTAAGCTTTTCATATCCCGGCAAAAAACTCAAATTTACCAGGAATTCAATGCCAGCTATCTTGCCGCCCAGCCGTTCAACCAAGTCGACTGCAGCCATAATCGTACCGCCCGTAGCCAACAAATCGTCGGTAATTACTACCGTTTCCCCGGGTTTGATTGTGTCTTCATGCATCTCAATAATGTCAGGGCCATATTCTTTTTCATAACTGGCGCCAATAGTCTTGAAAGGCAACTTACCCTTCTTCCTGACCACTGAGATGCCGGCATCCAGCTTGTAAGCCAAAGTAGAGGCCAGCAAAAAACCACGCGCGTCAATACCGATAATCTTATCAATCTTTTGCCCAGCATAACGTTCTGCCATCCGGTCGATAACCAACTTAAAAGCAGCCGCGTCCTCAAACAAGGTCGTCACATCATAAAACAAGATGCCTTCCTTGGGAAAATCCGGTATCTTCCTGATACGTTCATCAAAATATGAACGGTCCACAGGATTATATTTATATATCGCCGTCAATAGCGTCTTGGCGATAAGCTCATAGCCTTTTTCGGCCAAATAATTATGGACCAAGAATTCATTGGTTCTAGATAAATCGAAACTGTGTATCTCGATTGCGATAAAGCTCGGCCGATATCTAGACCAGTCATTTGATTCCAAAACTGCCATTTCTCCTCCCTCGACATCAATACTCATAAAATCTATTTGCCGGCCCGCAATAAATCCACGCTGCTCATCAAGAATATCTTTCAACTTACGAACCTTAATTTGCTTTTTTTCTATTAGCCGACAGCCTTCATCAGGATCAGACTCCAGAGATTTAGCATCCTCAGCACTAAAAGTATTCATCAAAGACGATTTGAAGCAATAATAATCCAAATCAGCATCTTTGTTTGCAACTCCGCAATTAATAAAGATATCATCTGGCCTATACCTGGCAAACAATTCTTTGGCTTCAGGCCACGGGTCAATGGCAATACCCTGCCAACCATGCAAATAGTACAAATAGCTGTTGGAAAATTTCTTGGGATGATTGGCTCCAATATCAACATAAAATCCCCGATGCTTTTGCCTTAAGAGATATGAAGCCAGAATCAAATCTTCGCCTTCTTGGGCATAAGACAAATTGATATCATGGTCCGTAATCCTTAATTCCTGCATTATTCTCATCAAGATTAATGACAATCGATTGCGGGATAAGAATAATTTTATTTTATTTAAATATTTTTTCATATAACAATTATTTAAAAAACATTCTTATCCATTTTTTAACTACCAAAATAATATAATATACCCCTCGTATATTTATATAAGAAGGCTTAAATAAATCCATCTCATAACATTGCTTTAGTAACTTAAAATAAGTACTTGCGCCTGAGGAGAAAGAAGCAATTAGTAATATCAAATTATTTGTAGACCACCTATGAAACAATCTCTTATCAGCCTTGGTCAATGGTTGCGGCAAACATGCCTTATAATAGTTATACACATTTATAAAATAATTAAACTCGGCAGAATGTTCTGCCATTGAGTCCTGTCCATTATGTACGCGATAATTCACCAATCCTTCTCTAATTACGGCCACCATACCTTTTTTTGCAATGTCAATAAAAAAGGGCCGATCACACCATTTATTAAACCTCTTGCTATATTCAACAATTCCGTTTAGCGCAAACGTCCTATACATAATAGAATCAAAACAAAAACCAAAATGTTTTAAGAGAAGTCTGACTAAATCGGTATAATCAGAAAAAATCAACGTACTCTTATTGTTCTTTACTTCAGGAAACTCAAAGACCGAACCATCTATCTTCGCCTCATGTAAATCAGTTACCACAAAAACTATGTTTTCATTATTATCCAACAAGGCGACTTCTTTTAATAATAGATCGGGATGCATTACGTCATCATCATGAAATACAATCACATAAGGAGTGGCATACTTATAACAGAATGCTTGATCAAGATTTGCTATTCCTCCAATATTTTCACTGTTAATTAATAATTTAATCCTACTATCATTAAAGCTTTGCACAAGCCTCTTAGTATCAAAATCACTATGATTATCAAAGACAATCACTTCAAAGTCCTGAAAAGACTGCTGCAAGATACTCTGAATACAATCTTTTAAATACGCTTCTCTGTTATATGTTGGGATCGCAACTGTTACCTTTGCCATAATCTTATAGTTATTGCTGAAACATAAATCACATCCTAATCCATTGGGCTGGAACCAAATCATTTTCCATTAACTTTGGATCATTAAACCATTTTTCCGGAACTATAACAATCTTTTTAGGATTATCATTCAACCAAGCGCTCCACCAACTAAAAGTTGAATTAGCGGTAATATTGTGCTGACAACGACTCATTAATATTAACTCTTGATAATCTGCTAACTTGTAATCAGTTGCAAACTTTGTTTCTTGTCCAAATTTAAGGTTCTCTTTGGCCCAAACAATATCATCAGAAAAAACTAAGATTTTATAACGCCCCAACTTGTCAGCTAAATAATTTACTGCCTTTTGATAATAATCTAACGAACATACATTATATACCTGATTAACCTTAGTGCTGGAAACATAATCTCCGCGACGACAATGCAATGAAACAATTATGCCATCCGACATCCAATCCATAAGATCAACGCCTAGCGACAAGTCCACCTTAAGCGAAAAGTCACTCAATATAATAGACCTAATATCAGATATATATTTCTCTGAACTCCAATACCCTTCTACATAATAATTTCCTAGTAACTTCAATATCGCTTGATTAAATACACCGGCATTATCTATAATATGACTTTTTTTATATATCCCCAGTCTTTTTAAATATCGGCTTGTAGACAACTGTCTTACTTGTTTTCCGGTTGCTTCTTTACCACTTATTCGAAAATTATCCAGAGTAAATCTGCGAGTGTCACATTCGGCATAATTATGCTTACTACTAAAAAAAGACAAATCAAAAAATAAATCAGTTTTATTAATTAAAGACATGTGCCGCCCTAAGGCATATTGAAACATTTGGTTACCCAAGCCTCCGGCTAGTTTAATAACAATCATAAGTATTTACTTGTATTAGAACAAAACTGCTACTCAAATTAACTCTTCGTTGACGTTGACCTATTATCACTAGGCATACGTGTTTTCTTTTTAGCATAATATTGCACCAGACGAGGGAGCCTATAAAATATTCTAGCAAATTTAATTAAATGAAGTCTTATTAAAAGATTTATTACTTTATTAAGAATAATGTAATAATAGTTTTTAGTGGAAAAAAAGATATCAGCACTAAAATTCTCATCTAATTCATAGCCAATAATCTTTGCATAATTAATAAAGTCTGTAAATTGTTGCTTTTCCTGTAATGCTATGCCGGCTAATACTTGCTGGTCTACTGCTGATCCGCTTTCAATTTCAGGCCTTCTTGCCATAGTTCTTCTATAGCCCACTAAAGGTTTCGCTATCCTAAGAGTGGCGCCTCCTATAGCGGTAATCAAGAAAATATAAGCTTGATAATATAATGTATTTAAATACGTCTTAATAATATCTTTATTCTTTTGATACAAGATTCTATTAACAATTATAACGGAAATAAAGTTTACAGCATAAAAATTTTTTGACTCCTTATTTTTAAATAATATCCTACTATTTAAATATTCTTTGTCCCGATAATTATGTAAAGAATTCTTAATAATTTTAAGTTGCGGATTATTAAACTCTCCTTGATAGAAATTCAAAAGAATCGCGGCATACTCTTTGTTATTTGTTTTATTTAATAGCACCTTTAAGCTATCAACAACCACAATATCATCATCGCCAAGCAACCATACATATTTACCGTGTGCACAATCGATAACTTTTTCTACATTTCTGCTAAAGCCTATGTTTATATCATTTTTACTATAATAAATGTTATTAAACTTTGCTTGGTACTTATTAACCACAACCTCTGTATCATCATTGCTAGCATTATCGGAAATAACAATTTCTACTTTATTATATACACTCTCATCACTAAACTGACACACAATACTATCTAGACATTCTTTCAAATATTTAGACCGATTCCAGGTAGGAATGCAAACACTGATTGTCGGATAACTAATCTCCATGTTTTTACTATACACTCTTATAATATTCTTTACGGCTACTCATTGATATCCTTATACTTATTAAACACGGCCGTCTTAATCCCTTGAGCTTGGTACATTAACAACCTAGGGATCCTATAGAAAAATCTAGCAAATTTAATTAAATGATACTTTATTAGTAAATGAATTATTACAGAAACTAAACTGCGGATATAGTTTTTAGAAGGCAAGTAATTATCACTATAATAACCGATTTCTACAGCGTATTTCTTAAAATCATTTGCCTGGCTTATCGCTATTTCCAGTGATGGCAGATCTCTATTGAAAGCTTCTTCTTCATCCTGCACTTTTCTTGTAAATTGCCTTCTATAACCAACCATAACTTTTGCAGTTCGTAGAACTGTGCCGCATATAGCCGTGATCAAAAAGGCATACGATTGATAATAAAAAGTATCCAAGTATTTAGTGATAGCTATCTTGTTTTGTTGATATACGGATCTGTTTAAAACAATAACAGACAAAACGTTTATATTGTTATAATTAGTAAAATCCTTACCACAAAAAAATGATTTACTATCCAGATATTCCTTGTCCCTAAAATACAAACCGTTTCTAAAGATTTTAATTCTTGGATTGTAACACTCTCCGTGATAAAAGTTCAAAAGAATCGCGGCATACTCTTTGTTATTTGTTTTATTTAATAACACCTTTAAGCTATCAACAACCACAATATCATCATCGCCAAGCAACCATACATATTTACCGTGTGCACAATCGATAACTTTTTCTACATTTCTGCTAAAGCCTATGTTTATATCATTTTTACTATAATAAATGTTATTAAACTTTGCTTGGTACTTATTAACCACAACCTCTGTATCATCATTGCTAGCATTATCGGAAATAACAATTTCTACTTTATTATATACACTCTCATCACTAAACTGACACACAATACTATCTAGACATTCTTTCAAATATTTAGACCGATTCCAGGTAGGAATGCAAACACTGATTGTCGGATGATTATCACTCATATATTCAAAAAATCAATCGTGAATAAGCTTATCGCACACTAACATTAATTTATCTTTTACTATTCTAATACGATTGTCAAAAGACAACGAAGTATTGATGTTTTTTAATACAATTTTTTCTTTTGAATCACCCAACGACAAAGTATTAACCAAGCCCGCAATCAAAGGAAAAATATTATAATGATTTAGGTATTGCATTTTAGCCTCAATTAATCGCATTATATGATCCTCGTAATGCCTCGTATCATTTATTATACTGCTTATTCTTTCGATTGAACCGGCTAAATCATGTATATCTATCAAGCAATATGCATCTGGCAAAAAGTAGCTTTCAACATTTGGTGCGCCATAATAAAAAGGAAAGGTATGCGCCAGAAAACAATCTGTTAGTTTTTCAGACACATAATCATCAGTAGCGCAATTCTCGATAGCGATTGAATATTTATATGGCGCTAGAACATCCCATTTATCATTAAAGTCATTAATCCCCCGGCCAAACAGGTCCACCTGATCACCCAAAGCATTCTTTAAGCCGAGGGCGAATCGATATCTTTGTCTATGACCAACTGTCCCTTGTTTATCAGAAGTAACTATTGACAATAGTTTTGTCTTGGGAATATCCTTCATATTCACTAATTCATCATAGCTTTTTGCTAACCCCAGATCATCAGGATTACTATGATTCAGGCCAACATGCCAAGGATGCCCTTGTAGAGAATAAATAACACCTGGTCCTTTAATTTCACGTTGACAAGTAACAACTTTGGCAAATTGCTTGACAAAGTTTTTGTCATAATGCCAGATTGCATTTGGTTCACCGGTGATAAAAATTGTATTTCCAGGAGGGCAAACAGTTGACTCTTCTGTCGATAAAAGATGTTCGCAAACAACCCAAAAATCACAATCATCAATATCTTGATTAATAAAAAATTGGCAATCACCCCAAATCGCCGAGAATCCAGGAGATTGCTTTTCTATGCGCATGGTCGTAGCAGGGAAACTCAACTTTATCTTTTTCATGTGTTTTAATTACTCAATTTTTTATCAACCCCTTACTGTGTTTCTAATAACCTTAATAATATATTTCAATGCTCTTGGCCCTAAATTAAGTTGTGATAAACAATTTTTATGCTCAATAAGACAAAATGATTTAAGCAGATATACGCATTTTTCTTTCATTTGGAGATCAGAATGAAAAACATCATTCATGTGCGACATTAACCCTTGGTCTGTATTTATTTGATATTTCTTATACATAGGGAAATGATATTGAATATCTTGCATTCCTACATAGACCAGGTTTGTAAAACTAGGTCCTGGATATAAATCAAATTGTAAATCAGATGATTCTATAAACTTTTCTAACCTATTTTTTACGGGCCCCACCCGATACTTTGAATTAGAGTGATTGCCCTGATGGTTTCTATATGCTACAAAAGGACAATCATAAAAAACCGCACGCTTATCATTATACAAGACACTAAATATTGCCCAATGATCACAAATTGGCTCCTTCCAAAAATATCCGTAGTTTTCATAAATCTGCCTTGCTGTATCACCCAAGAAAAACAAGAAAGTTGGTAAGAAGCTTATACTCTCCAATTTATTTTTTTTACTACCGGTAAAGAAATCTTCAATTATACTATCCGTCGAAACGCTCACTGATTTGCCAGTAAAACTATCGTCTGCGTGGCGAACTTTGTCTACAAACTCTACGTAAGCAAAGCCCACCAGACTCGATTCCTCCTGTAATAATATTGGCAATAACTTTTTTAAAGAACCCGGCAAGTAAACATCATCATCACCGATCGTATTTATATATTTACCCGTTGAATGCTTTAAGGCATTATCCCAATTCAATCCCGGTGCAATCGGATTTGTAGTCTTAAAATACTTAATATTTGAATATTTATTTTGATATTGGACAATCAACTCTTCTGTATTGTCAACGCTCGAATTATTAGAAATAATAATCTCAACTTGATCATATATTTCTTTATTATTAAATTGACTAACAATGCTATCCAAACATTCTTTTAAGTATTCCTCCCTATTATAGGTAGGAATACAGATACTCAATATTGGCCTAGTCATATTTATATGCATACACTAACCTACCAATTCGTCTGATTTCTTAAAGTAAAAACACCCGCAACCATATTTCTGTTCATCAGATTCTATTTTTGAAGCATTATAAATAAATTTTCCGTCATCAGTAACTAAGGCAAAACTCACCAAATTGAATCCTAAGAAATAACTTAAAACCTGAGAATAAGTATAAACGCGATGAGCATTATATTCTATTTTAGCAATACCACCAATCGGGACCACAAACAAAAGATTACCATCAGCAATCACAACCCTTTTTAGCTCGTTGATTGCCTTTATATCCCCCTCTGGATCCAGCGGATCTCCATATCGTCCAAGACCGATATGTTCAATGGTATGCATACAAGAAATAGATCCTATTGAATTATCAGCAAAAGGCAAGCGAGTTAAGTCAGCGTGCATTGATGTTAAATTGCTTAAATTCAAATAGACTGGGCGATAATCATAAAAATCAACAGGCATAAAAGCGGACACAATGGAACAAAAATGCAAGGAACTAGAAATATCTACATGCTTGTTTGGCCTCGTTTCTGCTATTACTCTAGCTGCCCAAGCAGGGTGATAAACATAATGTGCATCAAATCCAGTATTAGGAGTATTGTCATTTAATTGAAAATTGAAATCGGAAAAATCACAATTAAACCTTTTGTTTTTATCCATACCAACAAAGAGAACTCTTTGCCTTGCTACCTCCAATACCCTTCTTTGATTATAAAAAAAATTATACATTTTCTTTAACAATCTTTTTAACGGCTCAGGAATGTATTCTTTTATTTTATGCAACATACTTGAATATTTAAGATAGCTTCTCTATAGATTGTTTAGATTAACGCCAAAACTATATGTCATTTAATAATGAATTTCTATCAATGTTTGCTACTTCCACCTTATAATATTCGATTAATTCCTTTATCGCAGTTTCGTGGCTTGTGAATTCGAAGTCTTTAAGTTCTGACATCAATAAGTCAGTATTAGCCGAGTATTCCTTCCCTAACCCTTCAGATGCAATCTTGATAAACGAACTATTATCGAGTTCTCTAATAATTATATTGGCCAAACTCATCAAACTTACCGGTCTTCCTGTTCCTAGATTATAGAATTTATTAGACAACAAATCATTGTCTGAAATAATCCGATCAATAATTCTGACAAAGTCATTAATAAACAAATAATCAAAATATACGTCTTGTTTAATGGTTACAGGTAGGCCTAACAAAGCTTTGCATATAGAATTTGAAATAAATCTAGTCTGATAATCCTCATATTTGCCATACACTCCAAATATTCGTAAATGGGTAATATAATCAACATTCTCTGCATATTTAGCCATTGCGTATTTCGAAAAACCATACTCATCTTTTGGCACCGATTTTTCAAAGTCAGACTCTTTAACCATAGTTATCACCGAAGACTTGTCATACTCAGCACCTGAGCCCAATACAACTAAACGGCTATAATACTTCTTTGCCCTTATAATATTATAAAATATCCGAAGATTACCTTGTGTTACTCCTTGCAGACCTAACTGCTTTCGATTACCGCCAATATTAGCCGAATGTATGACTAAATCAACATTGGCTTCTTTTATGAAATTTAAAACCGCTTCGGCGTCAGCCAAATCCAAATCAAGACGAGTGGGCACTATCAACTCGTGTTTATGCCCAAGCTGTTCGACTATATTTCTTCCGATAAAACCGCTTCCGCCCGTCAATAATGTTCTTTTGTTTTTCAAGAGCATTTTACATTTATTACAATTTTTCCCAATATTTAGAACTCTCCAAATTTCTAATCTCCTCCTCTTTGATCGGATAACTAAACTCTTTCTCAGGAAATCTGCCGGCATGAACATCATCGATATACTTCTTTAACGCCATTTGAGCCAATATCAACAAGCCGTCTTTGCGCTCCTCTCTACCCGTCTTTTTAATATCCACTATATTATTAATGTAATTATAAAACTCTCCAATCACTTCCGGAATATAGCATTTGGCAAACCAAGGCCTAAAGGCCTGATAAAAGCCCATCAAATCATGCATAATAACCAATTGGCCATCTACCTGTCCTCCAGCCCCAATACCATATACAGGAATCTTTAATTGTTTTGCTATTTGATTAGCTGGCTCAGCCGGCATAGCTTCTAATAAAATTGCAAAAACATCTGCCTCTTCCAATAGTTTGGCATCTTCCAAGGTTTTTTCAAAGCTTTCTACGCTTTTACATTGGACCCGATAACCACCAAAAGAAGCCGTGCTTTGAGGAGTAAGGCCGAGATGGCCCATAACCAGAATACCGGCATCGGTCATAGCCTTAACCTTGCTAACCATTCTTTTGCCGCCTTCACACTTCACTGCGTCGCAACCCGCCTCTTTAATAAAACGCAAAGCATTGACAATTGCCTCTCTTTCAGAAGTTTCATAGGAGCCTTGAGGCATATCACCGATCAAAAAAGTATTCGGAGCGCCTTTTCTGGCAGCTTTTGCCAAAACAATCATTTCGTCCATCGTGACAGGATTGGTAGTCTGATACCCCAGCTGCACCATGCCGCCCGAGTCACCAACCAAAATCATATCAATCCCCGCCTGTTCAGCCGAATAAGCAAAAGGCAGATCATAGGCAGTAACCCAAGCTACCGGCACGCCATCTTTCTTCATCTTTTGCAGCTCCAAGATTGATATCTTCTTTTCTCTCTTGTTAAAAACCAAACCATTTTGTTGCGCTACTTGTATATTGTCCATATGTTTTATTTTAATTAATTGTCTTATTCCTCAAGTAATTTAATTATCATATTACTCTTTAACTCTTCTCTATCTAAAAACGGATACATATCTTCAAGAGGACGGGACTTGATTTGCCCGCTGGCATTAGTAGCAGAAGAAACGGCTGGGATTATTTCCTGATCTCTCTTGCACACAACTTCACACAATACAGGCACATTATCCTCTAATATACTATCGACAGTATCAGCAACAGACTTATTATCGGATATTTTATAATACTTTATACCATAGGCTTCAGCAATTTTTTCTAACTCAGGAAAAGATACTCCGGAAGTGTCATCAGTACCAATAAATCTGCCTTCAAAGAATTTAGATTGAGTTGCTCTTATTGACAAATAGCCATCATTATTTAAAACAAAAATCTTAATTGGCAATTGATGATGCTTGATAGTCTGTAATTCCTGAATATTAAACTGAAACGATCCATCACCTGTTATACCCAAAACTTCGCCTTTACCTTTGGCAAAGCTTACCCCGATACACGCCGGAACCGTATAACCCATTTCTGCCTGCCCCCCAGAGGTGATATATCGCTGTCTCTCTTTGATATGGATAGCTTTGGTAGTTGCGTAAAAAGCGGAGCCAGCATCCGATACTATCACCGCGTCTGATTTCATTTTTCCGGAAATATTGTCAATTAGATAATATAAATCTACTTTTTGTTCACTAGTACTATAGCTTTGTTCATCCTGAGCCAAAACCGATGACCATTTTTCTTTCCACGCGCTACATTTTTGCAACCACAAATCGCTAGTCCTGTGGTTCACAACGAAAGACGCAAGAAATATACTAATATCCGCATTAATGAACAAGTCAATATGAATAGTTTTTTTCTGGTGTTCAATTGGATCGATATCAATAACCGCAATTTTTGCCTCACGGGCAAAGCTCTGATACTCAAAGCCCAAAGCGCTGACATCCAGCCTACTGCCCATAGCAATAACTAAGTCGGCATTCTGTAAAGCAAAGTTTGCAGGGCGGCTTCCTTTCCCACCAATAGAACCCAGATATAGCTTATGGTCGGTCGGCATAATCCCGACACCCAGATAAGATGCCACAACCGGAATTTGATGCTCTTCAACAAACTTCAAAAACGCCTTATTTGCATTGGCCAAACGAACTCCTTGACCAACAATTATAATCGGACGCGTTGCATTATCCAATAAGGTCTTTAGTATATTTAATTCTTCCGCAGCAGGCTCTAATTTATATCCTTCCGGCCGTGTAGCTGGCACAAATCTCTGCAATTTACTTTCATCAATCATTGCTCCCTGTACATCCATCGGAATATCTAGCCAAACAGGACCCGGCCTACCGCTTTTTGCCAAGTAGACAGCCTTATCCAAATGATAAGCAATATTATCCGGCTCATTCACCATAACTGCATATTTGGTGATAGAATCAACAATTTCTATAATATCCAATTCTTGAACACCGAATTGTCTTAGTTTTAAACCCGAATTTCTAGTGGTTGTTTCTCGCTTTACTTGGCCTGATACAAATAAACAAGGAATATTGTCTTGCCAACCGTTCAGCACTCCAGTTATAGCATTAGTGCCGCCGCAACCGGTAGAAACATAAGCGACCCCCAAATTGTTGTTATACTTAGCATAAGAGACAGCAGCCATTGCCGATGCTTGCTCATGATGATTACAGACCACCTTAAGATTAGGGTGCGAGGCTAGACCGTCCGATAAAAACATCATGCCGCCGCCAGACACCATAAAAACTTCTTTTACTCCTAAATTGTAAATATAGTCAGCTATATAATCAGTAACTCGCATCATATTTTTATTAATAACTTTTTACTTATCAGCAATATAAAACCGTTTATACCACTCGAAAGTTTCTTTTATACCCTGCTCAAAAGTATAACCCGACTTCCAGCCCAACACTTGTGTAGCCTTTTCATAATTCAAACTTTGGACCGGAATCTCATTTTTTTGGCTATTAATTATCCGATATTCAATTTTTTTGTTCAATACCGTAGCCATATTTCCAATCAAATCCAAAACGGAAAAATTAAAGCCGGTACTAAAGTTAAAGGCTTCACCTTTAATACTATCAATCTGTTCCGCCAAAGCAATATAGCCGGCCACCACATCTTTAACATAGACATAGTCTCTAACAAATGTACCATCGCTTCTCAATTCCAAGGGAGTATCTGTTATAATACTCTTCATAATACCTGGAATAATTCTATTAGCATTCAAATCACCTGGGCCATAAATATTACCGAAGCGGCTAACGACAATCGGCAGACCATAAGTCTTGGCATAAGTCCGAGCCAGCAAATCAACACAAGATTTGGATGCATCATAGGGATGATCCCCGCCCATTGGCGCTGTCTCCACCGCATTGTCGCATTTCTTACCATAAGCCTTATCGCTAGATGCCACTACCACCGCCTTAATGCGCGGCGATATTCTAGCTGCCTCTAATATATTCAAAGTACCAACAATATTAGTATTAATTGCCTCGGCAGGATTAACAAAAGCCGTCGGCACAATTGCTTGGGCGCCTACATGAAAGATATACTCAATCTCATATTTAGTGACAATATTCAAAACCCGTTCTTTATCATTCAAGTCGCCATAGGCACAAACCACCTGTTCATCTAATTTATTTTGATAAAAATACGAGCTTGGATCCTTGCTTCGCACCAAGCAAACAATCTTTCCTGGGTTTAGCTTTAAAAGCTGCTCAACTAAATGTGGGCCAACCAAACCAGTAGCACCAGTCACTAAAATATTTTTATCTGTCAAATTGCTAGCTAAAGCCTGTGGTGATATCGAAGTATTGGCAGATAATTCTGTATCCCATACTTTCCAAAAAGGATTTGTATTATTCAATTCATTGATCTCCTCCACTTCTTTGTAAGTATCCATACATTTCCATAAACCTCGATGCGGAAAGATAGATAACTGACGCTGACTTGCCAACTGAGGAAAGGCTTGCTCAATCATAGAGTCTTGCTCTAGAATATCCAGAAATTCATTCTTAAAGACCATAAAACCACCATTGATATGATCTTTGAAGTCAGCACTTTCAAAATCTTTAACCTTATCCTGATGATAATCTATAGCTTTATTAGAATTGGCATCTACAGAAATCAAACCAAACCGGCTTTCTTTATGCACGCCTGTAATAGTGCCAATCGTACCCTGTTGCTGATGGAACTCAACCAATCCCCTAATATCTATATCAGCCAATCCATCGCTATACGTCACCATAAAATCCTCGTCACCGATATACTTCTTCAACCGCCTAATCCTTTCTCCGGTTAGCGACTCTAAACCGGTTTCAGCAAAAGTAATCTTAAAATCATCGCAATCATTATTATGGAAAGTAACCTGATTATCCTTTGCATCCAAAGTAAAATCATTCAAGAATGTACGCCAATGCAAAAAGTATTCCTTGATCATATCACCCTTGTAACCCAAAGCTAAAATGAATTCGTTGTAACCATAATATGAATAAATCTTCATGATATGCCATAAAATCGGCTTACCACCAACCAAAACCAACGGCTTTGGTTTAAATTCCGTCTCCTCCTTCATTCTGGTACCTTGGCCTCCACAAAGGATGATTGTTTTCATATTAGTCGAATTTCAACAAGAATTCATTAAATTTCCCCTTAAGATAAGTGATCTGATCGGCAGACAAGCCGTGATGGCAAGCTACCACAAAAGCTTGTCGCATAATTTGCTCAGTGTTTGGGAAATATTCTTTCGCCAAACGGTGCGGAATGCTCTTATACCCAGGTTGCTTCAAAATATTTCCAGTAAACACAGGACGCGTTTGTATGTTATTGTTTTCCAAAAATGTTACCAATTCCAAACGACTAAAAGGCGCATCATCACGAATAATCAAAGGCATGGCCAGCCAAACCGTATCAGTATCCGAGGTTTGTGTAGGCAGAATAAAAAAACGATCTAAACCCTGAAAAAAAGTATATAGATCACTAAAATTAGCTTGCCTAATTTCCGCAAATCTAGGAAACTTCTTTAATTGTTCCAGGGCGAAAGCAGCCGACAATTCCAATGGTAAAAAATTATAACCCAACTCGCTAAAAATAAATTTATTGTCATAAGGCACGCCATCCAATTCTCCCTTAAAACGATTCTCCAAAGATTCGGAGCTTTCTTTTTCTCCAAACAACGAAGATTGCCTGCCCCAACCACGCAACACTACCAAGCGATCTGCCCATTTAGAATCATTAACGCAAATCATTCCTCCTCCACCGGCACCATTAATAATATGTGAGCCGTAAAAGCTAGTAGTAGTAATATGCGAGTAGGCGCCGGTTGGACGCCCCTGATACTTACCTCCTAAGGTATCGCAAGAATCCTCGATTAGCCATAACCCATGTTTTTCTGCCAATGTCGCTAAACGCTCTAGATTTGGAATATTGCCAAGCAACGAAGGAATCATCAATGCCTTAGTCTTTTCGGTAATAGCAAGTTCAACCTCATTTATGTCAACAATATAGGTCGACGGTTCAACATCGACAAAAACAGGGACTAACCCCTTCTGAATTATAGGTGCAACCGTGGTGGCAAAGGTAAGGATTGGCGTAATCACCTCGCTGCCAGCCGGTAAGTTTAAAAGCTCAAAAGCCAAAAGGTTGGCTGATGAACCCGAATTAACCATAACACCAAACCTCTTGCCAAACAGAGCCGCTATTTTTGCCTCAAATTCTTTAGTCTTATCGCCTAATGCGGTATTCCCCTCTAAAACTTGGACAACAGCATCAATCTCTTCCTGACCATGAACCGACAATCCGTAAGGCACTCTTAAATTTAAGTTTTTTTGATCCTGCATAATATTACTATTTTAATACTAAAATTTTATACTTTACCGGCTATCCACTTATGATCTATAAATTGCGTAGCATTCAAATGCCCAGGATATTCAAACTTTTCATTGATCATGTTTGTTGATATTTCAAAAGCAATCGCATCAAACCAGTTATCATAAGTTGCTCGCTCATGAAAAAATAATACAAATCCTAATATATATCTACCCGGAACTAAAGATCCAGGAAACAATTCACATATTATCTTATTATCCTTTTCGGTATAAACAACCTCATCCATCGGGAAAGACCATCCAAATGCTAATTTTTTCCCATGAATATCACTCAAATACCAAGAAGCATGAAAATGTTTTGTATTTCTAGCATTGTCTACAGTTAACTCAATGCCTATAGTCTCGTTAGCCGTAAAGCTGTTCTTTAGTTGGCCGTTTTTGCCAGTTAATTTTACTGACGTTATTAAGGGAGCGTTAATACAAACTTTATTTTCTCTGTGCACAGGGTTTCTACTTTCAAAAAAAATATCCTGCATATATTCGGCTACTGTGTCTTTAACAGCACCTAATTTAACTATCTTTCCATTTTTTAAAAATATACCATTTTGACATAAAGTCTCTATTGCTCCCATATCGTGACTCACGAATATAATTGTTCTACCTTGATTTTTTGTAATATCATTCATTTTACCAAGACACTTTTTCTGAAATTCAGCATCACCTACTGCCAAAACTTCATCAACGATTAATATCTCTGATTCCAAATGTGCAGCCACCGCAAAGCCTAAGCGCACCAACATGCCGCTTGAATACCGTTTGACAGGGGTATCTAAAAATTTTTCTACCCCAGCAAACTCCACAATTTCATCAAAATGCTTCTTAATTTCTGCCTTCGACATACCAAGAATAATTCCAGACAAATACATATTCTCGCGTCCTGTTAGCTCTGGATGAAAACCAGTGCCTACCTCCAAAAGACTGGCGACTCTACCTCGCATAACCACTTCACCCGTAGTCGGAGGAGTAATTTGAGACAGTATTTTAAGTAACGTCGATTTACCCGACCCATTAGGGCCTATAATCCCTACCACCTCTCCTTGTTGTATTTCAAAATCAATGTCTTTAAGCGCCCAAAAATCTTCCATGGGCATACGGCCTTGCTTAATCGCTTTAATAGGATGAGCCAGTTTATCACGCAAAGCCAAATACGCCTCACGTTCATGAGCAATTTTATACCTTTTGGATAAATCCTTTACTTGAATAATCGAATTGGACATATTTCAAAATAATGATTAAACAGCATTATTCAAGTACCAGTCATACGCTAGACTAACCCCTTGATTTAAGTCTGTTTTTGCCAGCCAACCAAGGTTGGACAGCCTGGAGACATCCAACAACTTCTTAGGTGTTCCGTTAGGCTTGCTAGAATCCCAGACTATTTCACCGCTAAAACCTACAATATTTTTAATCTTATCCGCCAAATCTTTGATAGTCAAATCTTGGCCAGTGCCGATATTCACTATTTCTGATTCCGAATAATTATTCATCAGATAAACACAAGCATTTGCCAAATCGTCTACATACAAAAATTCACGATATGGCGTGCCATCGCCCCAAAGTGTCACGCTAGTCTGGTGTGTTATTTTAGCCTCATGGAACTTTCGAATCATAGCCGGTAAGACATGGCTAGACGTCAGATTAAAATTATCGCCAGGACCATAAAGATTAGTCGGCATGACTGCTATAAAATCAGATTTATATTGTTCTCGATAACTCTGACACATTTTAATGCCGGCTATCTTAGCCATCGCATAAGCATCATTCGTTTCTTCCAGAGGGCCGGTCAATAAATACTCTTCTTTGATCGGCTGTTGTGCCTGCTTGGGATAAATACAAGATGAACCAAGGAATAGCAACTTTTTTACACCGCTTCGCCAAGCATTATGGACTATATTTAATTCTATCTGAAGATTTTCATAGATAAATTCAGCCTTGTGTTCTTTATTGGCCATGATACCGCCGACTTTGGCAGCGGCCAAAAAGACATAATCCGGTTTCTCCAAATTGAAAAAATCAGCAACCGCCCGTTGGTCAAGCAAATCAAGCTCTTCTCTAGTTCTTAAAATCAAATTGCCATAGCCCTGCGCGGTCAACTCCCGCACAATAGCCGAGCCAACTAAACCGCGGTGCCCCGCGACATAGATTTTGCTATTTTTATCCATCATAAGTTTACTTATTACCGCTCCCCCTTGGACATTAGTCATTGAGTATTGGTCATTAATATTAATCCCTTCTCTCGGCGAATTTCTGCTTAACCGCCTTAATCATGTCTGCCTCAGCCATAATCGTCACCAGATCTTTAAAGGCCACCGTCGGCCTCCAACCTAGACGCTGATATATCTTACTATAATCACCTAACAATAAATCTACCTCTGCGGGACGATAGTATCTAGGATCAATTTCTATCAATACTTTACCCGAATTCAGGTCAACACCCTGTTCCAGCAAACCAGACCCCTGCCAGCCAATATTAAAACCCATAGCCTGGCCCGTTTCTTCAATGAACTCACGCACACTATGAGTCTCGCCTGTTGCCACGACATAGTCATCAGCTATTTCCGCCTGCATCATACGCCACATAGCTTCGACGTAATCCGGCGCATAACCCCAATCACGCTTAGCGTCCAAATTGCCTAAATACAATTTATCCTGTGTACCCATTTTAATTCGCGCCAAAGCTACCGTAATCTTACGCGTCACAAACGTCTCACCACGCCGAGGAGACTCATGATTAAAAAGGATACCGTTAACCGCAAACATATTATAGGACTCACGGTAGTTGCGAGTAGTCCAATAGGCAAATACCTTCGAACAAGCATAGGGAGAACGCGGATAAAATGGCGTTGTTTCACGTTGTGGTGTTTCTTGCGCTTGACCGAACATTTCCGAACTAGAAGCCTGATAATACTTAGTAGTAATACCTGCATCACGTATTGCATCTAAAATACGCAAAGTACCCAAGCCGACAACATCAGCCGTATACTCCGGCATATCAAAACTAACTCGCACATGACTCTGCGCACCTAAATTATAAATCTCATCAGGACCAATCTTTTGCAACAAGCGCGACAGATTAGAAGCATCGGACAAGTCTCCAAAGTGCAAAAACATACTCACACCATTAATATGCTGATCCTTGTACAAATGATCAATCCTTCCAGTATTAAAAGAACTGGCGCGACGAATAAGGCCGTGCACTTCGTAACCTTTAGCCAGCAACAGCTCTGCTAAATATGAGCCATCTTGGCCGGTAATGCCAGTAATTAATGCTTTTTTCATAATCTCATGTTTATCTCAGGTACTCTCGGAGATCTCCCCGCGTGCATCGATCATTATCTTTGTACCAATGACAATATGCGCGCAGAAATTCTATGCATCGGAATATTAATATTTTTTACAAACTCCGCTTATACATTATCAATACTTAGTTAAAATGAAATTCGATAAATTATTTTACCTCTGTTTTGTGGAACGGTTAGTGAACTTTTCTAATCAGTCTTCTTGGGGAGACCTCCGGGAGTACTGGAGGTAAATGCTTGATCACATCAAATCAACACTCTCTCGTTCTTCTTTGCGGAAATGCCACCATCCTACCGCCAGCATAATCAAGCACATCACCAAACTAAGCCCAATCTGCAACCAATTGACGTCCCAAACGCCCAAAAACGCAGACCTAGCACTCTTAATTACAGTAGCCATTGGATTAATTGCGAAAACCCAAGCATATTTACCGGCAATACTGGTAGAATAAATAACAGGTGTCACAAACATCATCATTTGAATAAAAAAAGGTAAAGCAAATTTGACATCGCGATATTTAACATTCAGGGCCGCAAAAAACAAACCCATGCCCAAACAACTTAAAAAAGTCATTAGAAATAGCAATGGCATCATTAATAAGCCCAATAAGTGTGGCAAATAGCCATAATACAACATTAATCCCAAAAGTATAACAGAAGCTACCAGAAAATCTATAAAACGAGTTAAGATCATGGAAATCGGCAACAAAATTCGAGGAAAATATACTTTGCTGATAATATTTTGATTAGCTACTAAGCAATTAGAAATGTCTGCCAAGGCTGAAGAAAAAAACTGCCAAAATAACAATCCAACAAATACAAAAATAGGATAAGGCACAGGCATACCAGAAGCGTCAGGATCAGTTTTGACGCCAATCATATTGCCAAAAAAGACACTAAAAACAATCATGGAGACAAATGGCTGGAAAATAACCCAAGCCACCCCGATAACTGTTTGCTTATAGCGGACCTTCAGATCACGCCAAGTTAGGTAATACAAAAGCTCATGATAATCCCAGAGCTTAGCTAAATCACTCCAGTGAAACGTATCTCGAGGCTTGATTATAGTAATTTTTTCATTCATAAATAACCGCTAACTCAATTGATTACAATAACCCTTAAACCATTAACTAATCTAACAGCCATATATAATAAGGCCACAGCAATATTAGTATAATGCGACCCCTGGCTAAATGCAAACGATTTTTATTTAGGCAATTTTTTACCAGGCTTGTCAATTCTAGCCGGCTCGACCGGTTTTTGCAGCTCGGCTACCAGTTTCAGAGCCTCTTGATTATTAGGATTTAACGCGACAGCATTTTTAGCAAACTTTAGTGCTTTTTGCCTGTTACCTAGTTCTTGCGCCAGCTTGGCTGCTTCTAATGGCCAATCAGCATTAGACTGATCGGCGATTATCGCCTTACCTAAGTACAACAAAGTCTGTTGCCGATCACCTAATTGACGATATATATCTGCAATTTCCTTTAGATTGCGGCCAATATCTGCCTGTTGCTTTTCCGCCTCCAGACAAAAGCCCAAAGCCTTGGTCCAATTTTGTTTGGCATAATAACAATCACACAACAACGAATTGAAGTAATGCTTTTGTAATAATAGAATGTCTCGTGAGATTACCACTCGCGGATCCACCGAATATGGCATAATAGACAAACCGCGCTTAAATAGACTAATCGCCCTATCATATTCCCCGGCCCACATCCACATTCGTCCATAATCCTGATAAGTAACCGTTAAATACGGAGCCAAAGAGATCATTTGCTCATAGGCTTTAGCTGCTTCTGGATAGTATTTCTTGTCCAAATACAAACCAAAGAGAGAGTATGAATGCGCGATGTCTGACAAAACATAATAACGGCCTCGCTCGCCGGTACTAAAGCCTTCTATCTCCGATGTAATATTTATGAAGGCATCTTGCAGACTCTGCTTGCTACCAATAGCATCCATGGAATTGTTATAAATATACACATATTGCTCTCGGTAATAGGCATCAAGCGGAAACCAACTTCGCGTCAATTCGATATTATCAAGCATCATCCGAAAATCACCTCGAGCTTCGCCAATTTTGGTCTTAAGGAAATAATGATCGGCCATAAAGCGACAAAACTCAAATTGATAAACAAGCAGTAAAGAAAAAATTGCCAAGCTAACCCAGAGCACTTTCCGTACTATCGGCTCCATTTTTACAAAAATCACTTTTTCTGGTGACTCCGACAAAACAAATAACGCCGCCAATACGAAGTAATAATAAACATAATGCGTAGTCAGAGGGAAACTAAACAAAGCTGCGCCAAAATAGCCACCAAGTGCCGCGCTTAAGGCCACCACTAACCAACGTTGCCGCCAATCCTGACCGCGAGCCACTCGCCAAGATTTCAAAATGATATACACAGCCAACATCGTAATTATTATCAGGCCGACTAAGCCAAACTCCAGCCAAATATCAAAAACAAGATTATGCGCCCGATCAGGAAAGGAATTCAATTTTTCAATCGCTCCCCACTCTGGTTGATAATATCGAATAAATACAGTCTCTTGCATATCCTTGCCGTAGCCAAAAAGCTTGTGATGCCAGCTTGTTTGAGAGAATTCCTTCAAAACAGATCCCCAATATTTAAGCCGCATATCACCCGAACCATTATATGGGTCAAAAATAGACATAAAACGACCCACAACTCCGCTATGCCCAGCCATGCCTTTAAAAATAGAAGACTGCACCACAGCGGTATATTGCCAACTTAATAGCATCACTGCCATTGCTATTATGGCCAAGCCGTAATAGAAAACTTTCTGCAATCTTTTGGCTATATATGTCATAGCGGCAGCAGCCAAAAACAAGCCAACTATCAAGCCGATATATCCTCCCCGACTATAAGTGCCATAAAAGCTTATCAACTCCAAGGCCAGAACTATCAAAACCAAACTACGGTATCTACCTTTGGCTAAAAATATCAAAGCATAAATAGTCAACGGCAAAACCATTACCAAATAATGAGCCAAAAAGTTAGTTTGCCCAAGGCTAGAAAATATCCTAGTCTTGTCGCCGGACCATTTCATAAATTCCAAGCCCAAAAGCTGCAAGGTGCCGTACAAAGAAACCAAGCCGGCGCTGACAGCAACCCAGACGAGCAATCGATTTATTTCCTCTTTTCCGCGCACGCTGCCGGCTATAGAGGCAAAAAATAATAAATAAAACAACAGACTATAAATCCCTTGCTGCCGTTGGTAAGCGCCAAAAAAGCTATACAGCGGATCGCCGGAAACAAATGAATTAAGCGCAAACAAAGCCAAAACCGCCGACCACAGCCACCACATCAGAGACATGCGCCAACCAAGTCTCCCCTTAAGGAATACGCCTGCCAATAAGACAAGTCCTAACAATAGGGTTAAAGGCCGGAAAAACAGCAGTTTATTCAAGTCAAAGATCTGCATATTCTCCATAAACCAAGCAAAAGCAATCGGCACAATCACCAAAATCGCCGCCACTATCCAAAACCGCGCCTTATCTAAAATTTGTAATAATTTATCTCTTTTCATTGATAATTGATAATTGAAAATTGTTAATTGATTACTTATCCACACCCTATTTCAGTATATAGGCAAATCATTAGCCTGGCAATCATAATTTTCCGCGCAAAAAAAACAAGCGCCGATTGACAAATCAATCAGCGCTTGTAGGCTAAATTTTTATAAAAATTCACCCGATATTAACTACCTCATAATGCCAGATGGCGATGCAGTCTGATAACCCGGAGCAATCGATCCGGTCTGACTACCTAAACAATATGTAATCTGATAGCTAGTAGCTGGGTCAGAAGTACCTATCGCGCTAAATATATAGTTAGACAGAGTGTTTGCACAGGTGCCATCAGCATACGGAGAGGCATTCGCCGGAATCTTAGCCATATAAGTATTTGTGCCGTAATAAATAGCCACCGTTGAGGTAACATTACTGGTCGGGTAACCGCCAGCTTCGTTATAATACATTTCCAAGGCAGTCATCATTTGCTTAATATCGGAAACACGTCTAGCATCGCGAGCCTTCATTCTGGCGGAGCTTAAAGCCACCGTAGCTAGAGTTGCCAAAATACCGATAATCACGATTACGACGAGTAATTCGATTAAAGTAAAACCTTTCTTCATATAGTCACCTCCTTCCCGAGTTGATTGTACATCATAGCTATGTTGACAATCGCTCCTCTCGTCAGAGGACTTTCCCTAAATGCTCTCGTTATCAAACGAGCGCTTATGGAAAACCCCCTGGGACGGGAACGATTATTTATTTACTAATTATAGCACACAAAATAAAAGCAAACAACAAGTTAATTACATCTGGCTAGTCAGGTTGTACATCGGCATAATGATAGCCGTAGCCATCAAGCCAACCGCAATGCCCATAACGATCATAATAATCGGCTCTAACAAAACCATCAGGTTGTCAAGGATGGCATCCAGCTCTTTACCGTAAAAAACAGCTATTTTGTCCAAGACGAAATCAAGCTTACCTGTCCTCTCACCGACAATCATCATTCTGGGCACCATTACCGGAATATCTTTTGAATGCAAGAAAACAGTTGAGATCGAATTGCCCTCTTCCACTTCAATAATAGTCTGGTTAATGATTTCACGATACACCTCATTGCCTACGATGCCCTTAGCAATACGCAAGCTATTGGTAATTGTCACACCGCCGACGATCAAGGTACTCATAGAGCGGCAAAAACGGATGATACTGGCAAGGCGGATAATCTTGCCTAATACCGGCACACGCAAGGCCAAATAATCAAACTGTTTCTTACCGATCGGTTTCGCCAGATAAAACTTAAGTCCAAAAACCACAGCAATAAAAAGAACTAACAAAATATACCAATAATTAACAAAAAAGTTAGAAGTGCCGATTAAAATACGAGTCATCAAAGGTAATTGCCCGCCCACTTCATTAAAGATGCTGATTAACTTTGGAACAACGAATAACATCATCAAGACACCCACAACCATCATGGCGCTAATAACTAACGCCGGATAAATCATGGCGCCCTTTACCTTGCGCATCATTTCGAAAGTTTTTTCTTCTTCATCAGCCAAATACAGCAATGCCTCATCCAGCCTGCCTGATGTTTCTCCAGAACGAATAACGCTGATATGAAATTCATTAAAGAGCGGCTTTTGGCGAGTCAAAGCATCTGACAACCGTACGCCGGCATCAACATCATTAGATATCTCCACTAATATGTTTTTAAACAAAGGTTTCTCCGTCTGATCAGCCAAAATACGCAAAGCTTCGGATAGATTAATTGAAGCGGAAATCAAAACAGAAAATTGACGGAAAAAAACAACTAAATCACGCGAAGTAACTCGATTAAAGACCTTACGGAACGTGTACTTTAAAGCCTCCAATGAAAGAGTCTTCTCGATGGCAATCACTTGATATCCTTTAGACACCAAAGTTGCCTCTACCTGGTGTTCATTCGCTGCCTCGGTAGTGCCGCTCTCGCGCTCAAAGTTCTTGTTTATAACACGATATTTATAAAAAGGCATTGGGGTAACTAACTGGATTTAATTAAAATAGTTTAACTCTAGCTTCATATTACTACCTCCGACTACACCAGCGGAAGTAATTTTTTAGTGGCTGTTGCTGGTATTCCAGCTTACAGCCACTTATCCTGCTGATAATTTTGTAATTTTTAATTTTTGAGAAAACAGAAGTATTTTTTATTCTACACCTACGGCAGCCGACTCCCCAAATTGATAATTGATAATTGTTAATTGACTAGTCGTTCATAACCCTATATGTTTCTTGCAAGCTAGTTACTCCCTGTAGAGCCTTAATTAGACCGTCTTGCATGACATTCATAAATGGTTGATGCGCTCTGACGTCCGCTTCAGACAAGACGCCTTTGTGATTGATAATAATATCCTTGATATATTCATCAATTTCCAAGATTTCCGCTATTACTGCTCTGCCTTTGTAGCCGGTGCGATTACAACGGACGCAACCGACAGGTTCAAAAAATTGCAATTTAGCCGCCGGATCATAATCGGGCCAAGACTTCTTGAGCAAATCAGGCGCCACATCGGCCAATTGCTTTTGAATATCACCCAACATAGCCTCGGGGATATCACTAGACTTACGGCAAAAAGGACAGAGGCGGCGGGTTAAACGCTGAGCGATAACCATATTCAAAACTGATCCCAGCAAAAACGGCTCAATACCCATATCCAAAAGACGAGGTACGGCGCCAATAGCATCATTAGTATGCAAAGTAGACAGCACTAAATGTCCGGTCAAAGCGGCATGAATAGCCAGTTCCGATGTTTCATTGTCGCGGATTTCACCGACCATCATAATATCAGGATCTTGGCGCAATAATGAACGCAAACCAGCCGCAAAAGTAAAGCCAATCTCCGGCCTAATCTGCGATTGATTAACACCCTTAATAAAGTACTCAACAGGATCTTCTAAAGTTACAATATTAACATTGTCGCCATTCAGATTATGAAGAATCGTATACAAAGTAGTAGATTTTCCGGAACCGGTAGGACCAGTCACCAAGATAATACCGACAGTTTTTTTGATATTACGGGCAACAATCGTCAAATGCTCCCCGGCAAAACCAAGCTGTTCCAGGCTTAATACGCCCTTAGACGTATCCAAAACGCGCATAACGACCTTTTCTTCACCCATCAAAGGCAGCGTTGAAACACGGAAATCAACATCTTTTCCTTCAACGGTCATGCGGATACGACCACCCTGAGGCACGCGAGTTTCATCCAGCTTTAACTTAGACAGAACCTTGATGCGAGCCAAAATAGAGTCATGGATATTTTTTGGCAAAGTCAGAGAAGTGTGCAGAATGCCATCAATACGATAACGAACCCTAGATTCTTTTTCCAAAGGCTCGATATGAATATCGGAAGCGCCCATTTCGACAGCATGCTTAATGATTTCATTGACAATCTTAGCGACCGGAGCATTCTTAACAATGTCTTCAAAAGAAATATCTTCCTTTGGCCCCGTATCTTTCTCCAAATCAATCCGCTCTTCTTCTTCTTTTTGCTTAAGAGCGCTAACCACCTCCTTGTTAAAACGTTGATACTGGCGATAAGAATTAGTAAAGCTAACCTGTGAAATCAAATAATATTCAACCTGTAGGGAATTCTTAATGGCCAAGAAGTCTATCGCTTCGATCGCGCGGAAGTTTTCCGGATCAACCATGCCGATAGACATTTGCTTAGCCTGCTTTTCAAAACAAACAACCTTATAGTGCTCGGCGACTTCCGGCGGGATGCTATTTAAGACTTCGTCCGGGATCTCGGTTTCACTTAAATTAATATAAGGTAAATTCAAATACTCGGCTTTGGTTTTGACAAAGTCTTCCATTTTTATCAAATTGGATTCAGTCAACATAAGCTCGAGGTCTTTTTTGCCTCCAGCCTCCAGTTCAGTGCGTACGCCTTGCGCCAATTCTTGCGTCAGCGCTCCTTTGCTGACCAAAAAATCAAGAAGGCGCAAGTTCTTTTTTAGCATGGAATCGTCTGCCATAATTTAATAGATTATATTAATATGAAAATTCCACAAACGGATCGGAGTGCCGACGCTTAGCCGCCCTAACCTCAGCATCAGTAATCTCGCCGACAGCGACCGTCGAAGTAGCTTCTTCGGGAGGAACGGCAATAGGCTTTAATTCACGAAAAATAGGCGAATTTGGAACTTTGTTATCAATGGCTATGCCGGAATATTTGTTGGTTTCTGCCCCAGCCACTTCGACGCCGGTTGCAGCCTGACTATCACGCCAAATCAGGTAAAACAAACCGCCGCCGATTGCCACCACCAAGATGACTACGGCGTAAATCAAAATTCTCATTCGATCTTCACTGGTAACTTGCATATTACTGGGCTTGATAAGTTAACACTTCCAGCAAAGCTATAGAACGTTGCGGGTTGTACTCAATTTTATTGATATCCATCAAACGTAAATTAGTCTCCATTGTGCGGATTATTTTTTGCAGATTGCTATAACTAATGTCAGAAATATTGACCGTAGTACGGGTAATTTTTCTGCCAAAAGTACCAAAACGCTTAGTATCAGACAATGGGTCAATCTTAAAATTAGCGTCAGCTGTCTGCGGATTAGTCACTGCCTTGCCGTTATTCAATTTAACGATATATCCATATTCATTACTAAGCTCCACAGGATCATTGTTGTAATTCATGATCTGGCTAATCTTAGCCTTGTCTTCAGCCTTAATCTCACTAAAGAGCTTACGGACCGTCCTAAGTTCTTCTAGATACTTAAGCTTGGTGTCATATTTATTTTGCTCTTGCACTATCGCAGCTCCGCTATAAATATCACTGTATTTAGGCACCAATAAAAAGAAGTACCCGATAGCCACAATTATCAACACCAAAAGCACATCAATCGCCCAAAAATAATGGTAGATTAAGAAAGTTACCTGGTCCGACATCACTGCGTGATTGGCGGGTGCTTTTTGTTCTTCAACTTTTGGAGGCATATTAGAAATATGGACAATATTTTTTAACTAAAGTCTCGCTATCAATAGTCGCTTGGTCTCCCTCGATTATTGTGCCATCAGGCTGTTTGACCGGATTTACCATTGGACCGTCAGTTGCCTTGATAGGCAGGTTGTTTATCGTTTCACCAGGACCGACATAGCATTTATACAGCAACATCTTAGGATTAATCTCCAACTTCATGTCAAACCTAATACGATCGTCGACCGGCGCTTGCACCAAACCGGACGGCTGCTGTTCGGCAGGCGGATTGCTGGGGTTTGGACTTAATGCAACTACCTGGACAAATGGCTTCATGTTTGCGGGTTCTGCTTTCTTAACTCGAGTATCGCCGAAGTTCTGCAATACCTTTGATTCTAAAAATAAAGCGCGATCCTTAGCAGCTACGCCCGGAATAGAAAAGGTGCCCTTAAGGTCTCCGGAAAAAGATTCGAAATAAGCGTCAGGCGTCGTACGATACTCCAACATCTTAAAGAAATTAGACCAGTAGATATGATTATCCAGCAAATAAGCAACGTATAACAATCGATTATTAAATTGCTCCACCTCTGCCATGCGCACCTCTTCAACGGTAATTTGCTTTTCAATCGCCGCAACATTATCAAATAAATATTGATTATTTTTCTTTTTGTCTGCTTCCCAAAGGAACAAAGCGCCATATGATACCAACACCACCAAGGCTGACAAAAGTCCGATGAAGATTAAGTCCAAAATCTTGCTGCGCCAGTTATAGAACAAGCTGCGCTGTTCTCGCACCAGATTGGCGCGTACCATATTCAAGGCCTGCCAATAACGATTTTCAACTTGATCCTTCACTAGCAATAATGATTCCTTTTTGTATTCTTCGGCAAATTTCTTAGCCGCATGAACCTTGCTTTCAAAGAAAGAGCTATGTTTGATCGGTTTTTCAGGACGAGCAACAACAGGCAAAGGCTTGCCGGGAACCTCCGGCTTAACAGATTGGGCGATAGGAGCTTGAGCAGAAGGCGCCTTAAAGGCTTCTGAGCGCTGTTCTATGATTATTGCCGGCAATTCTTGCGCTTCCGAGCTAACGATATTTTCTTCACGGATTTTAACGTCTGGTTTTTCTGCCTGCGGCTCCGTATCGACAGATATCGTAGTTGAAGGCCGCACGCCAGTTTTGAAAACAGGTTGCGGCGGCACAGCTTCCGCCGGCCTAGCAACAAGAGGCGAAGGAGATACTTGAGGCATCAGGCGAATAACCGAAGCTACTACCACTGGTTGCGCCAAAGGCTCGTCAGCTTTCTTTTCAATCGGCTTAACGGCTGGAGCTATCATCTCTTGCGGCAGTGCTGGCTTAGCCGGCACTGCAGGCGGTGTAGGCACTGCCGGAGTAATTGCTTCTGCTTTTGAAGCTGCAATAGGTGCCGCAATCTCTGGCTTGTGTTCCGGGGCAATTGGCTCAGGACGACGTGGAAAATGGAAAAGCGGTCGAACAGATGGCTTTGCGACAGGCGCTGGTTCCGGTGTCTTGGTTGGCGTCAAACTAGGCGCAGCAGGCAACACTGGCATCGCTGCCGCTATTGGCGCAGGCGCCGAAACAGGAGTTGGAGCTGAAGCTTTGGTCAGGGCGGGAGCCGCAGGGATGGATGGAGTTACCGCTGGCACAGTTGTCGAAACTGGCATTACTGTTGGATTGATTAGCTTAACTGAGACTCGAGACTGAGCGATAGCGCTGCGTAATTCAGGATTGCTTTCTAGAGATAAATTAGACTTGTCATCTGCCAAAGTTGGAGGAGTCACGCCGGAGGCGCGTAAACGTTCGGCCGAAACTTGCAGATCCCAATCTAAACCTTCTAGTTTTTCAGGCTGTCTGTGGCTGGCGCCAAACCAGCTCTTGACCATGGCTTGGCGTTCTTTGGAAGCCTTGGCACGCGCCAATTTTTCTAAACGCCGACGCTCGGACATTATTTGGCGATGTTGACGTTCGCGTTCTAATTCAATTTTATCGATGTCTTTCTTAAATGACTCAGCCGCCTTCTTTTTATCAAACGCAAACTCCTCAGCTTCCTTGGCTAAGTGCAAAAATTCTAAAAGCCGGTGCCAAAAATCCTTTTTTGGCTTAACTGGCCGCTGTAGCAAAGCATTGACTTGATCAACTGCTTTTCTTTCTTCGCTGGGATTATGCTTTATCATATTCATACATGGCTAAGCCAATAGCCACCGATAGTCTGGGGCCAATTTGCTCTAGAATGGGCTTAAGCTCTACCGGATAGGAGACCCTAAACCAAGGATCGCCCACGACCGTATTAATTTGAATCAGATTCTGGACATATTCAGCCAAACCAAACAGCATGGCACCGCCGCCGGTCAGGATGACCTTCTTTATTTCATTATTTTCTTTAGTGGCGTAAACCTCGGCAATATAACGAATCTCGTTAAAAACCGGGGCCATAGTATCGGTAATCATCTTAGGAATGCCGCCCTCAGCATGTGAGGCTAGATCGTACTTGAATTGCTCGGCTTTAGCTAAATCCAATTGCAAGCTTTTGCTGACCGCTTTAGTGACCGCCAAACCGCCTATATCGATAGAACGGCTTAGCACTGGCACGCCAGCATCTACTACAAAAATATTACTGGAACTGGCGCCGATCTGCACTATCATGGTAGTGGTTTTATCCGGTCCAATTAATGAACGAATCATGCCAAAAATTTCCGTTTCTAAGCTGATTAGATTAAAATTCATGCTTTTGAAGGCATAAGCATAACTCTTGGTTAAGTTTTTAGGTGCACCGATTAATAAAATCTTATAATTGTCTGCGCTCGCTGCGGCTGTTACCGCCACCGGCGAAGTATTAACAACAACCGGCGCAATCGGCTTCACTTCAGGTTTTTTTGAAGTTTCGTTTACCTTTTGCCAATAGAGTACGATATCCTGAAGCGGCAATGGAATAACTTTCTTTGCTTCCCAAGCAACGGATGAATCCAGTTCTTTATCGCTGATTTTCGAGCTTAAGTTGATGATAGAAGAAAAAACGGTAAAAGTCGGCAAGCTGGCGATAACATTGTGTATAGGCGAAAAATTAGCCTTACGCACAATACCTTCGATAACAGAAGTAACCAGCTTGATATCAAGCCGGTTAGTGCTGGAATAGTTGGTGGCCAATTTGTCTGAAAAGCCGTAGCTTACCAGCGCTACCCTATCCTGAACTTTTTTAAGCTCGACCATCTTGATGCTGGATGAGCCGATATCCACACCCAAGTAGCTCAAAGTTGATGGCCCGAAGAGAGACATAGATTAATATTTTGCAAGAAATTGTCAGCTGATATATAATATATGTATCAGTGCAAGACTGGTTGAATAAAATTTACCAGACTTTATCCCTTGTGTAAAAGTTTACATTCTCAATTATAACATAATTTTAAAAAGTAAAGAAGTCCTAAGCTAACCCTATGCAGATTGATACTCAAAAAAAATTAATCATTATCGTTGGCAGTTTAGTCTTGCTGGGAATAGTTGGCTTATTTATCTTCCTTACGCTCAGATCCAACAAATCCACCCCATCAACAGGCCAAGCCGTCTCAATCCCAGGCATCGGCAATCTGCCAATTGCCGGGCCAGGCGTAACTCCTATAATTACAACTACCACGCCGACTAGCTTCCCTCAAACCATAACACCGGGAACAACTTTAATTCCCGGCACCACCGAAACAATACCAGGACAAGGCACCACGCCCAGAGATAATAAGATTGGCTCAATCACCCAAGGAAACAGCGCAGGCCAAACCTTAGCATCAAGCGGCGGCGTACAATTCTATGATCGCAATGACAACAAATTCTATAAAATCAGCCCGGATGGCACTAAAACCGAGCTGTCAACCAAAGAATTTTACAATGTCGGCGATGTTACCTGGGCGCCAGGCAAAGACGAGGCCGTACTCTATTACCCTGACGGCACCAAGACTATCTACAATTTTACCACCGACAAACAATATACTCTGCCGAAACATTGGTACGATTTACAATTTTCACCGGCCGGCGACGCCTTATCCTTTATCAGTTATGGGGCTAATCCTGACGACACTTGGTTCGGCATAGTTAATTCCGATGGCACCGGTGCTCAAGCCATAGAAAAACTCGGACAAAACGCCGACAAAGCCATCGTCAGCTGGTCTCCCAACAACCAAATAATCGGCATGTTTGTCGATGCCGTTGACTTTGACCGTAATCAAGTATTTTTTATCGGAAAAAATGGCGAGAACTTCCGTTCTATGATGGCTAACGGCCGCGGCTTCCAGCCGTTATGGTCGCCTTCCGGGCAAGAGTTGCTTTATAGCGTTTATAACTCAGCCGACAACATGCGCCCTCAAGTCTGGGTTACGCAAGCCTCAGGTGATAATATCGGCAACAACCTACGCCCTCTAAACGTCGAGACTTTTGCCAGCAAATGCACATACCTTAGCGAGCAAGAAGTTATCTGCGGCGTACCTACCAGCCTGCCGGATGGCGCTGGCCTCGTTCCAGCTCTAGCTGACGAAACCACTGACAATATTTACTTAATCAATACGATAACCGGATCAAAAATCGCCCTGGATATGAGCGGACGTTTTAATGTTGCCAGCCCTATGTATTCAACCAGCGAACATGCGCTCTACTTTTTTAACAACCTTGACGGCACATCCCATCGGATAGATATACCGCAACGTTAATTCAAAAGTTAAAAGTCAAAAATCAAAAATTTGGAGTGCTCCGCACATTTATTTCCCTAAACACAAATAAAGTCCGCCCTGTCCTGAGTTTGTCGAAGGAAGGACTCGATACTTTTGACTTTTGAGTTTTAACTTTTAACTTTTTTTATGGCCTCCAAAGATGACAAACTATTCGTCTGCTCCAAGTGCGATGCGCAATTCAGCAAATGGAGCGGTCGTTGCGCCAGCTGCGAAAGCTGGGGCACGGTAGCAGAAGCAATCAATACAACTAAAGGAGGCGGCATTAAGCCGGCTTCTATTGTTAAGGGCAGCCAAATCAAGGCGGCCGAAGAAATCAAACGCCTAGCGACTGGCATCAGCGAATTAGACCGTGTTTTTGGCGGCGGCCTAGTCCCCGGCTCCCTCATACTGCTGGGCGGAGAACCAGGCATCGGTAAATCAACGATTGCCGCCCAGATTGCTCAGGCCCTACCGGCCGGCAAAACCGTTGTCTACGCTTCTGGCGAAGAATCGATTGAACAAATCGCTTTGCGTTTGTCTCGCCTCGGTTGCGATGTTAATCGGCTGGATTTTATCGGCGAAACAGAAGTAGAGGCCATTACTTCCGCCCTTGTGCCCGCGCCGCCCGATCTATTAATCATTGACTCTATCCAAACCTTACGCGCCGGCAGTGAAGCGGGCGAAGCAGGCAGTCTGGGTCAAATCCGAGCTACAACCGTCAAATTACTGGAATTTGCCAAAAAAAGACAGACAGCTGTACTGATTATCGGCCATATCACTAAAGACGGACAGATTGCCGGCCCCAAAACACTAGAGCACTTAGTCGATACCGTTATCTATCTAGAGAGCGACGCCAGCCAGACTTACCGCATTATGCGCACCAGCAAGAACCGCTTCGGCTCAACCAACGAAGTCGGCGTCTTCGAAATGACCGGCGGCGGTTTGTCTCCTGTGGATAACCCCGCCAGCTTATTCCTAGAAACAGGCGACAGCTCTGTCCCAGGCGCCGCCATCTCGGCCGTCATGGAAGGCACACGGCCCTTTTTGGCCGAAGTCCAAGCCTTGACCGGCAAGACAATTTTCGGTTATCCACAGCGGCGCTCGTCCGGCTTTGATGCCAACCGCCTGCAAGTCTTGGCAGCCGTCATGATGAAACGCGCCCGGCTTAATCTTTCTGCCCACGACATCATTCTAAATGTCGTTGGCGGACTCAAAGTAGCCGACCCTGGCTTAGACCTGGCCGTCTGCATGGCTATTGCCAGCTCCATGGCCGACAAGCCGATTAGCCGACAGACTATTATCTTGGGCGAAGTTGGCCTGGGCGGAGAAATTCGGCCGGTGCCCCGTCTGGAATTAAAACTCAAAGAAGCCGCCAAACTGGGCTTTACGCGCGCCATAGTTCCCAAAAGTGATCTGCAAATCAAAGGCATAGAAATTAGGCCGATCAAAACTCTCAGTGAAGCGCTTAGCCTGTTATAAAACAAAAACTTCGGTCGATTGACCGAAGTTTTTTATATCACTTTTTGATAGACTGTTGCTGGCGGCGCCACTTATCAATCTCGGCATGATTACCGGACAACAACACCGGCGGCACTGCCAGCTGTCGGCGTCCAGCCTTAAAAACCTCGGGACGGGTGTACTGCGGATATTCCAGAACACCCGGCTCGTTATGGCTTTCATTAGCCAGACTCTCGGCATTACCCAAAACTCCAGGTAAAAGGCGGGCGATAGAATCAACCATCACCATAGCCCCCAACTCCCCGCCGGTCAAAACATAATCGCCGATTGAAATCTCTTCGTCCACTAACTCCAAGATGCGTTCATCAACTCCTTCGTAGCGGCCGCAGACCAATACCAGCTCTTTATATTTTTGGCTATATTCAACGGCCACTTGCTGAGTCCACCGACGGCCGCGAGCAGATAATAAAACCTTGTGGGCTTTCTTGCCCGCCACTTGCTTGAGCGCCTTATACAACGGCTCCATTTTCATAACCATGCCAGCGCCGCCCCCATAAGGCGTATCATCAACGCTGCGATGGACATCCGTCGTCCACTGGCGCAAATCATAATACTCCAGCTTGACCGCCCCGACGCCTTGGGCCTTCTTGATAATCGCTTCATTAAAATAACTGGAAAAGATCTCTGGGAAGATGGTAATAATTTTTACTGTTAACATAATATTCTAACTTTTAATGAATTTTAGAAAACGGCTTGCTATCCACGTAATTAATCCTTTAAACAGCGGACGGCAAAACCATATCTTGAATCATTGCTGTTCAAATTGCCACGAGTCGATTGCGCAGCGTCTAACCGACGGTACCAAGCTACAGATGCGAGAGTGAAAGACGAAGTCCAATAAAAGGCAGTCGAGGTGCGACTGGTGAAATCAGCCGAAGGAGAACGATAGCCTGTTAAAATAAAATTCAACCCGGATGATCCGCCAACTTTTAGCTTTGTGCCGACATCCGTACCGCGCGTACTATTTGAACCGCCGGCGATTTGGTCGGCGTAATAATCAGGATTATTAGTCAAGGCAATGCTTCCAGGATTTAAAAAATGCTCCAAGACCGAAAATTCATAGTCGCTGGGTATATGCCAACCTTTCGGACAAATACCTTGGCGCTTGGCGCTCGCTCCAGAGCCTGTCAAATAGGTCGTATAAGAACATGTATTGGAAAAATTGCAAGTGCTTGGCAGGTACATGGCTTCCGCCCAAGAATATAAAGCGCCATCACTATCGCAGATAGCCGAATCCGGCACCGCACAGCTGGCGCCGGAACCGCAACCGCAGTACTTTTCAATCGTACTGTCATCCGACTGCGTGTCGCTATAATTCGGCTCCATAACTCCTAAATTGATATTCTTATCCAACCAGCACTGAGTATCTACGCTGACCGCCCTATATGTGACATTTCCGACCGTACAAGTTGCATTAGCCGGTCCGGAACAGCTTAAACCACTGCAATCTCCACAAACACAAGGCGGACATTCTGGCTGCGGATTTGCGCCTGTATTGCCCGGAAAATACTTAACCAGCCCCGGGGTTTCGGCAACAGCATCCGGCGTAACACACCAAGGGCCAGCCTGCGTACCGCCGGTTACACCGCCCAAACAATAAGCCAGGCCGTAATATTGCCCGCTATTTAACTGAGTGTAAGTATATTCGGCACCGCTAGCACAAGTACCGTCTGTAACCGGTCGCGGATTAGCAGGTATTTTTAACATAAAAGTTTGCCCTGATATCGGACCAATCAGCGGCATGCCTGGCGTAATTATTGCGGGGTAAGCGCTTTCGTTGCTGTAATATAATTGTAAGGCGCTTTGCAATTGCTTCATATCCGAAATACGACGAGCATCTCTAGCTTTTGAGCGCGCCGAGCTCAATGCCACTGTCGCTAAAGTTGCCAATATACCGATAATCACAATAACTACCAGCAATTCAATTAGCGTGAAACCTTTATTGTAATTTTTGATATCCATTTTTAAATTTATCCAAACATTTTTATCATTCTACCATTTAAACATCGCAAAAGCAAAAGCCGTCCCAGAGAATTATCTCGGAACGGCTTTTGTATCGAACTTAAATTAGATAGCTAAATCGTCAATGCTAGTGGTATCAAGATCCAAGCTGGTGTCGCGAGCGGCTTCGGCGCGGGCTTCTTGATGCGCCTGCTTCATGCCCTCTGGTTCATAGATTTTGAGGTTCACGCGGGCATTATTCTTGGCGCCGATAATTTTAAGTAAAGTGCGGATAGCTTGAGCAGTCTGACCTTTGCGGCCAATGACATAACCCATGTCGGTCGGATCCAATTTGAGAGTCAAAAGGACGCCTCTTTCATCAACGGTTCTATCCACGACCACCTTTTCAGGATGGCTAACAATGGATTGCACGAGCATCTCTAAGAATTCTTTGTCCTGGTAATTTTCAACCATACGTTTGTTACTGATTCAAATTGCCGTAGCAATTCGAAGACTTATTTATTAGTGCAGCACCTACTGTGGCACTGCTAGAGGTATTATAATCTAGGGGCTAGCCAACTGTCAACTAACCTGTTTTCTTGGCATGGCGGTTCAAATCCACTTCTGCTATCACTCGGTCTTCGCCTTTTTCTCCGACAAATTCCACATCTACAGATTGCTTGAGCAAGTGATGGCCGATAACCGTCCCCTTGCGTCCATCAACCGTCACTTTAGATCCAAGAGGCGGCATTTTCTTGCTCATCGCTTTGTAGCCTTCCACTTCGTAAGCCAGGCAGCACATCAGGCGTCCGCAAGAACCGGAGATACGATCAGAGCCGCGCGTGCTCAATGACTGCGACTCGGCCATATCGGAAGTGACGGAATTAAACTTGACCAGATTATTCTGGCAGCAAAGTCCGCGGCCGCAGCGTCCGGCATCGCCGATTACTCGAGCTTCATCGCGGATGCCAATCTGCTGCAGACGAATACTTTTGTTAAAGTAACGGGACAAATCCTTGACCAAAGCGCGAAAATCAACTCGGCCTTCGGCCACAAACGCAAAGGTAATGCGGCTGCCATCCCAAGAAAAATGAGCGTCAACCAGCTTCATGGACAAATTATGCGTCTCGATCATCTGGCGGCACAAAAATAAGGCAGCCTGGCATTCTTCATCGCTAGAGGCCTGACGAAGCAAATCTTGATTCTCAGCCAAACGGACAATAGACAATTCCTTGTCCAATTCGTCCGGCTTGTCCAGAGTCTGGGAAATATCAATAATACGGGCCAGATCCTGGCCGGCATCCGTCTTGATAATAATACGGTCAAAAATCTTGAGACCGGGTAAATCGCTTTCCAGCCAATAAACCTTGTCCCAAGGAGCGCTTTGTAATTGGATAAAAGCCATGGCTGTTTACAGAGAGAAGCGAATAAATTTTTCAATTTGTTTGCCGCCCAAAAGCTGCTCAACCTTAAGCTTGTCATCCTTGATATACTCCTGCTTAGTCAGGCAGATGCCTTCGTAAAACTTAACCAGCTTGCCTTCCATGATTTTCTCCAACATGGCTTCCGGCTTGCCTTCCTTTTTCAACAATTCGGCATAAACCGATTTTTCGGTTTCGATTTCCGCTGCATCCACATCGGCCGGATTCAAATATCTCGGATTAGCGGCTGCTACTTGCATGGCAATATCGCGAGCTAGGTCACCGGCATCAGCGGCATCAAGCGCCACCAAGGCGCCAATCTTGCCGCCGGCATGGGAATAACCGCCAATGCTGCCATTGGTCGATAAATATTCCATGCGGCTAACAGCCAGCTTCTCACCAATCACGCCGCTCATCACCTCCAAGTTGGACTTGATGCTGTTGCCATCAGCCATTGGCAATTCCAACAACTGATCGATATTTTTGGGCCAGTGCATGGCAGCTAAGTCCATAACATCGGCGATAAATTTTTGGAAACTATCATTGCGCACCACGAAATCGGTTTCGGCATTAAACTCCACCATCACAGCTTGATGGCCATCGGCAGAAACAACAAACTTCACCAAGCCTTCACGGGTCTCGCGCGCTTCGCGCTTCGCCGCCTTGGCAATGCCTTTTTTGCGCAAAATTTCGATAGCCTTTTCGATGTCGCCTGCGGCTTCATCAAGGGCTTTTTTGCAATCAACCATACCTGCGCCGGTACGCTGACGAAGCAATTTGATCTCTTCCATATTGTTAATTGGCAGCCGTCCACTCGAACCGGCTTGCCTTATACTTAATTTTTCTAAACGTCTTAAGCGGCCTTCTCGGCAACTACACCGGCTGCCGGCGGAACCTGCTTGGCGGTGCGGGCCTTGTTGGCCTCAGCGCGCTCTTTGCCATCCAAGATGGCTTCACGGACGGCCTCCATGACCAGTTTGATGGTTTTGGAAGCATCGTCGTTGGCCGGAACGACATAGTCGATACCGGTCGGGTTTACATTGGTGTCGCACACGGCAATGATAGTCAAGCCGCGCTTCTTGGCCTCAGCCAAAGCGGTTTTCTCGGTGCGTATATCCCAAATAAAAATAGCGTCAGGAATAGTATTCAAATCGGTCAGACCGCCGAAGGACTTCTCCAGCTTGATGATGTCGCGGTCAAATTCCAATTGTTCCTTTTTGGTATAGCGAGCCAATTTACCGGCCGCCTTCTTCTCAATCAAATCACGATATTTACGAATACTTTTTTTGATAACAGTGAAATTGGTCATAGTGCCGCCCAACCAATGTTCGGAAATATAAGGCATGCCTGTTTCCTGGCCGACCTTCTTGAGCAAGCCCTTGGCCTGAGCCTTGGTGCCGACTAACAAGATCTTCTGGTTGTTGGCCACGGTGTCGCTCATAAATTGCAAAGCGCGCTCCAAACTGGCCTGAGCTTTGTCCAAGTCCATGATATAGATGCCTTTGCGGGCGCCGAAAATATACGGCTTCATCTTGGGGTGCCATTTAGCTGTACGATGTCCGAAGTGCATACCCGCCTTCAACATCTCTTCGATTGTTGGTACTTTCATAGTGTTCTGTTTTTCCTTGCTTGCGGTTTCTGACGGCCGGTCAGACGATTAAGATCGTTGCCGACAGGAAATTTGAGAGAAACCTAAGATTAATTAATTATAAAACGCGGTGGGCCAAGGCCTAACGCGCTGTTAGAATATAATAAAACCAGGGAAATGTCAATAAATACAAAGTCTGAGTCCAATAATTCAAACCTGCCAATATGCTCCTACAAATACAAATTATTACAAATGTACAAATCCTTACCTAAACGCTGTGTTTTATTTGTAGATTTGTAATAATTTGTATTTGTAGGAGCACGTATATTAATTTAAATTATTGGACTCAGGTATACAAGGATATAGGCAAAAAGCTTTAAGCTTAGTGGCTATGTTTAAAAATGCCTAATATTAGGCATTTTTAAACTAATATTTAAGAAAAAACCAGTGAAAAGCTTAATAAGCCCTTGCCAAAATGGGAATTATCTGATATAGTCAGCTTTGCGTTGGATTTTCCAAAATCCACTATAAACGCTCGGGCCGGCCCATTAGCCGGTCCTACTCAAATTTACCTAATATTATATGAAAAAGACTATTCACCCTAAATACAACCCAACCGCGGCTGTCATTTGCGCCTGCGGCCACACTTTTACTGTCGGTTCTACCGAAAACGAGATTAAGACCGAGCTTTGCTCCGTCTGCCATCCTTTCTATACCGGCAAGCAGAAATTGGTTGATACCGCCCGCCGCGTTGAGAAATTCAAGAACAAAGTCGAAGCCAGCACCACCAAGAAAGCTGCCGGTCTCGTCTCCAAGAAAGTCAAACGCGCTACCCGCACCGCTGCTCGCGATTCCAAGTAACTACTACGACGGCTGTTTCTGATACCTATTGAGGCTTTTGTTAAGTCTTGGTAGAATATCAGAGGCAGCTGTTTTTTTTAAATGACCAATACCCCTAGTAATCATGTAAAAATGCTCCTACAAATACAAATTATTACAAATCTACAAATAATACATAACGTTTAGGTGCGGATTTGTAGATTTGTAATAATTTGTATTTGTAGGAGCGTATTTATAGAAATTTTTATGACCTTCCAGGAAGCAAAAGACAAATTCAAGACTATCGAAGCCGAGCTCGCTGCGCCCGAGCTTGTTCATGATACCAAAAAACTGATGGCGGTCAGTAAACAGCACTCCGACCTGCGCTTGGCCATCGAACTAATCAATAGACTGGCAGATATCCAAAAAAGGATTATTGAAAATAAGGAATTGCGCTCAGGCAACGACAAGGAAATGGCGGCTATGGCTAACGAGGAATTGCCGGAACTGGAAAAAGAAGCCGAGCAATTAGAAGCGCAAATCAACGACGAACTGAACCCAGCCAACCCCTTGGACAAGAAAGACGCGATTATCGAAATCCGCGGCGGCACCGGCGGCGACGAATCAGCCAACTTCGCGGCTGATCTCTACCGTATGTATGTGCACTTTGCCGAAGGCCGCGGTTGGAAAGTAGCCGTAGTCGACGAAAGCCAGAATGGCTTGGGCGGCTTTAAGGAAATTATTTTCGAGGTCCATGGGGCCGGCGCCTATGGCCTATTAAAATACGAAGCCGGCACCCACCGCGTCCAACGCGTCCCGGAAACCGAGAAAGCCGGCCGCATCCACACCAGTACTGCCACTGTGGCCGTCCTGCCCGAAGCCGAAGAAGAAGACATCGAGATCAAAGCTAGCGACATCCGCATCGATACCTTCTGCTCTTCCGGTCCCGGCGGCCAGGGCGTCAACACCACCTACTCGGCTATCCGCGTCTTGCATGTGCCGACCGGCACTATCGTCTCTTGCCAAGACTCTCGCTCCCAACATCAGAACAAGGAAAAGGCTCTGCAAGTCTTGCGCTCCCGCCTCTTGGCCGTGCAAGAAGAGAAACGGCGCGCTGAGGAATCAGCCATCCGCCAGACTCAAGTCGGCGGCGGCGAACGTTCGGACAAGATCCGCACCTACAATTTCCCCCAGGACCGCATCACCGACCATCGCATCAACCAAAGCTGGCACAACATCGGCCGGATGATGGAGGGCGACATTGATGATATGGTTAGCGCGCTCAAAAAGGAACTTGGATAAACCAGAAATCAAAGATCCTCGCTTAATAAGATATAAGAAAAGGCGAGATAACTGTCTCTAAGCTGGAATACCAGCTAAGAGACATTAAAAAAATCAAAGATCAAAAATACTGAGTCCAATAGACATTTTATTTTACAAAAAAATGCTTCGAAATTTAGACGTGATTTTGCGCTCTAGCGTACAAAAGTTATCGACTGTTTCTTCGGCGGCTGCTTTAGAAGCGGAGGTATTATTGGCACAAGCCTTGGATAAGACCAGGGCTTTTGTTTTGGCGCATCCGGAGCACCAGCTTAGCCCGGCCGAAGCTAACCGTTTTGCGCGTTTACTTAAACGCCGTTTAAAAGGCGAACCGTTGGCCTATGTCCTGGGCCACCAAGAATTCTACGGCTTGGATTTTCTGGTTAATAAAAACGTCCTAGTCCCCCGCCCCGAGACCGAGCTGTTGGTCGAAGAAATGCTCACGGAACCGATGGATGATAGCACCGCCATCATCGACCTAGGCACCGGCAGCGGTGCCATCATCATCAGCCTAGCCAAGAACATCAAAGCAGATGTTAAGTTCATAGCCATAGACTTATCCATTAAAGCCCTGAACATAGCCCTAAAAAATTCTAAACTACAAAAAATTAATAAGAGGATAAAATTTTTGCAAGGCGATTTATTGCAACCAGCACTTAACGACCCAAAAATTAGAAATTATTTACAAAATTCAAAAATTCAAAAATTAAAAATTGCAGCCAACCTCCCCTACATCCCCTCCGCCTACCTAGACAAACTGGACACCCCCGACACCATCCCCCTCAAATTCGAGCCCCGACTGGCCTTGGACGGCGGCCCCGACGGCCTAGATCTTTACCGCCACTTGGCTAAGCAGCTGACTGAACTAGTCAAGCTCTATCCTAAAATGAAAATAAAAGTCTTCGCCGAAATCCAACCGGGCCAAGGCGCCGGCATGCGGAAGATCTTCGGTCCCCAGACCAAGATCATCAAAGACTATTGCCACAAAGACCGGCTGGCAATAATTACCTCATAAAAAAAGAAAAGCACTCCGAATTTAGGAATGCTTTTTTGTTTATCAAATGATATCCAACAAATCGCCAGAATGAACCTTACTGTCGACTGCCGACCAAACTACCGACATCGAGACATAAGTGCCATTTTTGGCATCATGAATCTTAACATCGTTATGCTTGATTTCCAACTCTACTCCCAAACCCCTTTGGATCTTCATCAACTTTTTGTTGATATGCTGATTCAAGATTTCTGTTGCTATTTCTGTCGCATCAGATTCATCGAAACGATCACTAACCTTACAAGCTCTGGCTACTGTTCCTTGCATGTTTACTCCAGGATAATTTAAAAAACGATTAAGCCGCTATTATATACTTTCCGCTTAGCCTGTCAATATTTTCGCCCTGCCGCCAAAATTAAACAAAGACAAGATGATTAATGAACAAGCGGCCAACAAAAAGCCGAATTGCAGCTGATGCCAGAAAAAATAAGCCAGCAGATAAACCGGGATGCGCCCCAGGAATACCGGCAGCTCACGGAAGATGATAAATTCGTCGGTCTTGCGGCGCTTGGCCAAGCGGTAGACATAGGCGCTAAAAGGAATGCCCACTAAGGCGCCCACAAAGCCAAGGCTAATGGAGGTCAACAAATAAACTTCTTTACCAGGGAAGAAATAGACTACCAACCACAACAGAGCAGTAATTAACAAGCCAATTTTTAATATTCTCGCCCTATGAATCTTCTTGGCATACTTGCCCACCAACCAAGTGAACAAAGCGCCGCCCAAGCCGACCAAAAAGCTCAACCAACCCAGGATTAAGATATTATGGAAAAACAAGATAACAAATAAAGGCCAGACTATCCCCTCCACTTCCTCAGACATATTCTTGATGATTTCAATCACCGTATAGCGCTGGTTTCGAAGCCAAACTTGGCGGAATTGCTTAAAAGAAAAATTAATAGTCGTCTTGAAATCGGCAATAAACCATAAAGGCAAAATTGCCAGGCAATAGATAGCGAAAGTTATCAACAAGACAAATTGATAATCCTTGTTTACAATCAGCCAGGCGCCTAATAATGGCAGAAACAAACCGACCAGTTGCGGCCAGAAATTAAGCCGGCCGATTTCATTTTCCAGATTTTTTGATTGGACATTGGATAGAAAAAGCATGTTGGTGCCGAAGAAGTAAAACCCGCCCTGCAAAGCCATCAATAGGCCGATTATCCATAACGGAAAATACGGAATCTTAGGCAAGGCAATCAGAGCGCCCATGTAAGCCAATAAGAAAGGTACGCGCATCAACATCATAATGCGCAAGCCATAGCGATTCATCACCAAGGCGGACAAAGCAAAGGCCCCAATCATGAATAAGCTATAAAAAAAGTAAAGCAAGATAATGCTTTGAATAGTATAGCCGCGCTGAAACAGATAGATTGGCACAAAGACGCCAAACAACGAACCGGCAAAACCGTCCAAAATATTTACCAGGTACAACGCCAAGATTTCCCGTTTGATAATCATAACCTCATTATACTCGCAGGCAGTCAGACGGTCAAAAAACACCCCGACGCGAGGCCGGGGTGTTTTGTATAGTAAAGCTTATTTTTTCTTCTTAGCAGGAGCCTTGGCAGCGGCAGGAGCGGCACCGCCGGCAGGAGTAGTGGCGGGGCCGGTAGCGGCAGCCGACTTGGCCTTGCGGCTGGCAATGACCGAGACGATCGGATCACGTTTACCATTCTTAACAGTAATGCCCTCGGGCAGATCCAAATCAGCAACGCGGATAACTTGGTTCAGGTTGACCAATTTGCCTAGGTCAACTTCAATCTCTTTGACCAAAAACTTCGGCAAACATTCAACTCGCAAACGCTGAGTGTTCTTAACTAGCATGCCGCCCATGTTGGTAATGGCAAAAGATTTGCCCACCGGAGTGACATCGACTTCGACATGCACCTTCTGATCATCCTTGATGCGATAGAAATCGACATGCAAAGGATTATTCTTCAGATGGCCGCGCTGGATTTCCTTGATGATTACCGGCACGACTTTGCCATCGACTTCCAAGTCGATAATGGTAGCCATGTGGCCGGCCTTAAAGGCCTTTTCTAATTCATCGACAAAAACGGCCAGATGGCTGTTTTCAAAACCGGGACCGTACATCTCGGCCTCGACCATTTTGCGATTACCGGTCTGCTCTTTCATCTGCGCACGGCTGTAAGCTTTTAATTGCAACTGGGACATAAGATTATTTTAAAATTATTTTAAATTAGTAATTCTTTATTTTACTGCGGACAATGATACTCTGAGCTATACCAACTAATAATAGATTAGTCAAGAGTGAACTTCCGCCATAACTCAAAAAAGGCAGCGTAATGCCTACGACCGGCAAGAGCCCCAAATTCATACCAATATTAATAAACATTTGCGTAAAAATCAAGCCCGCGAAGCCCAAAAGAAAGAATATACCGAAATTATCCTTAATATTAGGCAAATTATGAAAAATGCGATAGAGGATTAAACCGAAACAACCGACCACCAATAGGATGCCGACAAAGCCAAGCTCCTCGGCAATAACCGCGAAGATAAAATCATTTTTGCTTTCCGGCAAAAATCTTAATTGGCTTTGCGAACCGAAACCGAGGCCGCGACCCAAGAAACGACCGGAACCCACGGCGATAATCGCCTGATTAACATTATAATCACCGGTCAATCCGGCTTGCTTGGGAGCCAGAATGTTCATAACCCGGCCTCTTTGGTATGGCGCTAAATGATTCCAGCTCAAGGCCCCTATCAATAACAAACTGGCCAAAAAAGTAAAGATATACTTGCGAGGCAGCCCGGCAAAAATCAACAACAAAAACCAGATTGCGCCTAACACCATAGCCGAACCCAAATCAGGCTGTAACATAACTAAAATAATCGGCACCAAGACGATTAAAAATGACACTACCAATGAACGCAAAGCCTTATAAGAAAAATTAGCGCTAGCAAAATAACGGGACAAGCTGACGATAACCATAATCTTAATAAACTCTACCGGCTGAGCTGTCAGGCCCGCGAATCGAAGCCAGCCGCGCGTACCGTTAATTCTGGCACCAAACAACAGCACTAACAACAAAGTAAAGATTCCAACCAGATAAATATACCAAGTAGCGCTGTAAACGACATAATAATCAACGAACAAGATAGCCGCCATCAACAGCAAGCCAACCAACGCTACAATCAATTGACGATCGAACATCTTGCCGCCTTGGCTGGCATCCAGGCTATATAGCTCTGCCAAACCGTATGAAACCAGAAGCAAAACCGGCAGCATCAGCCACCAATCCAGACTTCTAACTATCGCCATTAACCTATTCCACATATATTCGCCTTAACGATAATTCAAAAAGCCGCACATGGCGGCCCTCCTCGCCTGCTGCCCAGCTATTGAACGCTTCCAAAATTAGCGGTGTCTAAAATATTAACATCGGGAACTATATCCAATCTACTGACCGGACCGAGAGAACCGACAAAGCTCAAGTCAGCATCGATTTTTTCTTTAGGCTTAAAATTGTTGGCAATATAACGATCAACAGCCACCATCTTATCCCCATAATAAAGAATTATCAAGAAGGGCACTGTCCTGTAAGTATACGCGCTATTATTGATAATACTAAAAGAAACACGATTAATCGGCAATTTTTCAGTCAAACCGCTTTCATCAGCCGGCATATAAACCTTGTCCTGAATAATAAAATCGAGATGCGCGTCATGGTAGCCGGACCAATCAGTCATGTTGCGAGGCGTAAAGCGGTTAAGAAGAATATTGCTCATGATTAATCGTACGTCAAAAGGCGAGCCCTTTAGGCTCTGCCCCAAAGCCAACAGGTATTTAGTCTCTCCGGGATAAACAAAGCCCGTACCAGCCCCCAAAGATTGCTGCCCGTCGGAAAAATTATAATTAAACGAAGCCCAACCATTAGTGCTTTTATTAGTCACCTTGCCTACCAAGTCATACCGCCCGTTCGGCAAGGCTAAAGCCTGGAAAAAAGTATATTCTAGATTAGCCGACTGGTCAGAACGCTGCGGACGCAAAGAATATGTAGACAAAGCAACGCTGTTTTCTTGATCTTGCCGGATGCCGATATACAAGAAAGAAGCGATGTAATACAAGACGAATGCCCAAAAGATGCTGGCAGCAATAGCCAAAAACCAAACCACCGTCAAAGTGAACAAGCGTCGATGTTGCTGATACCACACGCCATATTCCAACCACTTGGTGGAGACTCCGCTTGAGCCGATATACTCCTCTACTTCTGAATCAATTAACTGCTTTTTTTTAGTAGTCAACTCTTCAGGAGTAAATTCCGGCTTAGCTGTTTTTTTTCCAAAAAATATCATAATTATAGTTTGCGTTCATGGAAACTAAATACCGGCCCGACCACCATTATATTGCGTGATTGCTGCCGTTGGACTTCGACTAATAATTTGACGCCAGCCATTGACTGCTCTAACAAAGCTTCCCTTTTAGTATCGGGATTTGTAAAGCGCAGGCGCCAAGTTTTATTCCGCTCGCTCTTTAGCGTAAACTTCGAAACCAAATCATTCAAGAAAAGCCAATCTTGGTTTGTAAAATCAGTACCTTCCTGTTCCGCATATACCAATTGACGCAATTTATCCAAATCATTGGTTAGATTGACGAATTCATTATCGTTGTCCTTGACTATCTCCAAGTTAATAAAGGTCTTAAATAACATCTGAGACATTGCCTCCATTTCGGATATTAGCACTAGATTAGGTTCGACATAATGATATTTAACGGTACTTGGAGTTTTTAGTGCGTTTACTTGCCACGAAGTCGGCGTCCAAACATCTAGCGGCAGATAAGAATTAGTTGTGGCTGCCAGTACGGTCGACAAGGCCTGATTCGCCCAAGTTGGAGTCATAGAATATGGAAAGACGCTAATCTTGCGATTATTCAGATACTTGCGTCCGACGTCCAAAGTAGACCAGTAAATGTTATCATGCCAATCATTAACGCCAAATTTAATAAAATGATTTCTTAGGTAAGGCACCTGATTGGTGTAGCCTGTAAAATTAGTATTAAGATCATAATACGGGTTGTCAATCGTCTCATTAAACAATGGGTTAATGATATCCAACCCAATAGCCCGGCAACGCGTAGTGACATGGAAACCGGATTCACAAAGCGTATTGAGACTAGGGTAGATCTTTTTGGAATCGTAATTTATGAAAGTCCCGACTGATTTGTAAATCAAGCGGTCATAAAGGTATTTGGCAGGGTCGTAAACTTCCTGTAAGACGCGGAAACCGGATTCTCGGCGGCCTTCTTCGGTTTGCCGATTGAACGCGCCTTTAGCCGGGTCAAAAGCATTGGCAGCTAACAGGTTGCGCAGCGACAACAGGTCTGTTTCACGCGTCGGGTTAGCCGAATCAAAAACATCTTCAACCCTTTTTTCCCCAAACAACTGCTTGAAGGCGGCGTTATAATCCAAATAAGACAGTTCGCTCGACAGCTTGGTAAAAAAGGCGATTGCCTTATAAATCTTGGCCCATTTGTTTTTCAATTCCTGATTAGCGCTGATATCCCGCGCAATTAGATGCGCCGCCGTTTGGTTGACCAGCCAATCTTCCTTGTCCAACAGGCAGGTGGGACAATCTTTATCAATATAAAATAGCGGGAATTCAGAACGGCTCCAGATAGTAGCTAAATAAAAATTTGATAGTTTGGGATTACCCGAATAATCTTCGGGAATCTTGAAAGCGGTATAATTACGTTGATACAGCAAGGCTGGCGATTTGCTGACAGCAGCTACCCTGCCTGCCTGTTTTATTAAAGCTATTTCTTCCGCAACGCTTTGCGCCAAATAGTCAGGCACAGTAAACTGGAATTCCTGCGCTTCCATTTGTGTAAATTTGTCAGCAACACCGGATTGCGTAATAACCGACTCTTTAGACGGCGGCAAAATCTGCCCCGCCTTGGGCCGCAATAATTCCAAATTGGTAGCAAAGAAGACGGCTTCCAAGCGCAAGCCCTCTAAAACCGGATCATTAATCACGCCTAACTTGGCATATCGATCACGGTAACGCTTATCAGCTTGCTGGAATAAGGTTGCATTGTTCTGCCAAAAAGTCCGATAAAAAAGATCGGCCTCAATATTTTTGTATATACCTTTCAAATAATTCTGAGTGTAATAAAAAAGGAAATCAGCGGTCACCAAGAAAGGCAACTTGTGATTATTAAGCTCCTTATAGACGGGCAAGAAATTATTGCTCGTTTTAGCAAAGGGATTGTCGATTACCACATAGCCCTTGGTGCTTAATTCGCTAATTTCGGCATCCTTTAAGGGAATTTGCCTGGTAAAGTCATAAAAATTTGCCACCTCCGCCTTGATATTAAGCGGATAAGCGATATCAATAGCTTTAATCTTAGGCTTGTCGTCGTAAGTAACAAAATTATTACCAAAGAAAATTTCTTCTGCTTTTAGGTCAGGCTGTTTATTTTCTCCGCCACTGCCAGTATCAAGCCCTAGAAACGGCTTAGGCAGTGGTCCGGTCTGGTCGCTCGTACGGTCAAGCAATGACAGCTTGCCAGCTTGCCTGCTAAGGGCTACCCATATGCCAATACCGCCAATCAACAATAATACTCCAGCCGCTATTAAGGCTTTTTTCGTAAAGCCCGGCTTGGTCCAAATAGGCTCTGGCGGAGCTGCGGGCGGCGTAAATTGGCTATTGCCGTTTATAAACATAAAGATTGCAACAAAAATTAAGCTCAAAAGTCAAGCTGATTGCCATATTAATATTATATCATAAAAATGAAAAAGGAGTAACTATATAATTACCGCAAAAACAGAGAGATTTATCAGCTAACCTTGCCGACAAAAATACCGTTTAAAAACTTGAGTTTTGCGCCGTTCTCTGATATAATAGTTTAGTTATAACCTTTGATTTGCAGATATATCATGCAAATTGTCTATTTTAAATCAGGGCTAAATATTTGACTAATTTTTGAAGAAATAAATATGGCAGAAGACAAAAAGAAAAGCTCCTATGGCGCAGACGCCATCACAGTATTAGAAGGCTTGGAACCGGTGCGTATCCGCCCGGGCATGTACATCGGCAGCACGTCCACCACCGGACTGCACCATTTGGTTTGGGAGGTAGTCGATAATTGCATCGACGAAGCCATGGCCGGCTACGCCAACAGCATCGAAGTAGCTCTGCTATCCGATGGCATGGTTAAGGTCGTTGATAACGGCCGCGGCATCCCGACTGACATCCACCCTTCCACCAAAGTCTCCGCGCTGGAAACCGTCCTGACCAAATTGCATGCCGGCGGTAAATTCGGCGGCAGCGGCTACAAAGTATCAGGCGGCCTTCACGGCGTCGGCGTTTCGGTTGTCAATGCCTTAAGCGACTACCTGCGCGCCGAGGTCTATCGCGACGGCCAAATCTGGATGCAAGAATTCAAACGCGGCAAGCCCCAGAACAAAGCCTCAGTCATCGGCAAAACCAAATTAACCGGCACTACTATCATTTTTAAACCGGATCCAACCATCTTCGAAGATGTCGAATTCAATTGGGGACGCATCCTCGACCGCTTGCGCCAACAAACCTACCTCAACAAAGGCATCAACATGACTATCGCCGACGAGCGAGCCGGACATCGCGCCAAAAAATACCGCTTCTATTTTGACGGCGGCATCCGCACTTACATCAAGGCCATGAATCGCAACATGGAAGTCAAAAATGATTCTATTTTTTATTCCGACAAAGAAATATCCGATTGCCGAGTAGAAGTGGCCTTGCAATATAACGAAGGCTACAACGAAAACGTCCTCTGTTTCGCTAATAACATCATTAACCCGGAAGGCGGCTCTCATCTGGCCGGTTTCCGCTCCGCCTTGACCCGCACCATCAACAATTACGCCCGCGCCAAAGGCCTACTCAAAGAAAAAGACGCCAACCTAACCGGCGATGATACCAAAGAAGGTCTAACCGCTATCATTTCCGTCAAGCTGCCTAACCCGCAATTCGAAGGGCAGACCAAAGGCAAGCTGGGCAATGCCGACATGAAAACCTATGTCGAACAATTATTCGGCGATACCTTTGCCGCCTTTTTAGAAGAAAACCCCAAAGACGCCGCGGCAATCTGCGGTAAATGCTTGCTCTCGGCTCAAGCCCGCTTGGCCGCCCGCACCGCCCGCGCCACCATCCTGCGCAAAGGCGCCCTAGAAGGCTCCGCCCTGCCCGGCAAACTAGCCGACTGCTCCAGCCGCAAACCAGAAGAATGCGAACTATACATAGTCGAGGGCGATTCCGCCGGAGGTAGCGCTAAACAAGGACGTGACCGACGGTTTCAAGCTATCCTACCGCTGCGCGGCAAAATTTTGAACGTCGAACGCAGCCGCATCGACAAGATGTTGGCTAATACCGAAATCAAGAACCTGGTCATTGCTATGGGCATGAACATCGGCGACCAGATCGAATTGGACAAACTGCGCTATCACCGCGTCATCATTATGACCGATGCCGACGTCGACGGCGCCCATATCCGCACTCTGCTACTCACCTTGTTCTACCGCCACTTCCCCGATCTGATCAGCGGCGGCCATCTCTATATCGCCCAACCGCCTCTCTATCAGGTCAAAAAAGGCACTACCGCCAAATATGCCTACTCCGATGAAGAAAAAATGGAAATCTTAACCTCCATGGGCGTCAGCCCCGAAGAAGAACCGGAAGAAAGCGAGGCTGAAGAAGAAGGACCGGAGATGACCGAAGAAGAAACCGAAAACATCAAACTGGCCGACAAGAAAAAAGCCGCCAGCAAAGTCCATATCCAGCGCTACAAAGGTTTGGGTGAAATGAACCCGGAACAGCTCTGGGAGACCACTATGGACCCCGCCCAGCGCATCATGAAGCGCGTGGACGTCGATGACGCCACTAAAGCCAACGAAACTTTTGAGATGCTGATGGGCGTTGATGTAGCCGCCCGCAAGCACTTCATCCAGACAAATGCCAAAGCGGTCAAGAATCTTGATATTTAATCTCCTGTAGTACAAAAAAACACGTGAATTCGAATATCGAACTTCACGTGTTTTGCGTTTTTAGACACTTTAATAGAAC
>JBAXSE010000008.1:0-62876 GCA_037130845.1 Candidatus Falkowiibacteriota bacterium | reverse complement strand
GAATTATTTAATTAATAATAATCAGTTGTCCAAAATGTCCTGGACTGATACAATTAATTGTGTTCTGGTTTAAAAAGTGTTATAATAGAGGGAATATAATGTTGGCAAATTTTATGAAAACTTTAAATAGATTTTTTGGTTTTTTATGTTTTTTGGTTTTTTTGGCGCTGGCTATGCCGGCCTTGGCTAATCCGGAAGCGCCGGTATTTACGGACCCGACAGCCTCGACTACTGCTAGCGGGGCAACTGCTTATACATTATCCGGTACCGGCGACCCAACAGCCATGATCCATTTTTATAATTGGCAATTTAGCGATATTGGCGGCGTCGTGCCAGACGAAGGAACCAACGCCTTTGCGCTAGAATTTGATTTGAATCCTTTTGGCCCCACGCAGTTCTATGCAACGGCGATTGATGGCGATGATAATGCTAGCTCTACGACGACTCTGCCTGTTATAAGCTCTGATCGGCCTGTTTTGGCCAGCGTTGGCGGTGTCAGTCAAGCGCCTTATGTAATTACGGATCGGACGCCGGATATTGTTATTACGAGTAATTTTGATTTGGCCTGCCGTTGGGATAATAGGGATTTGGGTTATAACGGAATGTCTGCAAGCAATGATTGCGTGACCGTTGGCACCACCACCACTTGCACTCTGTCTTACCAGGGGTCAAATGGAGAGAAAGCCGTCCATGTCAGTTGTACTGATGCTAACAATGACTATTATTATCAAACGGCTGATAACAATCAGGACATTGCTTTTGATTTGGAAAGAAATTTCCCGGATGATCCTATTATGACTGACCCGACCAGCTCTATTAGCGTGCATGGTGTAACCAGCTATTCTTTTGCCGGTACTGCTGAAACTAGCTCGATTGTTTATTTTTATAATTGGAAGGGCGGTGATATCGGAGGAGCGGTGCCGGATTCGGATGCCGGTGCTTTTAGTCTTGATTTAGCATTGAATCCTTTTGGGCCGACGCTTATTTACGCGGTAGCCACAAACGAAGAAGGCACTAGCAGCGCTACTACTACGGTGCCGAGGGTGACAGCCGATGCGCCAGCCGTTGTCAGTGTTGGGTCATCGACAACCGCGCCTTATGTGGTTAGCACTACAACACCTAGCGTTACCGTTACCAGTCTGTTTGATATAGCATGCCGTTGGAGTGCAAGCGATTTGCCTTATGCTGACATTTCGTCTAGCAATAACTGTTCAACTAACGGCACTACTACAATCTGCAGTTTGCCGGATCAAGGGCGAAGCGGTCAGAAAAACGCCTATGTCAGTTGTATCGATAATAATAATGATTATTATTATCAAACGGCAGCCAACAATTTGGATCTCAGTTTTCGTATACAATTACCCAGCCCCCCGGAAGCGCCGGTTATCACGGATCCGAGCGGTTCGATTGCCGCTCATGGCGCCACTTCGTACAGGCTTAGAGGCACGGCCGAAGCGGGCTCCAGGCTGAGTCTGCGCAATCAACTGGGCATGGAGATTGCTAGCACTACTGCCGATGTTGATAATGGCAGCTTTGCCTTAGCTTTGCCTTTGAATCCATTTGCGGTTACTACGGCCTATCTTTTTGCCTCTAGTCAAGCCGGCACTAGCACAACTACGACAGTGCCGGAGATTAGCGCTGATTCGCCATCAATTGCAAGCGTAAAAAATGATACCAGCGCGCCTTATACGATTAGCCGGTTAAGTCCGACAATCGTTGTGAACACGGGGCCGTTTCAGCTGGATTGCCGTTGGAGCGATAATGATTTGTCTTATGCGGCGATGAGCGCCGCTAACGCTTGCACCGGCAATAGCACTTCATCGATTTGCACTTTGCCGGATCAATCAACCGATGGATCGAAAATGGCATATGTCAGTTGTGATTATCGTAACGGCCAGAACAGCCAGACTGCGGCCAATAATCTTGACGTTAGCTTTACCGTTGATTCGATCGCGCCTGTTGTTGCCGGATTAACGGTCGGCGCTGTGCCCGAAGCCGGCGGTACGGTAAATATCGATATTAATGTGGGCGATGAAATTAGCGGCATTGATTACGACCAGCCTTTAACGGTTACGATTAATGGCTTGAGCCACAGCCCATATACAGCCGCAGTCAGCTCGTATACAGGCGGACATTGGCTGGGTTCGCTTAATTTGGCCAACGATAACGAAGCGAAAACAGCAACCGTGGTCGTTGAAGGGCTCAGAGATATGGCCGGTAATGCGGCTGATTCTTTGACAGCCGGGACTTTCTCGGTTTTGACCAAAACCCAGTATACGGCTCACAGCCCAGGCAGTGCGGCAACCGCAGTTGTGCCGGTTTGCCAAAGCGTTGCCTATGGCTCGTGGACAGCTTGCGTTTTGGCTAAACAGCAGCGCGTAATCGTCGGCCGCACGCCATCTGTTTGCAATCCGAGTGAGAGCCAACTACTCGGGACCGCGCAAGATTGCAGTTTAGGCTCCGGACCTGAGGTGGCCTTGCAAATCAGCCAAATAATTAACGTAAATGCTTTAGAAAAATATTTAAATAACAAGACGCTTGTATTATCGCCAAAAGATTTAAACTCGATGTTGCAACAGGAAACTAATCTGAGTAGTCAGCCTGATGCCGCGATTGCGGCTAAAAATAGCGGCGAAATCATGCAGGCGGCTAATACTAGCGGCCAATTGTGGTATGTCAATCCGATCGATGGGCAGCGCTATTACGCCGGACAGTCCGATCAGGTAGTGTCTTTAGTCAAGCGCTTTGGGGCCAAGATTAGTTTTGCTGATTTGGGCAATATTCCTTTGGGCTGTCTTAATTATCTAAAGATGACCGATAGTGATCATGACGGGCTAGCCGATGCCATTGAAAATGAATTGGGCACAAGTCCAAATTTAATCGACAGCGATCATGATGGTTACTCTGATGGCGAAGAAATCCGCAACGGCTATAATCCCTTAGGCGCCGGCAAGGCGACTGACAAGCAAATGTCCGTCTTTGCTAAGTATAAGACTTGTCTGCTGGGGGCTGATACTGATAACGATGGCTTGCCTGATGAATTGGAAAAGGCGTTGGGTACCGATCCGAAGCGAGCCGATACGGATGGCGACGGCTATGATGATGGGCAGGAAGTGGCTAATAATTATAGCCCCCTGAACTCTGATGCTGCTGCCAGGTATGTTAAGGCGGCTAACCATAATTTTGACGGTAAAATCGTTGTTGCACCCAACGGCTACAGTTGGTATATAGACCCGATCGGCAACAAGCGTTATTTGTTGGGTGAATATGGTTATGCCGCGCTGCTAGCCACGGCCCATGATGTTAGCAATCAGACATTGCACCAGATTAAAGTCGGACTTTAGCATTAACTTGGTTAGAACTTTGTGATAATAAAAAGAAAAAGCATGGCATTTGCCGACTTAGGGTTCACTCTAATTGAACTCTTGGTTGTGATTGTAATTATCGGCACGCTGGCAACGCTAACCATGATTGGGCTTGATAACGCCAGGGGCAAGGCGCGTGATGCCAAGCGGGTAACCGATGTCCGGGCTATATCATCTGCGCTGGACCTTTATTTTTCGAACGAAGGCAACTATCCGCCGAGTGTTACGGCCGGCTTGCAGTTAGCCGGCCCGTCAGGCACGGTCTATATGTCCAAAGTGCCTAACAATCCTCACCCGGATACGGACGGCGGATGCGCTGCTGGCAGCGAGTATACGTATGCTCAAACCGGTTCAGGCACCGGCTATCTCTTGTCCTATTGCTTGGGTAACGGAACGGGCAGTACCGCTGCCGGGTCCAGCTGTGCTTTGCCGGGTAATCTGAACGCCTTGCCTGCCAGTCTGGGGCTGTTCCCCGGTAATACCGGTGCAACGCCGCAACTGGAATGCAGTCCTTGCATATGCGGAGATTGTTCTGCTTTGAATTGTAATGGTCTAGCTGATTATGCCAGTTCTACCGCCTCTTGCACAGTGGGTGGCATTACGTATTATGCGGTTAAGGAGGGTACGCAATGTTGGTTGGATAAGAATATAAATATCGGAGTCATGCAGAATGGCACGTTGGATATGACTGACGATACGACTATTAATAAATGGTGTTACTCGAATAATGAAGCTAATTGCACAGCTTCGGGGGGTTTGTATTGGTGGTCAGAGGTAATGTATTTGCCTAGTGCTTGCAACTCTACTTCTACTCTAGGTTGCGCGCCTTCGGCTTATTTGACCGGTTCCGGTATAAATGCCAAAAGACAGGGTCTTTGTCCAAAGGGCTGGCACGTTCCTTCTGATTATGAATTTTGGGTGTTGGAGCATTTTTTGGACCCAACCTTGGCTACCGATAATACTGGGTCAGGTGGAGATTATTATGCTGACCAAATTGGATCAGGTGGCACGACGGGCTGGCGCGGGACTGTTTCTGGTGATCTGTTAAAGCCAGTCGGCACTTGTAGCGGGCGTACTCCTTGCGGAACGTCTAATTTGAATTTTCCTAGAGCAGGATATCGCGGTAGCGGCGGGTCTTGGTTTTCTAATGGCTCTGAGGGACATTATTTTATCTCATCTATAAATGCCGGTGTTAATCCGACAGCTTGGAAAAGGGAAATTTATACCGGGGATGCTGATACTTACCGAAGTAGTGCTTGGAAATCAGGAAATGCTCAATCGTTACGTTGTGTTAGAGATTAGGGTTGTAATCTGTTATACTAAGTAATAACAAGGTCCTGAAAAAAATGATAAAACATTAGCATGATTTAGAAGTATTTTTTTGATTGGTTGAATAATGAAGAATATTTCATAACGTCCGTTGTCTTAAGGATTAATTTATTTATTGGTTGTATCGAGCGCTTAATGAAGCAGCGATATATTGACGCAACTTAATAACAATCATTGGCTAGATAAATAATGCAAAATGTTTTATTATTAGTTTTGGAAAGCTGCCAGAAAGATAATGCTTAACTCCCAAAGTCAATTATGCTAAAAATAGTTAGTTCGAAATCATTTAAACCGGGATTCACACTGGTAGAACTGTTGGTGGTTATTGTAATTATCGGCATTTTGGCGACATTGTCGGTCGTGGCCTTAAATAATTCTAAACAAAAAGGCCGAGATGCCAGACGCGTTGCCGATGTCAAGCAAATTCAGACTGCGCTCGAGGTGTATTATACCGATAATGGCGCTTATCCCCAGTATTTGACGGCAGGGCAAGTCTTTAAGGACGCTTCGGGCAAGACTTATCTATCCAAAGTGCCCAGTAATCCTACGCCCGCCACCGACGGTTCGTGTCCGTCCGGTGATTATTCTTATGTCGGTCCGCGGACTGATGCTAATGTCTACAAGATTTATTATTGTCTGGGCGGGGCAGTCGGTTCGGTAGCCGGAGGGAGCTGTGTTGCCCGGCCGGGCAATATTTGCGCGGATTATATGCCGGACCCTATAGCTACGGCGAGTTTGGTGCGAGGCACGAATGGCGCAGATTTAAATTGGCCATTGTCGATGGTGGTTTCTGGAAATTATGCTTATGTCGGGAATTATAATAGCAAATCTTTAGAAGTTTTTGATATCAGCAATCTAGCTAATCCGGTGCATAAGGCAATAATCTATGGTAGCGCTGGAGTTGCCTTGAATAACATTTCTGGTATGGGTATTTCCGGTAATTATCTTTATGCGTTAGATGGCAGCAGCAATGCAATGGAGGTGGTAAACATCAGTAATCCGCTTAGCCCTTCGGCAGTTGTAAAATTGTCAGTTACTAATGGATATCAGATTGCTAATAATATTTTCGTTTCTGGTAATTACGCCTATCTTACCAGTAATAGCGCCGGTTGCCAAAATTGTTATAGTTCGTTTCGGGTGGTGGATATTAGCGTGCCGGCCAGTGCAAATATAAAAGGGTCTGTAAATGATGGTGTCGGTGGCGCGTATCTGACGGATGCTGCCGGTGTTTATGTTGTCGGTAATTATGCCTATTTGGCGGTTCGTGATGGCAATACCGGAGGCAGTATTGGCGGTCTGGAAATAATTGATGTTAGCAACCCAATCGCGCCTGTCCACAAAAGTACGTTGATGAACGGTAGCGGCGGAGCTTCGTTAGTGCATCCTAATGATATAGTCGTCTCTGGTAATTATGCTTACATTGCAACTCATGGCGACTCTCCTTTTACCGGCAGCAAAGCTCCTGGGCTAGAAATAGTTAATATCAGTAATCCAAGCAGCCCTGTTCATGTGGGCAGTATTTTAAGCGGTCAGGGGGGAGCAGTCTTTAGTAATTCTGGACAAAAAGTTCTGGTGCAGGGTAATTACGCTTTTATCGCTGATCCTAATGATGGCATTGTGGAAGTGGTAAATGTTAGTAACCCGTCTGCCCCGACTCATATTACCACTATCGGATCGTCAAGCGGCGCTGCCTTGAGTAATATCGCCGGTATGTTTTTGTCAAACTATAATCTGTATACTGTCGGCGGTTTTCAAAATAATTCTTTAAACGTGATTAATCTTCGTTAGAGTTATACTGCTATAGCTTTTTATGTTGGTTTGATTTAATTTTGTCTATGGTAAATAAAAGAAGTAAAATAATAATTAATCAAGCTTTTACACTAGTCGAGCTATTGGTGGTTATTGTAATTATCGGCATTTTGGCGACATTGTCGGTCGTGGCCTTAAATAATTCTAAACAAAAAGGCCGAGATGCCAGACGCGTTGCCGATGTCAAGCAAATTCAGACTGCGCTCGAGGTGTATTATACCGATAATGGCGCTTATCCCCAGTATTTGACGGCAGGGCAAGTCTTTAAGGACGCTTCGGGCAAGACTTATCTATCCAAAGTGCCCAGTAATCCTACGCCCGCCACCGACGGTTCGTGTCCGTCCGGTGATTATTCTTATGTCGGTCCGCGGACTGATGCTAATGTCTACAAGATTTATTATTGTCTGGGCGGGGCAGTCGGTTCGGTAGCCGGAGGGAGCTGTGTTGCCCGGCCTGGTAACATCTGCGCTGATTATATACCTGAGCCTACTTTGAGCGGAATTGTGTCCGGCGGAAGCATGAGCCAGCCTTCTGCGGTAACGGTTGTCGGAAACAATGCCTATATCGGCGATGCTGGGAATAACGGAGCTGGCCTCAATGGTTTTTTTGAGATTTTTGATATTAGCAATCCTGCGAGCCCGGTTCGACGCGGCCGGATTAACTCTCAAAATGCCGGTGTTGTCGCTCTTTATGTTCCTATCGCGATTGCAGTAGTGGGTAATTATGCCTTTGTTGCCGATTCATCCAGCGGTCGATTGCAGGTTATTAATATTACCGATCCCACTAATCCAACGGCGGTGACTAATATCGCTCTAAATATTACTATTAATGACATGAAGGTTGTCGGTAGATATGCTTATGTTATCGGTGCCAGCGCATTAAAGATTGTTGATATCAGTAATCCAGCCAGTCTTAGTATTACAGGCAGTTTGGCTGACGGTGTCGGCAGTGCCTATCTGAATAATGCCAACGGCATTTATGTCTCCGGGAATTATGCCTATGTGGCAGTTGGCCAAAATAATAGTGATTGTGTCGGCGGATTGGAAATAATTAATATCAGCAATCCGGCCGCCCCGTCGCATGTATCCAAATTGTTAGCCGGTACGCCTTTGTTGACGCATGCTCATGGGATTTATGTATCAGGCAATTATGCATATATTGCGGCTCAGGGATCTCCTAGCGGCTGTCCGGCGGGCCTAGAGATAGTCAATGTCAGCGATCCTGCTAATCCGGTGCATGCGGGTAAGTTGGCAACCGGTACAGGCGGAGCTGTATTGGACGGCGCTTATCGAGTGGCAGTGCAGGGTAATTATGCGTTTGTCTCTGCTTATGACGCGGCAGCCATAGAGGTGGTAAATATCAGCAATCCGGCAGCTCCGACTCATTATGCTACTATCGGGTCGGCTAGCGGCGCTTCTCTGACCAATGTTTATGATATGTTTTTGACTAATTATGGGCTGTATGCCGTTGGCACTAATTCCAATGCCTTTAATATAATTAATGTGCGTTGAGAGCTATTTTTGAGGGTGGTTTGATGGATTTTTTTACCGTTGGTTGTTGTAGCAATGCGGTTTGGAAGCGCTTTTTGAATGGCTGATAAATTTTATAAAGATTGTTAAATATACTGCTAAAATGTAGTATATTTTGTTTTATCTTATCTTGACTTGGCTTATCGCTCGTGGTATATTCCATTATTACCTTAACAATTTGAGTCACTATAGAGGAGTATTAATTATGGCAATGCCAAGCAATCTGTATCTGGTCCGACACGGACAGTCCGAAGGCAATCTGGTGCGCAAGCTGTTCGAAGAGACCGGCGATGAGTCGTTCTATTCTGATGAATTTTTGGGCCTGCATGAATCACAATACAAGCTGACGGCTTTGGGCGAGGAGCAGGCGGAAAAAGCCGGCTTTTGGTTCTATGAAAACGGCATCACGGCTTTTGACTGCATGTTGGTGTCCAATAACACGCGTGCCATGCAGACGGCAGCCGGTTTGGATCTGCCTAATGCCAAATGGATGATGGATTTCAATCTGCGGGAAAGGGACGGCGGTTTGTTTAATTTTATCACGCCATCGCGGCGCGATAAAAAATATGCAGACCAACAAAAATTTTATGATACCCAGCCGTTTTTAGCTAGGCCGCCGCAAGGCGAGAGCATCGCTGATGTCTGCCAGCGGATCAAGATAGTCTTGGATACTTTGTCCCGCGAGCGTGATGGCAAGGATGTAATTATCGTTTGCCATGGCCACGTGATGCGTTCTTTCCGCATTATCCTGGAGCGGATGTCGCTCAAGAAATCGAATGAATATCTGACCACCAAGGAAGATTGGGGCAAAATGCCGAATTGTTCGATTGTCCATTATACCAGGACCAATCCCGGTAATCCGAAGCAAGGTTTGTCTGATTACTTTAATTGGATGCGCATTATCCGGCCGGCCGGCGGTGGCAGGGCAGAAGATCAATTTTCTGGCATCGAGCGCAAGAAATACTCCAATGAGGAATTGCTGATGGAAATAGCATAAGATTTTCTGGTGAAAAATGTATGAGGCAGCTTGCAACCAAGCCTGCCTCTTTTTATATATTAGGCAGGTGGTATAATGGATGTATAATCAAAAAATATGAAAATGGAAATGTACAAAGGGCCCGAAAGAGCGAAGGAAGAAAAGTTAGATGAGGATATTTTGAAGGCCGAAGATAACGAAATGGAGGATGAATATGAGGATGACGTCGAGCCGGAAAAAGAGCGCCGTGATTGTGAGCAAGAAGTTGTGGAATTTACGGATTTGCTGGCAGGCTTCGAGACTAAACATTCGTTGGAAGAGTTGAATGCTATCCTAGATTTAACACCGGCCGAGTCGCGGCAACATCCGGTCAGAGAGCCGGCCAGACTGGATTTGATTCCTATCGTAGCTAGGCTAAACGCTTTGAAAGAGGAGACAAATATAGAAGAAGATAGGTATAAAGGATTGCAGGCTCAGTATAGGCGTCTATCTAATGCTGTTGGCATGATTAATAATAAAGTCTATCATCAACGTTATGAAGTATAAAAGAAAGATATTAGCAGTTGTCTGTGCAGGCCTTTGGATTACTTTGTCAGAATTTATCCGTAATGAGTTTTTGTTCAAAGGCTTTTGGATCGAACATTTTCGCTCATTAGGGCTTGTCTTTGCAACTTTGCCGGTTAATGGCTTGTTGTGGCTGGTTTGGAGCCTGTTGCTGGCCTACGTGATATATCGTTTGTCTGATAAGTTTTCGCCCAAAGAAGTGCTATTTATTTCATGGCTAGCTGGTTTTGTGATGATGTGGATTGCCGCCTATAATTTGCAAGTGATGTCTTTGGGCTTGTTGATTATTGATCTTCCTCTCAGTCTATTGGAAATAGCAGTAGCGCAGTATATTATTGTCAGACTTCGTAATCTAAAATAAGTAGCAATTGAATTAGGCGAAAAACACCCAGTCTTGGATTGGGTGTTTTGCTTTAAAAAGCCTTATTTGTTTGACATTTAGGCCTGTAAGTATTACTATTTTAGTTAAATTAACGGTAATAAAAATATATGACAGCTAAAGAAGTTAGGCAAAAATACCTAGAATATTTCGAAAAAAATGGACATACAATCATTTCCAGCGCTTCTTTGATACCTAAAAATGACTCCAGTACGCTGTTTATCAGCTCCGGTATGCAGCCTTTGGTGCAGTATTTGTTGGGCGAGAAGCATCCGGCTGGGCAGCGTTTGGTTAATTCCCAAAAATGTTTCCGCTCCGAGGACATCGATGAAGTCGGTGATGGCCGGCATAACACCTTTTTTGAAATGTTGGGCAACTGGTCGCTGGGCGATTATTTTAAGCACGAAGAATTGCCTTGGCTGTTCAATTTTTTGATACAGGAGGTTGGTTTGGATCCGAACCGATTGTATGTGACTGTTTTTAGAGGCAATGAAGATCTGGGTCTGGCTCGCGATACCGAATCGGTTGTCTTGTGGCAACAAATATTCGCCGGTCTGGGTATAGTGGCAAAAGATGTTGATTTTCCCGAGGATAAGGGTCTGCAAGACGGCAAGATATTTTATTACAACGAGAAAAAGAACTGGTGGTCGCGCTCCGGCGTACCGCAAAAGATGCCTGTCGGTGAAATCGGCGGCGGAGACAGCGAGATTTTCTATGATCTGGGAGCGGGCTTGTTGCGGCACGAAAATTCGCAGTGGAAGGACCAGCCTTGCCATGTTAATTGCGATTGCGGACGGTTTATCGAAATCGGCAACAGCGTCTTTATTGAATACAAGAAAACCGAGCAGGGCTTTGAGAAGCTGGCTAACCGCAACGTCGATTTTGGCGGCGGGTTGGAACGCATCACGATGGTCTCGCAAGGCAAAACCAGCGTTTATGAAACCGATTTATTCGAACGGTTGCTAAATAAGATTTCCGCCTTGTCGGGCGGCAAAAAATATGCAGATTTCGCCGCTGACTTTGAGGTGATTGCCGATCATCTGAAATCAGCCACTTTTGTGATGGGTGATGACAGTGCCATCGCTCCGGCTAATACCGACCAGGGCTATATGGTGCGGCGCCTATTGCGTCGGGCTATTAGATATGGCAAAAAATTGGGTATTGATAAACAGAATTGGACAGTGGAATTGGCTCAAGAGGTTATTGCTATGTATAGTGATGTCTACGAAGAATTAGTCAGGAACAAGCAGTTTGTCATCGATTGCCTAATCAAAGAAGAGGATAATTTCAAAAAGACATTAGACAAGGGTATTGAGAGAATAGAGAAATTATTCAGCGCGTATATTGGCCAAGCTATCGATTTTTCTGTGGACGCCAAAACATTATTTGATTTATATCAGTCTTATGGCTTCCCTGTAGAATTGAGTTTTGAAGAAATCAATAGACTGAGAGTTGAGCATGGTGGACAGGCTATCTCTGCCGAAGCCGAGAGCGAGCTTTTGGTTGCTTTTAAGACCGAGTCGGAGGCGCATCGCGATTTGTCTCGTACAGCATCGGCCGGCAAGTTTAAGGGCGGCTTGGCTGACAGCAGCCAGGAGACTACCAGATTGCATACGGCGGCTCACCTGCTTTTGGCGGCTTTGCGCCAGGTATTGGGCGACCATGTCATGCAAAAGGGCAGTAATATCACAGCCGAACGCCTTCGTTATGACTTCTCTCATCCTGAAAAGATGACCGACGAGCAGAAAAGGGCGGTAGAAGACTTGGTTAACGAGGCTATCAAGGCGCAATTGCCGGTGGTTGTGACCGAGATGGATCTGGCTCAAGCTAAAGAGAGCGGAGCTACCGGCGTCTTTGAATCCAAATATGGCGAGCGAGTCAAGGTCTACAAAATGGGCAACTTTTCCAACGAAATTTGCGGCGGACCGCATGTTAATAATACGGCCGAGCTGGGACGCTTCGAAATCCAGAAAGAAGAGGCATCCTCGGCCGGCGTCCGACGCATCAAGGCTGTGTTGAAATAAATCAAATGCAAATAACAAAATATCGCCTCTATCGGGGCGGTATTTTGTATTGCTCGGACGGGTATATTTCGGAAGTGTTCACAATATTTGTCTATGGTTTGCGTGCTAGCCTGCTAGCTGTTATAATTATGATAGATTGATTAATAAACATCTATGAAAAAAATTCTATCGGTATTTTTGCTGGCGTTAGCCTGGTTTGCGTTTACCGGGGCTCCGGCCAAAGCGGCGAGTATTGCGATTAAAAATTGCACCGATCTGCAAAACATGCAGAATGACCTAAAGGCCTCGTATTATCTGACCAATGATATCGATTGTGCGGATACAAAGAACTGGAACTATGGCAGCGGATTTTTGCCTATCGGCAGTCCAAATAATATTTTCTCCGGTTCCTTGGATGGCGGATGTTTTGTAATTAAAAATTTGTATATTAGTGCCAGCTCTTCAAAGCCTTATTCCGAGTTTCATGTCGGTTTATTTAAGGACATGATTGGGAGCATAAAAAATGTCGGTCTGGTAAATGCGGAAATTTATTGCAGTACTGTTGGCGGCACTTGTTCTCTGGGCGGTTTTTCCGGCCAAACATCAGGCTCGATTGATACGAGTTATGTCGCCAACTCAAGGATTGAAATGATTGGTTCTGCCTTGGGTAATGTCGGCGGCTTAAGTGGTTACTCTTATTTGAGCAGTAAAATTAACAACTCTTATGTAGTAAATTCCCAAATAAAAGCCAAAGGCAATACGAAAATGGATGCGGTTGGCGGCTTAGTAGGAAAAACGTTAGCTCGCAGCAGTATTGTAAATTCGTACAGCTACAACAATAAGATATATTCTAGCTATTACGAAGGCGGTGTAATCGGTTACGTCGAGAACTATGTCGATGGCTCTGATTTTGGAAGCCTGACTAATATTTTTTCAGCGCAAAATTATTTAGATGCCGGTGCGCCTATAGCGGCCGGAGGAATAGCCGGGATGATTTCTGATAAAGCTAGCCTCAATATCGATAATATTTATGCAACAAATTTTACCAATGCGTCATCTAACTATAGCGTAGGTGGTGTTTTTGGCGTAATGCGTACTAATAAGATTGTGTTTAAGGGGAGAGCGTATTGGCAGCAAATGGGTACTATCGTTAAGCAATGCGTCGATGCTTATACTGCGGATGTAACAACTAGCACGAAGGCAATGATTGATAACAATTGTTGGCAAAAAGTGATGAAATATTATGATTGGTATAATACATCATCGCTTGCTCCATTGAATAATTGGGATTTTATCAACATTTGGAAGGCCAATGTTGAGGCCTTGCCGACATTAAAGTGCTTTGACAAAGCCACAAAGTCTACGACAACTCCGTCTCTGGCTGATAGCGTAAACTGCAATATTAAATTAAGCGAGTATTCTTACTTGAAAGGCTTTGGCGACTTGACTCTGAACGATGTTTCCGGCAATGATGCCTTGTTGGCCAGTCTGGTGGATCAGGCGACAGCGGCGGGCAAGAATATCGGTGAGTGCCGGATCATGCCTCATTGGGATACCGGTTTTTATTATATTTATAGCTATAAGAAATGCACACGCGTGTCTCCCGACCCGGATCAGACCTGGGCTAACCTGGGCATGCTTAAGAAATACATGGTTCAAGCCATTAAAAATGGCGATTGTTGCTGCAGCAATTGCAATAAAGTGACGGCCGGAACGGGTACCGGCGCGACATCGCCGAATGTCGATGCTAAGGTGGCTAGTTTTCAAAATGACATGAGCGCCCTCTATGCTCAATATACCAATATTAATGATTTGACTGCGGCGGCTAAATTATTGGCAACCAAATATCAAGGTGCTGCTACTAACGGCGCGGTTGCCACTCCAAACACCGCTAAGGCGGTTAATTCTTCGATCTTGTCTATGATTGCCGTTGCTCAGAACGGAGAGCCAGTGACAATTACACCAATGACTCTCTATAAAGTAAATAGTGCTTATTATTATTGGGAGAATAACGAATTTAAAAAGGTTTTAGCGCCGGCCGAATTGACAGCTCTCAAGAACAGGGGCTACAAGGATTTTGGCCAAACTTTGGCTTGGAGTTCATTGGTGGAACAGGCCGCTGCCGCTAGATCGTCAGAAATTATGAAGCAGTCGGTGGGCCGCCCATATACGGCAGCCGAATTGAACTTTATGGCTGACTCATATCGTCTCACGGTCAACGAAATGCTTAAGCAGTAGTCTATTGTTAATCGGTTGTCGGCTCATGAATGACATAAAAAATAATATATTGGCCTTAAGCCAAATTAATATTTGAAGTATGCATCAAGACAAAATGTGTGGTCGCTGTGGTTGTCCGCATCATATGATGATGCCGATCTTAATCATGCTGTTGGGTATAGTATTCTTACTAAAGGCTCTAAACGTCATGACTGCCGATATGACAGCCTTGGTCTGGCCGATTATTATTATTCTAATCGGACTAATGAAAATGATGGGCCGTATGTGCAAATGTTGCGGCGGTCACTGCGACATGAAGGGCGATATGAAGATGGATGTCCCGAAGGTCTAAAATTGCAAAAGTTTAACAAAACAAGCGTTATTCGGCGCTTGTTTTTGCATTGTCGTTGACTTTTTTTGATAATTCTGATATATAATAGCCAGTTATTTCATAATCAATATTTAGGAGAATTTATCATGGTGTCTGCAAATGCTGTTTATTTGGGAATGTTATTCGGAGCGGTTTTGATTGCTGCCGGCGTGTGCGTGTATAAATATCTGTGGGGCGTCTGGCCCTGGGTAAAGGTTGACGGAAAAGCCGTCAAGAATCATTTCGAAGCTTCGATTAAAGCGCTTTATCCTTATAATTTGAGCGGGAATGATCGATATTATATCGAGTATAAAAAGGGATTGGGGGAGAGCTATGAACAGTTGAAATATTTCGATGCTACCAAACTGTTTGACCAATGGCAAGCGCTGACATTCGGCATAGAGGAATTGGACAAGTACAAAGCCTTTGTCGCTACTCTGAACCCACAGACTCTGCAGGACTATCTAGATGCCGAAGAAGCTAAGGAGACTGCCTTCCGTAAGCTGGTTGAGCAAAGAAGGATTAATCCGGTGTATAAGATTGCTAATTAAAATAAAAACCCGTTCCGATGTATTGTCGGAGCGGGTTGTTTTTATAATTCCGGAAACCAGATGGCGATTTCGCGTTCGACGTCTTCGGCTGTTTCTGAACAATGGATGACATTGTGCAAGGCTCGTTGCTGACGGTTGGCCTTGGCGTAAGAATCATCTGAGAGCGCAAAGCGGATAGTGTGTATCCTGGCGTTGATCGGCTCGGTGTCGCCCGCGAACAGACGGACGAGATTAACGGCATCGGGGCCTTCGAGGATCAAGGCAATCATCGGCTTGCGGGTCATGTATTTAATAATACGTTCCATGATCTCTTGGCCATATTCAAACGGCGTCTTGGGTGTGGGCTTACCTGCTTTGATTAGGTCGACATAAATCCGTTGGCCGTTTTTGACATACCATTCTTTCGGCTTGTCATAATGCCGCAATATCATTTCGCGGTTAGCCTGTACATATTTGCGGTGGATAATCTGCTGTTTGATATTCTCCAGCATCTTGATAATCTTTTTGATTTTTTGCTGGTTGCCGGAAGCGTCGGTTTTGATAAGAACGAAAGTCTTTTCCATTGATAAACTCCTTGAATATTGTGAAAATGATTTGCCGTTATCTTAGGCTATTTATATAATATGTCAAATTGTTAGCTTGATGGCAAGGAATTGTAGAGCTGGCGGAAGATGACTTTTTGGAATTCGGCCAGGGTCTTGTTTTCGATGATGACCACTTTTTCTGTATCTAGGTCGATAAAGAGCAGGCGGTCGCCGTAGATGATTTGGATGATATTCTGGTCGAACAGGCTGTGGTCGGCCGGGATATAACGGATAAAGCGCTCCAGACGGGAGCGTTTTTGTTTGCCCGAAACGGGGTTGCTGATGACTAGTCGTTCCAACTTCTTGGCATCGCGGCGGGCGCGGTAGTCTGGCGAGAGGTAGCTGTTGACTTGGGCCAGATCCTTTTCGGAAGTGTAGCGGTAGAAAGTATCGCCGCGGGGAGTATGGGCGATGACATCGTCAAAGGCGGCGCGGATGCCGCTGGCCCCCTCCAGAAAGCGGACCTGTTCGTCGAAATGTTTTTCTTTTTGCAATAATACTTTGGCGGCGCCGGCGTCGGCCTTATGGGAGGCGGCGGTAAATGCTTCGGCGATTAGTTGCGGATTAGTAATTTCGTAGACGTGTCGCTTGCCGTCCTTTTTAGCCAGCACAAAACGGTGTGGCGCGAGTTCTATGAGGAAACAGGTTTGCGCTTGGTGATTGATGCCGTCTTCGGCACTTATGCCGATCCTGGCCGCGACCCGCGAGGCAATTATGTGTCCACAGTTTTCATTGGTTCGGCTCATGGCAAGCTGCGCAATGAGGCCGGCAAGACTAAGGTCTGGATCCTGGGCAAGAATGAGATCGTGTCTCTCGAAGACAGTTTCGCCTTCGACCACTACAAAATACTGGAACAATTTTTTCAACAAATACAAAAATAGGAGTGAATGATGAAAGTCATCAAGAAAGGCAAGCAGGTCAATTGGGAGCAAGAGTTTACTTGCCTGGGCCGGGGCAGCCAGGTCGGCTGCGGAGCGATCCTACTAGTGACGCAAGATGATCTGTATCGGACTTGCAGTAATTATATGGACGGCAGCTGCGATTATTATACGACTTTTTGCTGCATGGAGTGCGGGGTAGAAACGGATGTTGAGGTAAAAGTCGAACCGTTGGGTAGAAGGCCCGGCGAAGAGCGGATCATGCTTATCAAAAAGCGGCATCACAATACTTCGAAAAAATAAGAAAAACCCCTCCGGTATAATGTCGGAGGGGTTATTATTTATTCAATTCTGCTTACGTAGATTAGATTTTTGTCAGGGCTTAGGATGGGGGATAATTCCTTGAAATCACGCGTAACCGTTAACCAGTCATTCTTCCACATCAAGGCGGCGTCATAATTTTTATCTTGCAGATCTTGCAAGCCCAAAAGAATCAACGAAACACGATCAGCGATAGAAAATAGGGGCGAAGGGGTTAGAATTTGCCACCACAGCCCGTCTTCATTGTAGTATTGCATGTTGGCTTCGTTGTTGGTCCGGCGTTGCTTGCTTTGAGTAAGGCGAAACCAGTCCAGCGGACTGTCGCAATCAACGGCAAAAGGATTATTGATTTTGCCGGGATCCAGTAAATAATAATTCTTGCAGAGGCTGGCAGAAATGGTTTGATTGAAATTGTGATAGAATTTCTTTTCGCCAAGACGATTGTGTACGCGAAAGTTCTCTAGCATCAAGGCGGTGCCGGCATAGAATGCTTTGATGGTTAGCGGTACGGTGCGGCCGGGCCTAATGCCGGCGATATAGCCTTTGTAATAACTGCGCCACCAGGCGATATCCTCTGATTCCAGGGCGATTGTTTGAATCGCTTGCTGGCTTAGCAGTTCATATAAAGCGTCGTGGTCAAGCTCACCGTCGGTGCCCGGGCCTGCTTCAAAGAGAATGCCGGGTACGCCGGCGTCTACAAAGCCTCGCAGTACCATAGCATCGAACATCGGGCTTAGGATATGAGTGTCAGCTTCACCGCGGTATAGGATATCGCCGCCGACGTCCACCAGTACGAAATAGTCATATTCCTGATGCAGCGCCAACAGAGATTGCTTGATTCCTTGGCTGCCTTGTTTTAGCGAGAGTCCAAAGACTTTTTCGATGGTCAGCTGTCCTGTGCCCAGTCTCGTTAGGCTGGTGACCATTGCGTCGATAAAGGATATTTCTTTGCTGCTGTTTTTGTTCTGGATATAGCGTTTGGAATCCGTCAATATCTCGACTACTCCAGGGTAGGCAGTGCCTTGAACCGGCTTGTGTATATGAAAAGGGCTCAAGACGCCGGCGATAGCGCAGCTGTCCCAGGCCATAGTGCGTTGCAGAGATAGAGCGGCCAGAATGGTGGAAAAGATGTCATTTCCTCCTCCGGTTCCGATGAATAAGACTTTTTTGTATGTTTTCAAGTTTTCTCCTGTAAATGAACGAAAAATAGTGATGTATTTATACAGTATTATCGGTCATTTGTCAAGCTGGGCATTTTTCAATCTAATAGTGTTATAATACAATGGCGTATAAAATAATTAGACAACAATGGATTTTTTAACTGATATCTTTGAGGGTCAAACGTTTGTAAATATTCTTGCCTGCGGGCAGGATTTGAGCCACAAGGAATTTGCCAATTGCGTTTTTAAAAAATGTGATTTTAGCGACTGCCGATTTTCCGACTCGGCTTTTATTGATTGTGTTTTTTCGGACTGTAATCTGTCGAACATTCGAGTGGATGATTGCGGTTTCCAGGGGATTGGATTCGAAAACTGCAAGCTGCTCGGCATCGCTTTTTTTAAGATCAACTCTTTACTGGTCAGCTGGGTCTTTAAGAATTGCAATGTTATGTTGTGCGACTTTAGCGGACTGGAAATGAAAAACAGTACTTTTTTGGATTGCGAACTAAAGGACAATGACTTTACCAAGGCCAATCTGGCCGGCTCTGACTTCTCCGGTTCAAGCCTGTTGTCTAGCAAGTTTAGCGGTACCAATCTGGAGAAAACTAATTTCAAGGGAGCGCGTGATTATTATATCGATCCGACGGCCAACAAATTGAAACAGGCGCAGTTCTCCTATCCTGATGTCTTGTCCTTGCTTGATAGCTTTGGGATCAAGATAGAGTATTAGTCACATACATAGGGACTGCCATTGCCTTGGGTACATGGAACCTTTTACGTTGGTGTAATATCCCGCCATGAAGGCGGGATTAATACGGTCTGCCATTCCATGAGTACATGGAACCTTGGCAGCTTGCGTATTAAAAAGCTCTCCGCTTGGTTGCGGAGAGCTGTTGGTTATAATTCGATATCGCATGTCTCTTCATCGGGGATTAATTTTTCGATGCCTTCCAATTGATATTTGATCAATTGCCAGTTGGGCGTATCCGATAAGATGCTTTGACTGATGTCTTCGTTTGTTTTAAAGAGTATTTTCATGACAGCAAGAATCTGCAGTTCGTTGAGGTCTCCTGTTATTTCTTTTTCCAGTTTACTCCAGTCTTTTTCTGCGGGAGCGCCCGGCTTGTTGAGTTTTGATTTGAGTTCGAACCAGCCATTTAATAGATCTTTTTCTTTGTCTTGGCAGTCTTCTATAATTTGCTCGATATCGCAAAAGGCATCGTCTTGATCCTTGAGCAAATGCTTGATCTTGTGCCAATAGTCCGGTTCTTCGGTCGAGTCCAATAGGGCAAAGTCGTCAATTTCCTTTTGAAGCTTGTCCCATTGATTCTGCAAAGTGAATTTGTAAGTGGGCCAGCCATTGAAAGCGGCTAACAGCTTTTCTGTTTTGAGCTTTTGATTATACCAGCTTAGAGCTCCATTGTAAGTGTCGTCGATTATCCAGTCGAGATAGCCCAGGAAATAGCCAAAATTGCGGCGGTCTTCTTCTTTGTATTTTTCCCAGCCGTCGCTGTAGGGCGGCAGGTCTTCTAGGCGCGGTTCGATAATCCTGAGCAAGTTTTCGGCATAGCCTAGTGTCCGTAAATGCAAGCGTCGCAACCACGGCGGTTGTACCTGAAGGTTAGCCTTGGTATGGGCTATTAGACGTTTTTGGTATTCCTGTTGTTCGGCTTCCAGTCGGGGGAAGATCTTGGCGATGTTATCGAGGCGGTTGTATTGCTTGAACAATTCCCAAGCGTATTTTTCTATTTGTTCCGGCGGATTGCTCTGCAGTTGCGAATCCGGCGTATCGACGAACTTTTTGAGTTCAGAATCGGTAAAATTAAAATGCTTGAGCGGTGGGAAAAACCATTCGGTGGTTGTGGCTATTGATTTGAATTCTTCTGGCTGCTCCAGTCGACGCTGCAAAGCATTTTTTTGCTGCCTATACTCTTTGTTCCAGCCCGGAGTGTTATTCTTGCTCGGTATGGGGCGGACTTGCCAGGGCATCTTGTCTTGCTCGTCGATTAAGATTTTGAAGGCAAAGATAACTTGCAAAAGGGCGGTAATAGCCAGGGTGAGCAAGAGAATCATGTCGACAAAGACAATAACCATCTTAATTTGCGATGGCAGCTGGTTGTAGCCTTCGGTCAGCATCAGATAGTCGGCATAGAGATAGACGCCGGCGCACAGGCCGACGGCGATAATGGCAATAACGATTTTGGTGAAAAAATCTTTGATAACGGTATTCATGTTATACTTTCAAATTGTGAAAAAACTGATTATATTTTGCTGCCATTAAGGCATAAAGTTTGGTAATTGTCAATATTTTAGTTGTTTGGCCAATGTTTTAGCTATTTGTTGAGAGGCGGTAAATTTGATATAATCTATAATATGAACAAGAATGTAATTTTTATTATGTTGACAGTGGCTGTGATTGCAACGGGGGTCTTTTTTTATCGTCTGCGGAATGTGCCGTTGGCGCTGGTTGAGACCGCTCCGGCCTCGGTAAAGCCGGCGCAAGTAGCGGCAGTCAATAAAGCGCCAACGGTGCCTGTGCGGGCCACCGGCACTCCTGCGGTAGTTGGCCACGGTATTATTAAGTTCAAGGTGCCCTTTACCGCTCAGGCGCCCTTTGGCGAGTGGTCTGATCCGCGTCAGCAAGATGCCTGCGAAGAAGCCTCGGTCTTGATGGCTGTTTCTTGGGCTAGGGGAGAAACCTTTACCTTGCAACAGGCCAAGGAAAAAATCTTGGCCATGGCGGATTGGGAACAGAAAAAATATGACAATTATCAAGACACCTCGGCGCGCGATACGGTGGAGCGTTTTTTTAAAGAATATTATAATTATCAACAAGCCTGGGTTGTAGAGAATATTAAACTGCCAGATATCATTAATCAACTAGAACAGGGCAATCTGGTGATAGTGCCGGCCAATGGCCAGGCTTTGCACAATCCTTTCTTTACTGCGCCCGGGCCGGTGGAACACATGCTATTGATTATCGGCTATGACTATGGCACCAAGGAATTTATTACCAATGAGGCGGGCACCAGGCACGGCCAGGATTATCGTTATGGCCAAGATGTCTTGTATGCCGCTATCAGGGATTATCCCACCGGGCATCACGCGCCGATAGTCGGCATACAAAAGACGATGATAGTGGTGCAGAAGCAAGCAACAAAAGTCGAATAAAATATTTAAAAATTAAACAAGTATAATCTTATGTCAAAGAAATATCTAGTCTTGTTGGCGGCGGTCAGCTTTTGGGCGGTTGGCTCCGTTTGTTCGGCGGTCTCTATTACGGTGGGCGCTGCCGGTGCTCCAAATACAGCTACTACGACGGCCGCGGTTAAAATATCTAAGGATGCCGGTGTTACCAAGTTTGCCAAAGTTTGGAATGAGGCTAAGTTGCTTAATGATAAGATACGTATTTTACAGGATGATCTTACGGCGCAGATGGATATTTTGAGTGGTTTAGATCAGTTGGATAATGCGGGGCAGCTTAAGGCTGTTAATAAAGCTATTACACAAATCAATGCTACTTTGGTAGTTGTTGACAAGCAAAATGTTAAACTAGTAGCTCTGAAAAATGCCGCCGCCACCATCAAAGATAAAAAGATTAAGCCTAGTGCGCAACGCCTGGCCAAGGATTATGTTGAAATATCTAAATTGTTCAAGGAGATGTTTACAGCGGAAAAAGAAGTCTTGGTTTTATTAAAGACCGCTCTGACTAATCAGGCCAAGGGCAAGCCTGTTGGAAATGATTTTTTAACCAAGATTAATGCATTCCAAAAGAAAATTGAAGTTACTGGCGCAAAACTTGATCAACCGTCTAAAGATGCTGATCTTGCCAAGGCCGAATTTGAGGGTTTGACCGGCATCAAGCTGGCTAAATAAACATAATATTAAGTTCTATCAAGGATGCCCCTTGATTTGCGGGCATCTTTGTTTATTTGCACCAACGGCGGCAAAAGTGTTATAATTGAATAACTATTAAAGATTATTTATGATTATGGAATTTTTTTCAGTTTTTGCAGTTCAAGGCGAAATTATAAGATGTTATAAGCTGTTTTGGTAATCTTTGGATTACTTTTTTTGCGCAAAAATATTTATGAAGTTATTCGCTTTCAAGAAAATTAAAGATAACCGTAATTTTGATTACAAGGATAGCGCGGTTCGCCAAAAAGAGCTGTTGGACGCTTTGTTAAAGATTATGCCGATTGGCATCTTTATGGTTGAGGCGCCATCAGGCAAACCATTGTATGCTAACAAAGAAGCCTTCCGCTTGTTAGGTAGAGCTGTTTTGCCGGCAGCCAACAAGAAAAATCTGGGTGAAGTGTATAAGGCCTATAAACTGCCAGAGCGTAAGCCGTATCCAGTGGAAAAAATGCCGATCATTAAGGGTATGTTGGGAGAAGATACGCATATTAGCGATATGGTAGTGGTGCGCCCGGACGGCAGTGAGAGCGTCTTGGAGGTATTCGGCTCTCCAATCCGTGATGCCGAGGGGAAGATCTGGGCTAGTCTGGCTAGCTTTGTTGATATTTCCGCGCGGGTTAGCGGCGAAGATGTTATCAAGGCAAGTGAAGCGAAGTTTAAGGCGGTTTTTATGGCCAGCCCTGATGCTATAGTCCTTACCAGATTGCGTGACGGCATGGTAATGGCTTATAACGACGGCTTTAAAAAATTAACCGGCTATAACGATACTGAGATTAAAGGGAAAACCTCTTTGCAGCTTAATATTTGGAACAATCCCAAGACTAGAAACAAGCTGATTGCTGGGCTTAAAAAAAATACCAGCATTCCGGAGTTTGAAGCGACTTTCCGTAAAAAAGACGGGAGTGCTGTTGTCGGCTTGATGTCGGCGGCCCTTTTTGATTTAAACAACGAACCCCATATCCTAACACTTACCAGAGATATAACCAGGCGCAAGCAAAATGAAGAAAAAATAAGAAAAGGCGAAATCCTGTTGCGCGCCATGGCCGAAAGCCCTCGCGACATGATGATTTACGCTATTGATAATAAATATAAATATTTATATTTTAATAGCTATCATGCCAAGGTCATGAAGAATCTTTATGGCATTGAGCCGCTGGTCGGGAAAAGCATCTTGGACTGCATTAGCGATAGCAGCGAGCAAGTCAAAGTAAAGAGCCATTATGATCGAGTCTTGGATGGAGAGAGACATGTGGTAGTTGAGTTGATTGATGCTTCGACTGATTATTATGAAACTAGTTACAACCCGATTATTGATAGCGAAAACAAAGTAATCGGGTTGACGGCTTTTGCTTCTGATGTGACGGCGCGAACCAAGGTAGAATTGGCGCTGCGTGAAAGCGAAGGCAAATATAGGACGATATTGAATTCTATAAGCGACGCCGTAGTTATTCATTATATTGACAAAGACGGCAAGCCGGGCAATTTTATCGAGGTCAACGATGCCGCGTGCCAGAAATACGGCTATACCAAAGAAGAATTGTTGCAGATGAGTCCGGTAGATGTCGATGATCCTGAGTCATTTGCAAAAGCCGGTTTGCCGGCTATCAGAGAATTAATCAAAAAAGGCAAGGTGATATTTGAAACAACTCATCTTACCAAGAGCGGTGAAAAAACCACAGTCGAGATAAACGCCACTAAGATAAACATCAACAACAAACCGGCCATGTTGTCGATTGTCAGGGATATTACCGAGCGCAAGCGGTTGGAATTAAAATTGCACGCAAGCCTTGAGCATTTGGAAGAAGTGCAACGCCTTTCGTCGATTGGCAATTGGGAGGCGGACATAATTACGGGCAGTTTGTATTGGTCGAAAGAAATCTATAATATTTTTGGCCTGGATTCGCAGTCGTTTAAGCCAAGCATAAGCGCTTTTCGCGATGCTATTTATCCTGATGATAGAGAGATTGTACTGGAGAGCGAAAGGCGTTCGGAGAAGACCGGTTTGCATGATGTGGTGCATCGGATTGTTCGTCCTGACGGTGATATTCGTTATGTGCATGAATTGGCTAAGGGCTATAATGACGAAAAGGGCAAGCTTGTCCTATTGCGAGGTACGGTGCAGGATATTACCGAACAGGTAATGTCGGAAAAAGCGCTTAAAGAAAGCGAAGAGAAATTCCGTAATTTATTTAATAATGCCGAGGTTGGAATGTTTAGGACGCGCTTGGACGGGTCGGAGGTTTTGGATGCTAATGCCAAGTATCTGTCGATATTAGGCATGAAACGAGAGGAGTTTGTGGGCAAGCCATCTGTGGATATTTGGGTTGACCCGCAAGAGCGCGCGGTAATGGTCCAAAAGCTTAAATCTGCCGGGTATGTCAATGATTTTGAGTTTAAACTTCGTAATAAAACGGGTGATATTAGAATTTGCTTGACTTCGCTTAAGTTATACCCGGATATCGGGGTTCTGGAAGGGTCATTGCAGGATGTTACAGAGCGTAAGCGGGCAGAAGAAGAACGGAATCTAGCCAGTGACAAGCTGGCGCAAATTGCTAAGGAATTATCGGAGGCCGAAACAATCGCCGGGTTAGGCCGCTACACGCTTGATGTTGCTTCCGGAGTTTGGGAAAGTTCCGATTTGCTTGATGGTATCTTTGGCATCGATAAAAAATATACTCGCGACTTGTCCGGTTGGGAGGCATTGATCCATCCTGACCATCGGGCGATGATGCATGATTATTTTATGGACGAGGTCTTGGGCAAGAAAAAAAGTTTTGACAAAGAATACAAGATAATCCGACCCAAGACGCAAGAAGAACGCTGGGTGTCAGGCAGGGGGAAATTAAAACTAGACAAACAAGGCAAAGTGATCAAGATGGTCGGTATAATAATCGATATTACCGACAAGAAGCTGGCCGAAAGGGCTGAGAGCGAGTTTTTGTATCTAGCTTCCCATCAGCTTAGAACGCCCTTGTCGTCCATTAAATGGGTGCTGGACGTCTTTAATACCGACGAAGGCCTGACAGCCAAGCACAAGGAAAGACTTAAGGATTTGTATTTTAGCAACCAGCGACTGATTACGCTGGTGGATTCTCTGCTTAAGGTGTCGCATATCGAGCAGGGTAAGATTATAGTCAAAAAAGAGACTGCCGATCTGGCCAAACTGATTAATAATTGCCTAAAGCTCTTGACGCCTAATGCCAAGAATAAGCAGCAAAAGTTAAAATTGATAAAGCCGGCGACGTTGCACTCGGTCAAGGTTGATATTATTAGATTTGAAGAGGCCTTAAGCAATCTGGTAAGCAACGCCATTAATTATGCTCCGACTGGCGAAACTATTAGCGTGACTGTCAGCAAGGATACCGCGTATTATATAATCGCTGTTAATAATAGAGGGTCTTTAATCACTTCAGAAGAGCAGAAGCACTTGTTTACCCGTTTTTATCGCGGCACCAACGCTCAGCGGGTCAAGACGGATGGTACCGGCTTGGGATTATTTATAGCCAAAGAGGCGGTTGAGGAGAATGACGGTAAGATTTGGCTAGAGTCGACAGAGCAAGACGGTACGACTTTTTTCTTCACGGTACCTATCAGCAACGGGCTATCCAAAATAAAAAGCGGAGGCAAAAAATAATTATAATAATATGGCCATGAAAAAATTATTACTGGTCGTTGAGGATGAGGATTTGATGCGCAAGATTTTGGCAGAGAGATTTGTCAAAGAGAATTTTGAAGTCATCCAAGCTGATAATGGCGAGGCGGGCCTTGAAGAGGCTTTGACGCATAAGCCCGATTTTATCTTGTTGGATATCATTATGCCCAAGCTGGATGGGATGGTGGTAATGGAAGAGATCCGCAAGGCGGGCGAGTGGGGACAGAAAGTGCCGATTGCCGTGCTGACTAATTTGACTGTAGATGATCAAACTCTGCAGAAAATAGAAGCCAGCAAACCATCATGCCATATGATTAAGACGGATTGGTCTTTGGATCAGATTGTGGTTAAGATTAATAAAATGCTGTCCGATCTTGCAGAAGATAAAAAATAATTAATATTGGTTATTATTGCGTCACGTTTTATTATTGCTTAAATTATATTGCAATAGCTTGTCTTACCGGTGAAATAAAGACCACTCTGATCGTATCGGAGTGGTCTTTATCTTGTTAGAAAAATTATCTAAAGAGGTTGCTTTTGGCTAAATCGATTACTTCATCGCCGCGGCCGTTCATGATAGCCTTGAGCATAAAGAGGCCGAAGCCGCGCACTTGGTCTTTGCTGATGCTGGGCGGCAGCATTAGTTCTTGGCGGTTAACGACTACTTCCAACAGGGCAGGCCCGTCGTATTTGAGCATTTTTTTGAACAACAAGGGGACTTGCTCCGGAGTTTCGGCGCGCAGTCCCAGTAAGCCGGAGGCCTTGGCAATGTCCGAAAAACGGGGGTTGTCCAGTTCGGTGGCAAACTCTAGAATGCCGGCGGCTTTCATTTCCAGTTCGACAAAGCCCAGCGAGCTGTTGTTGAAAACGACAATCTTGACCGGCAGGTGCAATTGCTTGAGCGTCAGCAGATCGCCAAGCAACATGGCGATGCCGCCGTCGCCGGAAAAGGTGATAACTTGCCTATTTGAATGAGATGCTTGGATGCCGATGGCCTGGGGCAGGGCGCTGGCCATGGAACCGTGGATAAACGAGCCTAACAAGCGCCGTTGGCCATTCATCCGCAGATAACGGGAGGCCCAGATGGTGGGCGTGCCGACGTCGCAGGTAAATATCGCGTCCTTGGCGGCCAGGTCGTTGATTACTTTGCCTACATATTGCGGGTGGATAGGGGTGCGGCCGGGCGTGCCGGTTGCCAGGCTTTCGATATCTTGGTGATTCTTGCGGTAATGCTTAAGCGCTTTTTGCAAGAAGGCCGGATTTTTGCCTTGCGATAAATGCGGCAAGAGGGCTCTGATGGTGTTTTTGACGTCGCCAATCAGGCCTAGATCGACTCGAGTGCGGCGGCCGATTTGCTCGCCGCGGATATCGACCTGGATAACTTTGGCTGAGGTGGGATAAAACTGTTGATAAGGGAAATCGGTGCCCAGCATCAGTAGGGCGTCGCAATCCATCATGGCATGATAGCCTGTCGAAAAGCCTAGTAGGCCGGTCATACCGATGTCGTAGGGGTTGTCGTATTCGATAAATTCTTTGCCGCGCAAGGCATGGACGATAGGTGCTTGCAGGCGTCCAGCCAGGGCAATCAGTTCGGCATGGGCGTTGGCGCAGCCGGCTCCGCCCAGGATAGTGATTTTTTTGGCTTTGTTCAGGATAGCAGCTGCTTTTTCTATTTGGTTGTCAGTCGGGATGATGCGCGGTTTAGGCAGGTCCAGATTGAATCTGACGTTCTGGATAGGGCAGTCTTTGTTTGTGATATTGCCGGGGATGACAATAACGGCGACGCCTTGTTTGGCGACAGCAGTACGCATGGCAATCTCCAGAGCGCGCGGCATTTGTTCCGGTTGGGAAACCAGCTCGCAGTAGTGACTACATTCTTTGAACAGTAGTTCGGGATGGGTTTCTTGGAAATATCCCGAACCGATTTCGCCTGCCGGGATATGGGCGGCGATGGCTAAAACCGGCACGCGGCTGCGTTGGCAATCATAAAGGCCGTTGATGAGATGCAGATTTCCAGGGCCGCAACTGCCGGCGCAGACAGCCAGTTTGCCTGTTAATTGCGCTTCGGCGCCGGCCGCAAAGGCGGCTGATTCCTCGTGCCTTACATGCAGCCACTCTATCTCGGGATGTTGGCGGACGTTTTCGGTAATGCCGGTTAGTGAATCGCCGGCAATGCCATAGATGCGCTTAACCCCGGCGGCCACCAACTCTTCGACAAAGATTTGGGCTACTTTTTTCTTGGCCATATCTAGAAAATTTATTATTTAATAATGGAAGCGGGGTCTATCCAGCCGGCCAAGTCTTTGGCTTTTTGGACATAGCCCAAGATATTGATAGCCGAACCAAAGTGGATGCCGAGGTGCAGATGTTTGCGTTCGCCATCGGTTTCGACGCTTTGGCCTTGGCCCAGGATGCCTAAAGTGGCGCCAATCGGCAGGCTGGTATTTAATTTAGCTTGGATTGAGGCCAGCTTGAGGTGGCCGTAGATGACTGTTATCGGCCGGCCGTTTAGCTGGCAACGTTGGACAGCGACGCCGCCATAGCCGCTGGCCCATTTTTTGAGCGCCAGTTTGCCGGTGCAGATTGTTTTGATCGGAATATCGATATTGCTTTCGGCGGGCGTAGTTTCAAAATCCGTACCGACATGGTAGCCGGTAAAGCGTTTGGAGTTGACCGGTGAATTTTGCGGCGTGACGTAGAGGCCGAAGGGCAGTTTGGTAATCCGCTTGGGAGCATTATCAATCGGCCAGATAAAGGCAGGCGTGTTGGTAGCGATCGACGGGGCTATTGCCGTATGGGAGTTGGGGCTGGCAGTTTTGTTAAACGGCGACAATGATTTGGCAAAAGCCATGGCTAGAACCGTTAGTGTTAGTGGTATTAAGATAAACAAAAACAATAAATATTTTTTTCCTCGCATTTTTTTCATGAGTATATTTTACTACTTTTTAAACCTTTGGACAATAAATGGTTTTAAGCTGTTTAGGTATAATGTGGATTATTACAAGCTGTCTTTTCTGTGTTATTCTCTTTTTTCTTGTGTCACTCCCATATTCTTTGTGTCATTCCCGCGCAGGCGGGAATCTAATCATTGGAAGTACTTCACGATGTAGATTACCGCCTTCGCAGGAATGACACATATTTTAGAATGGTGCTGCTATCAGATGCCAGCCTTCGCTGGCATAAAAATGAAACAAAAAACACCCCGATAAATCGAGGTGTTTTTCTGGTATAAGATAAATCTTACGCGCGTTGGACGTTGACAGCGTTCAAGCCCTTTTCGGTTTCTTCAACCTCATAGGACACGGCATCGCCTTCGCGAAGCTCGTTGTACTGGACGCCGACCAAGCTGTTGCTGTGGAAGAAAAGATCCTTCTCCTGGCCGTCAGAGGCAATGAAACCAAAGCCTTTGTCGGTCAATTTTTTGATTGTTCCGTTCATACTTTTATTTTCGTGAATAAATGTAAGTTTTAATATGTTTTTTGATTCGACTGCATCATAGAGTGCATAAGAACCTTACCTAAAGAAGTATAGCACAAGTTATGGCCAAAGTCAACAATTCTCTGTTTTGTCCTTTTGGGCTGGCTGTATTATACTGGAAATATGCCATATTATCTATATTTGTTGCGTTGCGCCGATAATACTCTCTATGCCGGGATTACCACCGATCTGGCTAGGCGGGTAGAAGAACACAATCTATCCACAAAGGGCGCCAAGTACACTAGGGCCCGCCGGCCGGTCGTTTTGGCCTATAGCCGGTGTTATAAGTCACGATCCGAGGCGACCAAGGCGGAAATGGCCATCAAAAAGCTGACTAGGGTAGAGAAACTATGCTTATTGAAAGGTGTTTAATTTTTGTATACGCATCGACTGATGTTGACTATTGTTCGGGCAAGTATTATATTGTTTTGGCTAGTAGTTTTGTACTTTTATATTTGAGGGGACATTTATGGAATTAACGACAAGGTTGCAAAGGGCAATTAATCGCGCTTGCGCGTTGCATGATGGAAAAAAACGTAAAGGCGAGGGTAATCTGCCGTATATCAGTCATTTGTGGTCGGTATATGTGATTTTGACCAAATACACTGACAACGAAGATGTGTTTATAGGCGGAATTATGCATGACGTCGTAAAAGACATTAGAGGATATAATTATCACGATCTGGGTGAGGATATTGGCTGGGAGATTGCCGATTTGGTTCGAGAAATCAGCGAATTTGATAATGATAAGATAGACAAAAAAGCAACTTGGACCGAAAGGAAAATGGCATTTCTCAAGAAACTTGAGACGGCCAGCGAAGAGTCGTTGATGATTTGCGCCGCAGACAAGATACATAATATCAAGTCCACAATGGATTGTTATGATGCTATTGGAGAGGAAGCGTTCAAAAACTTCGACGCTCCTATCGAGAAGAAGCTTTGGTTCTATGAAGAAGTTTTAAAGGTGTTGCAGCTTAGGTTACAAAATGACATTGTCATTGAATTGATGGATGTTTGTCAGAAGGCCAGGCTGGCCATCGAAGCCCCTATTTAAGTGTTTCAAGTAAGCTCTCCGACTGTAGGTCAGAGAGCTTTTTATTTTTGTTTGGACAAAATGCAGTGTACTTGGCTTTTTCAAGTTTTAGATTGCGTTTTACAGGAGGCGACGACTAAGACCTGGATAGATCATTTTTTCCTCCGCGTGTATTGCTAATTGAGTATAGACTTGATAGAATATATATAATATTAAAGAATATATGGAAAAAATAAATCTGGTAAAATCGGAAACGCCGAAGCTGGAAAATAAAGAGCAGGAAGCGCCAAAATTTGAATTCAAGGATTTGGCTGAAGTTGAGCAATATTTAGACTGGAAAGAAGCTGTGCCTGCAGAAGTAAGACGGTTGGTGGAGGGGGCCATGCTGGATAAGCAAGTAGAAGCAAGCCAAACCGAATTGGCTTTGTGTGATAAATTTTTGGACTCTTTAGGTCAGTCTCTACGACAAAAAGGACTGTCAGGTGTAAATATATCCGATCCTAAGATACAAAATTTGCTAGCGCCTTTGGAAAAAGTAGAGACCAAGGGCGGTTTTTTGAATGTGTTTGAATCATTAACCAACCCGGCTACATCTTGGAGTTTGAAACGTCAGATCTATGAAACGCAAATCAAGGCGGCTTTGGATTGGTTGGTTGATCAAGATTTAAATAAATTAGCCGAGCAATCGCAAACTGAAAGTGAGGAGGGTGACGAACAAGAAAAGGGCTCAGATCAAGCGCCGCCATCGAGCGAAGATGTCAAGTCGTCCATGGAGGGCAAAACAGAGAAGCAGGAAGGCGAGCCGAATGCCTTTTTTCGCGTTAAGCCTTTCTATGGTGGCTATTACAAACAGCTTGTCTTTAATAAATTTGATTTGCAGGATTTGCGTTGGGGAAAACAGGAAAGTTCTTATCAGCCGGCTGAAACTATAGCCTTGGACACGCTTAAAACTAGGATAATTCAAGGTAAAGTGAATGGCAAAGCGCCTTTGTCCTTGCCATTGCCTTGTGGTTGGGCGCCTGATGTAAGCAGTTTGCAGACGGATGCGCCGAACGGGGCAGAAATATCCATTAATCAGGACGGATTATATTATTTAAATCTTAATGACCAAGGAGTGTTTGATTATCAGCTCAAGATTGGCCCCAAGCAGGCTCAAACAGCGGATAGTAAGCTGTCGGAGGCCGAAGTGTCTGGCCAGTTGCCAGAGGAATTGTCTGTCAAAATAGCTGAATTGAAAAAAAGCAGACAACCGAAGATGAAGCAGCTACGCGAGTTGGTTAAGTTTATCCGAAACAGCTTGACGTACTCTAATAGCAATGAAGCTTGGCAGAAGTATGCCTCTCAACCGGCTGAGTTTTTTGCCCGACTGTGGGACGGCAAGGAGGCGGATTGCTTTGTGGCCAATACTTTGGCTGTGCGCGCTTTGTCGGAGATAGACAATCGGGTTAATTTTGTCGGCGGTTATTATGTCAAAGATAAGAATAAAGAAGGCGAGGCAATAATGCATGCCGGCAACGGACATGCTTGGCTGGAGGTCTGGGACGAGCTAAGCCGGCGCGCTGTCAGACTAGACGCCACACCTAAGGGCGATCCAAATCTGGACGAGCAGGAACAAGAACAAGACTTGGACGGCGAAAGTGGCGAAGGTGATTTTGGAGAATCCGAAGATGAGCTAATGAGTGAAGATGAAGCTAAAAAGAAAATAGAAGAACTGAAAAAAGGCCAAGGGGCAAAAGAAAAACGTCAGGCGGCTCCTGCCGATCTGGAAAAAGCCCGTTTTGCCGAGCTGGCCGAATGTAGCCAAGGGCAAGCGCAGGAGTTCTTTGATGCTCTGGAGCGGGTCAGGCAGATTAAAGACGCGCAAGGCCAGTCGATAAGTGAGCAGATGAAAAATGAATGGAAAAAGATTATTGTTGAAAGAAAGACAGAAACGACAGACTATCGCGGGCCGGTCAGAATGGATGAGGGCGACCGATTGGAAGATCCGGTTAGCGCCCGTATTGATATTCGTTCTCACGAATTCAATCCAACGGGATTTGAAAAGCAGGAAACTGTGGAAAAGGTTGAAATGGACTTCGGTGGTATTAATATTTTCTTTTCTTTCGATTTGTCCGGCTCGATGAATGAAGCGGATGGCGCTAGTGGTCGTAGAAAGGCTGACGTACAGAGAGATGTGGCCTTGTTGTTTGTCGACAGTCTGATGCAGTGCGCTTATGTCTCGCGTCAACAGGGTGATGGCACGGAGCTTTTGCCTATTAAATTGATGGCAACCGTCGCCTCCAGTAAGGGTGAGACAAAGTTGAATTTGACCGACAGATGGACGCCCAAAGAACAATGGGCGTTGTATGCGTCGCTTAATAAGCTGGCCGGTGGATCGACACCGACGCACCAAACCTTGCAATTAATCGAGCGAGAGTTTGACCAGGAAATGACGGCCGTGAAAAAGAAAAAGATTCCCAAAGAAAAATGGCCGTTGAATTATGTAGCCGAGATTTCAGACGGGGACCCGGACGATTTCGCGCAGACCGAAAAACTGCATCAAATCTTAAAGGACAAAGGCGCGGTCGTCAGAAGCTATGCCATTGGCGGAGCTTCGGCCAGTGCCGATGCAGCCGAGCCGCTTAGCTCGTTTGAACAATTGCCTCAGATCTTGTCTAAGGATTTGATTGAAAAGTTTAAGCAATTACACCCTCGAAGGATAAAACAATAAACATATGCTCGAAAAACCAAATTTCCAACCCTTCACTGTCAAGCAGGAGGAAGATGCTAGCCGAATCAGGTCGCTGACCCAAGCGGAGAGGATTGGCCTTGGCCTAGATGAGGCGCCGACCGATCTCGAAGGAGGACGGGCGGCTGAAGTGTTGCAGGCGACTTGGAAAAATCCAGAGAGCCAGGTGGAGCGCGCCATAGAGATAGACATCAACAAGGAAATCGAGTCGTTTGCCAAGATGTATCAGGATAATCTCGGACTAAGTCTTGATCGACAAAAGATAACGGAAATCTGGAATAGCCAGTTTGCCGAGATTAAGGCGGAGATAGAGAAATACGGATATGATATGGTCTTGCTCATCCCCGACAATCTGCCTTCGGTTCAGGAGATAAATACCAAATTGATTGAAACCATGGACGAAGGCGCTAATGGCCAGGTTGCCGCTACCTATCAAAGTGGCAACTTTCAGCAAGGCGGCTCTTTTGCCGGTGTTAAGAATACCGCCCAGTCTGGCTGCAGGATAGTCCTGACTAAGAATGAACAGAATATCAAAGGCACGACAGATCCTTTGCTAAAGGCAACGCTAAACAAAAATATAATATCTCTAACCGGCCTAACAGGACCAGAAATAAATACCAGAATGCAAAGCGGAACTGAATTGCCGATTAGTTTCACAACCAAGGTCGGCGCTCAGGATATAGATGTCAAAGCCGAAGGCCTGTCTTTGGCGGAATATATGATATTGCAAAGAAGCTATTTTGACAAAACCCAAACGCATCTGGACGAAGACGGCTGGACTTGGCTTACCAAGTCGGGCTCCGGCTCGCGCGTCGTGGATGCGAACTGGGATCCTGGCGGTCGGCAGCTTTACGTGACTGCCCATGACCCGTCGGGCTCGCATGACGATCTCGGGCTCCGCCTCTCCCGTAGTTTCGGATGATTTAAGTTTTGAAGTTTTGATTCTTATTTTTAATTTATTTTTTATATTTAATATGCCAATCGAAAAATTAGGCTTTAAGATGTAAATAATACGCAATGGAAGGTAGAAAAATTATCCATTCGATTGAATATGTTATTATGAAAAAAGACAATAAAAAACTTACAATTCATAATTCTACGGCAGAATTCTTGATTTTTACCTCTCAGGCGGGAGAGGAAGGGATTGAAGTTCGCGTGGAAGATGGTAATGTTTGGTTGGCACAAAAGTTAATTGCTAAGCTTTTTGATGTGGAAATTAATACTATAAATTATCATCTTAAAGAGATTTTTAAAAGCAGGGAATTGGAAGAATCTTCAGTTATTCGAAAATTTCGAATAACTGCCAGCGATAATAAGACTTATGATACAAATCATTATAATTTGGAAGTAATAATTGCAATCGGATTCAAGGTAAACACAGGTAGAGCTATGGAATTTCGTAGATGGGCGGGGAAAACTTTAAAGAGCTTTATTGCTCGTGGCTATGTTTTGGATGATGTTAGGCTTAAAAATGGGGCATATTTGAGTAAACAATATTTTAAAGATTTAATTCTAGAAATCCGTGATATTCGGGCGAGCGAAAGAAATTTTTATCAACAGATTACCGATATTTATGCCACGGCAATTGATTATGATTTGAATTCTCCTACTACTGGTACTTTTTTTGCCACTGTTCAAAATAAACTTCATTTCGCGACGCATGGACATACCGCGGCAGAGTTGATTGTTAGTAGATCGGATCATAAAAAGGACTATATGGGGCTTACTGCTTGGAAAAAAGCGCCAACAGGAAAAATATTAAAATCAGATGTCGTAGTTGCAAAAAATTATTTAAACAATAGGGAGATAAAGTTTTTAAATAGAATTGTGACAATGTATTTGGATTATGCAGAACATCAAGCGGAAAAGGGTGTTCCGATGACGATGTCGGATTGGGCGGAAAAATTAAACATATTTCTAAAATTTAACAATGAAAATGTATTGCTGAATGCTGGAAAAGTAACGGCAGAGATTGCCAAATCATTTGCTGAAAGTGAATTTGAGAAATATCGGCCAATCCAAGACAGATTGTTTGAATCCGATTTTGATAAGACGGTTAAAAGTATCTTGAAGTATAATAAGAAATAATATGCTCGAAAAACCAAATTTCCAACCCTTCACTGTCAAGCAGGAGGAAGACGCTAGCCGAATCAGGCCGCTGACCCAAGCGGAGAGGATTAGCCTTGGCTTAGATGAGGCGCCGACCGATTCTGAAGGAGAGCGGGCGGCTGAAGTGTTGCAGACGACTTGGAAAAACCCCGAGAGCCAGGTGGAGCGCGCCATAGAGATAGACATCAACAAGGAAATCGAGTCGTTTGCCAAGATGTATCAGGATAATCTCGGACTAAGTCTTGATCGACAAAAGATAACGGAAATCTGGAATAGCCAGTTTGCCGAGATTAAGGCGGAGATAGAGAAATACGGCTATGATATGGTCTTGCTCGTCCCCGACAATCTGCCTTCGGATCAGGAGATAAATACCAAATTGATTGAAACTATGGACGAAGGCGCTAATGGCCAGGTTGCTGCTACCTATCAAAGTGGCAACTTTCAACAAGGCGGCTCTTTTGCCGGTGTTAAGAATACCGCCCAGTCTGGCTGCCGGATAGTCCTGACTAAGAATGAACAGAATATCAAAGGCACGACAGACCCTTTGCTAAAGGCGACGCTGAACAAAAACATTATATCTCTGACCGGCCTAACAAAACCAGAGATAAATACCAGAATACAAAGCGGAACTGAATTGCCGATTAGTTTCACAACCAAGGTCGGCGCTCAGGATATAGATGTCAAAGCCGAAGGCCTGTCTTTGGCGGAATATATGATATTGCAAAGAAGCTATTTTGACAAAACCCAAACGCATCTGGATGAAGACGGCTGGACTTGGCTTACCAAGTCGGGCTCCGGCTCGCGCGTCGTGCGTGCGCTCTGGGCTCCTGGCGTTCGGCAGCTTCGCGTGGCTGCCACTGACCCGTCGGACTCGGCTGTCGATCTCGGGCTCCGCCTCTCCCGTAGTTTCGGATGATTTAAGTTTTGGAGTTTTGATTCTTATTTTTAATTTATATTTTTTCTGTGTCATTCCCGCGAAGGCGGGAATCTAATTATTGGCGGTGTAGCGCGACGTAGATTCCCGCCTTCGCGGGAATGACACAGTGGGTACGGGAATGACATAAATATTCATTATTTTATTTTTAAAATATGCCAATCGAAAAATTAGGCTTCAAGAGCGAAAGCCTTGGCCAAGCGGTGGAAAAGAAAAAGGAAAAGCAAAATGATCCGATTGCTTCGTTTTTGCAGCGGTTTGACCAAGAAAAGGGCAACGAATCGGCCTCGGTTGCTAAAATGGATTGGTCGCATTTGAATCCGGCGCAGCAAGCCGAATCTATGTGGTCGGTTTTTCAGGACGCTAAGCATGAGACGGCTATGTTAAATACCAAGAAAGACCAGCCGCAAGATACCAAGCGGTTGCGCTTAAGCTTGGACATACTCAAGAAATTGCATGACAATCCGATAGTTAAGGAAACATATTTAGCTGCTCAGGAAAAGCAAATAAAAGAAATTGCCTCGATTAATGGCAATTTTGAAAAATACAAAATATTGCAGCGTGAAATCGGTCAATATGAAGCGACTCAAGCCGATCAGGAGAAACGAATGTTCTCGCAAAGGGGAACGGGTTTGAATGAGGTTGATTTGTTGTTATTTGAAGCTAATGAAAGGCAGCTAGAAGAAAAACGTCAAGAGCTGTCCGTATTATCCGAATCAGACCCGGAGCTAAGCGCCTTGGCACAATATGAAAGTCTGAAAACCTACTCCAAACAATTGAAGCAAGAGAGCTTTATCTGGACTCCCTCCCGCCAAGAGCTTTTGGCTGAGATGGAAGAAGCCGCTTTTTCCGGTCAGCCGGTATTGCTGTCGGGTGAGTCCGGCACAGGTAAGACTAGACTGGTAGAGCAGACGGCCAAAAAGCTGACCGGGCGTATTAATAATCAAACCCCAGGCAAGGATGTTAGATTCCAAGACTTGATTGCCAAGCCGAAAATCTCTCAATCGGGCGAGACTTATTATGAATACAAGGAAATAGGTGAGGCGGCGACTGGGCGAAGCTTTAGCTCTCAGGACAAGCCGGAGCATACCGGACGCATTGTGGCTGATGATGAATTCAATCTGTTGCCGGAATCTGAGCAGACGGAGCGTTTGGCCAGGATTGCCGCCTGGACACCTGGTAAAAAGATTAGGATGCCCGTCACCAATCAGGAAGTGGAGATTGCGGACAACTTTTTGTATTGCGCTATGGTCAATCTGGCGTCGGAAAGATATTCCAGAAAAAAGATTCCGCCCGAAGTCTTGCGCAAATTTGCCAAGGTAAATGTGGATTATCCGAGACAGCAGGAAAAGGAGCCGGAAATATATGAAATGATGCTAGCCGCATTATTGGACTCCAATGGCAGGGTTAGGGCAGCCAAAGAAGAGATTGCGCCGGATTTTGACTTTAAAGAGATTAACAAAACGGCTGATGATGACGGAGCTCAGATTAATAGAGTGGTCAGAAAAAGAGAGCTGGTTACGAGCAAAAAAGACGACAAGGGTAATACTGTCTCGGCCGGCGGCTTTCTGTGGCGTCTATCAAATGCTCTAAACGAAATCAACAAATCCTTCTCTCGCAAAAAGACTGTCCTGGAAACAAAAGGCGAAGCGCAGTATCTGAAGGATATGATTATTGATATCGGCACTATCTTGGGCTGGATGAAGGAATATTCTTCGCTTAATCGGAACAAAGGCCTGGAAGAATTCTTTTGTGAAAAGATAAACAAGCAATTTTTGTCGCGACAGGAATATACCGAAGACGACCGCGCTTTGGTCAAAGAATTTTTGAACCATTATGCTATTAATGTCGATCAAAAGCCGGCTGAACGTCAGAAGAAGGAATTTGAGATTCTAACTCCTCTGGAAATCGGTTTGTTGTCGCCTCGTGTTAATTATGAGAAGGTGGTCTATGAGGAACCGGTACTGGCCGAGAGTTATTATGTGGCTCCTGACGGGAAAAGGATTAAGTTTCGGCTAGAGAAATTCGGCCAGGGCGAAAACGAACGTCGACCCGGCCAGGTTTATTATGATGGCGAGAAAAAAGCGGCGGTTGAATTTATGGGTGTAAATAGTGAGACAGGCGAACCTATCTATCAGCCGTATAAGCCTAAAAAGACGGAAAAGCGGGAAGATAAAACGCCTAGCGTGGCGAAGGCAGAGTGGAAAAACCCGGAAACGCAAACAGAACAAGAAATAGAGATTGATTTGGAGAAGAATCTAGCCGAACAGGCGGCTTTTTATCGCGATAATCTTAATCTGGTTATCAACGAAGAAAAGGTTAGGAATATTTGGAAGAATAATTATACCGAGATTAAGGCTGAGATGAGTAAATACGGCTATGATTCAATCTTGATTGTCCCTGACAATCTGCCTAACGCGACTACACTAAATCAGAAATTGATTGAGACTATGGAAGAGAATACCGGCGCAAAAAAGAAGAAAAAGGTGGCCGCCACTTGGCAAAGCGATAATTTCAAAGAAGGCGGCGCGTTTGCAGGCGTCAAAAATTCTTATGAACCATCATATCGAATTGTTTTAACCCATGGAGCGCAGAATTTGGCAGATCACCCGATCTTAAAGGCAACCCGTGGTATGAGTATTGTAGCGGCTACCGGCCTGGCTAATAAAGATCATGTTATGCAGGCAATCGCGGACGGAAACGAATTGCCCATTGATTGCGAGCTAGAAATTAACGGGCAAAAAATTAGCCTAGAAGCCTCGGGTCTATCATTGGAGGAGTATATGATTATGCAAAGACAGTATTTTAATAAAAACCAAAAGCACCTGGATGAAGACGGATGGATTTGGCTCACCAAGTCGGGCTCCGGCTCGCGCGTCGTGCGTGCGCGCTGGCTTCCTGGCGGTCGGCAGCTTGACGTGCATGCCTCTGACCCGTCGGACTCGTATGGCACTCTCGGGCTCCGCCTCTCCCGTAGTTTCTCCTGATTTAAGTTTTGAAGTTTCAATTCTTATTTTTAATTTGTTTTTTTATTTTTTGGGTTAGTATAATCGTTATTTTTTGCCAAACAGGCGGGGAGGCGGTCTGCCCAAAACGGTTTCAAAATACGAAAGACATCCGCTGACAACGGATGGCAAGTTTTGAAATCGTGAATCTGAAACTACAGCCTTTTCCTAAGGCAAACGTGTTGCCTTGATCAAACGCGAAGAGCGGAGGAACAACGGACAGGAAAGGCTAAAAGAGGCGGAGCTCCGGCTCGCGCGTCGTGAATGCGAACTGGAATCCTGACGATCGGCAGCTTAACGTGAATGCCAATGACCCGTCGGACTCGAATGACAATCTCGGGCTCCGCCTCTCCCGTAGTTTTTGGAAAATGTGCTTACTCTTTTGTTTTTTTGGAGTTATCTTTGTCTTCGTATCTCACGAAATCAGAACGCAGATATTTAATCCAGCCGCCCAGCATTTTGCTGATTTCCTGTAGAAAATTAATAGTTTTGAAATATTGAGTTTCGTTGATGAAGCCATTGTCCATAGCCAGGCGGAAAAAAATTTTCAATACTTCGATCTTGGCGCTAGCTTTTAAAAGGTAAGTGTCTTTGAAATTCTTGGGCTGGGTATTGCCGAATATTATTAATTCTATCGCCTCCAAAATATTAGTTTCAATTTTCTCTCCCAGGCTGTATCTCTCATGTTTTGGGAAAATGGCTATGGTTTTGTGTGTTAATAAGTACAGATCATAAAGCTTCTTGATTATGGGGATTTCGTTTGATGATAAATAATTATCGTTCATATGTTATGAATATTGATTTTGATGAATTAATAAGTCTGGAAAATCTATTGCAGTCATGGCGGGTGTATAAGGCAGGGAAAAGCGCCAAAATGGAGGTGATGGAATTTGAAAGGCATTTGGAGGATAATTTGTTTGATTTGCATTATGATTTGCGTGAAGGTAATTATCGCCATGGTGGGTATGAATATTTTAGGATATCGGATCCGAAAAAACGAGATATTTATAAGGCTTCTGTCAGAGATAGGGTATTGCATCAGGCTATTTATGTGTACTTGTGCAAAGTCTATGAACCTATTTTTGTCAGTATGTCATTCTCTTCAAGAAAGAAAAAAGGCGTTCATAAAGCGGTGTCTTGTTTACAGAAGACGGCAAACAATCTGCAACGAGGCAGGCAAAACTGCTTGGCAATGAAATGCGACATCCGCAAGTATTTTGACAGCATTAACCATCGCATCTTGTTGGAAATATTAACAGAAGAAATTGTTGATAAAAAAGTATTGCGTCTTTTGATGATGATTATAGAAAGTTTTAGACCTAAAGACGGCAAAGGCGTGCCCCTGGGGAATATTACCAGTCAGATATTCGCCAATGTTTATCTTAACGAGTTGGATGTTTTCGTATTAAACAGATTGGGACTAAAAGATTACGTTAGGTATAATGACGATTTTATAATTATGGCGCATGATAAAGAAAGTCTTTTTACCGACACTGCAAAAATCAGAGAATTTGTGAGAGATAAGTTGATGCTAGATTTGCCTGAAAACAAAACTATTTTTCGTAAGTTAGTTTGGGGTATAGATTTTTGCGGTAGTATAGTCCTGCCTAATGCCATTATGCTGAGAAATAAAACCAAAGGTAGGATGTTTGATAATCTTGATAGAAAACTTGAACGGTTAAGAATGGGGCAAAGATCAAATAGTGATTTCCAAAAAGTGGCAGATTCATATTTTGGGTTATTATCGCACGCCAAGTCATATAATTTGAGGATGAAAATTAAAAATAGGTATATTTATGTGTCGGGGAGCTTTTTAAATTTTGCTCGGGTATGATACAATAAGCTTAACTTCTGCAGGGTCTTCTGCAAACTTCTACAAATACGAATCATTACAAATTTACAAATCCGGGTCTAGACTTTAAGTTAATATTTGTATATTTGTAGCAATTTGTATTTGTAGGAGGTAATAGTTTGATTTGTAAGAGCTAATATTACTTTATGACGTTTAAATCGTTTATTATAACAGCAGTCATATTGATTTCTTTTCCTATGTTGGCTTTGGCGGCTGGGTCGGAGACGTCGCGGCAGTATGTGGCTGATTTTTATAATCGTTATAGCCGTAATTTTGACGAGCTTGGTTTGGTGTATTCTGTGCCTGATTATGGCATTGATTATTTCAAGACAGCCACGACTCCGCGCGAGCTGATGAGCTTGGCCACTTATTATCGGTTCCGGGCGGAGGGCGGTGAGCAACAAGCGCAGCAGATTATTCGGCAGGCGCTTCAGCAGTCTGACAAGCTCTTGAATCAACAGTTGCCTATTACCTTTTCCTTTGAAGATGCAGCGGCGCAATTTCTGATGTGGCAAATGACGACTGATGTCCCGTTGGGCTTGAGTATGGGGGAGAGTTGGGGCTATCGGCAGCGGGTTATTGGCAGGGCGAAGGCTGGCATCGCGGCGCCCGACACTGAGAATCGGGCGGTTTTGTCGGCGGCTTATTGGCAATATATAGTCAATCAGGCGTCGCTTGCTGGTATGATTACCCCGGTAGACAAGTTTAATTTGGATATCAAGATTAAAGAAAAGATAGATAAGGCGTTGGCTGACAATGTTAATACTGTCGGTTGGTATGAAGAGGGTAGTCCTAAGGTCTTCAATCCACACTATCACCTGATAACCGCTTTTTATACCATGGCCTATGGCGAATTGACATATAATACCGGCTATGTGGATTTGGCTAAGAAGATGGCGGCTAATCTGCGTCAGGTTTCTTTTGCCAGTGGCATGGTGGAGGCAGGATTGGGACCACGGCCGGTGGGGCTGGGGGCGCAATTCTACCTGGGCGCCGGGCTGCTGAATTGGCGGGCGGGCTATGCTGATTATGGGGCTTATCTGAACTTTGCCTGGGGCGATCGGTTTTTTTCCGATGCCAGTTTTCCGAATCGTTTGGAATACCATGCCACTATGGCTGAGCGGGAAATCGGGTTTCATGATGATTATGCCTTTTCCAATCTGGCAGAGCTGGCTTTGGCCTTGCCTTTTTTTAATGGCAAGCAAATTGATTTTGCTGATAGCCTGCGGATTCCGCCCAATAGCGGAGGCATTGCCAATGACGGCCAAACGATTGTTTACAAAAACAAAAAATACAGCTTGCTGCGGAATATCACCAGTGTACAGTTGTTAGAACCGGAGCACTCGGCGCAAATAAAAACAGAAGTCTTGGGCAGTGTTTGGAATAGTGATTTGCAATGGAAGCCAAGGATTAAGCTGTTGTTACAAAGCATCAATCTTTTTTAAATATTTCGAGGGTTAAGATGGAACAAAAAGCAAAGAGCAAAAAACTCAAGCGCTCTTGCACGGTTTGCGGAGAAGTATTGTACATTATCGTAGACGAAAATCGTCAATATATAGGCGGACACTATTTCGGACACTTGCTGCCGATCAGGGGCGTGGCTGGTGAATACTGGGAATGCGAAAAGTGCTTTCGAGAAGAAGAATCGCCGCCGCTATAAATAATGGGCCCCTGGCGGGCCTGTTTTTTGACCTTTTGAAATATTCAGAATATGATAATGATAGAAAATAAATATATGATGAGAGAAAATGAAATTAGGGTATTGGCTATCGCAGTGATAAGAAGCGGCAAGCAGATCTTGGTCAGCCCCGGCCGGGATAAGGTGAAAGGCGAAGATTTTTATCGTTTGCCCGGCGGCGGGATTGACTTTGGCGAGTTGAGCCGCGACGGCTTGGCGCGTGAAATAGAAGAGGAGTTTGGCGCTAAATTGGTTAATGTTAAGTTTTTGAAAGTAGTGGAAAATGTTTTCACTTTTAATGAGATGCGAGGGCATGAGATTTGTTTTGTCTATCAGGCGGATTTTGCCGATCAAGCATTGTATAAAAAAATTGAACTGGAGATATTGGATACTCCGGGAGGCAAAGCGTTGTGGGTAGATATGGATAAGCTGGGCCTGGTTTATCCGCAGGGGGCGCTTGATCATTTAGAATAATTATATGGACAAGAAGGCGGTGTATCTGGGTTTGATTCTTGGTTCGGTATTGGGCAGTTATGTGCCGACCTGGTTCGGGGCAGGTATATTCTCGGTTAGTTCGACATTAGGCGCTGCGGTCGGCGGCATCCTGGGCATTTGGCTGATCTATAAGTTGTCGAATTGAGCAAATATAACAAAAACTCCCTCCGATTTATCGGGGGGAGTTTTTGACAGAAATCTTAGGCTTTCTGCACGTTGACAGCGTTAGGACCCTTTTGGGATTGTAGTTTTTATACCTGCGGAGGCAGGTATCTTGTATTTGATGGAAAGATCACTCCCTGACGGGAGGCAGGCCTGCCGGAGTCTACTCGACTGCTGGCGGGCAGGGATAAAATAAAAATGCCCCCGATAAATCGAGGGCATTTTTATAAGATAAAGATCTTAGGCTTTCTGCACATTGACAGCGTTAGGACCCTTTTGGGATTCTTCGCTTTCAAAAGTGACAGCGTCACCTTCTTGGATTTCATCAAAGCTGATGCCAACCAAGTTGTTGCTGTGAAAGAATAAATCTTTGTCTTGACCTTCAGGGGTGATGAAACCAAAACCCTTGTCAGTCTTCTTTTTGATAACTCCGTACATAGATGTATAGAATAGTTAATTAGATGTAAATTTAAAAGATTTTGTGAAGTTCGACGACTTTTCTAAAATATTTCATTACCTAAAGAGTATAGCATATTATTAGATATTTGTCAATAGCTCGACCCCGCTCACTATAAATAGGTATTATTTGGCTTATTTTAGGGCTAATTGTGAGGTCAATTGACGAACAGAATGATATGTTGATTGACAGCGTTGACAGATTGTGGCATTTGTACTATGTGTTAATCAAGTTTTTTTGACAATTTTGTATCACATTTTTTGTGGAGTTCTTATGGATAGCATGACTATTGTTCTGATTTGGGCCGCGGGCTTTGTTTCTGTGGTAATTATTCTATTGATCTTGAAAGTGGCGGTTAGTAATCGCGCTTCGGCAAAAGCAGCTATGGCTGAGGCCGTTGCTTGTGAGCAGGCTAAATCAGCTGCTACTAAACAGCGGGAAAAAATCGACCAAAGCATAGAGAAGCTAAGAGGTATGAAAGAGCGGTATTGGGTGAATAATATACTTATTATTCATGAAGGTCGGCTTAGGGTCTTGGGTAATGATTTGAACCTTGCCAAGACGGTGGCTGCGATCGAAAAGATTGCGGATGAATATCGGGAAGTCCAGGCTAATCTGGATGAATATTGCAATACGCCGGAAATAACTCTAAAGCCTAAGTATTATGATCCTTTGACCGATATTGAGCTGCAATTCGAGGTAAAATTAAAAATCAACCATCCGGAAAAAGGGGAGTTGTTTTTGATGGTTAATCCCGAGACGGCTGAGCGATATGCTCGATGGGGCGGTGTGGCTTTTGCTTGGGGTTTGATTTCGGCTAGATCGGAGAGCCATTGTTCTTTGGTAAAGGGCGCTGGTTTATGCGGTGAATACGAGGACGGTTTTGCGTTATTGGCCTTTTATCCTGTGCACCAATTGGTCTATGATGTTGATAGGCGCATCCCTAAAGACAGCCCGATTTTAAAGGGGCAAGATTCCGCCTTTTTGGGGCAATATTACTGTTATGGCCAGACGATTAGAGAAGTGATTGCAGTGCCCAGCCTAGATCCAATGAGCGAAGAAAATGTTGAGGCTAAGGCGCGTGCCGATGCCGAAGCGGAGCAGTTAAGGATAGCTATGATGATTGAAGCCGCCGAAGCGGATAGACTGAGGGAAATCGAAATTGAGAGATTGGCCAAAAAAGAAGCAGAGGATCGCCAATGGGAGATTAATAATACGCCTTTTCCGGATGATGATCCGGATGCACCGTATCCATGGTAACAAATGAAATTAAGAAGATAAAACACTAGTGCAATACTAGTGTTTTTATTATACATGATTTTTAGACCAGATATTGACAAATTTGTAAAGTTGTGCTTAAATGGCGCTCAGTATCTTAACAATTAATTGTGTTTTTCCATTTATTATTGGAGTTTTCCATGGATTTAGGTTTAATAATAATCATCGCGATTATCGCAACAGTTATCATATCCATAGTGGTTTGGGCAATGTCGGCAGCCAAAAAGGCTAGAATCGAAAAGGATAGAATTAGAGAAGAGTTTTTGACGGCCAAGCAGACTTTGCTCGAGCAACGCGACAGTATCGGCACTGATATGGAGACCCTAAAGGGTCTGCAGAATAGTTGGTGGGCTGATGAAGCTATTGGTAATCTGAAGGGACGACTCGAAGGGTTACGCAAAAACATTACGAATGCCACGACTACTAATGAAATTGGCCGAGTGTCTGATAAGTATATGGATATCCAGAAGAAGCTGGAGGACTATATCAAGGCGCCCGAGCTTTACTTCAAAGCTAAATTCTATGATCCATTGACAGACAAGCCATTGATTGGCGAGCCGGTCAAGCTGAAGATCAATCATCCGGAAAAAGGCGAAGTGACCTTGATGGTCAATCCGCACACAGCTGATGAATATTCCAGGAAGGGTCCGGGAGCATTCCGACGCAGATCCGCACCCAGCCAGACCAGTACTCATCGTACGTTGGTTTGCGGCGGCGGCTACAGTGGCGGATATTACGGCGGTTTCGATATGCTTGATTATTATATCATGTATGAGCTGCTCTATGACCACAATCGTTGTATGATGTATGACAGTCCGTTGATGGGCGGTGCGCCCGTGTATGGGGATTACTATGGCTACGGCATGTCGCCGCAAGGCGAGGTACCGGTCTATAGCCAGGATCCGATGGCGGAAGAGAATATGTTGCAGGATAGCGCTAGCGATCCGAATTTCGGCCTTGAGCCGGATCCGGAAGAACCGGCTGCTGATGTCGACGATACAGACGATGATTCTGATGATGTTGATAATGACTCGGATGATGACGACGATGAAGAATATGGCGATGATTCCGATGATGATTACTCGGATGATGAGGACGATTCCGATGAAGATGATTCGAGCTCGAGTGATTCTGATGATGACGATCGTACATCTGATTGCCGTTCTGATGATTGCCGTGAAGATGATTGCCGTTCTGACGATTGTCGCGACAATGATTGTAATAATGATTGCAATAACGATTGCAATAACGATTGCAGTAGTGACTGCAGTTCCGACTGCTCTAGTGATTGGTAATTAAACACAAATAGGAAAACAAATTGAATCTCAAAAAAAATCCTTACGTGTTGGAAATCCCCGTTGATCGGGGATTCCGGCTTTTAGTCAATCCGCTCAAGTATGCCGCCAGAACGGTGGTCAATCTGCAGCAATTTGCCATGTGGCAAGCCTTGGTAGACAAACCGCTGGACGAAGCAGCCGAAATTTCTCAGATGCCGCCCAAAAGCGCTCAAAAGCTGGCGGACAAGCTGCTGCAACTGGGCATGTTGTCCGTAGACGAGCAACGCAGCGCCTTTGTGCGAGGCGACCCTCAGTATCTGGATGTCTGGGTGCACACTACCAATAGCTGCACTCTGGACTGTACGTATTGCTATATCAAGAAAAGTCCGGAGCATATGAGCTTGGCGGTAATGGAAAAGATGGCCGAAGAGCTGATTGCCACTGCTGTCAAACATCGTTTGAAATCAATCAAACTGCGTTTGGCGGGCGGGGAGCCTTTGATGAGATTCGCGATTTGGAAATCTTTCTTGTTGGAGCTCAAAACCGAACTGGACAAGCATCATTGCCGCTTGCAGATTTGCTTTGTCAGCAATCTGACTATCATATCAGATGAGATAATCGAATTTATCAAACAGTATAAATGCCATCTGTCCGTTTCTTTGGATGGACTCGCTGACTGCCATGACCTGACCAGGATTTATCCGGGCGGGGCCGGCAGCTTTGCTCGAGTGACTAAGAATATGGACATGCTGATCGAAGCGCGCATCAAGCCTTATGTCTTGATCGTCGTGAGCGAGGCTAATGTAGCCGGCTTGCCCGATCTGACGCAATACTTGTTGGACAAAAATCTGGGCTTCCGTTATTCCTTGATTAAAGGCGAAGCTTTGGACCATGACAGATTGCGGGTTTCCTTGGCTGAATGTTATCGGCTGATAGAAATAGCAATCATTAAAAAATATTACCGCTTTACCGACCGGCATGGGCTTTGCGATATAAGTTTCGAAGGCTCGGCCGTCAAACCATGCGCCAGCGGACGATCTAGCTGTCTGGTAGATATCAACGGCGATTTGCACTTGTGCGCCTACGCCAGGAGCCAAGAAAAGCCAATCGGGCATCTATCCAATTCCGAAGATTTGTTAGAAGTTATCGGTAGGCAGACGCAGTTCCCGCAACTAGCCAGTACTGCCGAATGCGAGAGTTGCCCTTACCGACGCATCTGTGCCAGCGGCTGTCCTTTGGATCGAGTCAAGGGTCAGAGTCCCTATTGCGACATCTTTAAGCAATTCATCCCCGAGGTCTACCGCCTGATAGGCAAAGAAGAATTGTATAAGCATATTAAATGACATTAGATAAATAGCGTATTAATTACGCTATTTTTTTATTTTTCCTAACGGATATTGGCGTAGATTTGAAAATTATGATAAATTAAAAGCATAAAGGCAGTGAGTCAATTATTTTTGTATAATATTTTAGAGCATGTTGATGCAGACAAAGAAAAAAATAGGTTTTACTTTGATTGAACTTTTGGTGGTAATTGTAATTATCGGCGTTTTAGCGTCATTAGCCATGATTGCCCTGAGCTCGGTGCGCGGCAAGGCGCGCGACGCCAAGCGGGTAACGGATGTCAGGGCGATTGTTTCGGCTCTTGATCTCTATTTCGCAAACGAGGGTACTTATCCTTCTTTGGTCACTCCCGGCCAGCAATTAGCCGGGCCTTCCGGCACTGTTTATCTGGCCAAAGTGCCGACCAATCCGCATCCGGAAGACGGAAGCTGCGCAGCTGGCACGGAGTATAGTTATACTCAAACCGGCAGTGGCACCGGTTATCTTTTGTCGTATTGTCTGGGTAACGCGACCGGTAATTCTAATGTTAGCACTAATTGCGCTGCGCCTGGAAATCTAAGCGCAACTCCCGGCAGCACCGGCGCCTATCCTGGCAATACGGGGGCGACAACCCAGCCAGAGTGTTCGCCATGTATCTGTGGTGATTGTTCGACTTTAAGCTGTGATGGCCTGTCTGATTTCGCTAGCTCTGCCGCGTCTTGTTCCGTTGGCAGTGTTACATATTACGCAGTCAAAGAAGGAACCCAATGTTGGCTTGATAAAAATCTTAATTTTGGCTCAAGGGTGGCCGGCGCTACTGACATGACCGATGATACGACTATCCAAAAATGGTGTCCTTCTGATGTGGAGGGTAATTGCACGGCTCGAGGCGCGCTTTATACCTGGGCTGAGGCAATGTATTTGCCTAACTCCTGCAATTCAAGTAGTGGCAGCAGTTGCGCTCCAGCTGCCTATGTTAGCGGAAGCGGAGTAAGCGCCAAGAGGCAAGGCCTGTGCCCGAAGGGGTGGCACGTGCCTTCTGATTATGACTTTGAAGTATTGGAAAATTATCTTGATTCGGGCATTGCTGCTCCGGTTGGGCCCAGCGCGTGTAGCACAAATAATCATGGATACTATGCCGATTTGTCGGCTTGCACTCTGACATTGTCTGGCGATACTAATTTCCGAGGCACCGCTTCTGGCGGCATAAGCGATCAGTTAAAGCCAGCGGCTACCTGCTTTAGCGGTGTTAACTGCGGTCGTTCCGGGCTTAATATGTATTTAGCCGGCTATCGCACTACTCCCGGTGTATTTACCAGTCTTACCTCGAACAGCATGTTTTGGACTGCCAATCAGTACAACAGCACTTATGCGTATATGCGAAATATTTCCGATGGCGCTTATGGCGCGGGCGCTAAGGCTGAGCGCAATGGTAATAATATGACAAAATCAGCTTATGGTTTTTTTGTACGCTGCATCAAGGATTGAAGTGCGCTAAATTAAAGATGGATTCCGGTAGGCGTTAGCCTGAATAATTGTTTATCTGGCAGTAAAACAAATGGTATGGTATGCCGTTTGTTTTTTGTTCGGCTTGTGATACAATATCGGTTGGTAATAATTTATAACTATGACTCAAGCGCAGGCGTTGGAGCTGATGAAGTCCGGCGCGAATATATTTTTGACCGGGGAGCCCGGTTCAGGCAAGACGCATACTATCAATTGGTATGTGTCATATTTGCGTGATTGCGGTGTTCAGCCGGCCATTACCGCCTCTACCGGCATCGCGGCCACTCATATCGGCGGCATGACTATCCACTCCTGGAGCGGCATCGGAATCAAGACGGAACTGAACAAGCGTGATATTGATAATATCGCCGCTAACAAGCCGGTGGCCAAGCGGATTAGCGGTGCCAGTGTGTTGATTATCGATGAAATTTCGATGTTGCCGCCTTATGCCCTGGACATGGTGGATGCGGTCTGCCGGCGCGTGCGGCGCAATCCGGAACCCTTTGGCGGATTGCAGATTATCCTGGTAGGCGACTTTTTCCAATTGCCGCCGATTATGAAAGCGCAGGCTGAAAAACCGCAGGCGTCGTTGTTGAACGAGGTAGCGGCGCGTTTTGCCTACGGGTCGGCGTCTTGGCAGGCGGCTGAGCCGATTGTTTGCTATTTGAGAGAGCAATACCGCCAGGATGATAAGGATTTTTTGAAATTGCTGTCGGCGATACGGGAAAATAAATTTGGTGAACAGCACTTGGTTCATTTGCGCAAACGCAAGATAGAGTATAATCAAGCGCCCAAAGGATTGCCCAAATTATATTCTCATAATATTGATGTTGATCGGGTGAATAGCGAGATGTTAGCCAAATTGCCTGGCAAAAGTAATGCCTTTGAGATGACGACGCAAGGCGCTAGACCACTGGTGGATACTTTGATTCGCGGCTGTCTATCGCCTGAAATATTGGAATTAAAGATTGGCGCTTCGGTGATGTTTACCAAGAATAGCTCTAAGGGTGTTTATGCTAATGGCACCTTGGGCACTGTGCAGGGCTTTGTCGGCGACGATGGCTATCCGATTGTGGTGACCAACAGCGGGCAGCGGGTGGTGGTGGAACCGAGTGATTGGCTATTGGAAGAGGGCGGTACGACTCTGGCGCGTATTACGCAATTTCCGTTGCGTTTGGCTTGGGCCATCACCGTGCACAAGAGCCAGGGCATGAGTCTGGACGGGGCGGTGATGGACCTGTCGTCGGTCTTTGAGTTCGGCCAGGGCTATGTGGCCTTGTCGCGCGTCCGGCGTTTGAGCGGCCTGCATCTGCTGGGCTGGAATCAGCGAGCCTTTGAAGTGCATCCTGATATCGTGGCCAAGGATATGGACTTCAAGACCACATCAGAGAGTGACCTGGCGACCTTCGCGAAAAAGCCGGCCAAAGAGCTGAAAAAATTGCAGAAGGATTTTATTAAATATTGTGGCGGGAGTATTAGTTAAAAGGTAATCCGCCAGCTGGCGGAGAAAATGTAAAATGAGAATGAGTTCGCCTAGGGCGGACTTTATACTCTTTGTATTTATCTTGATTTCTTGTGTTCTTGTGGTATAATTAAGGCATGAAACAAGCAAAAAAATTGCCATTATTTTTGAAGCCATATTTTTGGTCTTATGACTTTTCTCAAATAGATCTGGAGAAAAACCGGCGTTTGATAGTGGTTAATCTATTAAATTACGGTTCTAAGCGAGCGACAGATTGGTTATTGATGACTTATGGTCGAGTAACGGTCAAGAGATTGTTTGTTGCTATGCCGCAAAGCGAGCTTAGCCGTAAATCGCTTAATTATTGGTCTATTATTTTTGGCATTAAACCAAAGGCTAAAGCTAGGTTAATCCGCTAATTATGCATTATGATATTCTAGACAAAGAACGATTGGCTATCTTGCCGCTTTTAAAAACATTTAAGCGTGATTTTTATCTGGCCGGCGGGACTGCTTTGGCTTTGCGCCTCGGGCATCGGGATAGTATTGATTTTGATTTTTTTTGTCGACAAGATTTCAGCACCAAGGAATTGTTTGCCCGCGTGAAGAAAGCTTTTACCGGTTTCGAAATTGAAAAAATCCAAGAAGAAAAAAATACTTTGTCGGTCTTAATTGGCCACCAGGGCAAGATTAAATTGAGTTGGTTTGCCTACGACTATCCTTTGATTGGCAAAGTGGCGAATGAGCCGTATTTAAAAATTGCTTCTTTGGAAGATGTGGCTTGTATGAAACTGCAAGCTATTACCGGGCGCAGTGTTAGCAAAGATTATGTCGATCTTTATTACCTTTTACAACTATTACCCCTGAAAAAGTTGTTAGTTTTAGCGGAAAAAAAATATAAAAGCAATCAGAGTAATTTATATTTGAAAAGCTTGGTATATTTTGACGATATTCAGAGCGAACCTATTAAGTATAAAATTAAAAAAGTAGAATTTGAACAGATTCAGAAGTCTTTGATTGGTGAAGTAAAAAAGTTAGAAGATATGTGACTTAACCCTATTAAAAATCCCCAGTAGTTACTGCTGGGGATTTATTTTTTTTAGGCTTGGCCTAAGAGATAATTGATGGCCATTTCGGCCGAGTAGCAGTCCGATGGATTGCCCATTAGATGCTGGAGAAAATCGGTGTTGTCGCCGAGGGTGACAATCGGCGCTTCGTAGGACGATTTGGCTTGCAGGCCGGTGGCGGCGATGAGGCCGTTGCAGAGGCAAGCTCGTCCGATAGTGTCTTCGACATTGCCGCCTTTGCGGAGATAATCGGTTAGCGGTTCAGAACCGCAGCGATAGCCGATAGAGCCGTCTGGCCTTTCGTAAAGAGTGGTTAATACTCCTTGGTCGCAGACGCGTTTTCTGGTGTTATAAACCAGCGGATCGGAAATAGTGCCTTCTAGCTGTGCGAGCTTGAAAGGAAAACCGGTTGGAGAAACTCGAGCATCAGTTTTGACTTTTAAAGTCTTGAGATAGCCTTGTTCCCTGATAGTGCTTTTGATTATCGGGTCCATGTCGCTTTCGTTGCTGAGAGCGAAGATTGATCCCGCTTGGATGCCATTAGCTCCGACAAATAATGCCCACTGCAATTGTTCCGGAGTGCCGCATGATCCGCCGATATAAAAAGGCAGGCCGTGCTCGGCAATTTGCCAGTACTCTACCAGATCCTTTGGGCCATAAACCGGTTCACCCTGTTCGTTGAATAGTGTTTTGCGCGGTGGAGCATTATGCCCGCCGGCAGTCGGCCGTTCAACGACAAAGCCCTGGACGGAGCCAGGCGGAAGCTTGGTCATAAAGATGTTGGCTAGCAGATTAGAGCTGATGATTGGAATAAAGCCCGGCTTTTTGAGCGGTGGTAATTTTTCACCGAAAAATTGCTCGGGATTAAAGCTCATAGTGTAGTCGCTAATATTCTTGCCGATAACGGGCACTCTGTAGCTTGCCGTAACTCCAGCTGCAATATCTTCTAATACGGCTGGGATTTGCAATGGGATGCCTGCTCCCATCGTAATAAAATCGACATCTGCCAACATGGCGCCGGTAATGGCGTAGATATGGGGCATCGCCAACTTTTCCAGATAGTTGATGCTGACCGGATTCGGATTGTCTTCTTTGGCCAGCCAAATAAAGGCGAAGTTGGCGCAGATGGTCAAAGAGATTAATAATTCGGATGGCCTGATGGTAAAAACAGGCGTACCGCGAAAGATCCGTTTGGGTTCATCTTCGTTTTTGGGACTAAAGGCGCTTAGCACCTTTTCGGCAATATGTGGAAAAGGGAAGTGGGACAAAGCTCTTCTGAGATGGCCGCCCTGATCGCCTAATTGGAGCATGAGAGCCATAATTCTCTCTAGAGCTACTCCGGAGACTGTGCCTTGTTGGCCGAGCTTGGAAACAGCTCGGGCCAGGGGCCAGCCGGAGATTTTGGCTCCCATTCCTCCCTGGATGATTTTCGGTAACTGGTTCCAAGTATTTCTCATGGGTTTTCCTTATATTGTTGTAAATGTACTATTTTTGTTTAATCTGGGCCGAAGGACAGCCGCGACCCTGTTAAACTAGCAGAATTTCGACAAAAAAGCAAGAGTATTGTTTAATTAAGGTTTTTGCGAATATCTGAAATAAAGCCTAGATTGGCCTAAATATTGAGGTTATTGTAGTTTTATAGCTTGACAGAGTGTGACGGTTGTACTATAAAGCAGATAATAGTTTTTTGAAAATTAGAGGAATATTGTAATGACCAAGAACCTGCAAAATAGAAAAGACGTGCTGATGATGTATTTTCTGAAGATTATCGTTAAATTTGACGATAATGGCAATTATATTATTATTAATAATGGTAAACTGATGCCAATCAATAGACAATGCGAAGATAAGGACTATCGAATTAAGCCCGGTGACTATATTATTAATAAGCAGACTAATGAATTGTTCCTGTTTCTGGGGACCGGACCCTTGGACAATGACAAGCTAGAGGAGTTTCCTTGGGTTTTGAGGGAAGGCAAATATTTGCCGACTGTGATTTTTGATCGTGATCTCATCGAGCAGTTTGATGAGAAGTATGTTTTGGTTTAGGTAGTCGAAGTTCTTTAACTAATGGCGGAAAGGCGTATTTATGTTTGCGGAATCAGGTATGTATATAATCGGTATTGTGGCAATATTAATAGTGCTGATTTATTATTTGATATTTCGTTTTAGTAAGTCGTATCGAAAAGGAGCTGCCAACAAGCAAAAAATAGGTTGGAAAAAATCCTTTTTTACAGATGATTTTAACAGAGTCTTTTATAGCTTTAATTATCGAGAAGAAGCAGAGTATGATGATGAAGGCTAGCGTTCATCTTTTTGAAAAAAACAAAACAGTCCAAAACGGGCTGTTTTTAAATTCGTGATAAATTGCCATGATTAATTTATAATGTTTTAGGGAACATAACTGATAGTATCATGGAGGCGGCTAGAGCCAAGATGATGACGGCAAAAGAAGTGATGGATGAAATATGCAATCCAAAGATGCCGGAAAGCATCTTGAGACCGATGAAAAAAAGCACAAAGGCCAGGCCTTTTTGCAGATGATGGAAGCGGTGCAGGATGTTTTCGATCAGGAAGAAGAGCGCCCGCAGGCCCATGATGGCAAAAATGTTTGATGTAAAGGCGATAAATATGTTTTGGGAGATGGAAAAGACGGCTGGGATAGAATCGACGGCAAAGATAATGTCAGTTACTTCTACCAGCAAGACAATCATAAAAAGCGAGGTAAAATAGGTTTTGCCGTTTTCCTTGAAGAGGAATTTGCCGTTGTGATGATTGGCGGTAAAGGGTAGGTAGCGGCGCGCCAGGCGAACCACTTTGTTGTTATTGTAATCGACGTGTTCTTCTTTTTGGCCGTTCAAAAGTTTTATACCCGTATAGATAAGCAACGCGCCGAAGATATAGAGCACCCAAAAGAATTGGTGGATAATAAAGGCGCCGGCGGTGATAAATATGCCGCGAAAAATGACAGCGCCTAAAATACCCCAATATAAAGCGCGATGATGATAGATTTCTTCCAGCTTGAAATAGCTGAAGATAAGCATGATGACGAACAGGTTGTCCACGGACAGCATCTTTTCGGTGACATAGGCGCTCAAAAACTCGGCTGCCAAGCTCGGGCTCATGAAGAGATAAATTAGCGCGGCGAAGACGCAGGAGATGCCGATCCAGAATAATGATTGCCACAGGGCTTCCTTGAAGCCGACACGGTGGCTTTTTTTGTTGAAAAAGCCGAGGTCTAGGATGAGAAAACCAGTAATAATGACTGAAAAGAGGATGAAGAGGTAGGATTGAGGGGACATATAGCCGTTAGTTGTTAGCCGATAGCAGATAGCAGATAGTTGTTAGCCGATAGCGGGTAGCTAATAGATATTCATTATAGTTTGATTAGCTTGGGGGGTCAATTAAACCGTGTTGATTACGGTGGGGTAAAATAGGTGAGTTTCTGGATTTGATATTTTGTTGTATAATAGAGGAAATAATAGCTAATAGCTACAGAAGTATTATTCTGTAATTTTTGAGTATATTATTTATTATATTATTAATATGAAATTATTCTTATCGATGTTTGCGGTCTGCGTGGCGCTGGTGTTTGGCGCGAAGTTTGCTTTGGCGGCCACTACGGCTGATTCTTGGAATGGGGAATGGGTTAGGGAGGGGTCAATAAGCGGGTATTTTGCCAAACTTACCATCAAGGATGCGACTGACAAGAGTTTGTCATATTATCTTGATAGCGTTGAAGGCGGGCATGTATGTAATGTTAGTAATGGTGAAGAAATGAACTTTGAAAAGGCGACTATTGTTGGTGACGTAGCTATCAGTCAGCCATACAGCGATAATGGTGATCTGAATAACGTTTTGGATCCGACTTATATGATGAAGCTAGTAAAGGATAAGGATATTATTACGATTACCGAATCATCCGAGAGCGGCGAGGGGGGTTATTATTGCGGCGTCGGCGCGACGATTGTCGGCCGCTATGTACGTAATGGCAAGATTAAAGAAACTACTTTTGACGATATTATTACTTGGGCGAACGCGGATAATGATATCAAAATCACCGCGGCCGAAAAGCAGGCGATTACCAAATTGATATTGTCTGGTTATCTGCAACGGTTTGTGGAAAATATGGGCGCTTTATCATTGACCCAGAATCAGAAAACTAAGAACAAGATCCTGACCGGTTTTGTGCCGGGCGTGGCTAGTTTTATGGAAGCGATCATCGTGGTCGGGCCCAAGAACAAGGTCTGGGCGGCAGTAGTCGACGGAGAGCGAGTCTTGTATTTTACCAATGTGGCCAAAGATTATGCCAAGCCTCCGGCGGCCATCAATGATTGGCGCAAGGGCTTCGCCGGTAAGCCGGTAGTGGCGATGAACCGGATTTCGGCTATCGACAAGATCGTCCAAGGCATCGACGAAAAGATAAATGAAAATGGATTAAAAATCGAAAGGAAGTTTAATGACTACGATTCTTCTTTTGCCATGATTGAAAGATATAAGGACAGTAAGAACAAGATAGTCAAGCTGGTTGTGGCGGGGGATGAAGACGGCGAAGCGATGGTGACGATCAATTACTATTATGACAACGGCGTATTGATCAAGGGCGTTTATGATTTTGATAATGCTGCCGGAAAGAGAACTATTTATAGCTGGTATTTCGATAAAAACAGCGCTAAGCAGAATGCCAAGGGTGTGAAAGATGCCAGTATCTTTAGGACCGTCGACAATAGCCAAGATGGTGGCTTTGGCGATGACATAGGCACCTTGGATACCACTTCCATGTTCCTTGACCCCAAGAAAGAGTTTGATGATTTGCCTAATGTTGTTGTGCCGGAAATAAAAAACGTGACAGAAAGCGAACATGTGCAATCGAGTGATATACTGCTGGGCCGCGCATATAAAAGCACCTGGCCCAAGATTAAAAATGTCGGTTTTGCAGCTTTCAAGGAGTTGGACTTCTCTTTGTCATTTATTGTCGTTACGGACAGCAGCCAGGATATCAGTAAATACAATGAAACCAATCTTGGTGTCATGGCCTCAAATTATCTTGTGACCTATGACAAGAATAATGTTTTGGATGTGACTATATATTTTAAAGGCAATGATAGCAAAGGGTTTTATGGTTATCGCAACTCATATACGCGTGATTTGCTGACAGGTAAACCGATAAATATTAATCGGATTATCGACCCCAAAAAGATGCCGCTGCTGGCTAAGTTGTGCGATGCGCAGCTGCAGAGCAATATCAGGCAATATATGATAGGCCTGCCGGTAAAGGACAGGAAGCCAAACGAAGGTTATGATGTCACTTTTACCGATCAAAGTCTGAATAATTATCGTTTGGAAGAAAACGGCATTACTTTTTATTTTGATTTTGGCACTGGCGATAATCAACCCAATGGCGAGTTATATTTTTCTTACGCCCAGCTCAATGACTATTTGCTCAAAGACGGCTATCTGGCCAAGGAGATAAAATAGATAATCTTATAATTTATGCGTTTAAAAAAAATAGGGTTGGCAATCATTGTAGCGGCGGTGTTAAGTTTGTTATTCTTTGGCCGGGCGCGGGCAGAATTTATTTATTGGGACGATGAGGCCGATAATAGTAAGTTTTTGGTTACCGATGGGTTTGTGTATTGGCATGATAAGATTGTAGAAGGTGCTGATCCTCAAACTTTCAAGGCGCTCAATAGCCATTATGCCATTGATGCCAAGTCTGTTTTCTTTCTTGATATCTATCGCGGAGGCGGCATGAGGTCAGAGACTAGCTATGTGCAAACCAAACTTGAGTTGGCTGACCCGAAAACTTTTGTAGCCCTAAATGAAACCTATGCTAAGGATAAGAATAATGTTTATTGTTCGTCGTTCGATTTGGAATGCGGCGGCAAGATAAACGGAGCTGATGCTAAGACTTTTAAGGCAATAGATAATTGGTGGGGGAAAGATAAGCAAACCGTGTTTTTCGGCAGCCAAAAAGTTGCTAAAGCAGACCCCGGAACTTTCCAATTAATCGCCGAATATTATGCCAAGGATAAAAATAATGTATATTATATAGCTTCGGATGGCGGCGGTCCTGATGCGGCGCCTACCTATACTTTTTACAAAATTACTGGCGCTGCGCCAAAAAGCTTTACTGTCTTGAAAGATGACTATGCCAAAGACGGCAAGGCGGTTTATTATTATGGTCACAAGATTAAACAAGCTGACACTAAGACTTTTCAGGTAGTAAAAGACGGCTTTAGTAAGGATGCTTATTCTGTTTTTCACTTTGGCGATAAGTTGAGCGGGGTCAGCCCGAAAGGTTTTGCGGTAATTGATGAAGAGTTTTTTCGTAATAGTCTATCGATTTATTATTATTCCGTCGGCTATAGTTTTGACCCTTGCTTTAAATACAAGATAGTCAAAGGCGCCGATCCGGCTACATTCAAGTTGCCTGCGGGTAATCGTAATTTAAATAAACTTTACGCTACAGACAAAAGCTTTGCTTATTATGGACTCTGGGAAGCGGAGGATTATGATAGCTGCGGTTATTATAATTTTACCAAGATGACAGGTGCGGATATCAAAACTTTTGTGGCATTAGACGGTAATTATGCCAAAGATAAGCATAGCGTCTTTGCACTAGGCCTCAAAACATCGTTTAATCCAAAGACTTTCAAGATATTGTATACTTATAAGTATAATTGGGAGGGCACAAAAGATAATTTTAAATCGATAGTCAAGGATGATAAGTTGGTTTATCATTCCTGCTCCCAGATCAAAGGCGCAGACGCCAAGACCTTCGAAGTAATATCTTCAGTTACCGATTGGTCTACGACGGTTTATGCTAAAGATAAGAATAATGTTTACCGCTGGGATACGGCCGATTGGGGAGTGAGCTGTGAAATCAAGACTGAGATTGTGGAAGGCGCGGATCCCAAGACCTTTGTCGTGCCTAGGGGGAATTGAAATATTTGATAATATTATTAAGGTATGAAAAAAATCTTTTTCCTTGCGTTGTTGGCGTTGTTAGTTGTCCCTACCTTGAGCCGTGCCGCGACTTATACGCCGGAGGAGGTTAGGGCTTGCAGTCTGAGCTATGATGCGTCGTATTTCAATTGCGTGATTAATAAAGGCGGACAGAAATTCGGTGCCGCCTATATGAATACCAACGGCCAAGAGCAAACCAAATATGATGTAGTCAAGTTCGCCTTTTTTTACAGCCTTGACTCCAAACAGTTTGCCTATTTTGTCATTAATAATGACAAGGAATATATAGTCCTGAACGGCAAAGAACAGCCGAAATACGACTCGGTGGACGGCTTTAGCATCGTTTTTAGCCCGGATTCCAAACAGTTTGTTTATGTGGCCAGCAATAAAGACGGCAAACAATACCTAGTACGCAACGGCAAGGCGCAATTGATGAAATATGATATAGCTACAACGGTATTCAGCCCTAATTCCAAAAGATTTGCCTATCGTGCCAGCAATGATGGAAATCATTTTATCGTCCTGGATGGCAAAGCTTTGACTAAATACCGGTATATCTACGATTTTGTCTTCAGTCCCGATTCCAAGCAGTATGCCTATAATGTTCGTACTATCAATAACCAGTGGTTCATGGTAATTAATGGCAAAGAGCAGAAAGCGCGCTATGAAGGTATTGATAATTTTGCCTTCAGTCCGAATTCCAAACAATTTGTTTATGAAGCGGAGAAAAATAAACAGCAGTTCATGGTGCTGAATAACAAAGAATTGACCAAATATGACGATGTTGGCGAAATAACCTTCAGCCCTGATTCCAAGAAATTTGCCTATATCGCCCGGAAAGGCGAGAAGTCTTTTGTGGTTTTGAATGGCAAGGAGCTGGCCTCATATGATTCGGTCTTCAATCTGATTTTTAGCGACGACTCCAAACAGTTTGCCTATAGCGCAACCCGAGGTGATAGTAGTTTTATCGTTTTGAACAACAAGGAACTGAAATCCTTTGACGGGATTGGCATGATGAGATTCAGCCCTGATTCCAAGAAGTATTTTTACCCAGGCAAAATAGGCGATAGTTATTATTTGGTGATGAATGATGGCTCGGAAAGAAAGACGTTTGATTTTTCTGATGTCGGGTTTACTCCGGATTCCAAACAGATTGCCATTGTCAATCTGGTTGACGGCCAACTCAAACGCATCGTAATTAATTTGAAATAATATAAGAAAAAGTGTTTTGACGGTTTTATTGCTATTAATAGGGGTATTTTTTACCGTGTCGTCTTGCTTGGCTTTAAGCACCTATAAATACGATACGCAGGGCAACAAGATTGAGCAGCGCGATTATTGTGATTGCGGTGATTTGAGCGGTTATACTACCTATAAATATGACAAGCAGAATAAGCTGATTGAGCAAAGGCATTATGATAGCGACGGCAAACTGTCGCCCGATGATATTGATTCGTCTTTGGTGGTGCGTTACAAGTATAATAAACAAGGCCAGAAGATTGAAATAAACGCCTATGGCGCTGACGGGAAGTTGGATGCTAACGGTTATGCTATTACCCGATATTATTATAATAAAGCAGGCCTGGTAATTAGAGAGGAATACTTTAAATCAGATCTAAAGCCTTATGACGACGGTAACGATGCCGCTGTCATCCGTAATGTGTATGATAAACAGGGCAATGTGGTGGAATCCAGCTCTTATGGCGCGGACGGTAATCTCAAGCCCGATGCTGATGGCATAGCTATCACTAGGGCGGAATATGACCAGCATAATTACAAGATAAACATTTCCTATTTTGACGTAGAAGGCAAGCCACATACCAATTTTGAGCACGCTGCCAGCTACCGCATCAAAAATGATGATAGGGGGAATCAAATTGAAGTTAGCCTTTATGGGGTTGATGGGAAATTGGTTCAGACGGACGAAGGAGCATCGATAATCCGCCATAAGTTTGACAGTTACAATCGTGAGATTGAAAGGTCTATCCATAGCGCCTTCGGATCGTTAATTGCTAATGAACAGGGTTTGTCAGGAATTCGATTTACCTATAATACGGCTAGTTCAACGACTGAGATGAGTTATTTTGGGACTGATAATAAGCTGAAAGCTGACAACAATGGTGTCGCCAGGATTGTTTATGCCTATGACCGTTGGGGGTATTTAAGCAGTATCAGCTTTTTTGATGCCAATCTAAAGCTGACAGTCGGGCCAAGCGATAAGGCAGTCAAAAAATATCAATATAACCAGCAAGGCAAGCTATTGGAGGAGAGTAGTTATGACGTTGACAAAAAATTATCAGTTGATAATGAAGGTGTGGCAATCTATCGTTATAAATACGATGCGCGAGGCTATCGCAGCGAAACCAGTTATTACGGAGCTGACATGAAGTTGGTAAAGGGTACGCATTATTATGCGATTGTGCGTTACAAAAATAATGCCCAGGGCGATGTAATCCAGGAAAGCTATTATAGCGAGGACAAAAAACTAGCGATTGATAACGAAGGCGTGGCCATCTATCGCTATAAGTATGACGCGCAAGGGCGCAAAACCGAAATGAGTACTTATAATGTGAACGGTAAACCGAAAGAAATCGGCGAAGGCATTGCCAGGACAGTCTATCTGTTTGATAAAAAGGGCGAGGTGGCCGGCATGAGGTATTACAACGCGCGTGGCCAGGTAATTAATCCCTATACAGGAGCCGGCCCGGAAGACAATTAATCTAAAATAAAAAACTATGCCAACGGGCATAGTTTTTGCTTTTTAAATCTTCTTGAACCTTTCCCATTTTTGGGCAAAGAGCTTTTGGATGGTGTCGGCAATCTGGGGATTGACCAGGCCATCCAACGAACGGCCGTAGATGAGGCAGTCGCGGATTTCGGTGGCCGAAATTTTGGGCGTAGTGCCGTCGAAACGGTTGAAAATGCGGCATTCTTTGCCGCCGTCAATCAGGGTCGAGACGTCTTCCTTGCAGCCGCCGAAAAAGATAGTTTGGGTGGCGCCGCTCAGGCGGATAATGTCATCGAGCGCCAGCAGCCACTCTTGGTCGTTGCCGAAATCAGGCAAACTGACGACTTTTAATTCCGGGAATATGGTCTTGATAAAACTTCTGCGTTCTTCATAAGAAAAGAAGTGCCGCAGAGAAATGGGCGCATTGGCCGAGCCAATGAGGACGAGGCTGTTTTTGACCCCGAATTCTTTGATCATGTCGCCGATCACTTGTTCGTGGGCGGTATGGATGGGGTTGAACCTGCCTAGATAGGCTCCGATTATTTTCATTTTCTTCCTCTTGCTTGTTGTAAAAAGATCAATTGTTAGATTTATGCCTTAAATTAGCCTAAAAATAGATGCTTGTCAAGAGTTTTCGCCTAGTTGCCAAATATGCTTGATGTGTTAGCATGATTGATGTTTAGTTCATTTATACAGGAGTATCTATTGAAAATCACAAAGTTTTTCTTCGTTTGGTGGCTAGCGGCTGCCAGTTTGTTTTTGTCGGTACAGGCGCAATATGTCCAGAGTTTAGATTTGAAATTAGCTGCTAATGAGCGGTTGTTAGTGTCTTGGAACGCTTGCAATTTCGGCGCCTCAAAGACGCCGCAGACGATTGATGCTATGGCTCAATTGATGCGGTTTGCCGATTTGGTGGTTTTGCAAGAAGTGAGCACCGGACCGGCCGGAGCGCAAGCAGTGGCTAAATTGGCTGATGCTTTGAATCGTTTGGGAGCCAAATGGGATTACAGCGTCAGTCCCAGTACGCTGGAGGGTTCCGGCAAAGAGCGCTATGCGTATTTATGGAAGACTAGCCGTCTGCAGGTCAAGCAGCGGCAGATATCATTAGTTAGTCCATTGGCAAACTATATGATCCGAGAGCCGGGTAGAATGATTTTTACGGTTAACGGCTTGGAGTTTGCTTGGTATACTTTTCACTTGGCGCCGACAGCCAAGGGTCCGGAAAAAGAGGCGAATATGGTGGCCGGTATGGCTAATGTGTTTACTGAACAGCGCTTGGTGTTGGCTGGTGACTTTAACTTGGGGGCGGATAAGCTGGCTCCTACATGGGAGAAGCCATTTAAGTGCCGGCATCAGATTGAAGGTAAGACTTCGCTGGGTAACAAGATTAAGGCAGACGGCAGCTATTTTTCTAAGGCCTATGACAATATTTTTGTCCGCGGCATGACGGTCAGAACCAGCGGTATCTTGAATTACTTTGCTCGGTTTAATGACTTGAAGGCTATGAAGGCTGTCAGTGACCATTTGCCGGTTTTTGTGGTTATCGCATTTTAATCAAGGCGCTCATTATGGGCGCTTTTTTATACGCAAGCTGCCAAGGTTCCAAGTACCCTTGGAATGGCAGACCGTATAATCCCGCCTTCATGGCGGGATATTACACCAACGTGCAAGGTTCCAAGTACCCTAGGCAATGGCAGACCGTATAATCCCGCCTTCATGGCGGGATATTACA
>JBAXSE010000007.1:0-65685 GCA_037130845.1 Candidatus Falkowiibacteriota bacterium | reverse complement strand
CTTTTAAGCACAAGGTCGCTGGTTCGATCCCAGCACGGCGCACAAAAGCAAAGTGTATATAGTTAAGCTCAGTGGTAGACCCGCCGGCTGGCGGGCTTTTAAGCACAAGGTCGCTGGTTCGATCCCAGCACGGCGCACGATTAAGTTTGTAAAGTTTTAAAGTTTTAAAGTTCATAAAGTTTGTAAAGTTATTTGAGATGGGGACTTTATTGAACTTGTGAACTTTTTGTTTTTTGCCGAAGTAGATCAGCTGGTAGTCGCCTCTACCCGCCTCCTCGGCGGGCAGGCGGCACAACCCGCCGAGGAGGCGGGAGCAACAGTTTTGTAAAGCTTAATAGTTTTTGTTCTCGATTAATTTATTGCCGAAGTAGCTCAACGGTAGAGCAACGGTTTTGTAAACCGTAGGTTGGGGGTTCGATTCCTCTCTTCGGCTCAGAGTTGGAGGTAGTCGATGCTTAAATATTCAGTTCAAGCCGAGTAGGTGAGAGCATCCCGATGTGTAATCGGGAAGGTCGTCCCGATGCGACATCGGGGCAGGTGGCTCAAGTATTTTAGACCAGAAAAAGGACGTATATCATACGCCCTTTTTTATTTGTTGAATTTATCAGCCTGTTCTGTTAGTATTAATCCATGATCAAACTATACAATACACTGACGCGTCAAACTGAAGAGTTTATATCTATTATCCCAAATGAAGTCGGGCTGTATACTTGCGGTCCGACTGTTTATAATTATGCCCATTTAGGCAATTATCGCACTTATTTATTTGAAGATTTGCTTAAGCGAGTATTGACTTACAATGGCTATACTGTCAAACATGTCATGAACATCACCGATGTCGGCCATTTGACCGGTGATATGGATATGGGTGAGGATAAGCTTGAGAAAGAAGCGGCGCTTGAGGGCAAGAGCGCTTGGGATATCGCCGCCTATTACACCGACGCTTTTAAAAAAGACTTAGTTCGTCTAAATATTATCGAACCGATTATTTGGTGCAAAGCTACTGACAATATTCCGGAACAAATAGCTATGGTACAAATTCTGGAAGAAAAGGGATTTGCCTACAAAATTTCTGATGGCATCTATTTTGATACTGCTAAAGACGCTGAATATAATAAGTTGAGCCATTTGGATCTGGAAGAGCTTAAAGAAGGCGCGCGCGTAGAAGTTAACGCCGAAAAGCGTAATCCGACTGATTTTGCTTTGTGGAAATTTTCACCTGCAGGCGCAAAGCGCCAGATGGAATGGGATTCGCCCTGGGGCGTCGGTTTCCCGGGTTGGCACTTGGAGTGCTCGGCTATGAGCCTTAAATTCTTAGGCACGCAGCTAGACATCCATTGCGGCGGCGTTGACCATATCAATGTCCACCATACCAATGAAATCGCTCAGAGCGAGTGTGCTACAGGGCATAAATTTTTTAACTATTGGCTGCATGGCGCTTTCTTGAATATCGCAGGAGGGAAGAAAATGGCCAAAAGCGACGGTAACTTTTTAACATTGGATAATGCACTTGTGGCTAATCATATTGATCCGCTGGTCTATCGTTTTGCCGCCCTGCAAGTCTATTATCGCAAGCCGATGGAATATTCGGAAGAAACGATTGCCAACGCGGCGCAAGGTTATGCTAAACTAAAAAGCCAGATAGCAAGCCTAGGTTCGACTCTAGGCCAAATTGATATAGCGTGGCAAGGCAAGTTTAAAGAAGCGATTAATAATGATCTAAATTCGGCGGAGGCCTTGGCCGTCTTGTTTGATATGCTAAAGTCCGGCTTAGACAATGCCGACAAACTGGCTACAGCTTTGGATTATGATCTTGTATTCGGCCTTGGCTTAGCGACGGCCGGCGAACTGGCGGAAGATGATTTGACGCCGGCCATCCAAGCATTATTGTCGGCCAGGCTAGCGGCTAAAAACGAACGCAATTGGCCGGAGTCAGACCGCTTGCGTGGCGAACTGTTGACGGCCGGCTATATCATTGAAGACAGTAAAAATAGTTCAACTATACGTAAAAAATAGCTATCTAGGCTATTTTTTATTATATCTAGTATATGTATTGGCAGACGCTTGACAATATTGCTTAATATAGCTATATCTTAAATATAAAAAATATAGTTCGTTTATTAAATATTAGGAGTATGCCATGTCTCAAGCTAAGGTTTGTAATTGCTCTTGCCATGTAGGAATAGGCCGTTTTTGTCAGCCTCCTTGTTGCGATGATGCAGATTTACTTTATTCCGAAATGGATAATGCACAAAAAATACCTGATGTTGGAGAAGAAGTGTTGTCTTTCGGGACTTATGCCAGGCAATTGATTCGACCGCCGGAAAAGGAGCCTGCTCCATACAGTGCTGCGCCATTCAAAGCTTGGAATGAACATCGTTCCAGAGTGTAATCATCAAATAATAGCCCCGCCAGAGGGGCATTTTTGTTGTCAAAGTGAATAATCAAGGTTATAATATCAGCAGATAAAAGCGCTAAGCATCGGATATGAACTTTAATCAAGATCAAACGGATATAATCAATAATCTAAAGGGCGCGTTGTTAGTGTCTGCGCCGGTCGGTACCGGTAAGACTACAGTGCTGACGGCGCGGGCAGCCAAGGCTATTGAAGAGGGGACCAGCCCCTCTCAAATTTTATGCATGACTTTTACCAACCGCGCGGCTGAGGAGATGCGCTCCCGGCTCAAAGTCTGGCTGGATAACCCGGAAATATTTAATTCACTGGGCGTTTTTACTTTTCATGGTTTTTGCGCCTTCTTTATAAAGTCCGAGGCCAAGAGCTTGGGGCTGGACGCTGATTTCACTATTGCTGACGAAGAAGATCAGTTTGAAATTATGTCTAGTCTCCTGACGCCCGAAGATCTAGCTAATGGGCAAGAGAAGCGCGAAGTTTTGGGCTTGTTTGAGCAGATTTATAAGCACAAACTTAATAGCCTGCTAGCGGAACTGGCCAAAGCGCCTCTGCCCAAGGCCGAACAGCGCTTAGAGCGGTTAGGCGAAGCCTATCATCGCGCTTTGCAAGACCGCAACTCGTTAGATTTTAACGATTTGGTGATCTGGACCATTAAAGGCTTGTACCAGAATGAGGTCTTGAAAGAAAAATGGTCCAAAGCTTATACCCTGATCCAACTGGATGAATTCCAGGATACGCATATTTCCGAGTATCTGGTGGTCAAGCAATTGGCCCGTGAACACAAGAATATCTGCCTGGTGGGCGATTTTAACCAAACAATCTACGGCTGGCGCGGCTCCGAACCGCAAAAGGTGGCAGCCTTGTTTAAAGAGCAATTTGCACCGGTCACGGAATATCATCTTAAGACAAATTATCGATCATCAACGGACCTGCTGGCTGCCTTTGAACAAGTATCAAGCGGAGTCAGCGGTGAATTGGATAGCCCGGCCGTGATTATCAAGGCAGCCCAAGATTCAGGGGCAGAAGCGTCTAATATCATCGAAGAGGTTAAGGCTATCCATGCCCGTGAACCGAAGGCGACTATAGCGGTTTTGGTGCGCGCTAATTTTCATGTTGTTAAAATCGCCGAACAATTCAAGGAACACCACATCGCCCACCTGACCGTTGATCAATACAACTTTTTTCGCCGCCAAGAAATTCGCGATGCCTTTGCATATCTCAAATTGATTTTTAACAAATATGACTTGGAGGCAGCCAAGCGGGTTTTGATGCGTCCGCCCAAGGCGCCGGCCGAAATTGCCGGACAGATTGCCAGAACCGACTGCGGCTTGCGCCTGGCAGATTTCCTTAACTTTTCTAATTATCGGTTAGAAGAACCTTATGAAGAATTAATTACTTCGATGCAAAAGAAGCGATTGGTTATTTTGGATACGGAAACGACCGGCACCAATCCGGCCAAAGATGAAATCGTGCAGATTTACGCCATAGAAATAATTGCCGGTGTACCGAAGCGCAAGTTGCAATATTTTTTGAAGAATACCATGCCGGTGGGCAATTCTTATTATATCCATCGACTGACCGATGAATTTTTGGCGGAAAAGGGCCAAGACCCCAAACAAGTCTTGTCTGAACTGATCGAATTTATGGGCGAAGATCTGCTGGTCGGCCATAATCTTAATTTTGATTTAGAAGTCATCCGCTCAAATGCTGAGCGACTGGGGCTCAAGTTCAAGCCGGCGCACTATTATGATACCCTGGACATCGCGCGGCGCTATTTGCCATCGCCTAATTATCGGCTCTCGACGTTAACAAAATCATACAATTTGCGCCAAGCGACGCATGATGCCGAAGACGATGTGCTGGGCACTTTGGATCTATTAAAATTCATGCTGCCCAAATTAATTTTGGGCGAAGGACAGCGCAAGGCTTTGTTTACCAGCTTCAAGAAATATTTTATCAAGAGTGCGTCCGAATTCGCCCGTTGGCAGTTGTTGGCTAAGGCCAAAAGGCCCAGCGAACTGCTGACTGTTATATTAAACGAATCCGGATTGTATGATTTCTATACCGAAGATACGATTGGCGCTAAGCGTATCGCTTCGCTCAACACGCTGGTCAAACTCTTTGCCGATCTGGATGAAAAGAGCGAAAGTTCCGAAGCGGCTCTGCGTCGTCTATTGAGCTATAGCTCGCTGGCCAAAAATATCGATTTTCTAGGCCTGGAAGACGGCAAAGTGCCGATAGTGACCATTCATCAAGTGAAAGGTTTGGAATTTGATTATTGTATCTTGCCACGACTAAACGAAGGGCAGTTCCCAGGCTTTCGCCAGACCGACCAAGAAGAAGAAAAACGTGTTTTCTATGTCGGCATTACCAGGGCGCGCAAAGGCCTCTTTTTGTCCTATAGCCTGTTGGATGATTATGGCCGACCACAGGCACCCAGCCGATATTTGTCGTATTTCAAAGAACAATCCTAATTATAATTTATGCCTATTTTTAGCCAAAAAATATGCGTTTATAGGCTTGCCTTATTGTCCGGAATATATTATGATTAAGGCACCAGTATGACCAAAATCGCTAATATAGCCAAAAATACCTCCTACTTTACCGTCGCTTTGATTTTGCAAAAGCTGATATCTTTGGTTTATTTTACCATCTATGCCCGCGTCTTGGGCCCAGGCGATCTGGGCAAATACTATTTTGCTTTGTCTTTTACAACCATCTTTTCGATTGCTCTTGACCTGGGCCTGACCAATCTATTGACGCGCGAAGTGGCCAAAGACCAAGCGCAAGCCGGCAAGTTCTTAGCCGCAGCCTTGGGCGCCAAGATTTTATTAAGCGCCGCGACGATTATTATCATTGCGGTGGTGATCGGTGTAGCTGGCTACAGTCCGTTGATTGTCGCGCTTATTTGGGTGGCGGTGCTGAGTATGATTTCGGACAGCTTCACCACTTTGTTGTTCGCCTTTAGCCGCGCCTTTCATAATCTGAAATTCGAAAGCATTAATGCTGTTATCTCGCAGGCGATTACATTGGTTGTCAGTCTGATTGTCTTTAAATTTACCAGCAACCTGGTGCCTTTGATGTGGGCGCAAGTAGCCTCGAGTGTCTTTGCCATGGGCTTTGCTATGTTTATTATCCATGGCAAGTGGTCATTGTCGCTTAAACCCAGTTGGGATCTGCCGTTTATCAAAAGTCTGCTGTTGCTGGCCATGCCGTTTGGCATCTATGCTATCGCTCAGCGTTTTTATAATTATCTGGATTCGGTGATGCTCTTCCAACTGGCAGGGGACACAGCTGTCGGTATTTACCAGGTGCCGTTTCGCGCGGTAGGCGCCTTCCAGTTTTTCCCTGTCGCCTTTATCGCCTCGCTCTATCCGGCCTTGGCGCATTATTGGCACAATAACCGCGAGCAATTGGTCGTGACCTTCGAGCGGGCTATCAATTATTCTTTGATAATCGCGACGCCTCTGGCCATCGGTCTGGCAGCTATCGCTGCGCCGGTAGTGGCCATCTTCGGCAATCGCTTTGAGGCATCGGTCTTGCCGCTACAGGCCAGCTGCCTGACTATTTTCTTTATGTTCATCAACTATCCGGTTGGCGCGTTATTGAATGCTTGCGACCAGCAGAAGGCCAATACTAGGCACATGATCATGGCTGCCGTGGCCAGCGTAATTCTGAACTTATTCTTGATTCCTGTCTGGGGGGTGATAGGCGCGGTAGTGACCGCTATCCTGAGCACCATACTGTTGTTCGGTTTGAACTGGCTGTCAGCCTTGACGGTTATCCAAGCTAAGACCGGCAAAGTCTATCGCACTTTCGGCAAGACTCTGCTAGCTAGCATGCTGATGGGCGGGGCTATTTATTGGCTCAATCACTGGCTGAATGTTTTTGTGGTTGTAGTGATTGCCGTTATAGTCTATTTCGCGGCCTTGCTGTTGTTTGGCGGGTTTACGAAAACCGACATCCAAAGCGTCATGAAATCGTTTCAAACTAAAAAGTAATCCGCCAGCTGGCGGAGAAAATGTAAAAGGAAAAGCTTAAAACTAAAAGCAGCAAGAAACTCCTAGATTTAAATTCATTAATGCATAAGTATAGCCAAAACATAAAAGGATCAACGATTTCAAAATTTAGTCATCCTTTTACATTTTCACTTTTACTTTTTAGCTAATATTATGGCTTGGCAAGACGCAGTAATTACAATTGCAAATATCCTTTTTCCGCTTCGCTAGTCCCGCAAGTTTATTATGGCTTTAAGGAAAAAGTAGGGCCGATTAAATTCCAAACTTCGGTGCCGACCTTTATCGGCCTGTTCGCTATGTCTGCTGCTTTCTGGAGTATGGGCCTATTTTATTCCGGAGCAATGTCTGCCTGCGGCGGCTTGATGTGGCTGATGCTATTCGCCCAAAGGATCGCTTACAGCAAACCTTAGCCGACTTAAACTAAATAAATCTCACTCCAGTATACTAGTATACTGGAGTGAGGGTCTATCATGAAATATATATTAATCACACTCGAGTATCCTCCTTTCAAAGGCGGGGTGGCACATTACTATGGCCATCTGGCGCAGTATTTTCCTGGGCAAATGGAGGTAATGACTAACGATGGCGATAGTCTGGTTAATGGGCGTTGGCCAGTGTTCGGGTGGTTGCCCGGCTTGTTTGCGGTATTGCGGAGGGTCAAGGCTGATAAGATTGATTATCTGTTGGTTGGCAATATTTTGCCATTAGGCACTATCGCCTGGCTGATTAATATATTTTGGCGCCGACCTTATGCCGTGTTTTTGCATGGTACCGATTTGGCTATGGCGCAGGCAACGCCGCGCAAGCTTTGGCTGGCCAAAAAAATATTAACCGGCGCTGATCATATTATCGGCGCCAACTCGCGAGTGGCCAGCGATGCTAAAGAGTTGTTGGCCAGCAGCCAATGGGGCAAGGTGGCAGTGGTAAACCCCGGTATCGAACCAAAGATACCAATTTTTGATAAGACGGCTGTCGACAGCTTACGCAAGCAGTACAATTTGGCACATCAGACGGTCTTCCTGTCAGTCGGCCGTCTGGTACGACGCAAAGGCTTTGATTTGGTGATAGAAGCGCTGGCAGCCTGCCAGCGGCCGGATTTTGCCTACGTGATTGCGGGCCAAGGGCCAGAGGAAGATAAGCTACGCCAAGTAATTGATGAATATAGCCTTAATTCTCAAGTGCGTTTGATCGGCGCTGTCAGCGACGAAGACAAGCAACACTGGCTGCAACTGGCTGATGTCTTCGTCACCACCAGCCGAGAGGAAAACGGGGATTATGAAGGTTTTGGCATTGTCTATCTGGAAGCGGGACTGGCCGGCAAGCCGGTAATCGCCGGACGTAGCGGCGGAGTGGCTGACGCAGTGGTTGATAACGAGACAGGCATTATGGTAACGTCCGGCGATATTAAAGAGTTAAGCGAAGCCATGGTCAAACTCGCCGACTTCTCCAGCCTACGCCTGCGCCTAGGCGACGCCGGCCGCCAACGAGCACTCCGCGACTTCAACTGGCAAAACCAAGCGCAAAAAGTCTTCGACTTTTTATGTAAAAGGTAAAAGCGAAAATGGAAAAGCAACAGGAAAAAACTAAAAGCATTATAAAATATCGAGCATTTTATTTTAGCTTGAATATTATTGATTTATTGGAACTTCTTCCAAAAAATTATGTTTATGAAGTTTTAGGAAAACAGCTTTTACGAGCCTCAACGTCTATTGGAGCTAATGTTATTGAAGCACAAGCGGGCTCATCTAAAAAAGATTTTACGAATTATTATCACATTGCTTTGAAAAGCGCTAATGAGACTAAATATTGGTTAGCTATTTTACGAGAAAAAATTATAGATGATATTACTAAAAACAAAGTAAATGAGTTATTGGTCGAATCGAACGAATTGTCAAAAATGCTGGGGTCAAGTATCCTGACATTAAAAGGCAAAAGATAGGTCTTTTTAACTTTTAGTTTTTACTTTAACATTTTCTCCGCCAGCTGGCGGATTACATTTTACATCAAATTATGATTTCCATCATCATTCCCGTCTACAATCAAGCAGCCAAGCTTAAACAGTGTTTAGAATCAATCGTCGCTCAGACTGAACAGGACTTCGAGATTATCGTCGTTAATGACGGTTCCAAGGATAATATCGGCAAAGTCTTCGCCGTTTTTCAGGGTGAACACCCTGACCTAAACATCATGTTGCTTAATCAAAAAAATCATGGCTCTAATCCGGCTCGTAACAGAGGCTTTAAGGAAGCAAAAGGCGAGTATGTTATTTTTTGCGACGCTGATCTGGTTTTAGATAAGACGATGTTAGCTAAAATGAAACAGGCTTTGATTAGCAACCCGTTGTCCAGCTTTGCCTATGTCTCATTTCAATATGGCCGCAAGACTTTTCATTTATTTCCTTTTACAGCCGAACGCCTAAAGCAAATGCCATTCATCCATACCACCAGCTTAATCAGAACCAAGGATTTTCCTGGCTTCGACGAAAAAATAAGGCGCTTGCAAGATTGGGATTTATGGTTGACCATGTTAGAAAGGGGTAAAAGCGGCATCTTTATCGACGAGGTTTTATTTAGAGTGCGTACGGGCGGCCATATCAGTACTTGGTTGCCGAAATTTGCTTACAAGCTGTTGCCATTTTTGCCTCAGGTAAAACGTTATAAACGCGCCGAGAAAATAATCAAAGATAAACATCGCTTATGAGCAAATGGTTTTGCCTTCTTTTATCGGTTATCTTCTTAGCCGGTTGCGTCGCTACACCGCAGTTTAATGAAATTATAGTCAATCAACGCCCGATCAAAGTTGAGCTGGCTTTGACGCCTCAAGAACAGTTCCAAGGTTTATCGGGACGTGATGGATTAGCTGCTGACAGCGGCATGCTCTTTATCTTTAGCAAGCCTGGGGTTAATCAGTTTGTTATGCGGGAGATGAAATTCCCATTGGATATCATCTGGTTTAATCATAACAAGATAATCTATATCGCTAAGAATCTGCCGCCCGAAGGAAAGGATTATAAAAATATTTACGGTCCGAATGCCGAAGCCAACGCCGTACTGGAGGTTAATGCCGGTACCTCCGATAAATATGGCTGGCAGATCGGCCAAAGCGGTGAAATAAAATATGAGCAATAAAAAAATATATCTTTACGGCTTGCTAGGCTTTTTAGCCCTTTATTTCTGGTCATTCGCCGGTTCATTTTTTCCGCTGTTTAACACAGCTGGCTTTCTTCTTATAATGATCGGAGTAATACTGTTAATGATCAAAGATTGGCAGCTTGGCTTGGTTGCCATCGCTGTCGAATTAATCCTTAACGGCAAGGGCTATTTGTTTGCCATTAATTTGCACGGCTTTCATCTTAGTTTGCGCATCGCCTTATGGGCTGTGGTCATGGTTGTTAGCGCTATCTGTTTAATAAACAAGCGTAACTGGCAAGAGCTTGCTGGCTTATGGCGCAAGAAACAATTCTGGCCGATAATGGCAATAGCTGTTTTGGTGATTTGGGGTATAGCGCAAGGCTTTATCAATCATCATGATTTTGGCAATCTGTTTTTTGATGCTAACAATTGGATTTTTGGTTTGACGATATTGCCGGTCTTGTTTTGGCGCAAGGCGCCTAAGTATAGCGCGCCAATACTCTTGGCCGCTTTGAGCGCCTTGTCGGTTATTACCATCTGGTTGTTGTATGCCTTTAGCCATGATTTTGGCGGCGCAAATTATGTTACTTATGCCTGGGTGCGCGATAGCGGGCTGGGCGAAATCACTTTGATGCCCGCCGGATTTTATCGTATCTTTATCCAATCTCAGCTCTATCTGTTGCCGTTATTTTTTGGCGCCTTTCTTTTTTGGGGACGAGCGCGGCGTACGCAATGGCTGGCTTTATCGGCAGCAACCTTGGCTTTGGCGCCGATGGTTATCAGTTTGTCACGCAGTTTTTGGGTGGGCCTGGCTATCGGCTGGGTGGCTTGGGTCTTGCTCGCGTACTATAAACAGCGACAGTCAGCCAAAGAGATTATCGTGCAAATTGGCTTGATGTTGGCTGCCCTGGTTATCAGTGTTGTGTTATTGGTGACGGCCGTCAAGCTGCCTTGGCCGCAAGCGCAGTCGGATGTATCCGCTCGCATGTTGGCAGAACGTGCAACCGCTATCAATTCTGAAGCGGGCGCGTCTTCTAGATGGGCACTGTTGCCCAAGCTGTGGCAAGCTATCAATCGGCAGCCGTTAATAGGGCAGGGCTTTGGCGCGACCGTAACATATCACTCCAGTGACCCTAGAGTTTTAGAGTCTAACCCGAACGGAGACTATACTACCTATGCTTTTGAATGGGGTTGGCTGGAATTATGGCTCAAGATGGGTATTGGCGCTGTGCTGGCTTTTGTTGCATTGTTCTATAGCTTGAGCAGGGGACTTATTAAGCAAAACACCTCATTGTCTTTGTCATTGGCAGTAGCTATAATTTGCCTTGCCGCAGTAAATGTCTTTTCGCCGTATTTAAACCATCCCCTGGGCTTGGGGCTAATTATGTTGGCTGTTTTAACAATGAAACAGGGCCTTGGGTCGTCTGCTCTTGCTAAAAATACAAAAATATAGTATCTTATTAACCATACTAATCAAAACAATTGGCCCAAGACGGCCAATTTTTTAAGAAATTATGACAAGTCAAATCATTTCTCCAGAAGGTTACGCCAAGTTGCAAGAAGAATTAGAGACATTATCCACAGTCCGCCGTCGAGAAATTGCCGAAAGAATCGAAGCAGCCAAGGAATTAGGCGATTTATCAGAAAATGCCGAATATGCCGATGCCAAAGAGGCTCAAGCTTTTAACGAAGGCCGTGTCGGCGAACTCACCAACCTGCTTAAGAATCTGACAGTAGTCGAGAATGACCGGTCTGATATAATCGGCATGGGCACCAAGGTTACCGCCGAAATTAATGGCAACATCAAAGAATACACCATCGTCAGCTTTAATGAAGCCGACCCTATGGCTGGCAAAATTTCTAACGAATCGCCAATTGGCATTTCGTTGCTAGGCCACAAAAAAGGAGACTTAGTCAAAGTCAAAACTCCTAAAGGCGAATCAGAATACAAGATTATCGACGTAAAATAAAACTAATTTATTCAAGAAGACCTCCTGTTTGGAGGTTTTTTTGATTTATTATCAACATTTGCATTACTGCATTTAGTAACTGCCTGCCGGATTTTATGCTCGGTAATACAGGAGTGGTTATAAAATTACAATTTTGACTTTTAAGCTAAAATCAAGTAATATTAAATTTCGGGCGAGAGCGCCTTATTCTTATAATTGCCTATAAATATGACAGAAAATACAAAACAGACCGAACGTGATGATCGACTCAAAAAGATTACTGATCTCAAAGAACAAGGGATTAATCCATATCCGGCTAAATCAAACCGCAGCCATCTGGTGTCAAAGGCTTTGGCGGATTTTTTTGCCTTGCAGGACAACGAAACCGAAATTACTTTGGCTGGTCGTTTGCGGAGTTTGCGTGATCACGGCAACATCTCTTTTGCGGATCTGGAGGATGCCAGCGGACGGATGCAATTGGTAATCACCAAGAATGACCTCGGTGATAATTATAAATCATTTATCAGGTCGATTGATTCTTCTGATTTTATCGAAGCGCGCGGTGTTTTGATTATTACTAAGGCGGGAGAAAAAAGCCTGTTGATTAAATCATGGCGCTTGCTTTCGAAGGCTTTGCGCAATATTCCCAGCGAACATTTTGGATTGGAGGACGAAGAAGAACGATTGCGCAGGCGTTACTTGGATATTTTGCTGCGCCCCGAGCTGAAGGACATGATTATCAAGAAAGACAAATTCTGGAATGCTGTACGCACTTTTTTAAAAGAACGTGATTTTATCGAAGTTGAGACGCCGGTATTGGAAACAACAGCCGGAGGAGCCGATGCCAAGCCTTTTGCCACACACCACAATGCCCTAGATATTGACGTTTTCTTGCGTATCTCAATGGGTGAATTATGGCAAAAAAAATTAATGGTCGCCGGATTGGAAAAGACTTTTGAGATCGGCCGCCAGTTCCGTAACGAAGGTATGGATGCCGAGCATTTACAAGACTATACTCAGATGGAATTCTATTGGGCTTATGCTGATTATGAAAAGGGCATGCACTTGGTCGAAGAATTATATAAATATGTGGCCTTGGAAACATTCGGCACGCTTAAGTTTGAAATCGGCAAGTTTACAGTCGACTTAGGCGAGCCATGGCAGCGTTATGATTATCGCCAGACAGTCCTAGAGCATACCGGCATTGATATCTTGACGGCTGATTTGCCGTCCATGGAAGCCAAGCTAAAGGAATTGAAAGTCGAATACGATCGCAAGGGCTTTAACATTACACGCGCTATCGATAATCTTTGGAAGTACTGCCGCAAACAGATTGGCGGGCCTGGCTTTTTGATCGGCGTGCCGACTACGGTTTCGCCCCTGGCGAAACGCGATGATTTCCAGCCGGAGATTGCCCAACGCTTTCAACCGATTATTGCCGGGTCAGAATTAGGCAACGGTTACAGCGAGCTGAACGATCCCATAGATCAATTAGGGCGCTTTAACGAACAAGCGGCCTTGCGTGAAGCGGGAGACGATGAAGCTCAAATGAAGGATGAAGAGTTTGTCGAAGCCTTGGAATACGGAATGCCGCCTACTTGCGGCTTCGGTATGTCCGAACGGGTTTTTGCCTTTTTAATGGGCAAGTCTGCGCGTGAATGCCAGATATTTCCCTTGCTAAGGCCCAAACAGCAGCCGCAAGTTAAAAAGACAGCTATTAATGAACCAGAAGAAATTGAGGCAGATCCAGCCAATGGGTCCGAGGCTAAGCTGGGCCAAATCACGCATGCCGTTGCTGTAGAACTGCTGCATAAATATATCGATGATCATACAATCTTGGCCCATTCGCTTGAAAGCGAGGCGATTATGCGCGGCTTAGCCAAAGAACTGGGCGAGAACGAAGAAGAATGGGGGATTATCGGCCTGCTGCATGACATTGATTGGCAATTAACCAAGCATACTCCTGAGGCGCATTGCGTTAAGGCTGTGCCGATCTTGCAAGAAGCTGGCGCCAGCCAATATCTAATTAATTGCATAATATCGCACTGCTACGGCAACGAGCTTGTGCCTGCCTATCGGTTGCATCAACGCAAGACGAAAGTAGAACATGCCTTGGCAGCTGCCGAAACAGTCGCCGGCTTGGTTGTTGCATCGGCTTTGGTCCGCCCCGATAAGAGCCTGTCCGGAGTTGAATTAGACAGCTTGCTGAAGAAATTTAACAACAAGAGCTTTGCCGCCAACTGCAATCGCACTATTATTCAAGAATGTATCGCCGCCGGTGTTGATTTGAATAAATTCTTACAAATTGCCTTGGATAGTTTGAAACAAATTTCAACCAAGATAGGGCTCTAATAATCTTATGGGAAGAAAATTTATCACATTGATTTTGTTGGCTATTATTGTATATGTCGGCTTAACCTTTATGACAGCGCGCAAAAAGTCCAGCTTTATCGCCAATGTTTGCGCCTATACAAATCCGACTATGGTTTCTTCTACGATAGGTTCCCTCGGCTGTCGCACCAAAATTCTAACGGCTATGTCATTCGGGGTTTACAAATGCTCCGAAATCCCCAAGCCAAAATGCGATATTCGGGAAAATGATATCTTGCTTTGTAAGCAGCAGATTGCAAATAATACCTTTGTGGGCACCGAAGAAGAATGCCAATCAAACTGGGCCTGCCCTGATGCCACGGATGACTATAAAAAATTGACTGCCGACTGCTTGATAAAATAGGCAACCAGCCATATTTTTCCATTTTTTTACATTTTCACTTTTACTTTTAACATAAAGATATGCTAGACATCAAATACATCAGAGAACACCAGGAGGAGATTGCGGCTAACAGCGTTGCACGTTTAGCTAAGGCCGATATCGGACTATTACTCAAGTTAGACAGCGAGAAGCGCTTGCTAGAAACAGAGGTGATGGATTTACGCGCCTCTCGCAACAAGACTTCTAAGACCAAGCCGACGGACGAAGAAATCGCCCAGATGAAAGAAGTCGGCGATACTATCCAGGTTAAAGAGGGTGAAATTAACGCCCTGGAGGCCAAGGTGAGGGAATTATTGCTGGCAGTGCCCAATCTAACCAACCCGGAAGTAATCGTCAGTCAAGACGAAGACGATAATGCCATTCTAGATCAAATCGGCGAAGTAACGAGCTTCGATTTTGCGCCCAAGGATCATGTCGAACTGGCTGAAGCATTAGACCTGATTGATTTTGAGCGCGGCACCAAGGTATCCGGCGCAAAATTTTATTATTTAAAAGGTGATTTGGCCCGCTTGGAATTAGCTTTGATAAACTACACTTTAGATATCGTCACAGCGCATGGCTATCAACTGATGACCACGCCCGATTTAGCCAAAACCGAAATCGTCGAACGTCTCGGGTTCAGCCCTAGGGGTGAATCGACCCAAGTCTACAATATCGAAAACTCCGACCTGTCTCTAATCGGTACGGCCGAGATAACCCTGGGCGGACTCTATGCCGACGAAGTATTAGACCTGGAAAAATTGCCGATTAAATTGGTTGGCCTATCTCACTGTTTCCGTACCGAAGCAGGCAGCTATTCCAAGTTCTCCAAAGGCATTTTCCGCGTGCATCAGTTTAGCAAAGTAGAAATGTTTGTTTTCGCCACACCCGAGCAATCAACTCAATTACACCAGGAAATACTAGAGATAGAAAAAGAAATATTTGCCGGGCTTGCTTTGCCTTTCCGGGTTGTTGATCATTGCACCGCCGATTTAGGAAACCCGAGCTACCGCACTTTTGATCTCGAGGCTTGGATGCCAGGCAAGCCAAACCAAGACGGCAGCGCCGGCGATTGGGCCGAAGTCACCAGCACTTCCAACTGCACTGATTATCAGGCCAGAGGCTTGAATATCAAATACAAAACAGCAGATGATAAAAAAGAGCTAGTACATACTCTCAATGGCACCGGCGTAGCTACCACCAGGGCTTTGATTGCTATTATGGAGAACTGCCAGCAAGCCGACGGTAGCATAGCTATTCCTAAAAAATTAATCCCATATTTCGGCAAAGAAAACATCAGTTAGCATATGAGACAAGGCCGTAGCCGCTTTCGATCAAATCAGCCAAAAAAAGGAGCAACAGATTTTTGGCCCAGAAAAAACGACCGTACAAAAAGCAACCGTTTTTTGGGCCATGATCAGGCAAATTCCAAGCAACAAGCAATATTAACCTTTTGGTTAGTCTGCTTTATCTTAATCATTACCGGGCTTTGCTGGTTAATATTATTTTCTGAGCCCATGCAGATCAGGAACATTGAGATATCCGGCAATCGAAATCTCAACAAACAGACAATCCAAGACGTTGTACGGCAGCATCTTGATGGCAAGTATTTCTACTTTATCCCCAAAACCAGCCTGGTCCTTTTTTCGGTCAAAGAGCTTGATAAGGACTTGAATAAAAATTTTCGTTTGTTGACGACAGAAATACATCGTAATCCATTGAAACAAAAGCTTGTTATCAATTTGCTCGAAAAGGATTATAATTATGTATGGCAAGAGGGGAGTGTTTATTATTACATCAGCCATGACGGCGATATAATATTGACCAAAGATGCTCCGGCCAAAGATATGCTGTTATTAGAAAATACCGGTTCAACATTGGTTAATGGGCAAAAAATAAATATTGACGCTAAGTATCTCGACTATGCTAAAGAGCTGGATACTACATTACACGTTAACAAGCGGGGACTCAGCTTACGGACGATGATTTATGACGGCACAATCAATGCTCTTAAGGTAAAGCTGACAGCCGGTCCGACTCTATATTTCAATACCGAGATGCCGGTAACTACCCAACTCAAGAAATTAGATGTTTTGCGCAGCAACCAATTGCCTGACGGCCATCTATTTAATGAGCTTAGTTATATCGATCTAAGAATCGGCGATCGAATCTATTATCAATAATATTTTGCGACACATCTTTGTTATCGTGTCGATCAAGAAGTAATGCAACAATATGATAAACACTTTGCCATACAACCCTTACATATTAATAGCAGTCATAACCGGCTTAGGGTTAGCCTTAATAATTACTACAGACCACAAGGCTTTTCGAGAAGCTGTTAAAATATATCTAAAGCAGCGTAAGATAACCCTGGAAGAAGAAAGAATAAAGAGAGAAAAAAAGGCTAACATTAAATAATTATTTTGCGACACATTGAAATTGGATAAGAAAGTTGACCTACTATATCTTTGATTATATTTAATATTAGCCAAAATATAAGATTTATATATGAATCAAGAGACAGCCTTTAAAATAGTATTCTTCTTTGCTGTAATCGTATTTTGCATCACGATTGTAGGGTTTTTCCTGCTAGCAGTCAAAATATTTTTATTATTTACGCCGGAACTGCGCATAATGGGCTTGATCATCAAGAGCGCGGCCTTGAACGTAGGTAGCTTTAAATAGCTTGTTATAGGGGATAATAAGCTATTATTGGCATAGATTGATACTTGGTAATACATGGAGCTATATGCTGTTGTGTCGCATAAGTTATATTGTGCGACACAACATATTGTGATGGTTGAGGGGCGTCTGTGCTCAACCGATAGCATGCCTGGTTGATGTGACTACTGCCCCACTCATAAGCTAAAAAGTAAAAACGAAAATGTAAAAGGTATGGAGTTAGCTTGCGCTAACTTTTTATTTTTAAATACGATAAAAAACATATCAAAGCAATTATGGTTATAGGTATCAGCATTATCCTTTTCCATTTTCTCCGCCAGCTGGCGGATTACCTTTTAGCTTTTGCACTCCCCTCCTCACTTGACGTTTGTGATAAAAATATGTGTAATAAAAAACCGCTCCGATATTATATCGAAACGGCTTGTTTTTATTTCTTGCCCAAGAAGGTGTCCCAGCCGGGCCAAGTCTGTCCCCTGTTACGGTAAAAACCTATAGGAGCGCTGGGTAGCTTTGGGTCAATATCTTTGTATCGTTTAGCGTAATCGGTAACCGATAAAACATGATGTTGCTGACAAACGACGCTGGCCTCCTGCCAGGTTTCATAATACTGTTTGACATCACAACCAAAGTATTCAAGGAACCCAGGAAAATCCTTGTAATAAGCAGACGGCCGTGAGTGCAGTCTGCTGTCAATCGACTTACATCTCATATTATAATCTCGCACTCCGGTTACACCAGCTTTCCTGCAGACATCTCTGGCATCTTGCCAGGTTTTGAAAAAACTAGTGACTCCTAGATATTCGTCCCAACCGGGAAAATCCGGATAGATGCGCTCTGGATTATAGGGCAACCGTTTGTCTACTTTTTTGTAACGCTGAACATAATCATAGGGATTGGCAAAGTTTTCTCGCTTACACACTTCACTGGCTTCCCGCCATGTTGCGTAAAGAACAGCTCTATTGCTATCTCTTAGCTTAATGCCTAAGAATGTTTCCCAGCCTGGGAAGTCGCTATAATACTTATCTGGCAGAGTATGCAGTTTAGGATCAATCTGTTTACACTCTCTCCTGAATCTTCTAATGGTGGTGAAACCGATATTTTGAGCTACTGCACTGGCCTTTTGCCAAGTCTTATAATATGTTTCTATACCAAGATAGTCATCCCATCCGGGAAAATCTTCATATGATACATCAGGAGAGCAATACAACTTAGGATCGACCTCACGACATCGCTTTTTATAGTCGGCGTAGCCGGTAAAGCCCGCTTTCTTGCAGATTACTAATGCCTCTTGCCATGTCTTGTAATGTAGCCCGAAACCAAGATACTCTTTCCAACCCGGCCAGCCTAAGTCTTTGTAATAAAAATTAGGCGAAGACGGCAGTCTGGGGTCTATCTGCTTGTATCTATCACGGTAATCCAAATAACCTTTGAAATTATTAGCTTTGCAAACTTCGCTGGCTTCCTGCCAAGTGGCATAAAACTCCGCGTTCAATCTGTTCAACATAGCCAAGATATCAATCTGTTCATTGCTGAAGATAAAATCAAAGTCAGAACCGCTCACCCACATTTTTTCCTTGTTCAGCTCAAAATTTCCTCCAATAAAACGTTTAATCCTGCCCGCTATTTCTTTGATCATTATTAGCCGCTCGCAGTTGGCTACAAAGTCCAAGACTACTACTTTTTTCTTGCCATCAAATAACCGTAATCCTCGTCCCAATTGTTGCATAAAGATTGTTTCGGAACCGGTGTTACGCAGAAAGACGATCACTTCGGCATCAGGAATATCAATACCTTCATTGAACATGTTTACCGTCAAAATGTATTGCAATCTGCCTTGCCGAAAATCAAGTAGAGTCTGTTGGTTACGACGTTTGTTTTCATCAGAATGATAGACGCGGGCACCAGGCAAAAATTGGCAGAAGTTTTCGGTGTGATTAATGTTTTCGCAAAAGATGATAGTCTTCTTGCCTTTGCTAAAGCTGTTAATCTGATTGGCAATCTCCTGATCACGAGCTTCAACAAAAATTGTTTCATTCAGCTGTTTGATTGAGATGCGTTGGCCTTCCTCTAATATTTCTTTGACTATTTGCTTTAGTTTTACGCGGTTTATATCGTCGTTTAAAACGTGGTATTCAATCGGCGTTAACCAGCTATTGGCGATTGCTTCTTCTAAAGAAAGATTAACAATTTCTTGTCCAAAAATCTCTCGGATATTCTGATCGTCTTCTCTGTTGGGCGTAGCAGTCATTCCTAATAATTTCTGCGGCTGAAAGTATTGTATCACCTTTTTGTAGGTCGGCGCTTGGCCATGGTGCGATTCATCGACTATGATATAGTCGAAGTGGTTTTGGCTAAAGACGATATGCCATTCGGCAAAGGACTGAAAAGATGCAAACAAGATATCGGCCTTATCCGCATCCCAGTCTTTGTCTTCGCCGTAGAACTTTTTGAGTTCAGCCTTTCCGCCTAGTACTTGTGGGTACTCATCGAAAGCCTGATCCAAAATGTCGTTTTCATGGCAGAGAAATAGTCCCCGCTTGCCCGCCAAAAATTGCATTTTAGCGAAGAAAGCCGATACAATTGTCTTGCCCAATCCGGTCGCCATGACCATCAGAGCAGCCTGCCTGGTCTCAAAGGCGGACAAGAGGTCCACCAGGGCCAGTTTCTGGTAGTCGTAAAGCTCAATCGAGCCTGCTTTAAATAGGTTCATCACCCGTCCTTATATAGTTGATATTATTGGCTATTGTTAGGTAAATTTTAAATGTACTTACGTTAATCTATATAACATAAAATAGTCAAAGTGTCAAGGTTTAGACTGGGGGTACTATACAGTTATACTCCTACAAATACAAATTATTACAAATCTACAAATCCGTACCTAAACGCTATACTTTATTTATAGATTTGTAATAATTTGTATTTGCGGGAGCATATTTATCAAATGTCAAGCGAATTTGCCAATATTAACAAAAAAACATCCAACGTGGATGATTTTTTGATATATAGATATGCTTGTATTAGCGTTTGGACCACTGTGGAGCGCGTCTAGCGCGGCGTAGACCTGGTTTCTTGCGCTCTTTGATACGAGCGTCGCGGGTCAACCAGCCTTTGGCCTTGAGGGTAGGTCTGAGTTCTGGGTTAATTTCCAGGAGGATCTTGGCAATACCGTGGCGGATAGCCTCGGCTTGGCCCTTTTTGCCTCCACCGGTAACTAGCACAGAAATGTCATATTCCTTCATGCCGGTCAGCTTGATGGGGGTAAGGGCTAAGGCAAATTCAGATTCAGTGAAATAGTCTTCGCCTTTTTTGCCGTTAACCACCATTTCGCCGGTCCCCTTTTCGATCAAGCGGATCGAAGCGGAAGCGGTTTTGCGCTTGCCCATCTGGGCGATATATTTGTTGCCTTTGGTAGCCAATTTGACAGGCTTGACGGCTGTTTTAACTTCTTTAGTCATATGGTTTACTTGATGTTTAGCCTTTTAAGCATGCCGTTTCGTAGGCGGTTGTCAGGCAACATCTCGCGGACAGCTCTGGCTAAGAGATCTCCTGGGTTATTTTGAAAAATGACAGAAGCCTTGCGGGTCTTCAAGCCGCCCGGGTAGCCGGAATAGCTATGATAGACTTTCTGATCCAGCTTTTTGCCGGTAAAATTGACCTGATCGATATTGCTGACTTCAACAATAGCGCCATGGTCAACATTCGGAGCGTATTCTGGCTGGTCTTTGCCGCGCAAAGCAATGGCAATCTTGGTGGCCAAACGGCCGATAGCCTGTCCGCTCGCGTCAATTTTGACTAATTGTCTGGTAAAAGGTTTATTCATATAGTTATACTAATTCAATCTGTACCAGCTTAGCTGCATCGCCGGCGCGAACACCGAGCTTGACAATGCGAGTATAGCCGCCTTGGCGATCTTTGTAGCGAGCTCCAACCACGTCCATTAGCTTCTTGACGGCTAACTGCTGCGGTAAATAGGCCAACAAGGCGCGGCGAGCGGTTAGATCACCTTTGCGAGCAGTGGTGATGAGGTTTTCTACAATCGGCTTGACGACCTTGGCCTTGGCTTCGGTGGTTTTGACCTTTTCGTAGATAATAATGCTAGAAGCTAGATTTCTTAGCATCATTTCGCGCGCAGCTTTGGGGCGATCCAGGGTTTTTACTTTGTTTCTATGGCGCATAAAATTTATTCCTCGCTTACTTCTACTTCTGGCTCGCTGTCTTCGGCGTGAATCAGGGCATTGAACTGGTCAATTAAGATTCTTACAGATTGCTTGAATGCTTCCTGAGCGTCGATACTGCCGTTGGTAGTAATATCAAGAGTTAACTTATCCCAGTTGGTCATTTTGCCAACGCGGGTATTTTCTACATGTATGCCGACTGATCTGACCGGGGAAAAGATCGAATCTACATCAATATATCCAATTTCTTTTTTGCGATTTTCTCTGGCTTCAATCGTCTCGTAACCCATGCCGCGAGTGGCATAGATTTCCATTTCCAGATTGCCTGCCATGTCGGTAATATTGGCGATGACTAAGTCGGTATTTACGACTTCGACATCGCTATTCTTGTCGATATCAGCGGCGGTGACGACTTTTTCACCTTTTATATTAAGAGTCAGTTTGACTACTTCGTCGGTATGAATTTTTAAAATCAAATTCTTGAGATTCAAGACGATTTCCAAGACGTCCTCTTTGATATTCGGCAAGGCCATAAATTCATGGTCTGCGCCGGTAATCTTAACACCGATCACAGCTGTACCAGGCAAAGATGACAGCAAGACTCTGCGTAGAGAATTGCCCAAAGTAACACCGTAACCAGGATACAAAGGCTCTACGACTGCTACGTGCTGGTTGGGTTTATCGCCTTTGATAAATTCAACATTTTTGGCTAATGCAATTGTGTTCATAAGGTTAATTTACCTTTATGCTATTTATGACGCTCGAAAGCGTTTATTACTTGGAATAGAACTCGACGATAGCTTGGGCGTTCAAAGATTTGTCCAAATCGTCTTTCTTAGGTTCGTGTAATACCTTGGCGATGTCTTCCTTAGCATCATAATTGAGCCAGCTAGGCATCTGGGTGCGCTTGATCTTCTCGGCCAAGTCGACAAAAGTCTTGTTTTTGCGTTTGTTGGCGCGGATTTTGATTACGTCTCCTGGCTTAACCAGATAAGACGCGATATTTACTTTGGTGGTATTGACGGAGAACATGCCATGGCTGACCATTTGACGGGCAGCGGCGCGGGACGGAGCAAAGCCGAGACGATAGATGACGTTGTCTAAACGCATTTCCAACATACGGAAAAGGTTTTCACCAGCATCACCCTTCTTCTGGGCGCGATCGAAGAACAATCTGAATTGCTTTTCGCGCATACCATAGGTTCTCTTGGCTTTTTGCTTTTCGGCTAACTGCTGGCCGTACTGGCTGACCTTGGCTTTACGCTTGGCGCCGTGGAATCCTGGAGGAGTCGGGTTGGAATTCATGGTGCATTTGGCAGAAGCGCATTTATCGCCCTTAAGCATCAGCTTTTTGCCAGCCGCTCGGCATAACTTGCATTGTGCGTCGTTGTTAGTTTTCATAAGTATTGCTGATTACACCCTTCTTGGCTTGCGAGCGCGGCAGCCGTTATGCGGGATAGGAGTGATATCTTTGATATAAGTGACATTCAAGCCATTGGCATTCAAGGCGCGTACGGCAGACTCGCGTCCGGTACCGACACCTTTGACAAAAACGCTGACTTCGCTCAAACCCATTTCTTTGGCGCGAGCGACGGCGATTTTGGTAATAATCTGAGCAGCATAAGGAGTAGATTTCTTCGGACCTTTGAAACCGGCGAGACCGGCGTTAGCCCAAGAAATGACATTGCCATCAAGATCAGTGATGGTGATGATGGTGTTATTATAAGAAGAGCTGACAAAAACCTTGCCGACAGTAACGGTGCGTTCGGCCTTCTTGGCTTTCTTACCTTTGCCTTTCTTGACTTTGGCTAAACGGGCGGCCTTGTTTTTCTCCAGCTTTTTCTTGATGTCATCCGGCAGATCGTCGAAATCATCCTTGGGCGCAGGAGCAGGAGCGTCTTTGGCTACCATCGCGTCAAAAGCGGCATCGGCCGATAGCGGTTCAACAGCTGTATTGTCTAAATTGTTTTCGGACATATCGTGTAATTAAGTTTTCTGGCCGAGCGGTTTGCGACCCGAGCCCATGGTGCGGCGTTGATTGCCGCGGATAGTGCGGTTGTTGGTTTTGGTGCGCTGTCCGCGAACCGGAAGTTTCTTGGCATGGCGGGAACCGCGGTAGCTGCCAATATCCTTAAGGCGCTTGATGTTGTTGCCAATATCTCTTTTGAGATCGCCTTCGATGCGGAAGTTCTTCTCGATGTAAGTTCTTAAACGGTTTGCATCCTCCTCTTTCATGTCCTTGACTCTCAAATCAGGATCGATAGCTGTCTTGGCCAAAATATCTTTGGATAGAGTCAAGCCGATACCGTAGAGGTAGGTCAAGGCGATCTCAACGCGTTTGTCGTTGGGAACAACGACGCCGGAAATACGTAATGCCATATAGTAGTTTAAAGTGGAAAGTCTAAAGTTTATAGAGTTTAGAAAGTAATGACTTACTTTACAAACTTTACAAACTTTATGAACTTTTTATACTTATTTAGCCCTGTCTTTGTTTATGTTTAGGGGTATTGCAAACAACACAGACACGACCTTTTCTGCGGATTACTTTGCAGTCTTTACAAATTTTTTTTACACTAGCTCTGACTTTCATAGATTTAAATTAGTTACATGCGGTAGATAATCCTGCCCTTGCTTAAGTCGTACGGACTCATCTGTACCTTGACTTTGTCGCCATAGGTCAAGCGAATCTTGTTCATGCGCATTTTCCCGGATAAATGGGCTAATATTTCATGGTCGCCGGGTAAACGAACTCGAAACGACGCGCCTGGCATCATTTCTAGTATTTCGCCGACTACCTCAATGAATTCTTTGGAATTTATTTGGTTTTCTGACATTTTTAGTCTAGATACAAAAAGTCTTGGCTAGCAAGTTTGGGTGCCAAAACTAACAAAAACAATATTATTGGCAATAAAAGTATTTATTGTCTTTGATAATTATATAGTTTAACTGTGAATATGTCAAGCCTAGTACTCTCATAAGCTCTAGGATAGTATTTTACTTTATTTTAGCCAAAAAAAATAGTTTTGCAATAGTTCTTTTACAAGCTGAATATATGCATTATTAAGCTTATTAAGATGTTGCCTTTCTGAACGCTGTTTAAATAGTAACCAAATGCAGCTTTCTATTGACAATTGCCAATTAATACGATATAAATGTAATCTGTTTATTGTTCATTTTAAGGAGAGATTATGATTGACATGGGATATCTTGATAATACATCAAAGAAATTTCTTGATTTAGATCAAATACCTGAGCCACAATCATGGCCAAATTATGCTGATTGCAGCCTTTACGCCGGCCGTATTGATGAAAAACGCATATATTTGCAGATATGTCAGAATGAAGATGATTTTCAAATTCTAGCTAAAACCGGCAAAGCTTGGTATACCGGCAAAAAGCTGGTTCCTTAGCTAAACAAAAAACCCTAGCAATAGGGTTTTTATATAGCTTGCCTAATATATCTCATTAAACGAAGATAAAACTCTAGGTTATTGAGGCTGGATAGCCTGGCCGACAAGGGTTCGTCGATCTTATATAGATAGTTAAGATAGGCCTTGGATAGCCCCCTGAGTTCGGTGATGTCGGAGCTGGCATTTATCGGGTGCTTATCGGTTGCGAATTGGTTGTTTTTGATGTTGATGGTCTCGTAAAAATCGCCAGTATTGACCTTTTTAGAAGCTAACGCCTTGGTTATGAGAGCCGGGGCGTTTTTTTTGAAGACAAACAGCTTGCCATGGCGCCCTTCGCGGGTCGGAATGACACAATCGAACATATCGACACCTCTTTTGACGCCCTCGATGATATTTTCGGGATAGCCCACACCCATCAAATAGCGGGGCTTATCAATCGGCATTTCTGGCATCAAATAGTCCAAAACCTTATACATTTCGACGGGCGACTCCCCTACCGACAGCCCGCCGATATTATAGCCGTCAAAACCGATTGCCTTTAAATCAGCCAAGCTCTTAAGGCGCAAGTCTTTTTCTAAGCCGCCTTGGATGACCGCAAATAATAGCGGTTTGTTTTTAATATTAGCCAGTTCCGCCTTGCATCGCTCGGCCCAACGGCTGGTCATTTCGACTGATTTCTCCAAATACGGCCTGGTGGCAGGCAGAGCCACGCACTCGTCCAGGCAAACAGCAATATCCACGCCTAATTTGGCTTGGATTTGCAGCGATTTTTCTGGGGTCAGATGATGCTTACTGCCATCCCAAGGTGAACGGAAATCGGCGCCCTTTTCGGTAATCTTGACTAGCACCTTGGATCCTTCCCGCTTGCCGGCCAAAGAAAAAATCTGAAACCCGCCAGAATCAGTCAGAATAGCACCTGGCCAGTCCATGAATTGATGCAAACCACCTTGATTAACGATGTGGTCTTCGCCTGGCTTAAGCATTAGATGATAGGTATTGGAGAGTAATATCTGAGATTTAAGCCCCTTAAGGTCTTCGGTAGAAAGATGCTTAAGCGTGCCTCGGGTAGCCACCGGCATAAAAAAGGGCGTTTTAAGCACGCCGTGAGCGGTCTTGAGTAAACCGGCGCGTGCTGCAGATTTGGCGTGTTTTTTGGTAATTTTATACATTTATTAGATTTACTTAACTAGCCCGCCATTCAAATCAGGCACAACTTGCTGGACGATTAGATCGTCTTCGAATTTGGATGTCCTAGCCTTAACCTCTTTCTTAATCATCGAACCGCTTTCGTCATCATTGGCACTAATTTCAGTTTTGGGAAAGATAATCAATATTTTATTGCGCAAGCTATCGCTAGGAGTGATGGCAACGTTGAATTGAGCACTTTGCTCATTTGAGCCTTTGTCTAAGCGGCTTATAGACCATACGAGACGATGATTAGCCGGATCGTAATTCAAGCTTCCAACTGTAGCGGTCGGCTTGCCATCGATATTAACATATTGCGGTAGGTTAACAGAAACCTCAACAGAACTCAAGTTGTGTAAAGTATTGGTAATCTTCCAAAAAGCTCTCAAGGTAGTGGTCTTGCCTATTTCTAACGGGACTGGCCCAAAGCCCAAGGCCTCATTATCTAAAGAGTAATACAACACTTTTTCATCAAGCTGCAGATCTGAGTTAATCCTAGTCAAAATGACATTGGACATGTTTTCCGATGAAGTGGCATGCTCCAGATTGGCGTTAGCTGTTCCGCTAGCTCCCCCGTTGTCAATAATTGAGGCTTGCTGATCACGAGCATTAACATCAGCCACAATCTGCTTTACATCTCCAACTTTTTTATTGGTAAAAGTAGCGTAGGCCTTAAGAAGAGGCTTAAAGCTGTTTGTTTCTTTAAAGGCATCAAGATCTTTAATCTTGACGCTAAAGTCGATTGTACCTTTGGCATCTTTATCTAACCTGGCTAAATCTGGCAATTCGTTCTTGGTCCAACTGACAACCGAGCCTTCCACTTTTCCGCCAAATTTATCTTTAAATGACTTCCAGTCAACCAAATCGCCCTTAAGATTGGCGGATATAACGATGTTTTCCAAAGGATCCATGCCTTTGTTGGCATAATTGATAGAATAAGTCATAGTTTGGCCAAAATCAGCCGACTGATCTTTATCGGTGCCATTCTCAATCATCAGCAAATTAAGGTCATTCTTGATAATATTTATATCATAATTCTCTTCAGCCAACGGTAAAAAGCGGTCTTCGTTATTACGGAAATCCAGGCTGCTGGTTGCGGTCGAACTGGCGGCAGGCTCCATGCTGCCCAAACGGGATTCGGTGCTGGTCGTGCTGGTACTCTCATACATAGCCGTCAGCATGCTTGGATTATTAGGCAGCCAATAATCAAACCGAAATTTAAAGTTATCCAGCTTGTCATTTTTGTCCAGAATCTTGAAGTTGACCGTAATCTCGCGATCTTGGCTGGAAAGCTGGTAAGCTTGCCAGACCCAAGGCTTGATAATCTTAACATGGTCCAAAAAGGCTTGGTCCTGAATTAATTCTAAATTGCCCTGCTGGCTTGGATCGATGGTCAAGCGGAAATTGTCTATGTTTGAACCATCTGCCAAATGATATTTAATGACTACGGTTTGCTTTTCGCCGACCAGCATGTTTGTAGGCCTTATGATATCAAACACTAACCCGGACTGAGCCACTACCGCCTCCATGCTGGATGATTTTTTAAAGGTCGCGGAAAAATTATCAGGCTTATAAGTTGCCTCGGCGATAAAAAGGTTCGATTTGCCGACCAGATTATAGAAACGTCCCGTAATCTTGATATCAACCGACTCACCGGCAGACAGCTTGGCCCAATGCCAACTCTGCTTATCCGTTCGGGCTGGCTGAGTATTATCTAGTTCAAAATTAGAAGGCAAAGTGGCATACAAGTCAACATCCTTAATGTAAATACGGCCGGTATTCTTGATCGTTAGCGTATATGTTTGGGCCTGCCCGTTCATTGGCGCGCTATTGCCAGACCAGCTGATTTCTAAATCAGAGCTTTTGCTGGAGGCTAAGAAATAATAATACGCTCCGCCGAATAATGCCGCCGTCAAGATAAGATAAACAGTCCAAATCAAAAGCCGCAACCAAAGATTTTTTTTCTTTTTGATTTGCAGTTTTTGAACATCTACCAGCTTTCCTTCATCATCTTGGTAGATTTCCGCCAAACCATCCTGGATGTTTTGAGTTTTAGCCTCTTGGCTGATTTGATAGTTTATCTTCTCGATGTCGTTTAATTTTGCCATATATTAACGGCTTATTAGATAAGCGTTTAGTTTGTCATTTTCCAAAGTATTATAACTATTATTGGAATCGGGATAATGCCAGATTAGCTTGCCCTTATCAGCCAGGTCGAGCGAGCTGGCATAAGCGACGTTATTAGCTCCTGGTTGCTTTTGCATTAGCAGCGTGTATTTATAGAGCTGCTCACTGGGCAACCCGCCAGAGCTGTTATCCGTTGGACGCAAACCAAAAGGGAGCCTATAAACAAGCTTAATCTGCGCTTTTTCTCCGGGATCAACCATCAACCAATTGGCAAAAACCGTCTTATCTTGTTCGCGATAGATTTTGGTTAATGTAGCCGGCTCTACTTCCGCCTGTCTTTCGTTGGCTAAATCCGGATCGTCTTCGGTGCCGATTGATGCTTTGCTGAAATATTTTGCTTCCGGAATCCTGAAGCCTTCAGCTGAAATAAGCTCTGTTCCTAAAGGTACGTAGATGCGCATCCAATCGACATTGCGTACGCCCGAAAACAATTCGTTGCGAATGCCCGTATGCTCCCGAGTAATTAGCAAGGTGTCTATTATTGAACCGTCAGCCGCGACGCTGGCACGATGGTCGATGATTTGCGTCATCCGCCGATCGCTTTTGCCGCCGGCGATGTTAGTATTAACAACCATCAAGTAGTCGTTATCCGTTTGTTTGATTGCGCCATCCCAACCGAGGCTGGCCACCTTTTGCTCTAGGCGATTATCCGAAAAATACAAAAGCACCTGTTTTTGGTCTAACGATTTTTCTACAAGAGACAATAAGGCGACTAGCTTTTGACGGTCTAAATTCTGGCCTAGCTTTTCTATCAGTTTGCCGCTCAAATCACCGATAATCATCTTGGGCGTACTGGTGGCTCCGGTTTTTTGTTCGGCGATATATTGGACTGTATCGGTAAAATTATCTGCGCTGATAGTTGTTTTGTATTGAGGCAAGTCAATCGGACCCACCAGCTTAAGCAAGGCGATTATAGTATCAGGGGTAAAGGCGATAACGCCGTCAACCGATGAACCATCAGATTTTTCATAAAACCATGACAACTTTTTGGCTGTCCGCGGCCAATCAGGCCACCAATTTACATCCCAAAAATGCCACAGCGAATCGACCAGCCATAATGGCTCAGGAGCTGCCAAACGAACGCGCATCCCGCCCTCAGTATCATAAGCCCCTCCGCCGGGGGTTTCCATTTTTTTAATCTTTCCTTTGGCCAAATCAAGCAAGGCAAAACTGCCGATAAAACCGCCGCTAGCTCTCATTTCGGCATTATTCTGAAATATCAACAAATATCTTCGATCTTGCTCGGCGCCCGCAAAAATCTTGATATCTTCGACCAAATCAACGATTTCGGTCAAGCTGCTTGCCACTAAATCGGCTGTATTTTTTAAATCTGTGAAATCTTGACGGTATTGATCAGGCAGATCTGATAATTTGATTTGTGATAAGGTTTGCTGCAATTCACGCGCTTGGGCGCTGGCCTCTACCGCTCTACCATTAAAGGCGTCTAAGCGATCGGTTAGCTCCCCTGCCGCCAGCAACGAATTGATGGCTTCTGCGAGATTAGCAGCCATGTCCGAACCGATACGTCCCGCAGCGGCTAGATTCTGAGCCGAACTTGCCAGCTTGAGATCGCTATTAGGCAAAGCTCCGGCTAATTTTAACAAGAGGCTATTAATGCGAGCTATGTCAGTTTCGGCTTGCAAAAAATCCTGGCCGGCTTGGCTGAAATTGGCCGCCGCCTTATTTAGATCGCGTCCTTCAGCCGCCTGTTTGGCTGATTGCATATTGCCAATTGCTGCATGGGCGGCGCTAATTATTTTGTCCTTTAGCCCTAGCAAGAAGTTAAAATTACGATAGCCGGCAAAAGGAGCTAAGACTATAAACAAAATAAGCGCAAAAACAGCGGCTGGCTTTAAAAAACTGGCTTGAGGCGCAATACGTACTTTGCTTAAGCGCTTGATCTTGTGATTAATCTTTGTTTTTGCGCTATCTGATTGTTGCCTGATGTTTTCTTTGGTAAGCTCGGCTTGGCGGATTAAGCCGGTATGGTAGTGGGTCAGGCTGCGATTAAAGGCATGGCCTGCCGACCTCAGATTAGAGCTAAACACCGCTCCGGCAGCCAAAAGCAGTCTGATTGGCAGAGTCACAAGGCGCGCTAATATCCAAATAATCGAGCTCATGGATCCGGCAACAGCTCTGCCCAAAGATTCAATCAGCAAAGTTATGCCATAAATAAATCGCCAAAATAATCGGCCCAGCAGCCGAGCCAAACTGGCTTCAAGCCTGCCCAGTTCGATTAACCAATCAAAGGGGCCGCTTGTCTGTTTTGTAAATTGTCGACTTAACTTCTGGCGCATAACTTATTATAAATTGCGAGGGTTTTAGCCGCGCATTCTTGCCAGCTAAAGACATTGCTGCGCGCTTTGCCCAGAACAATCATTTGTTGGCGCAGAGGTTCATTATTTAGCATCTGGTCAATCACAGCCAATAACGATTGTTGATCTTGCGGATCGAAATAAAGTGCGGCAGCACCCAAAACTTCAGGCAAACTGCTGGTACGCGCTGACAGCACCGGGCAACCCAAGGCCATTGCCTCCAAGGGAGGCAAGCCGAACCCTTCATAGAACGAAGGGAAAACATATGCCAAGGCTTGTTGATACAACACTTTGAGATCTTTGTCCGTTACAAAACCGGGGAAAATGAATTTATCAGGCTGGCTCTTGGTGGCGGCTAATTCCTTGAGGCGTTTGTAAAAATAGTCTTCTCGGCCGACCAAAACCAGGTTTATATCCTGTAAATTAGAATCAGCCAACGAATTAATCAACCATTCAAGATTCTTGTGCGGATAGGCATTGCCGACATAGAGCAAATAAGGCTTGTTGATTGTCAAACGGGCTAAGACGGCCTGGCTGTCAGCTTGTGCGGCAGTCGTTTCGGCAAAAGTTGCAATACCTTCATAAGTGACAGCCACTTTGTCAGGGTTAACATTGAATTGTTTGATAATATCTTGTTTGGTAAATTCCGAGACCGCAATGATTTTGCGCGAACGCCTGACAGCCATATTGATGATCAGGCGATAGGCCATATTTTTAAACCAGTAATAAATAGGATACAGCGTGCTAGCGCGCACAGTGGGATAACGATAAAGGATTAAATCATGGATTGTCACCACAAAAGGCGTACGCGCTAAAAAAGGCACATTAAAATGCAGATAATGCATTAGATCCAGTAATTCATTGTCGATAATCTTGGGCATCTTGAATTGCTCGTCCCAGCTATACCAACGCACATCCGCCAAAACCTTTTTGACTCGAGGATTATCAGTATAAAAAACATCAAAATTATCCTTAGTCAAAAATACGACGTAATGGTTTGTCTGATCCAGAACCAAGAGGCGATCAATCACCTCTTGAGCATAGCGGCCAAGTCCTTTGCCGACAGGCCCATAGAAGCGGGCGTCTATGCCGATTGTGTAATAATTTTTTGCCATACTAATTATGTTTGATTAACTGTCGATACAAAGTGATGATGGCGGCGTAATGTTCATTAGGGCGAAATCTAGTTTCGGCTAAATGGCGGGCATTATAAGCAAATTCGGTTATCACCGCTTGGTTATCCAGCGCCCATTCAATTTTGGTTGCCAGATCGTTGGGCGAATCATATTTATAGAGCAGGCCTGTATGTTGGTCATTAACCAACTCGGGTATCCCGCCTATATCGGCGGCTAAGACGGCCTTCCCTAGGGCTGCCGCCTCGAGACCGACTAGACCGAAAACTTCATACCAACGAGACGGGATAATCACAAGATAAGCGCCCCTAATCAAATCTATCAACTCATTGCCTTTCTTGGGACCGATGAATTCGACTCTATTTTGTAATTTAAGCTCTTTGGTTAAGGTTAACAGATTCTTGTGTTCAGGGCCAGAACCGACGATCAACAGCTTAAGGCGATTATCGGTGTCGGCATACGCCTTAAGGAGCAAATCAATCCCCTTTTCGCTGTCTAGACGGCCAAAATATAATAAATATTTGCCTAAAGCATATTCCGGCTTGAGGCGAGCGCAATCGATAAAATGATTAACGACTTTAATCTTAGCCGCCGGTATGCCGCCTTCAACCATTTTATTTTTCATAAATTGCGAAGGGCTGATATAGAGATCGATGTTTTTTTCAAAAAGCTTAAGAATTTTGTGATGCAAATACATTTCTATCGCAGCTAACAAGCTCGCTAAATATGAGTCTTTAAAGCACTTAGTAGAGAAACAGCGCCAATAACGTCCATCGAGGCCGATATCGTCAATATGCCCATGAGAGAAGAACTTATAATTAGGCGACAACAGCTTGTAATCATGCAGATGCATCACAACAGGGATGCCGTGCTTTTTGGCCACCGGTAATATTGATGGTGAAATTTGGTGATAGATGTTGTGGATATGAATGATGTCTGGCTTGAAATCACGCACCAACTTGTCGAATTTATAGGCCGCCTCAAAGCTATACAACAAACGCAGGGCTGCCTTTAGGCGAACCAAAAAAGATCTGGAATTAAAATTAACGCGGCTGACGAAATATGGCTTTTGTTTGCAGGGTAAGTTGTCAGGATGGTCCATGCAAAATTTAGCGACAGTAACCCCCTTGCTTTCCAACAGATCAGCCAATGCTAAGAAATAGCGATCGGATCCGCCTTTGATGAAATTAAATTTATTAACTAGTAAGACCTTCATAAGTGCGGCGGCTTAAACCAAGCAAAACCCAAAAAACTATATTAAAAAAGTTAGCTTCTAAATAAGGCTGGAATAGAAAGGCGATAAAGCAAAATAGCATCATACTCGCCAGCGCCACATTAACAATCGGCCAATCTTTGAGGCGCTTGATAGCTCCGGCAAACTGCCACAATAGAAATGCCGCCAAGATAGCAAAAGATATCAAGCCCATCTGCACCGCAATCGCCAAAAAGGAGTTATGGACATTGCGCACTTCAACATAATCCAAATAGTCAGGCATCTCGACAAAGACTTTTCGGCCGAAACCGATGCCCGAAAAAAGATTGTTGCGATATTGCCACCAGGCGCTTTCCCAAACGCTGGATCGCCAGGTAAAGCTGGTGTCCTGGCTGTTGGCCAGAGAAAATATCCGCTCCACAGTCTGGTCTTTGACTTCGCTCATCTTGCGGCTAACGGAAAGATCGGGAAACAGATTAACTAGCAATAATATTATCATGACAACAGCCGCGCCGCTTACGAGATAATTGGCAAAAACCTTTTTGGCATCAGGCCGCCGCCGCACTAACGGCAGAGCGAACATGAACAGCAAAGAGCAAAGGCCTGCAACCCACAAATGGCGCATCAATGAACCGACTACTCCAAACAAGAAGATGGGCAAAAGCCATGACCAAGCTTTTTTCCAATCTGCTTGTCTACCAAACACTAGATATGATATACCAGCGATATTAGCCAAACTTAAATAAAACGCATGATCAAAATCCAGCAAACGATTACCCGAAGTGGTTAGAGGAGTAATATCGGTCCAAAGGCCCTTGCCGGCGAAGATCCCATAGGCGATAAAATACACAACCATTAAACAACCGCCAAACGCAAAATACGCAAGCTGCTTAAGGCTTGCCTTACTGGTAAAGGAAAGGTAAACGGCAAAATATATCAGCGGATAAAAAGCGTAGTTTTTAAAGGAGCTAAAAGCGGCTGCGAATTCGCCGTTTAGCACCGTAATGCTAAAGATGAAATAGACAAACGTCAGCAAGATAAAAACCGTCAACAAGGTTTCCGGCCAACGCCAACGAAGCTTGATTTGGCCTTCGGCAAGCCTGGCCCAAAGACCGATATAGCTGCCCATCAATAAGATATCGGGCAAATAAAATTTATAGAGATCCTTGTCGATTTCAATCCCCTGCAGAGAGAAATAATTAGCAAAAATGATTGTCAAAACCAGACAAGCGGTCAGCCCGGCTGCCGGAACCATGATCGACATAATAAGACCGCAAATTGCCAAAGGGAGATATAAGACAAGGCTAAAGCCGAAGGCTAACTTTAGCGCCAAAAAGCCGGCAAATAAAAGAATTATCACCAAGCTGATCTTGCCGGTAAATTTATTTTTTTGATCCTTTTCCATTGCTTCATTATACGAAAAAATGCGCCCGAAGTCAAAAAAAATAAGCAAATTGCACTTTACGTGAATTTGCTTATACTTAGCTAATTTGTTTTGACGATTTTGTCTTTGCTTTGCTCGTAGAGAGCTTTGTCTAAATTCTTTAATTGTTCCGGATCGATGCGTGTAGTCGATTGGTTTCTGCCAGTCGATTTATCGTAGCCGATTGCTCCTGTAGCCACCAAACGCGCAAAGGTGAAAGGATGGTTCTGGCAGAGGCTGCAGCAATCAAGTTTGATATATCCGTTAGGATAATTTTCATCTTTGGCTGTTCTAGCCGGTTTCAATTTCATGTCATAATAACCGCCGCAAGAAGATGTGGTCCTTTTATCGTTATTTGCACGATTTTCAGAGCCAGATCGCTGAGCGGAATAGTCGCCACGAGGAACTTCCAACAAAAAGTAAGGCACCACGCCGACTTCATTCTTTGACAATTGAAGTCCTTCTAGCGTGACGCGGCCCTCCTTGATCAACTCCGGACTAATATTCGGATATTTGCCGTCAGCAGTCAGAAAAGTAAAGCGATTGCCATACTTGAGATCGACAGTAACTACTTTTACTTTACGGCTGACAGCTTTCGCCATTGCTTGATCATTTAGGTCAACAATCTGCATGTCTTGGTTGTTGTATGAGAACTGCACTAGCTTTGTGGCTACTGCCGCTTCATTGAGCATAAAAGACAGCCGATACGGTTCATAATACGCAATAGTGCCATCGTCGATTTTGACAGCCTTGATTTCGGCGCCAAAAATGTCAAATGTCTTATTGCTCGCTTCACCAGGTACGGCGCCTCCGCCATTGCTTGCGTCACTGCCGCCTATGCCCGGGTTGCCCTTATCATCCAAAATAATTGTTTGTATTTTGAAGTCAGGAGTAATGCCTATCGCCCACAAATAATCTTCTTTGTTAAAAAGACCGTTCTTGAGCTGATAGAGATACTTAGGCAGTTGGGCTGCGTTCGTAACATCCGGCATGATATATTCGCCTTTTTTGTTCGGCTTTATTTCCTGGACCATATCCTCATTGGGCGGTCCTTTGGTATATAGCGTGTCGGACATTAGCACTTGCGAGCCGGGAGTAAAGCCTTTGATATTGCTTACGCCGCGAACTCCAAGATCAGTCTTAGTCTTGAATACCGAAAGTCCTTGCGGGCTGGAGCATGAATTTATCAATGCCAGAGCCAGAACCATCAACATCAAGAATGCTTGTTTTTTCATGATTACCTCGTATGTATGTTTGTGTGAATAATTACCATAGTTGCTGGAAGAATGATAGGTTTAGAGCGAAGTTGATGGCCCAATTGTTAAACTTGGAATTTTCCCAACCCCAAATCTTATCAACTGTCACAATTGCCGCCGTCTTCTTGTTAAAGATAAAGGCAGTTCCTCCGCCTAAGCCTAAATATTTGATATTCTCATTGTATTTGCCGCCAAAACCTCTGGCAGTCAATGGGATTACAATACTTCCGCCCAGCGGAATATCGAACAATCCTAGATCTGCAGTAGCATGCAAGCTGTAAGTATTGGTGCCGAAGTCGCCTAAACGATGCGTCAACTCCCGATAGCCCCAATCGATAGCTCGTTGGGGCGCTTGCGGGTAACTGCCTGCAATGCTCATTTTCCAAGCCGGAAAAAACCATTGCTCAGTCATTCTGCCGGCAGCTGACTCATAGGATAGCTTACCGGCCAGAAACCAGTCTTTGCGATAATTGACATAGCCGGAGGCATAAGTAAATTTACCGAACAATTGTCCAAATAAGGCATTAAAAGTCATTACAGATTTTGGAAAGCTTATTGCCGTAATGGCTCCGCCTGTCCACATTTGTATATTTTCGGCATAATCAGTGCTGTTCAAGAGGCCGGAATTCCAACTAAGGCTAAAGAATGGTCCGACGCTAAGATTAGCATCACCCCAAAAATCAGCCATAGAGACATCTAAACCTCTAAAGATAAACAAGCCAGCTTCGCCAGTAATGGCATCCGAGCCGAAGTTATTGTCATAGATCTTGGTATACAATAACTGTAGATACCAGGCATCTGTCGAATCATTTTCCGCGGCGGCTGCCGGTTGCTTGGCTACGCGATATTTAGCCGAAACTGCCAAGGGCAGCGCGGCCAACATGAAAGCAACCAATATGGCTGCTAGAAATTTTTTCATGGATATGCTCCGATTGGTTATTAAACTATTTATATTTCGTTGTAAATGAACTAAAAAGAATTAAACATCAGTTTAACTCTCCGGGCCCTAATTAGTCAATAATCAGCGCCCCGAGAGTCAAGCTCCGGGTTACAATGAGAGCAAATGATCAACTGATCCGCCCTGTTCGTAATATGAATTGGCATTAATAGTCTGGACCATGGGAATTTGCTGCCATACCGGCTCAGCTGCAGGCGCCACGACAGCCGGCTCAACTTGCAAAGACACGGGCTGATACTGGCTGGCAAGATGCGGAGCAAAGGCAAAGTTCTCATTTATAATAGACTCTGAGCCTATCTCTTCTTTGGAAAAATAGATATATGCGATGCCGATCGCCAAGCCAGACAATAGGCCTAAGCAAAGATTGACTATAATATTCGGCTTAACCGGCCAATTGGTTGTGATTGGTTCGTCTAACACCTTAATCTTGATTTGATCGCCCAAACCATGATATTCGCCGTTAGAAGCTATTAGGTTTGCGCCTATCGCCCTGGCCAATACTTCGGCTTGATCACGATTTGTATGATAGGCATTAATCTCAATAGTGCCGGTCTCGCTCAAATTGTTTACATCCAGAGCCTTGGTCCAATTGGTAGCCAATTTACGAGGCGTATTGCCAAAATAAGCTCGTTCCAATGCGGGCGAACTGGCAAAAACTTTCTCGGCAAAGCTGGTTGAGTATGTGACGTTAGCCAGCAGCTTTCCTAGATATTCGTTAGAACGAATCAAGGTGTAGGCATCGCCCGCTTGCGTATTTTCTTGCACGACCAACAAACGCAGCGTAGACCGATACTTTAGGGGCTGCAAAAAACTGATTAGCATGGCCAATACAGTAATAGACAGCATGATAGCGGCTATTTTGCCTTTGTTCTCTTTTAGCTTGATTATAAAATTTAAATTCTCCATATATTTCATTAGTGTTTGATGTTATACCTTAGCAGAAAATAGCTAATCTGTCAACAGCTAAACAAAAAACAGCTCTAACCGGTTCAGGTTAGAGATTAGAGGATAATTTAGAGTGAGCCTATGGGTTAATTTTCTTTAATTTTAGCCTTAATTCCTTATAATTTGGCATAACAATCCCAACTTTCTGCCAAAACTTTGGAGAATGGTTAAATTCTGCCAAATGGCATAGCTCATGCACGATTACATAATCCATCAATTCTTCCGGCAATAGCGCCAATCGATAATTAAAGTTAAGGTTCCCCTTTTCCGAACAACTCCCCCAGCGAGAACGTTGGTTTTTGATAAAAACTCGCTTATATTCAACATTAATCAAAGCGGCAAAATGCGCTAATCTTGGCAATATACTGCGACGAGCTTCTTCTTTATGGGCTAAGTAATGGAGGCGCGAGTGACTAAAAATACGCCGTCGAGTAACTGTACGGCGTGGTTTCGGCTTTAAATGACGGTTAACCCATGAAGAAAACATTGACTACTACAATCCAGATTAAAGTGGTTACGATTATCCCAGCCAAGAAACCGGAAAAGCTGCTGGCCACGACCTTGCCTAAACAAAATTGATAACCGTTGTTATCACAAGATACAAACTCACCAGGCAAAGAAGAAGTGTTGACGCTTTTTCGAGCAATAAGCTTGACTGCCGGCCTGGCTTTGGCAGTTACCTTGGACCGTGATTTCTTCGCGGTTTTAATAGTTACTTTAGGCATAATAAAATATTATCGTTTAAAAAGTTATCCACACTTATTATAGCACTTTTTAATTAATCGTAAAAGGGCTGATACTGATAGTGTTTAATCCTTTGCCAGAGCAAAACCAATCACATTTTTTGCTCCAGCCTGTTTTAGCGTTTTTGCCGCTTGTAGCAAGGTCGATCCGGTAGTCAAAACATCGTCTATCAATAAAACGTTTAGGCCATGCAGATCTTTGCCTCGCCAACGAAATGCGCCTTCTAGGTTTTTTCGTCGGACGTGGGCAGAAAGGCCGGCCTGGGCAGAAGTATGTCTTATGCGCTGTAAACCGGCTGCATCCAAAGTTATCCCCGATACTCTTTTTAGCATAGCGGCCAATTCATAAGATTGATTAAAGCCGCGCCAATTATAGCGTCGCTTGTACAGCGGTATCGGTACCATCAAGTCTATCCGCTCAATCCAGTGAGGCCGAAGCGGCAATGAATCCGCCTCCGCTTGAAACAATTCCCATCCCTTAACCAGCAAGGAGCCTAGAGGCTCATCCAATGACCTGACAAAATGATATTTATAGTTCTTAATCAATTTAGCTAGCGGAGCGAATGAATAATCATAGTTCGCCCACAGAGCATTAAGTCCATAATATCGGCAATCCGGACAAATACCTAATACGGCAGGCCTTAGGCAGAAATGACAGCGATTATTTTCACTAATTGGCATCTTTGGCGCGCAAGCGGCGCAGAGCCACTCCCCCTCCCTACTACAGACGGCGCATGTCTTAGGGAACAGCCTTGCCAATATAAAACCGGTTGCAGTATGGATAGTTCGAGTAACAATTTTCACAAAAGAATCTTATTGCCAATATGCAGCATTAACCTTCCAGCTCTTGCCTTCTTTTGATAATGAAATCTTAATTGATTGATTAAATGTGTTTTCTACGCCTTGTTTATTCTCGGTGCGGAACATTTGCACGGTCACTGTCGCGGTACCTGCGTTTTCGTCTAGTCCGTTTACAGCATTTGTAACCGCTTTGCTAGTCATTGAATAGTATTGTTGATAAGCCGGCATGGTAGCCATGTTTTTATAATACGCTTTGAGCCAAGATTGCATTTTAGCTGTCGTTATTAATTCCAAGTCTTCGGTCAGTCCCAAGGCAACTTGATTGGAATATGTTCCAAAGCGTTCGGCGAAATTATTGGCCACAACGCCAAAGCTTGCCTGGTAAGTATCTGCCGGCGTCGATGAGCCTGGAGCGCCAGCGGATACGGTTGAGGTAGCATTCTTATCTTCGTTGCTAACAACGCGGGAAACTGTCTTTGCGGGCAGGGTTATTTCAGGTACTGGCGCGCTGGCAGGATTTTCAACCTTGGGAGCGGACTTGCTTCGCGTATACAAAAAAAAGACAATCGCTATCACCGCGATCACTCCAAATACGATGGCTAAGATGCCTAGAAGTTGCTTGCTCATATACGTATTTTATCCCTGCGAAGGCAGGGATCTGCCGGCAGTAGAAATATAATTAACTTTAAAACTCAAAATAATTACTAGAAGATAACATGCTAATACCTAGTTTTTGTCTGGCACGCAATCTACATTAGCGCATTCTACAGATCCCTGCCGGAGTCAACTCGACGGCTGGCGGGCAGAGATAAAAGGAAAGATTATATCTTAGATTGGGCGCGGATAGCTTCTTCGCGGGACAAATCTGCTTGAACTCGACGCTTAGCTTCTTCGATTTCTAGGATTTGCCTCGGATCGGAAGTGATCATTTGATCCTCGGTATACGAGGCGACTACCTTAATGGCGGCGTGCTTATTGCCGGCAAAAAAGATGCCTTCTCCGACGCCGCATTCGAGCAACAGATATTTTTCGCCTTCGGTCAGCAAAAATGTTTGTTGGACCAGATCGATAGCCGACTTAGACTGCTTAAGCAATATCTGCAAAGCGGAATTATTGACAATCGCCTGGCCATAAGGCGAGCGCAAGAAATCATTAACGTCTTGGGTGATATTGGTAACGCCCAAGAAATATTTGCGGCAACGCTTAACTAGCGCGTAAACAAACTTGGCGCTATCGTCATGCTGCATCAGCCACCATGCTTCATCGATGATTAAAATGCGCTTCTTTAATTCGCTGCGCACGATATTCCAGATATAATTGACGATAATATAGATCGCCATAGGCCGTAATTCATCCTCCAAATCACGGACCGAAAAGGAAACAAGCTGATTATCCATGATGACATTGGTCGGGCTATTGAACAAGCCGGCAAAGGTGCCTTCGGTATATTTTTTGAGCCGCAAGGCTAGGCTGGCTCCGCCCTCCATCCCCTCTAAGATCTCTTGCAAGTCCGCCATGATCGGCGCCTCGATTTTCGTTAGATCTGAATCCGGAGTGATATCTTTTTTGGCGTAAGTTTCCAGCAAAGCGCGATCCATGATCGAATCTTCGTCGTAGGTCATATCGCCAATCATCAGCTTAATCAAGCCTTTGAGAGTAATGACGGCGCTGCGGATTATATCTTCGGTATTTGTCTGTTCCCCGATTGCTCGAGGCAAATCAAAAGGATTAATCTTAGACTTGCCAGCCAAAGAGATATTGATATAAGTGCCGCCAACCGCCTCCGACAAATGCTTGTATTCATATTCCGGGTCGATGATGATCACGTCAGTGCCGATCATCAACGAACGCAAAACTTCCAGTTTGATGGTATAGCTTTTGCCCGCGCCGGACGTGGCGAAAACAACGCTGTTGGCGTTTTGCAGGCTGAAACGGTCAAAAATAATCAAGCTATTATTATGGCGATTAACGCCATAAAGAATGCCCGAATCCGAAGTCAATTCAGATGAAACAAATGGGAAGGAGCTGGCAATAGGCGACGAATTCATATTGAAGGCCACCATTAATTCGTCGCGGTTCAGGGGCAAGGTGGAATTAAAGCCTTGCTCGCTTTGATAATAAACGCGCTTAGAATAGACCAGCCTCGAACCAAATACATCTTCAACCGTATCACTAAGCTTATCTAGCTCGGCCAAAGTGTTTGCATAAACTGTGATATACAAACTGAACTGGAAAAATTTCTCGGTGCCTTGGGTCAAGGCATCGCGCAGATACTCCACATCGCGCAAAGCGGTTTCTCTCAAGGGATCGCGGGCGGCGCCCTTTTCCGCATCAGATTCGATTTGCGCTTCCAGCACACCGACTTTATTCTTAAGCTGCTTCAAGATAATCGGGGTGTCGACCGGATAGAAGAACATAGAAATATCAAAGCTGGAATTAAGGTTGATAATCGGAGCGAACCAGCCGACGCTGATATAGCGCGGGTAATTGATGACAAAAATAGTGCGGACATACTTGCTGCCCAACTTGATATAATGCGGCGTCACTTCGAAACTGGAAGGAGAAATTAAGTCTTTAATCGAAACGATGCCCCGGCGGTAAGCTTTTTCCTCTTCGACCGCCACAACAGATTCTTTGGCCTCAGTTTGTTGCTGCTGGGCGGTAGTGCCTTGCAACACAAAATCAGTGCCTGGGGCCTTTGGTTCAAAGTCTTCTCCTTCTCTATAAATATTTGCCATAATGGAAAGATAAAATATCAAAGATTAAAGATTAATAATATCGAGTCCTGCGGACGTCTTGTTAAAAAATGAGGGTATTCAATATTTTTGATTTTTGATATTTGATTTTTGATATTAAAATCTATTGTACTCGCATTTCTTTGATGCTGGCTAACTGTTCGTTTTTGGATTCTTCCGGATTATAGATATTATAATATAATTCGATCAAGCTTTGCGTATCCAGCTCAGCCACGCTAAGACCCATAGACTCCAGCCCGGAAATTACAGTATCCACCCGCCTGTCCAATTCTTTGCGAAGGTCCTTGAAGCGTTGCTCTTTCATGGTAATGGCCTTGACCGGGTTAAAGAGGTCGCCCACGCGAGCCAAAAAAGTTTTCTTTTCATCGCTCAAAGGATTATAAGAAACAACCACATAGAAGCGCTTACTCATAATCTTGCCTAAAGCGATAAGCTGAGTGACAAAATCGACATATTCAGCCGTCTGTTGCCTGAGCAGTTCGTTGGTCTGTTGTCGCTCGCGCTCACGCAGATCGTTTAAGTAGCCGTCGATATTCAGCTCGCGAGATTGTACCACGATCTGCAAAGGATAAGAAATATTGTTTAAAAAATTAACATAGCCGCCAATAATAGCGTTTTGTTCGTCTTCGTTCTTGAGCGCAAAATTGATTGAGCTCACCAACAGAACGCTAGTGACGGTATTATCGTCCATAACTATGGTATTCTCCCGAATTTCACCGATGGTCAAATAATTTTGGGTCGATGGGATATTGCTTCTTTTAGGCGGTTTAGGCATATTAGTCGATTAACATATCCAAATTATCTTCTTTTTGTTGAAATATATTTGCTTCATCCCCGGTTCCGGCATAATAGCCCTTAGTATCGACGATCAAGGATAATTTATTCAAATGAGACATCGAATATAAACGAGGCAAAACAATCGGTTTTTCTGCAAAAATCGGCGCTTCGGCATCAAGCGTCTGCTCCCACCACTTACCCCAGACCCTGAGGCCGGGATGGTTTAAGGTGATAAAAAGATTAAGCAGAAAAAAATGAAAAGGCATGCCGCTGATTTTTACAAAGGCAAACAAAGCGGCGACGAATGTTATCAGTATACCTGAGACTACAAATAATGTGAAGTCAAAAGCCTTGTAGCAGATGGCGATTAAGACGGCGCCTGAAATCAAAATGATAAACTGGCGCACTGATAGCGGGCCGATCACCTTGTCCTCTACGTCTATGAATTGTGGTACGGTAAATTGCTGCATACTATCTGTATGTGCTTAGCTCTTGATTCAATTTTATAATAGCCTCGAACTCCGCGTCAGTCAGAAAATCAGGGTCGTCCTTCTTGAACTTGACCAAGGCCTTGCCTGCTGAGGATCCGCTGTCCAGGGCGTCCTTTAGCACTCGGACATACATACGATTAACCGGGCTTTGTTTCCAGGCGTTAATCGCTTCGATTTTCTTCTGGAAGTCATCCTGGACTATGGCTTGCACCTTGCGCATTATCAGATCGATCGACACTTGCGGATCCTTGCTTAGCTGGCGAAAATTCTTGATTGTCATAAATGACAATTCGTCGATGGGCGAAAAGATTCGAGGACGTCCCTTGACATCGTTCATCGCCACCTTGCCGGAATCAGACTTGGGCAAATTGGCGGAAGTAGGCGCACCGGCCATAAAAGGATTGATCCTATTGGCAGGATCAGCCGCCTGAGATAGATCATAAGCCGTATGCACTACAGAAGGCGCGGCCAGCGGCGGAGTTGCCGCGGCCAAATCGACTTTAGGCAGGCCGGACAAGGAATCAATCAGCTTGGCTCCGAAATTATCACTTGCTTTTATATGCGCCGGGCCGACTTCTTTGGCCAACGTCTTGGGCCAAGCGATATCAACGCTGGATCTGGGGGCCTTAGCCGCTCCCGTCGATGCCAATGTTTTGTTTGGATTAGAATTATTGGCAGCCGTCGGAATCGCCTTGGCATGCATAGGGAAAATAGCCTCAAGCTCCCCTTCGATGGCCGGCAGAGGTCCGGCTGGCAGTTCCGGTTCTATCGATCTGCCGCCAGTTTTAGCCAGCTGATTAAAGTCATATGCTACATCACGTTCTACGCCGGCGCTTTGCATAGCTTGGCCAAGATCAAAAGGCTTGGCTATTGACGGCTTCGGCTGGTCAATCATTGCCAAGAGCTTATCAGCCAGATCAGCATCAAAATCAAGGCCGCCCGCCTCTATCGGCTTGGTCAAAGTTTCTTTTAGCTCTGTATTATTCCTTATGCCCTTTAAACCTGTCGCCACAATCTTCCTGAGGCGTTCGTTTAATTCACGGCTGCCAAAAAGGATGCCTGATGCCTTTAGGATTTCGTTGGCCTTTTCGTCCGCATCTCCGGACGGTTCCGGCACCAGCACGGCGCTAGCTATCGACTTGGGAATGGAAATAAAGTTATTGCGGCCAGCCTCAGGGACAGCACTGTCCGTGACTTTAGGCGTTTCGGTATAAGCGGCTGCCGGCTTATCTCCATAAACATAATCAGACACCGAGAAGAAAATAGTATGCTTCAGATCCGCCGCCAATTCACGCGCGCGGTCCGGAGCTAGCTTCATTTCGGATATCAAGGTCGGGATTAAATCAGCGATATTTATTTCCTTAGTCATAATCCGCATAATCAAGGAAGCGAGCTGAAGATGATATTTGAATTCTAGGTTTTGGATAGCGCTAACCACCGACGGCTGAGACAGCCGATCGCGCAAAACCTGGGGCAAGAGATTGTAATCTTCTAAGTATTTAAACATGTTTTCTATTGATATTTTTTGAGTTCTTCTTCGATAGCCAACCGCTCCAACGAACCGGCCGGAAATTGCTCTAGCAGTTTTTGCAAGCGCAAGGCTTCACTAGCGCTAATATCAGAAACAGCGGGTGCAGCCGGCATGGCCGACGCCGATGGCCGAGATGATGAAGAGTAGTTGAGAGGCGCAGGCGCAACCGAAGCCATTGGCGCCAGGAATTGAGCCGCAGCAGAAACAGGCTGGCCTTGCTTATCTGAACTTCTTCCGGGCAAAGGAGCTTCTTCTCCGTCTTCCGGCAATGGGAAAATCTGCCAAGTGGCAGGGTCGTTTGACGGCTGGCTGCCAGGGAAAAACTTAAGATTACGATACAATGTAAGCAGCTTGATTATCCAATCTCGTTCACTGGCGCTTAAATTCTTGGTATTGTCATTATTAGTCACAAAATCCATCATGGCAACGGTATCAAAGATAGCCGCGCCCTTGACTCGCACAAACAATTCCAGCCAATGCCCGATAGTCGGTTCTACCAACTGGCCATCCAAGACTATGCGTTCAGCGGTAAGCTGCTCGGTATTGGCGAACATTAGGCCGATCAGTTCGTTAATCATTTCCAAGTCTTTGTCGGTCAATAGGTCCATGATATCTTCGTTTACCGCTCGCACTGACATTTCGTCAGTCAACTGGAAAACCGTCGCTATTTTTTCTCGGAATACAGCTCGAACCGCCTCTAATTGCTGCTCCGGAGTAAGCTCGCCCGGGACTACGCCTTCGTTTTGATTCGCTCCCGCGATAGGCGGCAATTCCGGTTCCTTGAGCTGTTCGGCTATATATCGTTCTTCTTCAGCCTTGCCGCGTATTTGAGCATCCACGTGCGGGGCATATTTAGCCACTTCCCCGCCCCAAGAAGTAATTAATGCCGGAACATCTTCGTTTATCCAATCCTTGAGCACTAACAGGCGACTGCCAGCCACATCGCAAGCAAAGGACAAAGCTTGCTGCTCTGATAAGGCAAATAATTTTACGGCCGCCACAGGCAAGTCCGCCACGCGGATAGACTTGAGGAATAATTTCTTGATCAATTCATAATACAAAACTGCTTTCGGACCCTTGATGCCGAATTTACGCAAAATGAGTACATTAATATCAGCCGCCTTCATTGACATCAAGTGGAAGGAAACATTCTCCGGCAATTGCATTAATTCTTCGTTGGTTACTGGCATAAATTTGATTATGGATGAGGCGCAAATGGCGCTCCGGCACCGCCGCCGGCCGATGGAGCTGACGCCGGAGGCCTATAGCCGCCGCTGCCGCTAGCTGCCTTCATGGCGATGAAAGATTTTAGTTCTTGTTTCATGTTATCAATCTGCTTTTGGCCGAAGTTGCCGTGGTTATCTCGGAAAAAGCCTCCCGCATCGGTGCCTGTCGGATCTAGATGCTCTCTAAACTCATTCATCAAATCAAGATTATTTTTCTCGACATGCGGCTCCGCAAATACATCACCAGCCTTGGCAAAAACAGAACTGATCAGGCCGTTCTTATCGACCGCGTCTTCGTTGATATTCAAGCTATTGATATGCATGCGGAACTTTTCTGCGTCCGGCGCGTTATGCTTGGCCATATTCTCGGCTAGCTTGGTAGCTGATTCGGGGTCTATCTTCAAAAGAGGCACCCAGCTTTTATATGACATGGCTCCGGCTACAGTAGAGCTAATCTTATCAAAGCCCTTGGCAGTGGTATCGATATGGGCCAATTCAGCCGCCTTGGCTGATTCGATAAACTTGCGGACTTGGTCATGATCAACTTCATCAGGATTAGCAGGGTTCTTTTTGTCTTTATAAGTAAAAGCGCTGGCCAGATCGCCGTTCATAAATGCGGAATCGCGGCGCATACGAAAGGCTCGGGGGTCATTCATGGCTTTCTCTTGTGCTTCGTCGTCAGCCCTATTCGCCGCTTCGGCATCTGATAACCCATTCGCCTTGTGCTTACGGAATGCTTCGCCATGCGATTTATTAAAGCCGCGCTGTTCTAACATCTCAGCCGCAGACACCAGGGCCGTAGCATCAGCAGCGGCTTCCTTGGGCGAGACAGTATCCTCTCTTTTCTGCATAGTGGCAGCAAAACGAGCGGAGCCTTGAGCCTCTTCGGCGGCAGCATAGAAAGCAGCCCGCGCATCCGGAGTAATGCCGTCCATTTTTTGCGCCGCTACATCAACCTTGCCTGCTCGAATCTTGGTAATCAAAGAATCGCGAACAGCATCGTCATCAAGATTGCTATGCAAGGCCCAGGCCATTGTTTCGTTAGCTAAATCATTAAAAGCCTTGGCCAGCTCCGACTTTTCCTTAAAGAGTTCATAGGCCATTTTAAAATGAGTCAGGTCGGCAGTCGGGAAACCCTTGTTCTTCATTAACTGCTGATAGATGGCTCGCAGGTCGTCCTCGTTGGCCGTAGTGCCGGCTCGGCTCATCAGCTCGGCATTGGTTAGGCCTTCGTATTTCTTCATCCGCTCGGCATGGGACTTCTCCGCAATGCTGCGGCGTTCAACGTCCTTGGCAGAGACTCCGGCTGCGCCATGATAACCCTCGTAAAAGGCCCGCTCTTCAGCTGACATTGATTTTACATCTCGGCCATTTTTCTTGAGATAGTCGCCGTATTCTTTGTCGCCTTTTTTGGCAATAACATTGCCGTTCTGATCCAGACGGTCTTCCTGAAGCACCGTAACCGCGCGCAAAGCACCGGCCGCATGATGCACGCCGCTAGGGTCTGTATACGCCTTGTCGTAAGATTCGTAGCGCACGCCGTCCGCATCGGTGTAATACCCATTAACAGCCTCCTCGTGAGCTGCTTGGCGGTTTTTGCGGCCCAGGACATTATCGGTATGCCTCCGCCAGGCGTCCTTAGAAAAGACATTATAACGCAGGCTGGTCGCGACAGAAGTAAAAAGGCCGCCGGTAAACCTCTGGTCAAGCCCTTTGGCCAAGCCGAGTGTCTGGCGGCCGGCAAATTTGGCCGTCGCGACTGCGCCTTGCTTGGCCTTGGCGCCAATTCGCTTTCCGGTATTCTTGAACTTTTTGGCAACCCAGCCCTTGCCTTTATTAATAGCCTTGAGAGCTCCGCCCGCAGCCGCGCCTGATTGCGCGCCAGTGGATTTGGCTACAGTCAGCCCGCCGATCAGCAGGCCGATCGCGATAACAAAGCGCATAATCTGGTTTGCCGTGCCGGCAGTGGTAATGCCGATATTTAGCTGGGAGCCAGGCTCTGTCTGAACAGACGGCATACCGCTAATAGTCCCGCTAGTAGCCCCGAGCGTCGCCAAACACAACCAGATAAAAAAGGCCAAGATGGGGCCGACCACCACTTCGCTGGTAAATTTGCTCCACCACATACCGGAATATCTTTTGCCATGAGGGAAGATGGCCAACAAATAAGCCAAAGGAGACAAGATAACGTAAATCCACAAGAAAACCATTCTAAAGACAAAGGTCATCAACAAGGCGATCATGGTAATTAGGGCTATCAACGAAAAAAGGAAAGCGCAAAGATAGGCTAACAACATCCCCCAATTATCGGTGTCCATGTCTTGAACATTGCCGTCAATCTTTAACCAATCTTCGATACCCAACAAATTGACAAAATTGCCGCCGGCCACATCTTTAAAGCCAGCCACAAAGGTTAGCGTAACAACCTGAGAAAAATCGATAATCAAGCCGGAGATAGTCTTAGAGAAGTTGATCAAGATAGCGCCAATCAGCACCCCCTTGAACAAAGTCTTGATATTATAGCTAGAGACGTGCAAAATCGTGCCAAAGGCAATAACCAGCAAAACCAAGATAAAAAACATATTGCACAAATCACGGACTATGGCCCAACCCTTAACTACCGGTTCTGCGCTGATAAAGCCGTTATACTGCGCAACAGCAACCATGATATCTATAACTATCAATAATAACTTGGCTATAAAGGTGACCAAAATAAAGATAACCCAACCGATAATTTGGATCACCTTGGAGCCAATCCAGCTGAACAGGCCGGCGGATGCGCTATGAGGGAAAATGACCAAGAAAACAGCCGCCAACAAGACAGTCAGCCAAAAACTACGCTTGGCAGACAAGCCTTTTGCAACAGATATTATGGTAGAAAAAAAGTTTTTCATGATTAGGTGATGTTTATTTAAGGCGTTAGAGCGTTTGTGATAGCGTCCCAGCCGGTACCGATCGGATCGGTCAAAATTTCGACCAAGAAGACAAGCAGGATAATGATGATCATTACAGCCGCAAAGATTATGGCATCGCAAATGAGTAACACTCCCCATTCAATCATGCCTGCTATGAACATTGATTTTTCGGCATGTTTTTTGAATTTTTTGCTAAATCCCATAGCTTGGCCCAGCCCCGGTATTTCTCCGGTCCATTCGTGGCCCAGCTTGCAGAAGACGCTGGACAAGATGAGGCTCATGACGGCATGGATGTTAATCCAAATCAGAGTCAAGCCCCAGGTTTCAGGAATACCTACCCAGCACTCTACTAATAGTTCGCTCAGCTGGCTCTGCGCCGGAGCAAAAACCTTATCCAATGTTTTCTTTATTCCGCCTTCTTTTTTGCCTTTTGCCCGTCGAGCCGACTGCACTACCTGGCGATAATCATCAGGGCTCGATTCGGAAGAATCTTCATCCGTCTCGGCAACCGGCTTTTGGTCATATGCTCTGGCAAAATTCGGCAAAGCAGCCGCTTCGGTAGAAGCCGCCTTTATCCTCTCTTCTTGTTTTGACCGGCGCAACTCATCGGCCTGTGCCGCCTGGGCATTATAATACAAATCCGGCTGTGTTGCGTTGTCCGCTTCATAGCTATTGGCCATAAATTAATATCTTTATTATAACACAAATATTTATTTGCAACCAGACAAAAAACCACCTCTCAAGCAGTGAGAAGTGGTTTAAGATAAGGCAATTATTAGTTGGGCAAGACACAGAGCTTGGGCGACGCTGCCCCTATATTATTATATCGAGCCCAGTTATCTACAATAGTCACATGAGGAGTTAGCTCTTTACCCAGAGGATCTCCTCCGCAGCCGTTAGGATTCATCTTGATATCGGCATAAGTGTAGAAGTGAATCACTACGTGGGGAGCGCTGGAGCCCGCCGGACGGCTGAACATGTTGGCCGAACGATTGAGCGCCGGGCTGCCGTCGCCCCAATCGACGATATATTGGCGCAAAGGCAATTGCTCCGGATCGACATCGCTGTTAAAAGCGAATTGCACCCAACCTTTGCTATGAACAGCAGAGGTATTAAAGGCTAAGTTAGAAACCTTAGGCAACACATAACAGACATCATCCGGGTCCTTGCGAGCCGACCCATCGCCGTTGCAAGCCTTGAGCTGATTAGTTTCACCCGAAGGCGCCGAATAGTCCTTAAAATAATTCTTGAAATCAGACGGATAAGCATTGTCGCAAGGCTTATAGCTCTGCGTCGTGGGCGACCAGGTATAACAGCCATTGCTAGCAAGATTATCACTGCTATCGACGCCGACAAACAAGCGATTAACCGCCGAGACAGCGTTATTCTGGGTCAGGCCCATGTTAAAACCTTTAACATGATAATAGCAATCAAAGAAACAACTGACTTCATCGGTATCGCTGCAATTATCCCTAGTCCAGCCCAAGAATAAACCATTCGGCTTAGGCCTGACTTCGCAACCGACGCTTAAATACCCAGGAATAGCCCACCCGCAATCCCAATAGTCTCCTACATAATATCTCGTAGCCCAGCTATTAAGGCCTAGATTGGTCCAATGATTCGTTGCGTTGTCAGGACAGGCGCTGCCGCTATTTCTATTGGCGTATTTATAACTTGAGCCGCAACAAAGGCCAATACCCTCTTTGTCCGGATTACAATCAGCCCATTGGGTAGCAATACCGACATAACAATCATCAAAGGTACCTAACTTTTGTTCGGTTGAATTTCCAGAACCATTGCCTTCTTGCACCTCAATTGGAGAATCGTTAAAATCCTTATCAACAGTCGCTCGACAAATACGATCTACTCTGCCTGGCGTGCCGGCAGGTTGCGCGCCTAAACTATAACCCGAGTATGGCACAAACGGCGACGGCCTCTTGTCCGTTGCTGGACCGACCAACCCCATGCCGACAGAGCTCGATAAAGGTTTCTTGGTTATATAAGCGCCATAAAATCCGCTGCCTATATTCTGGCTAATAGCCAAAGTAGAACTGCCACCGGCTTTCTCTGTTGTGTCCACGCCCATATTTATAACCAATGCACTATTGGTGCCTGTAGTACCCGGCCTAAGCAAGGTATTCTTAAGCACATAGCTCGATCCGGTGTTGATGCGTTGATACCAATACTTAGTCTTGTCTACCTTAAGGAAAGTCTTGCAGGCCATTTCCGGCTCGACCTTATAATCGGCTCGGCATTGATCCTCAGCATAAACGCAATAATAAAGGTCTTCCGGAATATTGAGAGAAGCGCCCTCTTCAAAATCTTCGCTGGCCACCTTGTCCAAAGGATACCACATCAGACAGACAGAGCTGTTGCGCGGGTCGGTTTCCAGACAATAGCCATTCCAGCCCTTGCGGCGCACACCGCCCGTATCAAAGTAATCGCAAGACAAGGAATCACGTTGCGGATAGAGACGGCAAGATGGAGCGATATATTGCTTGTCAGCGGCTTGCAATCCCGGTTCCATTAATATCTGATCGAAATAGACGAAACCAAGGGTCTTAAGGCCGATGCGCAATTTGTTAATCCTGACCTTACTGTTGCCATAGGCGCTGGATGCATAATCATCGCTAATCTTAAAACGGCCGACCAAGCGTTGCCACGAACCGGAAATACCGGTGCTGGCCACTGTAGCATAGCTAGTATTTGGTTCGCAGATGGATTTGCCGTTCTCATCCTGGATCACGCAAGCGCTACCGCCATCGGCCCGGCCGACCGTCAATTCTACCTTGGTGCCGGTGCGCATAAAGACATAGGCCGACAAAATATAATCGCTGCCGCCGGCGTTGGTAATATCTTTGACAATCGAACCGCTGCCCTTGCCGATGGTCTGTCCGTCCGGCGTTACCTGATAGCTGGATATACCCAACTCGGTTTGCAGAACGCCCGCGTCGCGGATAACCGGAGCGTAGGTCGGATTCTTGACGCCCAAGGTCGCTATGCTCTGGAAACCGGTATCAAAAGCTGTCTCAAATGTTCCGTCAAAAGGCACTTTGAGATCGCCCTGTTCGGTCATAACCGCCAAAGGATAGAGATCGGCAGAATACTGGTTGCCCTTGACACCCACCTTGACATAGCCCGTCATATTAGACATCTTTTCCATCCACTGAGACATGCTTGATGGATTGGTCGAATCATAGGTCTGGCGGGCCGTATCGGCATTGATAAAGTTAACACACTCACCCGCATCATTAAGCTGATTGCACAAACCGCGCTCAAAGCACATCTTTTCCTTGCTATTTAATGGGCTGATGCCATAGCTCTTGCAGCCCAGCCATTCGGCGCATTCACGGTCAGCATCAACCTGCATCAGTTTATTGGCGTTGTTGCCTGGAGGAACAGGCTGGCCTTTGATGCCATCCGGCTGGCCTTCTTTGCTGGTCATGGCAGTCTGCCAACTCAAGCCAAGAGACTTACCCCCCGAATAAGACCGCTCGTTAAAAAGAATCGCGCCTTTGACAAAATCAACGGCTGTCGGCGTGTCACGATCGATGCTTTGCTTCAAACGGTAAGAGACGATCGCTTCTTTGACTTCGGCGCCGCCCGTTACCGCGCAATTGACAGATTTAATATCAGAAACAGTGCCCGCAGGGCTATGAGTGTCTATAATAAATTCTTCACTAAGGCCATTATCGTTACCGATATTCTGGGCAACTGTAAAGCTGGCCGCACCATTGGCATCAGCCGGCACCAATTTAAGGTAATTATCGTTATCTAGCAGCGCTAAGCCGGTCACGCTATCAATCTTTTGGCTTGGAGTATCACCGGTGTTTACCGAAGTGCATGATACTGATGCTGTTTGCTTGTTGGCGGCCTTAACGATATAAAGCACGTCCGGCTTGATAGAAATCTGCACCGGAGCAGTTGCTGCCGCCGACAAATCCGTCTTGATCAGGATATTAAAGTTGATGCGCGATTCCGGATCGATATATTCGGTGCAACCGGCCTGTGCCTGCGTACAAGCTCCGGCAAAATCATGAGTGGTAAAGCCGCCGGGCATAACTTTCTCGGCCATGCCAACCGGCTGCGCTTTCTCGGCAGCTACGCCCAAACCGATAGTCTTTAGATAATCCAAATTGCAAGCAATCTCTTTATTTTCCAACTTGCAAGTCAGCCCGGTACCGCAAGTATTGCCGCAAACATCGGAACTGGCGCAATAACTGAGCCCATCATCAGCCTTGCGGCACACGCTGGCCGTGCCAGAGCATTGTCCATTATCCGTGCACTTTGTGGCGCTATAACAATATGACAATTTCTTTTTGAGCCAAGTGTAAGTCTGAGAATTAGCTTGCTGGCGATATTCGCACAATTGGTCGCCCGGGTCCTTGAAGTATACCTCTCCGCCTTGACCCATCTGCCAAGCCGCGCAGCCGACATCCTGATTTTTGCATAGCTGCGAGATATATAGGTCAGGATCGTTAATCTTGTAAACATCTTCGTAAGAAACATTATCGCTCGCGGCCATACCCATGCGTTGGCAACCTTTTTTCTGCTGGAAGCAAGTTTTTCCGCTATCATAAACGACATAAGCCATTTTATCGGCAGGCACTTCCAAGCAGCTAGGCTCGTTAGAATCGCATTTGCCGTTTTTGGCGGTCGGCGCAGTAACCGTTTGGCCGTTAACAACGCTATAAACCAAATCAACGCCGTCATTAAAGACTTGCTTGCGGTAATCGCTGCTGTTATTAGTATCGATCATCGCCTCGCAACCGACTCCGCTCAGCTGGCATAAGCCGCTAAAGCTTTTTAGATCCACTTTATCACCGGCGCGGTTAGTATATGCGCGGCAGCCTAGCATAAAGAGCGGGAATGGATTGCCGCGGAAATCTTGATTGCAACTGACAGGAGTATTCCACGAGTCTTTTACCAGATAATAATGATCGTCGACTTCTGTCAGCTTGATATTATCCAGATATATGTTAGTTCCGTTTTGAGCAGTGGTGTTTAGAGCTATGACTAGACGGTTAATGTCGGTGTCATTAACCGAATTGATGGCAAACTTATACTGCCGCCAATCGGCCGTCAGCTTAAGCTGTGAAACAAAAGTCAAGCTGTCGCCAAAGTTATTGTCTTTTTTGACAAAATGGATATTATCTATAAAATCCGCGGGAGCCTTAGTTTTGGCTATAAAAGTAAGCTCATATTTCTTGCCCACTTTGATCACATTCGGTATCGATTTTTCCAGATAGCTGGCAGACGTGTGCACCGAATGGCCGCCTTGAGTCAAGGCTTCACTGGAGATGCTGGCGCCGCCAACGCCCAAAGGCAACCAATTATTTAGACCGCCTTCAAAGGTGTCGTTAATGATAATGCGCACTCGGTTGCTGAAATTGCCAACATATTCCGAACAACCGGCCTGCTCCGCACTGCAACCGACGCTTTCTGATGATAAGCCCATATAGACGCAGCCGTTTTGTTCGTTATCCCAAGCGCCGCCGCCATAACAGACAACGCAGTTGCTATTGGCCGCATCCCAATGGCCGCTAGCTGCTGCGCAAGCGCCGGCAGTGTCCAGGCTATTGTCAATATTATTCTTAGCCAAACGGAAAGGAGTGCAGCTATCGGAACATGCGACTGTTTTAGAGAAATTATGATATGACAACTTGCCATCTTTGCCGATAAATTGAGAGCAATTAGGATTATAACTAGGATCATCCGGCGGCAAAGAATAAATAAGTTCGTTGCAAGAAGAGCCATCAATATTATCGGATTGATCGTTATCACTAACCGTAAACGGCTGGCTTAAGCTGTCCAAAGTCTGGGCATTCTGGCGCAAGCTATAGCTCCGTATCTGATAACCGGAATCGGCCGATCCTTCCCAAACCTGGAAAATGCCGCACTGGTCGCTGGGCTTAATGCAAGAACGCATTTGCGCGTAATATTCGATATTTTCACCGCCTTGTTTAAGTTTATCCAGATTGGTAAAGGCAGCGCAGCCTACGGCATTAGCGCCGCAAGCGCGCGCAGTCGCCGGGATGAAATGGTCTTCCCTGGCTGCATAAAAATTGTTTGCTTTTTGCACAAAGGTATCAAAGCCGACACATTCGCCCGGGCACTTATCCTTGATTTTAACTTTGGCGGCTATCTGATCTTTGCTGATTGCATCGGTAAATAATTCGCAACCTTCTTCTTCTTTGCTGCAACGTCGCACAAATTTGTTGCATTCGGCTGGCGCATCCTGGCGCAAGGAATAATCCGAAGGCGGGTTCACATAACACACCTTCTCCATATATGTAGGCAAAAGCTTAAGATAGGCCGCATTGGCTGAGCCGTATGGGGTAAAATCACTATCGGTACCGATGGTCAGCTGCAGATTATCGACAAAGAAATCGGTCGCAGGAGTCAAACCCTTGATATACAGGCTATCGGCATTGACATCAAAAGTATTGTCGATGCTGACTACAAAATTTTCCCATTTGCCCAGCTGGTCGCTGGCTGCCACTTCGTAGCTTGCTTTGTCGCCTTTTTTGCCGATGCCCATTTCCACTTGGCCGCTAACCGTATAGACCATAGCGGACAAAGTGTAGGTTTGATTGCTATCAAAGGCAAAGCCCTCCGGCAACAATGTCGTATCATCGCTGCCAAAATAGACACCGCGTTGTCCGGGAGCGACATGCAAACTATAGGTTCCGGCAAAAGATTGGTCGCTAGGCACCGAACCGGATGATTGCCAATGAGCGGCATCATGCAATTCAAAATCCCCGTCTCCAATCAAGTTTGATCCCTTTTCCTGATTAAGGCGGGTAAACTGATGGCAGCTCTCGTCGCCCGCCGCGCAATTGGCAGAACGCGCGTTTAGATGTATCGCCGGCGTGGCAGACCAAGCAATTGTCGAATTAGCCGGGTTCCAATCGCCGCCCAGTGCGTATTTGCGGCAGCCGATATTGCTGGCATCGCATTGAGCAAAGTCCAAGGTATTAGCCAAATAATAATGAGCCGTATTCTTGTCATCACGATAGGCGGTGCAAGTATTGGCATAAGCATCGCATGCCTGGTCTTGATTATTCCGGCTAAAGACCCATTTACGGCGTTCGGCAGTACAATAGCCATAATACAAGCAATTGCCTTTAGCGTCTGTCTTGATGCATTGCTGTTCATCCGCGCAATAACTATCTGCCCGCTGCAATGTTAATCTGCTGGCCGTATAAGTACAAGCCGAGACGCACTTAAAGCTGCGCAAAGTCTTGGCGTCGTTGCGTTGGCTGAGTTGATCTTTGTAAACCAATTCACTTTCTGTGCAGCAATCATTGTCAGAACCGCATTCTTTTTGTTCATCATCAACCTTGGACATAGTCTTGCCCTGATCAGTGGAACAATATTTGATGCCGCTGGGAACCTGGCCGATTTCGCCCTGTATTTCCGGGCCATAGCCCTTTGCCTTGCAATAATAGTCAGGCAGCTTGAGCACCCAATATGGATCAACCAAGCCTTGGCACCAAGCAGCGGAGTAACCGGTAATATCATCATTAGGATTATAACAAGCTAATAAATCATTCAAAGAAATGCCATCGGGACGATCAGCCGATAAGCCGCTAGGCGCTGCGCCTTGCACAGCGCCTAGAGCCTGGCTATATTGGCGCTGAATCTCTTGCGCAGCCAGTTCCCAACCGACCGGCACTATGCGATATTTGCGCAAAATCAAGATAGAACGATATGGATAACCTTGATTATATACCAGCTTGTCTTCGCCGAATTTATTAAAGCCAAAAGGCCAGTCGCCGGGCAAAGTCCCCTGTTTAACCGCGTCGACAAGAGTCATTTTGTTAGTCAACGCGCTGGAAAAGCCAGAGGAAATAACACAATTAGTAGGCCCCGGCTTGCTTTCATCCGGACAAGCGGCAAGCTGCGACAGAATATCCATCCGACCCGGTTCGGAGAACACCGGCTCGGTCAATTTGCTAATCTTAGCTTCGATAGCGGCCCGGCCGGGAGAACTGGTATTATAAAAGCTGTTTAGATTAGTTTGGCTGGTAGTATCAGAAAGATTGCCCATCAGATTTTGCCACCCGGTGATCAAGATTTGATTCAAAAAGATGTTGGCGGCATCAACCAAGATATCGCCTGTCACTTTGCCCATATTGTCCCACAGGGCCTGATCGGTTAATTGACGTCGAGTCTGAGCATCGCCCTTAGTGCCGACCAGGTCGCCGGCAAAGTTCCTGACATCCAGCCAGCCTTGGTTGGCTATGGTTTCTTTTTCGCTATCAGATATTTTTTTGCCCTGATATTCGATTATATTGGAATTTAAAATCCAAGCTACGGATAAATCACTGGAAACGGGATTAAAATAATTGGAAAAAGTCTTTAGGAAGCTCTTGCTGCTCATGTCGCGGATTCTATCATATTGAGTATTCCAATTCCGCACCATGGTAGTAAAGCTACAGTCAGGCCTCCAGGCAGTCTGCGTATTGACAAGGCCTAGGTTAATCTTAAGCGCAATATTAAAATTAGGATTGCAAATATTCAGCTTGTCTAAAGGTGAACTCAGCCCCAGCATCGGCTTCTTGCGCAGTTTATCAAGCGCTCCGACTGTCGCATCGGTGCAAGTTTGGTTTATTGCATTGCAGCTGCGGATGCAATCGGGCTGAGCATCAGCCAAATAGGTGCCGACGCAGCCATCGATACAGGTAGTCAAGGCTTTGCTGCACTTATTAAGGCCGCCGGTCTTGTCGTCAATCTTATAGACGCATAATTGATTATCAGCGACACACTTGTCATATTCCGGAGAACCTTCGATGTAAGTGCCGGTACAAGCGGCCAAAGCATTTGCGCAGGCTGCTTGCTTTTTGTTGACTATGTCATTGTAGGCGATATCAGAGACCACCGAATTGGCAAAACTTTCAATATAGTCGCCCAGCGCCTTGTCGCCTACATTCGCCCAAAAGTTCTCGTACTTTTGTTTGATAAACAAAGCTGTTTGGCCTTTGCCGCCCGCGCCCAAATAAGTGGCGGCGTCTTTGGCGAAATCATTAAGAACTTTGCGCGCCGTATTTTGGAAAAAGACGCTGGCCATTTTGTTGCGAATATAGACCCAAGCATCGCCAAGCCAGTCCTTGGTGGCAATCGTAGTAGCCGGCACATCAGCCACAGTAACCGTCGGCATTGGCAAAGGACCAACGATCAGTTGAGCCTGAACGCTCCTGTTTGAAGCAAGAGATAAGCCCAAGGCTAACATAAAAATCAGGAGCAAAAGCTTGGCTCGCCACTTAGCTGGTAAATGTGGAAAATGCATATATTGAAATTATTATTGATTTGAAATGGCCGGGGCGGCAACTGCAGGCGCAACCGGCTGGGTGGCATCCACCGGGATGCTGGCTAACATTTGTTGGTATAAATATAAGATTTGTTCGTCCGTCAGCTTGCTGATTTGTTGCCTGTCCGTATCAGTAGAGGCGCTAGCCAGCAAAGACTGCCTTATGACAGCCGGATCCGGTTTCTCGCCAAATGCCTTCTGTATAGTCGCCTGCTGAGCAGCCGTAATATCAAAGGCTGCCTTAGTGGAGACGCTGCTGGTAACCGCGCCTCCTCCATACAATCCACCTAAAGCGCAATTGGCGCCTTGAGCGCAATTAGGATCGGTGCTTTGTACTACTTCTTGGTAATCAGAAATACCATCGCCATCCGAATCAGTCAGATAAGGAGAGGTATGATATTGGTTTATTTCCATATAATCAGGCAAACCATCGCCGTCAGTGTCCTTAGTCAGATCAACGGCGTTCTGAGTGCTGGTTGCCACTGGCGTTGCCTTTAACCTCATGACTTCTACGCCGCCCAAAGGAATATAGTAAAGATTGGTTTTTAATTGCGTATACCAAAAAACGAAAATAATCACGCCCAATAACGAAAAAACAACCGTCCCGAATTTTTGTTTTCGGGTCAGCGTGTTGCTAGGCGGATTAATGACCGGCTTTTGGTTTGCCAGCGTTGCCATAGATTGTCAGTTGATTGATAGCGCAAAGCGCCGCATAGCTTAATAGCCGCCGCGAGCGGATAAAAAAACTTATCCATAAAGGACAAGCTTATTATAACACATCACGCTTCAATAGAGCAAAGAGCCGCAGCCAATCGTCAAGGCCCAAATCCTGCGCTCGCGCCTCCGGATTTAGCCCTAATCCAGCCAAGATACGGCCGAAGTCTTCGATGTCCAAAGGCAAGGCTGCGGCTAGGTTTTTCTTTAACATCTTGCGTTTTGCGGCAAATGAAATCTTGATTAATCGCCAAAAGGGTTTGACATCTGCAAGCGGCAAAGCCGGCTGGTCATTAACCTTGATAGTCAGCACCGCGCTCTGCACTTCCGGCTGCGGCCAGAAGTCAGACTTATCCACACGGAACTTAAATTCCGGCTGTCCGTAGAACTGCACCGACAGCGCCAAGATGCTCATCTTGCCTGCCTTGGCGCAAATCCGCTCGGCCACTTCTTTTTGCAATAGCAGAGTCAGAGTCTGAGGCCGCGGGCCTTTTTCCAGAAATTTGCGCAAGAAAACGCTGGTAATATTATACGGCAGATTGGCCACGACCTTAAAAGGCTTATCCGCCCAATTTTCCAATCCCTTGATATTTGGAAAGTCCAGAATATCGCCTTCGATAATGCGGACATTGGTATAGCCAAATTCTTTGACGCGCCCCGGCAAGATGCGTGTCAGATTGCGGTCTATTTCCACCGCTACCACCTCGCCTGCCTGTTCGGCCAAGGCAAAAGTCAAGAACCCCAGGCCTGGGCCTACTTCCAATACACGATCTTCCTTATGAATATCGGCAGCCTCCATAATGTCCATATAGACCAATTCGCTCGTCAAAAAATTCTGGCCAAAACGCTTCGTGGGCGTGATGGCATATTTTTTGGCGAGTTCTTTTGTTTCGGTTAGTAAGCTAGCTTGGCGGGACATAAATTGGGGTAATTTTTAATTTTATAATTTTTAATTTTCTCCTATTAACAATTGGCGTTCTTTGCGATTAGGTATCTTTCTAAACTTGTTCGAACGTTACGTAAGGATAAATAATTTTTAATTTTTGAGGAATGGGACTTTAAACTCCTATCGATATCAAAGGTTTAAATTTGTTTACTTTAACAACTTTTAATTTTATACCAAATATGGATTTAAAAATTAAAAATTATTTATAAAATTAAAAATTAAAAATTTATTTAATCACAATATTTACCAATTTATTAGGCACAACTATCACCTTCACAATCTCCTTCCCCTCCAGCCAAGATACAATCTTCTCTCTGGCCTTGGCTAGCGCTTCGACATCAGCAGCCGGCATATCCAATCCGACTTCCATCTGATCGCGCACTTTGCCGTTGATTTGGATGACAACCACCGCTGCTTCGTCTTGCGCCAGTTCGGCGTCAAATCTCGGCCACGAAGAGAGAAAAATAGATTGGCCGTGGCCCAATTCTTGCCACAATTCCTCGGCTAGATGAGGAGCAAAAGGCGCGGCCAATTGCAAGGCCATACCGTATTGTTCTTTGGTCAGACTTTCTTCATCGCCCAAAGCATTCACCAATATCATCAAGGCGCTGATGGCGGTATTAAACTTGAAATCAATAATATCACTGGTGACTTTCTTGATTGTTTTGTGTAGCTGGCTGATAGCGGCCTTGCTAGCCGAGTCATCGCCCACTTTTTGGCTCAAGGCCGTCAGTTTGGACAGAAATTTGCGCGCACCGATTACGCCATTGGTATTCCAGGCCACCGGCTGGTCAAAGGGACCCATGAACATTTCATAGACGCGGAAAGCATCAGCGCCATATTCACTGCAGATATCATCAGGATTAATAACATTGTTCCAACGCTTGCTCATCTTACGGCCGTCCTCAGCCAAAATCAATCCGACATGGCGCAACTTGGCAAAAGGCTCTTCGGTCGAGACAACGCCAATATCAAATAGGAATTTGTGCCAAAAACGAGCATAAATCAAATGACGCGTAGCGTGCTCGGCCCCGCCGACATATAAATCGACTGGGTTCCAATATTTTTCCGCTTTTTTGCTTATCAATTCTTTGTCATTATAAGGGTCGCAATAACGCAAATAATACCAACTGGAACCGGCCCATTGCGGCATCGTATTGGTCTCGCGTTTAGCCGCCTTGCCGCAACGCGGACATTTGACATTGACCCAATCGGTGATATTAGCCAGTGGCGATTCGGCCGTGCCGGACGGCTCGTAATGATCGACCATCGGCAGCGTAACAGGTAAATTATCGTCAGCAATCCAGCCAGGATTAAGGCGTTCGCCCTCGTTAGTCGGATTATCATGGCAATACTCACAATAAATCAAGGGTATCGGCTCGCCCCAATAACGTTGGCGCGAGAAGACCCAGTCTTTTAATTTGTATTGAACCTTAGCTTGTCCTATTTTGTTCTCAGTCAGCCATATAATAATCTTTTCCTTCGCTGCTGCTGTGCTCAGGCCATCCAAGAAATCAGAATTAATAGCAAGACCCTCTGCTGTATAACAATCATCGACAACCCTAATATCAGTGTGTTCAGGCAAGCTGTTAAAGCCGACTGTATTAAGCTGATCTAAGGCCGGCGGCACAACCACTTTGATAATTGGTAGGTTGTATTTGAGCGCAAACTCATGATCGCGTTCGTCGTGCGCCGGTACAGCCATAATAGCGCCTGTGCCATAGCCGGATAAAACATAATCTGCGGCAAAGATAGGCAACTGGTGTCCGGTCACTGGATGCAGTGCTTTAACACCCTGTAATTCGATGCCCGATTTATCTTTGTTTAAATCAGTACGCTCCATGTCTGATTTATTCTTGACTTGGCTGATATATCCTTGCACTTCATTAAGATTCAAAATCGCATCGCCTAATTCGTTGATTAATTCATGTTCAGGTGAAATAACCAAATACGTAGCACCGAAGATAGTATCGGGCCTGGTCGTAAAAACTTTGATTACCGCACTTTCCCCCGTGTCATTCCCGCGAAGGCGGGAATCTAATCGTTGATCAACGGTCACGGGCAAGATCCCCGCCTTAGCGCCTGCCTCCCGCGAGGGATGGGGGATGACACCAGAAGTGTTTATAATTACTTTAAAATTAATCTCTGCGCCAACAGATCTGCCGATCCAGTAGCGTTGCATTTCCTTGATGCTATCTTCCCAATCAGGAAGTTTGTCCAAATCAGCCAGCAAGCGATTAGCATAATCGGTAATCCGCACAGCCCACTGCCGCAATGGCTTTTTTTCTACCACCGTACCGCAACGCTCACAAAGTCCATTTTCCAAATCCTCATTTGCCAGACCTGTTTTGCAAGTAGGGCACCAATTAATCGGCTCATGTGATTCATAGACCAATCCCCGCTTAAACATCTCCAAGAAAGTCCATTGCGTCCAGCGATAATAGTCAGGGTCAGTAGTGTTGATTTCGCGATTCCAATCATAAGCCAGGCCGATGTCATCAAGCTGCCTTTTATAATTGACAATATGGTCAGCGGTGCTAATAGTCGGGTGTACGCCGGTCTTGAGGGCGTAATTCTCCGCCGGCAGGCCGAAGGCATCCCAGCCCATAGGGTGCAGAACATTGTATCCCTGCATCATCATGCACCTAGTGACAACGTCGGTCGCTATATAGCCCTTGGGGTGGCCGACATGCAGCCCGGCGCCGGATGGATAAGGAAACATATCCAAAACATAAAACTTTGGCTTATCTTGGCCATTTTCTGCCGTATAAAGCCCCTCTTGCTGCCATTTTTGCCTCCACTTTGCCTCCAGTTGTTGATGTTGATATTCGCGCATAATTAGCCTAAAATATATTACTTTTGCTTATTTTACCTCATTACTGGGCAAAAAGCAAATTAAAAACAGACTGCGTTTAAGCAGCCTGTTTTTATAGTTGAAGCTATTATTAACTGCCTCCGGAATACTGACCGCGGATAATGCCCTTCGTAGCGGTGCCGGTGGCATAATTCGGTTTGTGGACACCGTCTTGGTTGTATTCAAAAGATCGGGTGCCAATCCAAGTGTATATCGAATAAAAGACATAACCCATAGTAGTGGTAGCGCTTGGGAGTATAACATCTGTAGTTAATGAATTTCTAATAACATACGAAGCACCGATTACATCGCCTACATTATAAGTCACCCCGTCTACCGGCACATCAACCATATTATTAGCCATAGTCGTCGCGGTAGTTTCCGTAGTCGACGTGGCATAAGGTATGACAGCATCGCCAACCCCGGAAGATGAGACCAGCGTACCCGTACCAAAAGTATTGACAAGAGCAGCATTGTAGGTAGCTCCAAAGGAACCTGTATTAACAGCGCAACCGGTACGCGAGCCAACCGTTGCCAGCTTAATGGTGCCAGAGCCATTAGTAATATTCCTAGCCGTTACCTTCAGCTTGAAGCACTCGGTGCCAAAGCTGGAGGTTGGAGTTGGATAATATATATCGCCGACAGCAGGAACGGAGTTAATCCCGCTAACCGTGATTGTTCTTTCGGCCAATTTGCCTAGGGTCAACAATGCGTTACCCATGCCGGCATTGCCGGCTCTCATTATTCTAAAATTAACGTTAGATTTAGTCCAAGAAATCACAAGCGTACCGGTAACACCAGATGTCGGCTCCGCCAGATACAAGGGGCAAGTGCCCATGCAGCCGTCGCTATCTCCCAAATCCAAACCGCTACAACTCGGCACGCAAATAGCCGGAGGCGTGCTTTTCTGAGTGACCTCATAGACGCCGCTGGCCATGCCGTTGACTCCGCCCTCGATATAAAAAATCAATTTATAACTGTTCGGTTTTGTATTGGTATAGGCGTAATGAGGCAGAGAGCTGCAATACGGACCGCTGCAGTTTGGATTATCCGGAATCTTGGTCATATAAGTCTGCCTTCCATCCGGACTAACCAAAGGCGACCCGGGTGACAGCGAGGCGGGGAAATAACTATTCTGCTGTTTGTATAGCATTAGAGCAGTTTGGATATCTCTCACATCCGCCAGACGCCTGGTATCTCGGGCGCGAATGCTGATGTTGTTTAAGCCCCACGCGGTCATGGTGGTCAAAATCGCGATAATGAAGATAACCACCATCACTTCGATTAAGGTGAAGGCTGTTCTGCTGACAAACTCTTTTGTCCTGAACATAAATTATTAATAAGTAAATAAAATATTTTGATGCGCGAAAAGACTTAACCCTAGGGTGAAGTCTTTTGGGGTCTTAATGAAGTGGTGGTTGTCAAATAATGGTTGTTCTTCCCCGCTTGGCTGTAATACTTATAAACCAGAAATGAATAACAAGTATCTCTGTTTAAATACGTAGCGCCAAAAGGAAAGTCCGCAGTAGAGTTAGCCACCGCCAAAACATAAGACTCACCGATTTTAGAGCCTTCTCCATAGACCGATGATGGCGTATATGTTTGACCATCTACCGGAACATCTATATTTTGGCCTTGGAACCAAGTATTATTACAGGTGATATTGTTAGATGGACTATGAGTAAAAGCAATAGATGAGTCGCCGGTCCCTGTAAGCCGAGTCAAATTACCGCTAGTTTTCGGTACACCGCAATTATAATCGTAAGCCGGATCCTTACGCAAAGTAATGATACCAGACCCGTTATTAACAGCCGTGCTCTTGACCGTAAACGGACAACCAGAGCTATATATATAATAAGTCGCGCCGATACTTGGCGTCACTGATACTCCGGTAACATTCATAACATAGTCGGTTTCTCTGGCTATCACCAAATAATTGCTGCCTGGCGCCGGAGTCACACGTATCGTACCGCCGGCAGAAGTCTTGGTCCAATAAGTCAAGAAGATGCTCGCCTGGTTAGGCGGAGGACAGAAGCCATAGCAGCCGTCATCAATCCCCCAATCGCGATTGGCGCAATTTGGTATGCAGATAAGCGGGGTGCTTTTTTGGGTGACCGAATAAACACCGGCTTTGAGATTATTAAAACCGCCTTCCAAGAAAAAATCGATATTATAAGTGTTGGGGCTGATATTATGATAAATATATTTTGCCACCGGTCCGCAACCGCTGCAGGCAGGACTATTGGGCACCTTGGACATGTATGTCTGACGCCCGTCAGGGCTGACCAGCGGTTGGCCCGAGATCACCTGCGAAGCAGGCGGGAAATAACTGTTTTGCTGTTTGTAGACCATCAATGCGACTTGGATATCTTTGACATCGGCCAAACGGCGGACATCTCGCGTTCGCTTGCTGATAGAATTAACACCCCAGGCAGCGATAGATGTTAAGATCGCGATTATAAAAACGACTACAGATAATTCAATCAGAGTAAACGCCAAATTTTTTGCGGCTTTTGTATTGCGCATATATTAATATAGGCCATTATAGCTCAACGCCTATCGGACAATGGTCAGATCCTTTAAGCTCATCGTATATTATAGCACTTTTTAATTTGGCTGCCAATATTTCGGAAACAAAGAAATAATCGATGCGCCAACCGATGTTGCGCACGCGAGCTAAAGCCCGATAACTCCACCAAGAATATTGAATTTTATCCGGATGCAGATAACGAAAACTATCGATTAGCCCGGACTTTAGATACTCACGGCCCCAGTAACGCTCTTCTTTGGTAAAGCCGGGGTTCTGCGTGTTCTCCTTCGGCCGCGCCAGATCAATCTCTTCGCGCGCCACATTAAAGTCGCCGCCGATGATTACAGGCTTGGTCTTCTCAAGCTCTTTTAAATAGCCCAAGAGGACTTCATTAAACTTTTCTTTAAACCCGAGACGCGATAGGTCGCCGCGAGAATTAGGGAAATAGGCATTGACCACCCAGAAGTCACCTGCGTCAGCCGTTTGCACTCGGCCTTCGCCGTCATACTCCGGCCAGCCGAAACCGTTCGTCACCGAAATCGGCTTTTTGCTCAGGATAGCCGTACCGGAATAACCCTTGCGCTCGGCCGGATACCAATATTCTTCATAGGCCGGTAAATCAAAGTCGTGTTGCGCGCGAGCCGCGTCATCAATCTTGATTTCTTGCAACAAAATAATATCAGGATCCAGCTGAGCCAAAACCTCCACAAAACCATTGCGCATACAAGCGCGGATGCCATTAACATTCCAAGAAATTATTTTCATCTGATTTTATCCCTGCGCAGGCAGGGATCTGTTATATCATCCAACTTTAATACTGAAATAACAGTATTAATTGAACAAATATTTATAATTTGTTTTATCACATCTATTTCACCTTCTTTTCCTTGATAATCCTCACCAGCTGCTTAACCCCCGCTCCGCTGACCGCCATCTTGG
>JBAXSE010000006.1:0-73482 GCA_037130845.1 Candidatus Falkowiibacteriota bacterium | reverse complement strand
GTGTTCACGGAGATAAATACGGTTGAATTCGAATATCGAACTTCACGTGTTTTGCGTTTTTAGACACTTTAATAGAACAACTAGCCTTACCCGTGTCTGGGAGATCTCCGTGTTCACGGAGATAAATACGGTTGAATTCGAATATCGAACTTCACGTGTTTTGCTTTTAGCTAAATTAAAGATGGAGCAGAGACGGTACCATTTGCGGATATAGAATCATCTGATAAAGAGCCATGCGGATATAAAGGCCATACTTGGCTTGCTGGAAATAGCGGGCTCGCGGATCTTTATCCACATAGCGAGGGATCTCATTCTTCCTGGGCAACGGATGCATGATAATCGCCTCGTCCGACATAATATCCAAGATTTCCTGATTAATACTGAAGCGTCCAGGCTCCAATTCTTGATCAGTTAAGAAGCTGCCACGCTCTTCTTGGATGCGGGTGACATAAATTACATCCAAAATAGAAGCCACCTCACGCAAGTCATCATGCTCGGCAAAAACAACCTCGTGCTTATCCAGATAGGCGGTAATATTTTTACTGATATTCAAAGATGACGGCGAAATAAAATAGAATTGGACATTAGGAAATTTACTAGCCAGATAGGCCAATGACTTAACCGTCCGTCCGTTAGCCAGGTCACCTACCACGCCGAACTTAAGCGTTTCCACCCTGCCGAATTCCCTATAAACAGTATAAAGATCCAATAGAGCCTGGGTCGGGTGTTGATTATTACCGTCGCCGGCATTGATAATCGGCACACTGGAAATAGACGCCGCCTTGGCCGCATCCCCTGCCTCAGCAAATCTAGCCACAATTATATTAGGATTATAGCCGTTGATAATCTCAATCGTATCCTCGATCGATTCTCCTTTGGCGCGCGAAGAAAACTTGCCGGCGTTCTCGGTAGAATAAACCATTCTTCCGCCCAATAAATCCAAACCGATGGCAAAAGAAAGAGCGGTACGGGTGCTGGGCTCTTCGAACCAATTTACCCCCCTAATATTGCTAAAGTCGCGAACACCCTTAGCCCTAGCAATTTTCTCCATGACATCCGCCAGCGGAAAAAGCCAATTAAGCAAGGTGTCGCGATCGAATTGCTGCGCTTCAATGACATGCTGAAAGCTGTAGCTGTTTTGATAAATAGTCATCTGTTACTCCTGATTTTAAATGAACAAAAATAATTATATATTCTTAAAAAGAATTGTGCATTAACATGAGGCTACCAGATCTAATAACTAGCAACGGAAACAGATCCAAGACCCCTCCCTGGCGGGAGGCAAGCCTGCTAGCCGGTAGCCAGGAAACAAAATTAAAAATAGTCTAACATAAAAACGGCAAAAAGCAACAGGTAAAAAAACGCCCGCAAGAGCGGGACGTTTATGGATTATTTAATTATAAACCAGTCCTTCTTACCCACACGAATCTGATCACCAGACTTCAGTATCGCATTCTGATCATCGGTCGCTTCGGAATTGAGATAAATCGCCTTATTGTCAAACAATCTCCTGATATCGGTATTGCTGCGAGCGCCAGCATAGAAAGACACAACCGCCGCATACAAACTCTCGTGGTCAGCTAAAGATAATTCTGGGATATCATCCGGAGCTGTTTTTTCTGATATTGCAAGTCGGAAATATTCTTGGGCTTTGTCCGCATCTTCGCCGCCATGGAACAACTGCACCAGCTCGTGGGCCAACTCTATCTTCAGATTGCGTGGATTCTCGCCTTCGGCCAAACGATTTTTAACTTCAGCGACTTTAGCCATCGGCACGGTCGTAGCCAATTCAAAAGCGATAGCAATCACTTCGTCCGGCCAGCTCATCACCACGCCGAACATCTGGTTGGCATCCTGATCCAAGAATAAGGCATTGCCAGTAGTCTTGCCCATCTTATTGCCTTCGGCATCGGCTAGCAGCTTCATGGTTAAGACGGATTTCGCGCGGCCTTGCAAAGCCTTGCACAAGTCGCGGCCGGCCATCATATTGAACATCTGATCGTTGCCGCCGATTTCCAAATCAATTTCCATAGCCACGCTATCATAGGCCTGCGCTAACGGATAAAAGAATTCATGCAAGAAAATTGGCTTCTCTTCCTTGAGCCGAACCTGAAACATTTCACGCTGGATCATCTGCTGAACGGTAAAGTTGGAAGCCAAGCCGACTAAATCTTTAAAAGTTAATTTATCTTGCCAAGCGCTATTATATTTTACAACCGCCTGGTTATCGCCATCAAAATTTAAATAATGGGCGGCCTGCGCCTGGTAGCTAGCGCTATTAGCCAGCACTTCTTCGCGAGTCAATTGCTTGCGAGCTGCACTCTTGTCAGTCGGATCGCCAATCATGCCAGTAAAATCACCGATCAAGAAAATTATTTCGTGCCCAAGCGCCTGAAACTGCGCCAGTTTGTTAATTAAAATAGCATTGCCAATGTGCAGGCTAGGCGCCGAGGGATCAAAACCGCAATACAAACGCAAACGGCGGCCAGAAGCCAGCTCATGAGCCAAGAATTCTTTTTTCGGATAAATTGTTTCTACTCCGCGAGTCAAAACTTCTTCGATTTGCTCTGGAATTGTAATAATATTATTCATAGTATAATCAGCATAGCCAAAATTGTGCTATTTGTCTAATTTCATTCTACTTTCCGGCCAGATATTGACAATAATAATAAATCATATTATAATGAATTTACTATTTGCTCTTTAACTAATGGAGAAGAAATGGCTAATAGCTCTAATTTGGTTATTGATAAGGATAAACCAATAGCCTTATCAATACAATCAGACTTCGCAAGTTCTAAGTTAGAAGCAAAACTTTTGTCCCTAAATGGATTCAATGTAATCTCTACTTCAAGCGTTAAAACAGGCTTAGAATTAGCGGCTAACTGCAACTTTGATGCCGTCTTTACCGGCATCATGTTAAACGAAAATCTTTCAGGCCTCGACTTGATTGATCAGCTCAAAAATAAAGATTCTCATAAAGAAACTATTTTTGTAGCCGTAACCACACAAACCGACAATGACTCTCGAAATAACATAGTCAAACATGGCTTCGATTATATTATTGCCAAGCCTATCGATCTTATCAGATTCAAAGCGGTCTGCGAAAAAATAAAAAATCAAACTTACTAAAAACTATCTCACACCCCTCCATTTATATACAGAGGGGTTTTATATTATCTGCAAAAATCCATTCAGCTTTTCCTTGAGCCTGGCTACCAATGCCGGATTGATAAATATCTTACGTTCCAAAGCGATTACCCTCTCCGGTTGGCCCTCTATTACCAGCTTAAGTAACACTGGCGATGGGCCGGGATAATCACCCAAAATTGACTTTAATTCTTCGAGCGACCCGGCTGGCGCTTGATCATAATGAAAGACCATCTTTAATGGTTCGGCTGGCTTGGCAGGCGCCACTGGCTGCGGTGCTTTGGCAGCATAATTATTAGCTGCACCGCCTTCCTTGCGCTTCCAGCTGGGCTTAACCGAACTCTCTTGCGTCCGAAAAGCAGCGACACTGGCGGCAATATTCGCCGGATCGAGCAAGACGGCGGCATTGCCCAATATTTTTATTTCGCCATCTTTGTCCGAAACAGTCCCAGACACCAAAACAACCTTGCCTTCCTGCCAAATTGCCTGGCTTTCTTTATACAGCCGAGGAAAAACTAAAATTTCCAAACTATCGCTGCCATCCTCAATCTTTACAAACAGCATCGACTCATTCTTCTTGGTCAATATTTTTTTGATAGAGATAATAACACCGGAGATGCTAACCTGTTCATCAGTAGCCGATTCCTTGACTCTGGCTAACGGCCGCGCCAGGCCGCCCAAGGCTTTGCGAAATTCGCCAAAAGGATGCTCGGAAACGTATAGGCCCAACAGCTCACGCTCCCATGCTAATTTTTCTTGATTAGAGATTTGCTTAGCGGCCGGCTGCAGCGTCAAGCGCATCTTAGTGGCTGCCTCCGCCATGCCGCCAAACAAAGAATTCTGAGCATCCGCCTCTGCCTTGTGCACATTTTTATTAAACGACAGCATCGGCTCAATATTAGACAACATCATTCCCCGCTCGCCGAAAGCGTCCAAGGCGCCGGCTTTAATCAGGCTATCCAAACTTTTTTTATTCAAATCTTTATCCTGGATCACGGTCAAAAAATCAGCCAAGTCCGCATAATGGCCATGGGCTTTGCGTTCCTTGATGATCGTTTCGGCGATATGCTCGCCCACATTCTTAATCGCCTTTAATCCGAAACGAATAATCTTGACCTTTTCGTCAGGCCCGGCAATCTGGTTGGTCGCCGTACCGGAAGTGACCACCGTAAAAGATTCGAACGATTGATTGATATCAGGCTGCCTGACTTCGATACCCATCGAACGGCATTCTTCGATCTCGATCGCCACGCGGTCAGAATCACCTTGGTCCGCAGTCAACAGCGCGGCCATAAACTCGGTCGGCCAATTATGTTTCAGATAGGCGGTCTGATAAGCCACCAAGGCGTAGCAAGCGGCGTGCGAGCGGTTAAACCCATAACCGGCAAAAGGCTCGATAAAGGAAAAAATCTTGACAGCCAAATCGGCATCAATGCCATTCTTGACGCAACCGTCAATGAATTTTGATTTCTGTTCGTCCAGCAGCTTGGCAATCTTTTTGCCCATAGCCTTGCGCAGCACATCGGCTTGGCCCATAGTGAAGCCGGCTAAATCTCGCGCCATTTGCATCACCTGTTCCTGATAAATAGCCACGCCATAAGTCTTACTCAAGATAGGTTCCAATTTGGGATGCAAATATTGCGGCACTTTGGTCTTGTGCTTGCCGGTGATATAATCAGGAATCCACTCCATGGGGCCCGGACGATACAGGGCCACCATAGCAATGATATCTTCCAGCTCGGTCGGCTTAAGCTCACGCAGATAACGCTTCATGCCGCTGGAATTATGCACTACAAAACCGTTAGCGATAAAGTTGTTGCCCGGCGGCTGCATGGCAATGTCATAAGTCATCTCTTGGCCGCAACTCTCGATTTTCTTGATTTGCACAAAACCGAAACCCTGAGGAATCTTGGGGCACTCCCAGGCAATCAGTTTTTTATACTGCATGGCGAATTCGGAAAATTTGGTCGAGCTGATTAGGACAAAGTTATACTCCGGATATTGCGCTTGGAACAAATCGATCTTTTCCTGGTCCGCATCATGCATCCAACCCTTAATCTCATAAAAAGTATTGTCTATTTCGGTATAAAAATCTGGCGTATAATTAACCGTTTCACCGTTATTCTTCTTCAGCTCAAAAGTCTTGGGCTCGTATTGATAAGCAACCCCATGCAGGTTTAAAATCCTGGCAAAGTCAGCCTCCCAAGCAGAACGCACGTAGTGGCCAAGATCTTCTCTGAACCCTCCCTTGCGGTGTGGCGGAGTTTTGCCGAACATCGGATTATTTTTTCCGCTACTGCGCAAGGACATCAACCGTTTTTTCTCATCAGCCACTTCTTTGCCATAGCGGCCTTCAAATGTCTGGCCTTCCAAGGCCATAGCTATTTTCCGGCTGGTTTCCTTAAGTATATCTGAAGTCTCGATAGTCAAGCCAGAATTCCAAGTTTGTCCGCCATTTTGAAAAAAATTCGCCCTAGCCGCCTTCATCTTAATGCGCGACTGCGCCTTGCTAGGATTGCTGTAATGCGAAGCCGAACAACGATAACAGAAATCACTTTTGCCGTCATTTTGTCCATCAATTTGCTTGCCGCAATTGCGGCAGAGATTATAGATCAGATGCTTAGCTTTATTCTTGAGCAATAATTTGTCGCCGACTTTCAAATCGCCTAATTTTTTCCAACCCTTATCGGTCATAAAGCGATGATTGGCAGTGGCCTTAATAAACCAACCATTGTCCGCCACCAAGACAAATAATTCTTTGACGCCGCTCTGCACGACCTTCAAGATATTATTCTTATGGACCTTGCCGTCATTGAGATAGACCGACAATAGTTTTTCCTTATTATTTTTTTCATACAACTTCTTGATAGTCGTATTAGACACTATCGTGTCACCGGACAAACATTCAAATTGAAAGACACCTGTCGTCTCGCCTTGCTTGAACAATTCGAAAGTCCCCGCGTCATCCAGCGGGATCTTGTTGATATCGATCTCCAACCCGCGGGTATTCTTGATGATACGGATGGCCGACTCGATGATGGTCAAATTCTTGAGTCCCAAAAAATCCATCTTCAACAAGCCCAAATCCTCGATAGGATGCAAGGAGTATTGGCTGACCAGATTGGTATCGCCGGCAGCCACATACTGCACCGGCACGTTCTCACTCAAGGGCTCTTTGGTAATCAAAATACCGCAAGCATGCACCGAAGCATGGCGCGCTACGCCTTCTAACCGCAAAGCATAATCGATGATGCGACGGGCGTCAGCTTGCCCGTATAACTCCTTGAAGTCAGGCGATTCGGCCAAGGCTTTTTTAATCGTCATGCTGGGCGAAGCCGGAATAGATTTGGAAATCTTGTCGCAAAATTCGTAAGGATAATCCAACACGCGGCCGACATCACGGACAGCGGCGCGCGCGCCCATGGTCCCAAAAGTGATAATCTGAGCGACGTGGTCGAAGCCGTATTTGTCTTGCACATATTTAATAACTTCATCGCGACGAGCATCGGAAAAATCGGTATCGATATCAGGCATGGAAATGCGCTCCGGATTCAAGAAACGTTCGAACAGCAGATCATATTTAATAGGACAGAGATCAGTGATGCCAATCAGATAGCAGACCAAAGAGCCGGCAGCCGAACCGCGGCCAGGGCCGACGGCAATCTTAGCCGCTTTGGCCCAATTGATAAAATCAGCCACGATTAAAAAATAACTGGGCCAGCCCATCTTGGCTACCACTTCCAATTCATAATCCAAGCGATCGCGATATATCTGATCGAGCTCTTCCAAGGGGCAGCCATAGCGGCCCACCACGCCATCCACACACAACTGCCGCAGATATGAATTGCCATCAAAGCCCTCAGGCACGGCAAAATGCGGCAACTGGATATTGCCCAAGTCTATTTCCACATTACACAGCTCAGCTATTTTGACAGTATTGGTTATCGCCTCCGGCACGTCCTTGAATAACTCTTCCATCTCCGCTGTCGGACGCAAAGAATAATTGCCGCCCAGCATGTTCATCCTATTGGGATTATCTTTCTTGGCCTTCTTCTGCAGACACAGCAAAATATCCTGGGCTTCATCATCGTCCTTTCCGGCGTAATGAGCGTCATTGGTCGCCACCAAGCCAATCCCCGTTTCATTAGAGATCGCAATCAAGCCGGCATTAACCCTGGCTTGTTCGGGCAAATCCGGATGATCCTGAATTTCCAAATAGTAATTATCAACTCCGAACAAATGACTATAATCCAAAGCGCGCTCACGGGCTTTATCCGGCTTATCCTTGATAATCAGCTGAGCGATTTCTCCACCCAAGCAAGCGCTGCAGGCAATCAGCCCTTCGTGATACTGCTCCAATAATTCCCAGTCGATGCGCGGCTTGTAATAAAATCCTTCCAGATGCGCCATCGAGGTCAGCTTTAACAGATTTTTGTAGCCCTGATTATCCTTGGCCAACAATAATAAGTGATGGCTCATTTTTTCACCCTTGGCATAATTACGATTCTGGCGATTATCCACCGACACATAGGCCTCCATGCCGATCAACGGCTTGATGCCGGCCTTCTTGCACTTCTGATAGAACTCAATGATGCCGTACATCACGCCATGGTCAGTCAGCGCAATCGCCCCCGCCCCGTCATTTTTGGCAAAATTAACCAGGTCATCAATTTTTGACAACCCATCAAGCAAGGAATAATGGCTGTGGACGTGGAGGTGAACAAATGGCATGCTCTTTTATATAAAAACCCTCAATGCAAAATTTAAGATTGAGGATATTAATTTACTTTAATGTTAAAACTAAAATATAAAAAGTAAAAGCTTTGGTATTCCGATAAGTATCGGAATCTTTTTTAATTATTTTTTTTGCGAGCAACGCAAGCTCAATAGTTTTTCCTTTTTAGCTTTTACTTTTTAGCTATTTTAAGCAGTTCTTCCTCAGCTACTTTCCGGTCGTCCCAGGGGATTTTTTCTCCCCCAGCTACGCAGATAGCCTGCTCGCTGCCCTTGCCGGTAATCAAGACGATATCCTCGCGTCCAGCCAAAGACAAAGCCTTGGCGATAGCCTGGCGTCGATCCATAATACGGAACAAATCACGCCCTTCAACCTTGCCGGCTTTTTCGGCTCCCAAGAAAACTTGGTCGATGATGATCTGCGGATTATCATCATAAGGATCTTCATTAGTCACAATCACAAAGTCTGCCGATTCACCGGCCAACTTGCCTAAGACAGGCCGACGGGCCACATCACGCCCCCCGCCGGTTGAACCCAAGACATGGATAATCTTGTCATGAGGCAGCAACTTGGTCGTTTCGTATAATTTTGCAACCGCCTTCGGCTCAAAAGCGTAATCGACAATAACGGTAAAATCTTGGCCGGCATCTATCATTTCCAGTCTGCCGGGCACGCCCGATACCGACTCCAAACCTTTTTTAATCTGCTCATAATCCAGGCCATGCGCCAATCCTACTGACACGGCATTCATGGCATTGGCGATATTAAAGTCGCCCAACAAGTTTAAATGGATCTTGTCCTGACGGCATTCGCCCGACTCGCACAACACAAAACTAGAGCCCTTGTTGGTAATATTAAAGTTGGTAGCTACCAATTCTTTAAAGTTGTGGTCTTCCTCCTCCAATGGATTTTGCTTGACATCAATAGCATTAGGCACTAAGCGATATTGGTATTTAACTTCGGCCCAATGGTTCAAGAAAAAATCCTTGTGTTCATCGTCACCGTTGACGATGATCGTTTTCTTGACTCGATCCAAAGTTAATTTTTTCAAACCCGCCTCCACGCGCTTAACGCGTTTGTCCTTATCGGCGTATTTGGTTTTGCATTCTTTAAGATGAGCAAAAAGCATGCCTTTGGCTTCTTTGTAATTCTCAAAGCTGCCATGCGACTCGATGTGCTCTGGATAAAGGCCGGTAATTAAGATCGTATCATAATTAATAAAACGATGGCGATATTGGACTATGCCCTCGGAGGTGGTCTCGACGATGGCGAATTGGCAGCCGTTGCCAACCATGTCCTTGAGCATCTTGAATAAAAAGACGCGGCCGACCATTGTCATCTTCTTGTCATTAAGCCATTCCTTTTGGCCGTCCGAAAACATGGCAGTGGAGGTAAAACCGGTCTTATAGCCGGCCGCTTCCAGCATCTTAGCCAAGAGATAAACAGTAGTGGTTTTGCCCGTTGTACCGGTGACGCCGATGACAATCAACTTGGAACTGGGATTGCCATACATCATGTTACCAACCAAGCCCAAGGAGAAATGATAAAGCGGACCCAACAGACTCCAAAGCTGCTTGGGTATTAATTTTTTTATTTTAGCCAGTAATTTATTCATAATGTTTAATGTTCTATCCTTTACCGCCGGACTATACAACTAGACAGAAAAATGTTATTTAAGTAAATTTCCTAAAACGGCAGCAGACGTCGAAGCTGTCTAACTGCCTGATAAAACTTATAGTAACCCGCTTTAAGGATAATATCAAATGTACCCGGATAGGCCTCAATACTCCCGCCAAAGCCCATCTTAAAGCGTGTAACGCCCGGCCATTTAGAGTTATCCACACCAAAAAAATCATAATAACGATATCCCTGTTTTTTGGCAAATGTCATCACTTGCCATTGCAAAGCATAAGGCGCCATATATTGGCGATCTTGGCTAGCAGAGGCGCCATGGACATAGGTGGCAGTATCGCCGAAAAAAGCAAAAATACCGGCGGCCAAAACCCTGCCTTGGGTCTCAGCCACAAACAATTTAAAAACATCAGAACCCTTTTCCAGCATGCGGCGATAATGATGTTCGGTATGCAAACGGAAAGCATCACGCTCGCCGGTTTGGGACATTAATTTCCAAAAAGCCGGGAAATCCTGGAGAGTGCCTTGCCTCACCACCACTCCTTTTTTCTCCGCAAGGCGGGCATTGTAGCGTGTTTTTTGATGCATCGCGGCCAACAATTCATCTTCCGAGGCCGCTAAGTCGATCACCAAAGTCTGCGCCGGCTGTTGATTGACCGATTTACGGACAACCAAACCGCGGCTAATCTCAGCCCACACCACAGGTGCGCACACAGGCTCCATGCGCCAGAACACCACGCTTGGCAATACCTTAGCTGATTGCTCCGCTAACAAGCCTAGAGCGCGGCGCATTTTTTCTTGGCCCAGGCCCGGAGCAAACAAAGGCCCCCGCGGACTATAGCCATAACGCAAACCAAAAAGACGCTTTTCAAAAACAGGACAACCGGCTAAGATTTTCCCTTCCTCGATCATCAAAAGATACTTAGCCGTTGGGCCGATAACTGTCGGCCAACAAGCGGCATTCAAAAACTCCGCTCGCGGCAAAGCGGCCGCAAAGTCTTGCCATTGCCTTGGATTGTCAGCGATTATTAGTTCCACAATATTATAAATTACGCAGAGCTTGCCTGAGGCGCTCGCTGCTGTCAGTCAAGCTGCTATCGACATTAGACAGGGCCAAACGCGCTTGCTCGCGCGAGTAGCCTAAGCCGATCAAAGCCTCTAGCTCATCACCCAGTACCGAAGTACCACTAGCCACAGTCTCCAGCCAATCAACCTTGCCTTTTAATTCAATCACCAAGCGTTGCGCTGTCTTAGCGCCGATGCCGGATACGCGCGTCAGCGGCGCATGATCGCCCGAAGCAATAGCCGATTTCAAATCATCCAAACGAGCGCTGGACATAATATTAAGTCCGGATTTGGGTCCGACGCCGGAAACAGAAATCAAAAGTTCAAAAAACTCCAGCTCAGCCAAGCTGGCAAAGCCGAATAACGCCTGGCCGTCTTCCTTGACTTGATGATAAAGATACAGCTCGGCGATGGCGCCAGGAGCTACGCGCTCGAATAAAGAAGTGCCGATAAAAATCTTATAGCCAAGAGAACCGGCTAGCATAATGCAATAGCCGGCCCTCCGCTCCAAGACTTGTCCCTTGATATAACTAATCATAAACGAAAATGTAATCCGCCAGCTGGCGGAGAAAATGTAAAATGAAAAGCAAGCCTGTTATGTATTATTCATGTTACGTAAGGCGGCGGCGCGTTCGGCGATGGGCGGGTGGGTCATAAAGAGCTTGGTAAAGAAGCCGACTTTGGCCTCCCCGTCTTCTTTGAAGGGTGAGGCGATATAAAGGTGGGCGGTAGCGCGGTTAGCCACTTCCAGCGGTTCGCTGTCGCCCGAAATCTTCTCAAGCGCGCGGGCTAAAGCTTCCGGATTGCGGGTCAACAAAGCTGCCGATGAATCGGCTAAAAACTCCCGCTTGCGCGAAATAGCAAACTGCATCATATAAGCAAACAAAGGCGCCAAAATAGACAGAACAATAGCAGCGATAGTCAAGATTAATGCCAGTTGGCCGTCTTCTCGGTCATTGCTTGATCGGCGGCCGCCGCCGAAGATCGACCAACGGCGGAACCAATCGGCGAGCAACACCACGATGCCGACCATTACTGTCACCATAGTGGCTAACAAAATATCACTATTGCCGATGTGCGACATCTCATGAGCCAGAACGCCTTCCAGTTCGGACTTATCCAGCTTACTCAACAAGCCGGAAGTGACGGCAATTACGGCGTGCTCGGCATTGCGGCCGGTGGCAAAAGCGTTGGGCGCCGCGTCATCGATAATATATATCTTCGGCAAAGGCAAGCCGGCGGTAATGCACAAATTCTCCACCAAATGATACAGCTCACGATTCGAATCATGATCAATTTCTTGCGCGCCGGAAATAGCCAAGACCATCTTATCCGAAAACCAATAACTGATAAAGGCTGATACAAAGCTAAAGATTACGGCAAAAACCAAAATGCCATAGCTGTTCATTGCCAAGCTAAAGAAATAACCAACCGCAATAATAAACAAGGCGAATCCAATTACAAAGAAATACGTCTTACGCTTATTGCTGTCTATGTTGGTATAAAGTGTAGGCATAGGGATGTTTCTTATTTCATTGCGGTTTCACTATTGATAATCTTTGAAAATAAATCCATCGATTCCAGCAGCATGTGAGGATCATATTGGACTTGGTTTATCCAGCTTGGATCGCTGAACCAAACCGGCGGTGCAAAAGGCACGCCTGTAAACTGATTCAGCCAATTGTTAGACAAAGACAAAATCGAAGCATAAGCCAAATAGTCCTCAAATAATTGTTGGTCACCGACTATCCTGGCGCCCTGCTGCGTCACTCCTCCGGAGCGCAAATAATTACTAAAGCCCCTGATTTCTTCCTGCGCGATAATCCACATCTTCGTTTTGCCCAAGAAAGACAAGGCGAACAATAGATAGATCGGGCCGCAAGCAGTGGTGCTTATTTCTGTCGCGACGCCAGGCACAAAGCGGTTAGACAGATACCATCCGCCAGCCGTAATAATAACAGACACTATCAGATTGGTAATTAGATAAGGCACATAGTGCTTGCGGACATAGCCCTTGTCAGACAAAGAAGCCATAACGCTATCAGTCAAAGCAGGCATCAGATACGACAATTGCTTTTGCCAGTCAGAGACATAGGCCGTGTCTTGGCTAGCAAAAAGCGAATCCAGGATAAGCCGGTCAAAATCATTAGGCATGGATAAGTACTGGCGCTTTTTAACCAGAACATAATCGCCGGCTCCGCGGGAATAATCAATTTGGACCGCCAAATAGCCCTTGGCAGCCAGCCAAAAAATCTCATTTGCCAAGTCGTAACGATCCAGACTCTTCTTGGACAAAGCGGCTATTTCTAAAGGAGCCAAATCATCCGGCGGTTTCAAAGTCAAATTATAAGCCTGACGCCCTTCAAGGCCTCCTTTGCGCCGAGCCCGCCATAGCAAGCCAAACAACAAAAAGATAACAGGACTGACTACCGGCCAATTAAGCGCAACGAAATTAATCGTTTCTTGGGTCCGGCTCAGAAAGGCCAATACCTTCTTGGGCAACTTTAATGTAATAATAAAGCCTTCCCCGGCATACAGAGTAGCCGGAGCGATATATTGCGCGGTTAAACCGCCGCCCAGGTCCTGGAAATTCACTCCACAATCCTTTAAATCGCTTGGCTGGCCATATTGGCACAAAACATTCAATTGCTCCTGGGGCACATTGGCAGGCAAGTTAATCTGCGCCGAAGCCTCGGCGATAGCCACCGGCCAATTGCCTATTACCGGCCAAATAAGCACATCCCAATTTTCTCCAGGCTGGATTGCATTCAAAACTTTATAAGAAACATTGAAGGTCTTCTTGCCGACAAAAAAACCTTTAGGCGGCTTCAAAGAAATAACAACATTATTGCCTTCGTATTTTAATTCCGGTTCTATAACAATACCGGTTTCATCACTTACCACAAAATCACTCAACGTAACACGGTAGTCACCCTTATCGCCGCGCAAAATGAGAGGTATGGTTTTGGCAACGCCTTCTGATCTTGTGGCATCAAAATCATAATGCCAAGTTTCACTGACTAGCAGGCTGACATCACTATTAATTCGAATTTGGGTAACAAAGTTATCGATTTTTTCGGCAGCTCTTCCCGCTCTTGGCATCATAAACAGGAGGCCGGCAAGCAGCAAGCCTACAAAAAACCTAGATTGAGCTGAGCGCCGACCATCCTCCTGCATATAAGTAGTTAAAATTTGACAGCCACCGGCTTTTTCTCTTCTTCGGCCGCTTCAAAAAAGACGCGCGCGGTAAAGCCCAAAGAACCAGCCATCATATTTGTCGGGAATACCTGCAACTTGGTATTGAAATCGCGGACATTGCCATTGTAGAAACGGCGGGAAGCCTGGATCTTGTCTTCGGTATCAGTCAATTCACGCTGCAGTTCCAAAAAGTTTTGATTAGCCTTCAGATCAGGATAAGCCTCAGTCAACGCAAAGATTGACTTCAAAGTGCTAGATAGCATATTCTCAGCGGCTACTTGCTTGGTCAGATCACCGCTATCATGCGCGGACATCGCCATGTTCCTGGCCTCAATTACCTTGGTCAAAGTGCCCTGCTCATGAGCGGCATAGCCCTTGACCGTTTCAACCAAGTTAGGGATCAAATCATAACGGCGCTTGAGCTGGACATCGATATCCGACCAAGCTTCGTCGACGCGATTTTTCATTTTAATCAATCCGTTATACATGGCAATCAGGGCGATGGCGACTAGCGCCAACACTACTAGCAGCACAATTATTGTCGTGTTCATACTTTTGCGGGTAAAACCCGTTAATTATTATTTGTTAGAGCCGAGCGACTTAGCAGACTGCCAAATGGCTAAAAAAACTACAGTCAAGATAGCGATCACCGAAACCAGCTTGATAGACAGGTCTCTTGCCTCATCCGAAGCGATTACATTCAAAACTAGCAAGATGCCTATAATACCCATAACCAGGATGCCAAAAATCAAAGCAAACAGTGCGATTTTTTTCATAATTTTTGCTTGTTATTTATCGATAATATTTACCGAATATTTACCGCCAGGCTGCGCCTTTAGTCATTATCTATCTTTTTCAAAGCTAATGCAAATTTAAGGTCGCCCAAGGTAATTTCCTTAACCAAAGCGCCTTCCGGCCAAGCATCAGCCGCCTGCAAGCCATCGGCCAAAACGGCCTGAATAATAGTCTCAGCCCGCTGAGCCAAAAAAGAAGCTATCTCGTCTGATGGATTATAATACAAGCTAACGCGATCATTAATAGTCAAACCGGCATCCTTGCGCCAAAGATTAAGCTGCCGTACCAAATCACGCTCCAGACCTTCGGCCCGCAGTTCTTCCGTAATTTGAGTATCAAGCTCTACAGATAAATCGCCCAAGCCGGCTTCTAATTGCAGCGACTTCAAATTCAATTCTTCTTTGATAATTTCTTGATAAGCCTCAGCCAAAGTGCAGTTAGACACGTTTGCCCCGGCCAAGGGCTGGCGAATTTTCAACTTCGCCGCATCGCGAGCAGCCAAGCCGATTTCCACCACTTGGCGGGCAGTCGCCATATCGGCCAACAATTGCTGGTCAGCAATACCCATGGCCGCCGGCACTTGCGGCCAGTCCTCCAGATGGACCGAACGTTCCACATCGGCAAAGTTATATCCACTGGCGCGCTGCCAGATTGTCTCGGCGATAAAGGGCGCAAAAGGCGCCATAATTTTGGCCAGTTCGATAAACACATAGCGCATCGTCGCTACCGCCTCCGAAGAATCCTTGAGGCGATCGCGCGAGCGCCGCAGATACCAAGTGGAAAAATCATTGATAAATTCGGTAATCGGACGGACAGCCTTAGGCATATTATATTGTTCCATCGCCAAGGTCGTTTCGTTGACCAACTGCTCGAAGCTCAAGAGCAGCCAATTGTCCAAAACATTTACACTCTCCGGACGCTCGCTGCTCTCCACCATTTCTCCCGCATAAGTAGCGTAAAAATTATAAATATTATTCAGAAGCATGATATTCTTGCGCAAGGCTTCTTCCATGCCCTTTTCGCTGACATTCAGATTTTCCGCTTGCATCACCGGGCTGGCCAGCAGATAAAGACGCAAGGCATCGGCGCCATATTTATCCAACACCAGGTTGGGGTCAGGATAATTCTTGAGCTTCTTAGACATCTTCTTGCCGTCTTCGGCCAGACAAATACCATTGACCACCACGTTCTTAAAACAATGCTTGCCCATGACGCCGTTAGAAACGACATGCAAATAATAAAACCAAGCGCGAGTCTGATCGACTCCCTCGGCGATAAATTCAGCCGGGAAATTATTCTCTAACTTTTCTTGATTGGCAAAAGGATAATGCAGCTGAGCATAAGGCATAGACGCGGAATCAAACCAGGTATCCAGGACATCCGGGATGCGCAACATCGTGCCATTGCAAGAAGAACAAGGCAAAGTGATTTTGTCCACAATATGCTTGTGTAAGTCTTCAATTTTTTGGCCGCTGGCTTCTTCCAGCTCGGTAGCCGAACCAAAGACTCTCAAGCCCGCGCATTCCGGACACTTCCAAATCGGAATGACAGAGGCCCAAAAACGTTGGCGGCTGATCGACCAATCGCGCGCGCCAGCCAACCATTGGCCGAAGCGGCCTTCCTTGATATGCTCAGGCGACCAGCGGATATAAGCAGCCGTCTCTAAAGCCTGCGGCTTGAGATCAGTCACCTTAACAAACCAAGAGCTGGTGGCGTAGTTCAACAAAGGCGTATCGCAACGCCAGCAATGCGGATAGCTATGCTCATATTTCGCTTTGGCAAATAATAGATTCTTAGCGGCTAGATATTTAATAATAGCTACATCGGTGGTGCTGTGGTCGCCCAAAGGCTTGACTGACAGGCCGGCAAATTCACCCGCTTCGGCCTTAATAATGCCATCCATGCCAATATGCTGGATAAACGGCAACAGTTCAGCCTTGCCTAAATTTAAGTCGTCTTCACCGAAAGCCGGCGCGATATGGACTACGCCCGTGCCTTCTTCGGTCGTCACAAATTCAGCGGCATAAACTTTCCAGCCATTCTCCCGATTGGCTACGCGCGCATCTTCCAAATAATAATCAAACAACGGCTCGTAGCTCAGGCCGACTAGCTCGGCACCCTTAACATTGGCTACTATTTCGTATTCCTGCCCGGCCATCACCGTGGACAATCGATCTTGTGCCAAAATATAACTATTGGTCGAATCAGCGGTGCGGATCTTGGTGTAATTGATTTCTGCGCCGACAGCTAAGGCCACATTGCCAATCAAAGTCCAAGGCGTAGTTGTCCAGGCCAAAATATAACAATTTTCATCAACCGGTTCACCGGCCAGAGTCTGGCCCAAACGTAATTTAAATTTAGCGATCGTCGACAGATCCTTGATATCCTTGTAGCCCTCGGCCACTTCCGATTGCGACAATGTCGTCTCGCAGCGCGGACAGATGTGCATGCTGCGATAGCCTTCATAGATCAAGCCTTTGTCATACAGATTCTTAAAGACCCACCAGACCGATTCCATATAATCCTTGTCCATGGTGCGATAGCTGTTGTCCATGTCAACCCAGCGGCCCAGGCGCTTGATGGTCGCGCGCCACTCCTCGGCGTACTCCAAAACACGAGCCCGGCAAGCCTCATTAAATTTATCAACCCCCATCGCTTCGATGTCTTTCTTGGATTTGGAGCCTAATTCCTTTTCGACGATATTCTCGATCGGCAAGCCATGGCAATCCCAACCCCAACGGCGCTCGACCGTATAGCCCTTCATAGTCCAGAAGCGCGGTATAGCGTCTTTCATCAAGCTGGCCACCAGATGGCCGTAATGCGGCGTGCCGGTAGCGAAAGGCGGCCCGTCATAAAAAACATAAGAACCCTGCGGCGCCGGCTTGGTTACTGATTTTTCAAAGGTTTGAGCCCGGTCCCAGAATTCCAACACTTGCTCTTCTTGTCCGGCAAAAAGCCCTTTATTTTCTGCGTTTGTCATAATATGATGCATTTATCCCCGGTATTACGTATTTATCCACGGTACTCCCGTGGATCTCCTAAATAAATAGTCAGGCCTTAGTATACAAATAATCGTATACGGCATTTCCGAACCAAGAATATCGACATTTCACTTCTCGCGACTCTATTGTCAAATTTTTGGATTATATGTATTAGCCCTCGTGGGGAGATCCCCTGGAGTACAGGGGATAAATATATGATAAATATAAACAAAATCAAGCATTCTGTCAAAAAACACTTGACAAACGCCTACTAACTATGAGAGACTGCAAATAGGAGAAACCACAACGGTTCTTTATGATAATCTAATATTTGTTCAAATTTTCGGAGAAGGTTATGAAATGGAATTTCGGTAAGACGGTAAGAACAGCAAAAGCTCACTCTATCAAGAGATTGCTAACCAGGAAAGAACGCAGATTAAGCAAAAGAATGATGAGCGAAAGCTATCACACGGAAGACGAGGCTATCGATGACAAGATGCAAAAGAAATCCTACAAACGCAAAGTAGCCAATTTATGTTTGGTCCGCCTCAGCGGTGCCGTATTTCTCCAGACTATTTAGATGCAATCAGATACAGGGGCTCATTATGGGCCCCTTTTTCAAACTTTAAATCATATGGGTTTTCAAGTAAAAGCAAACTTCTCGCCCACGGGCGATCAGCCCCAAGCAATCGCTACTCTGGTGGACGGCCTCAAAAAAGGTTACGAACACCAGACGCTTTTAGGCGTGACCGGCTCGGGCAAAACCTTTACCATGGCTAAGGTCATCGAACAGGTGCAGAAGCCGACCCTCATCATCTCCCATAACAAGACGCTGGCGGCCCAGCTCTACAGCGAATTCAAGAATTTCTTCCCCGAGGCAGCTGTGCATTATTTCGTGTCATACTACGACTACTACCAGCCCGAAGCCTACATCCCCCACACCGATACCTACATCGAAAAGGAATCACAAATCAACGAAGAGATCGACCGCCTGCGCCACTCCGCCACCCAAGCGCTGATGACCCGCAAAGACGTCATTATTGTGGCCTCGGTCTCCTGCATCTACGGGCTGGGCGAAAAGGTTAACTACGACAATCTGTCTTTGGAATATACCAAAGGGCAGACCATCAAGCGCAACTCGGCCCTGCGCGACCTGATCCGCATCCAATACGAACGCGATGATATTGAATTGAAACGCGGCACCTTCCGCGTCAAAGGCGAAAATGTAGACATCCACTTACCTACCGGCGAAGAAGTCATCCGACTGTCTTTTTTCGGCGAGGTGATTGAAAATATCATCCGCTTCCGCATCACGCCCGGCTCAGGCGGTTGGATCGAAACTTTGCGCAACTCACATGGCCAAAGCATCGATCACCTCAAAATTTTACCCGCCAAACATTTTATGACGCCCGAACTGCAGCTGGCCGAAGCTATTGCCCGCATCCGCGCCGAACTGGTCCAGCGCCTGGACGAACTGAAGAAGGCCGAGAAATTCGTCGAGGCCTACCGCCTGGAACGCAAGACCAACTACGACTTGGAGATGATGGAATCGATGGGCTACTGCAACGGCATCGAGAATTATTCACGCCAGCTTTCCCTGCGCTCCCCCGGCTCGGCGCCGGACGTGCTGTTGGACTACTTCCCGGACGACTTCCTGATGTTCGTAGACGAATCGCATGTTACCCTGCCACAGATCCGCGGCATGTTCGCCGGCGACCAGAGCCGCAAGACTACCCTGGTGGAATTCGGCTGGCGCTTGCCCAGCGCCATCGACAACCGGCCGCTCAACTTCCGCGAGTTCAATGCCAAGATCAACCAAGCCATCTACGTCTCTGCCACACCGTCCGACTACGAGATGCACAAATCCAAACAAGTGGCCGAACAGGTCATCCGTCCCACCGGTCTGGTAGATCCGGAAATATTCTTGCGCCCTACCGCCAACCAGATCCAAGACCTGATGGCCGAAATCCGCGTCCGCGCCGCCCACAACGAGCGCACCCTGGCGGTCACTCTAACCAAACGCATGGCCGAAGAACTGTCCGAATATCTCTACGAAGCCGGCATCAAATCAACCTACTTACACTCCGAAATAAAATCATTGGAACGCCTCGATATCCTGGCCGACCTCAAGAGCGGTAAATACGATGTCTTGATCGGCATCAACCTGCTGCGCGAAGGCCTAGACCTGCCCGAGGTCTCGCTGGTGGCCATTCTCAACGCCGACATGGCCGGCTTCCTGCGCACCGCCACCTCGCTCATCCAGACCATGGGCCGGGCCGCCCGCCACGAGCACGGCCAAGTCATTATGTACGGCGACAAGATCACTCCGGCTATGGCCATCGCCATGCACGAAACCGAACGCCGCCGCAATATCCAGCTGGATTACAACAAAAAACATCATATCACGCCTCATTCTACCAGTTCTAAGGGGATTAGTATGGGCGACGCATAATTTATCCCTGCCCGCCAGCTGTCGGGTAGACTCCGGCAGGGATCTTTCCATTTAATCCATACACCTAGATATATCAATAACTTTAGCTGAATATTAGACTTATAAATAATAAAACGGGTCCAGGATCCCTGCCTTCGCAGGGATAAAATTGCTATTGACAAATCTGTAAAAATAGGTATAATATAAGTACTATTTTGTTCATTAATGATCGGTTTATACATGGCATCTACTCTGGACTATGATCCGAAACTGGCTAAGCGCCTGGACCATTGCTACAGCCTTTACCAGCTGACAAATCTGCTCTTCATCCTGGCTGGCATCGCCGCTGTGGTCGCTATCTTTCGCTTGATACCCTCCTTGATTGACAAGATTCTAGTGGCGCAGGCACTAAGCATTGTCGGCACTTGGCTATATAACAAGCTGGCTACCAATTTTGAACGGTATTTCTTCTATGCCGTCAAGCAAGCCTCGGAACAGCTGACCGCCATCTACAACCGCTTCGAACTGGAGCTGTTGGGGCTGGAACATAGCTATAGTGAATTCCGAGCCAAGACCAAAGTTGATAATCCGCTCAGCTTCTGGGACATCACTTCGATCAGCCAGCTCTGCGGCTCGATTCCCGAGGCCTGCCTCAAGCAGACTCTGGACGAAGTCGACCTGGACTTGATGGACAATTACTGCCGCAGCTTAGCTGAACTTCGAGATGAGCTATGGCCCGATCTGAGCCAAAGTTTCACCGACATCAAGCTAGCCAAAGGCCTGCATGCCAAAAAGTTCCATGATAACATCTTGGCTCTCCTGGATAACGCTCGTTGCATTATCCCAGGGCTGTTCGAGCGCATCAACAAAGGTACTCTAGCCCAGCCGGCCGACCAAGCAGTCGCCCAGACCTGGAAAAAAATCATGACCGCTAATCCAATGCGGAATTAACCAAAAGCATAGGCACAGCCTATGCTTTTTCTTTTACCTTCACCCAAACCACCTTACTATGGAGGCGGAGCTACGGCTCATAACGAGATAAGTTAAAACTCATGTGTCAATTTCGACCAGACTTAACCGCCTGATAAGAAGTGTTTACTCCTCGCGTCACGGTGAAAGCCGATAGCAAACCTGTGCGCTTCGTCGCGCACCCGCTTGACCAGGTGCAAAGCGGGCGAGGCCAAGGGCAGTTCCAGGGGCAGGGCTTGGCCCGGGAAGAACAGCTTGTCCGGCGCCATGGCCGAACGCAGGCCCTCGCCTTTGGAGATAGAAATGGCCAGTATATCCAGCTTATGTTTTTTTAAAATCCTAGTGACAGTATTAAGCTGGGCTTTACCGCCGTCGATGATAATTAAATCAGGCAAAGGCCAATCATTGCCCAAACGGCGCTCAAAGATTTCGGACAGCATCTCGGTATCGCCCAAGACCGAACCTTTTATTTTAAACTTGCGGTATTGGCTCTTATCCGGCTCGCCGCCGGCAAAGACCACCATCGAACCGACCGCCTGCTGGCTGAAGATATTAGACAAATCATAACCCTCGATGCGTTGTGGCACTTTGGCTAACTGCAAGACCTTGGCCAGCTCCACTACATCGTTTTCATATTTTTCACCCACGCTCAAGACACGAGTGCCCTCCAACACTTCGCGCATATTCCTAATCTGCCAATTAATCCTAGCGGCTCCTTCTTCATCGCCGGCCTTAGCCAGACGCTTGGCCTGCCTCTCCATATCCGCCACCACTTTGTCCTTCTTGCCGTCCAAGAAAGCAATAATGGGCTTGATAACCTGCTTCATATATTCGGCTCGCGTAACTAGGCCGCCGCAAGCGCCCAAGCAGCGCCCGATCTGATAATAGAAGCAAGGCTTGGCCGCCACTTTGCGGGTAGTGCAATAGGGCCAGATGCGGCGCAAGGCTTTGAGGGTTTCCCTCACCGCCCGGCCAGAAACGAAAGGGCCGTAGTATTTGCCCGACTGGTCCAGCTGGCGCACGGCAAAAAGGCCTGGCACTTCGTCCTCCAGGCTGACTTTGATATAGCTAAAGCGCTTATCGTCGCGCAATAACACATTATAAGCCGGCTGGTATTTCTTGATCAGGTTGGCCTCCAAGAGCAAGGCCTCGATTTCCGAATCAACTGTTTTCCACTCTACCCGTTCAATTTCGGTTAACATGCGAGCCTTAGCCGGGGTCAGATTAGCCGAATCCCGCCAATAGCTGGACACCCGGGCCAGCAGATTGACCGCCTTGCCCACATAAATAATCTGGCCCTTAGAGTTAAAAAACTGGTAAGAGCCGGGGGTGGCCGGCAGGCCTAAATCCTTAATATTTTGACTAGTTAACATATAGCTTTATTATCTAACATTAGCCTTAATCTGTCAATATCCTTGACATCTTGTCAATTATATGCTATAATAGACTCAATTTGTACATTAATAATTGGAGTTTATAATGGTCCGCAAGACTAAAACGAATACGGAAGATACTGGCGCGCCACCCAAAAGTGACGCCGATGCCAAGCAAGATAAATGGCAAAAAGCTTACGATAAGCAGCAAGCTGACATAGACGCCAAATTAAAGGCAGTTAGAGACGCTTTGGCCGCTGAACAAGCAGTCAATAACCAACGCTTTAACCAAGTAAACCAGCGTCAGACTAGCTTTCAGGAAGCTAGCCGCGAAGCTGCCGCGCAAGCAACACGAGCTGCAGCCGCAGCTACCGCCGCTGCCGCAGCCAACCAACAAGCCAACGAAAGTTTTCAGACCGAACTAAGAAACGCCAAAGCTAACGTTTTGCAAGAAAATAAGGCGTTGCTAATTATCGTAGTAGTGATTCTGGTTATTCTTGGTGCGACAGCAACTTACTTCACCGTCATCAGGCCCTTGCAAAAGACTTATTTGCAAAGGACCGAGTCATTTGAGGAACCGATGGAAACTATCAGGCCCAACAGCCTGAACAACAGCTCTCCAAATGATTCGCCGGAGGTTAAATCACCCGACAATACACCGTCGCCCGACAATAACCCGAATCAACCGATTCAGGATACGGCCAAGCCGATACAAAATCCCTATAGCCCGCCGCCTATCCAAAATAAGGATACGGCCCAGGCTAAACCGGCACCTGTATCGCCCAATGCCAAAAAAGCCAGCTATAGCTGGAAATACAACGGGCAAACCGAAACCGTCAAACTGAGCTTCGACCCGGCTCTAAAAACAGCCTACGCGCAACGCGCCCCTGATTACAAAGGCAACAAAGATTCTTATTATGAGAAATTCTTAAATAAGTTGCCGGGTGATCAAGCAGTAGACGATCTAGTCGGACAATTGAAAGCTATTGCTTCCAGACGCAAGCTAAGCGATGACCAAACAGCTGAACTGGCAATCAAGTTTGTGCAAAATGCCCTTAGCTACGACCACAACAGAGCAGCCAATCTAAACGCGCCAGGCTCAAAAATTAATCATCCTTTCGAAACACTGGAAAGAGGACAAGGCGTCTGTTCCGACAAAGCGCTGTTATTAGTAGATGTCTTAAGGAAACTGGGCTACGGCGCCGCATTTATCGATTTGCCCAACGCCAATCATGCCGCCGTCGGACTGGCTGTTGCACCCGGCTCTGATGTTTATAACTCTGGCTATTGCTTTGTCGAAACAACTAACGACTTCGCCGTTGGCGAAGTGCCGTCCAGCTTAAACGGCGGCCAAGCTCAAACCGCCAGCCTAACCAACTCCAGGATCAATGCTCAGTCTATCGGACCCGCTACTATCATCTTAAAGCGCTCCGGCAAGACTTATACACATCTTAATCTACCGGCCCAAATGGCCCGTCATTAAAACACAAACCCATCCGATAAATATCGGATGGGTTTTAAAATTGCTAGCAATTATTCAACAGAGATTGCTCCCACCGGGCAAGATCCAGCGGCTTCGTGTGCTTCTGGAACAGCTTCTTGGCTGATTGGCTCAGCTATACCCATATCATTCATTTTGAAACAGGCTGGCGCGATAGCCACGCAAGCGGCGCAACCAATGCAAGTGTTTTGATCTACTTGGATAGACATAGTATAAAAATTAAAGATTAAAAATTCACTCTTGATTATCTATTAAGTGCATTATTAGGTTTTTTTTGTTTTTTGTCAAAAATGACAGTTCCTTTAACCATAACAAGGTCTTGGTGATTGCTTTTAATTATGGTATAATCAAGCTATATGAAAATAAATACACCTCTAACCGTGCCTTTTGCCCAACGAGGCGAGTTTCGTGATAATTACCGCCTTGCCACCAAGGGCACTGGCCGGCTAATGCTATTTGCCGGCGATCAAAAGATAGAACATCTCAACAACGATTTCTGCGGGCCCAAGGTACATACAGACGACAATGACCCCGAACATCTGTTCCGCATAGCCAACACCTCTCAGATTGGCGTTTTTGCCGCCCAACTCGGACTATTGGCCGCCTATGGCGCCGACTATAACAAAATCCCCTACTTGGTTAAGCTTAATTCCAAAACCGATCTGGTGCCGGCCGATACAGCCGATCCTCTCAGCCGTTTTCTAAGCACCGTCGAACAAGTAATGGAATTCAAAAAATCTTCCAAACTCAAAATAGTCGGCATCGGCCTCACGCTCTATCCCGGATCCGAACACGAGGCAGAAATGCTCTCGACAGCAGGCCAAGCTATCACCGCCGCCCACCAAGCCGGGTTGCTGGCAGTAGTCTGGATGTATCCCCGAGGCAAAGCCGTCAAGAACGAAAAAGACAGCCACCTTATTGCCGGTTGCGCCGGTATTGCCGCTTGTCTGGGCGCCGATTTTGTCAAACTCAATTATCCCAAAACCGCCACCAAGCCTAAAATTGAAGAAGTTATCAAGGCGGCCGGAAGAACCGGAGTCATCTTCTCGGGGGGCGAATCAGCCGAAGCCGCCGGCTTCCTGCAACAACTGGAAACTCAAATCAGCTGGGGCGCTCGAGGCAATGCCACCGGCCGCAATATCCACCAATACTCCGATGCAGAAGGCGCGCGCATGGCCGATGCTATCGCGGCTATCAGCCTCTACGGCCGAGACGCCGAACAGGCCCATCGTATCTTCCTAGGAGAAAAACTCAAAAAGAAATCGGTCTTCAGCAAAAAATAAAATTAAAAAACAGACTCCTACGTCTTTTTTTACTTAACAAAAAATCAAGAAAACCTTATCAATTCGGGCTTGCCCTTATCGATAATAATCATCGAACTGGGACTTTCCACCCAACTGCCGCTATTGATATATTCAATGCCCTTGTGGCTCATCTTGAGCGGCAGATGCGTGTGGCCGCAAAAGACGAAATGCGCGCCTTTTTCTTTGGCTAAGCGCAAAGCGCCCTTGGCCACTTCATCTGACAAGCGCAACCAGCTGCGGCTATAACGCTTGATCAAATCCGTCATAAATTGATTGCTGTGTTCAATGTCCCTAAGCCAATAATATACCCAACCGGCCAGGTTGCTGATAAAGAGATTCTTAGAAATAAAACGGTCATATTGATGGCCATGGATAGCCAGGCATTTGACGCGGCCCTCTTGCCACTCAAAAAAATCATATACCTTGACTCCCAGCAAACGCGATAAAAAAAGGGCGCGGCCGTCATGATTGCCGATAATCCAAATTACTTCGCTAAACTTGCTGACATGTCTGATGTACGATACCACTTCCCAATGGTCAGAATTCAAACGGCCGAAATTCATATCGTCAAAAATATCGCCGTTCAAGATCAACCGCTTAAAACGATAGCTCTTAAGCGCCGCCACCAATGCCAAAGCGCGTGACTGGCTTAAGCCCAGATGGATATCAGACAGGATAACCGTATCCACCTGGATAAATTTTTCCTGAGGCATATGATTAGTTTATGATCACCTTAGTGCCGACTTGCGCCCAATTATACAAGCGCTCCATATTGGCATAGCTGACATTGACGCAGCCATGGCTCATCGGATGGCCGAAATTATTATGCCAATAGGCGCCATGTATATAAAAACGCAGTTTGCCGGTATAAAAATGCAAATTCCATTTGGTATTAGGAAAATAAAAGTTATAGCCCTTGCCGCCGTAATTCTTGCTCGGCACCTTGTCCAAAATCTTAAACTCCCCTTTTGGCGTGGCCATGCCGGCTACGCCGCTAGAAATCAAAAATTCTTCCAGCTTTTTGCCGCCAAAGTAATACACCAAAGTCTGGGTTTTAATATTAACCTTGATCAGCTTCTCCAGTTGTACCGGCTGAGGATTAAGAGGATCAAAGCCTTGGGCGACTTCTACGCCGTCAGCATAGCTGTCGCCGTCGGTATCGGGGTTTAAGGGATCGGTGCCTAATATTTTTTCCCATGCATCGTTCAAACCGTCACGGTCACTGTCGATGGTTAAAAATTTGTTCTCCGGCTGCGGCGCCGCAGCTGCCTCTACTCGAAAAATCGGCAAACAGCAAACTAAAACCGCCAGACACACTATGAATATTTTATGCATATTTGGATTATATCATTTTTTAACCAAAGACAAAATAGCCGCAAAAAAACTGCCCCGATATCACATCGGGACAGTCTTGTTAATTGAATAGTTTAGCGTGCGGACTTGATTTCGGAGGTATTTTCCGATTCGCAGGCGCGAACCGTCAGGATGCCATTGGTGCTGCGTTCCAAGGTGTAGCCGGACAAACTAGTAGTCCATTTATAAGCACCGGCCGGACTGATCGGCACTGAACCCAAATAGCCCTGTTGAACCAGTTCTGCCAGATTCAGGCAACGATTGCCGGGAACAGTTTCGGTAGTCACATCCGTATCGCAATAAGCATTGCCTTGATTGCAATCTGGATTAGCAGGCGTACCATCTACTATCATATAGACTTCGCCAGGGTTCATATTGGAAATAGCCGGCAAATAATTACCGCCATTATCAACTTGGTCTATCTTGATAGCGCTCAAAATAGCATTGACATCAGCCCAACGCTTAGCATCTCGCGAATCGCGGAAACGAGTCAGCGGATCCAAAGCCACAAAGACTACTGCGGCGATGATAGAGATAATAGCAATAACTATCAATAGCTCTATTAAAGTAAAAGCCGACTTATTTTTTGTTAACATAATTTTATCGCTGGCCAGAGCCATAGCTTATTTTTATACATTATAACATTGTTCAAAAAAATTGCCAAGCTATTTGAGATAGCTAGTCTTAACCCAGCCGTTAGTACCATCCTTTAATTCCAGATTCGCCCAATCGCCTTTCTTGTCCAATATCTTATATTGCTCCCCCGGATTAATCTTGACTACAACGTCATAATTAGCTCCCGGACCCTTGCGAACATTCAGCCAGCCGGTTTCAGTAGACTTGACTGTCGCCAAATAGCCAGCCACCAAAATTGATGCATTATCATTTGCCGTATTCAAAGAGGATGTTGCCGTATTTTGGTTTTCCACAGCTTGAGTGGATGTAGCCGTTGAAGTTGCATCGGCCGCCAACGTCGAAGACGCAATTGGTGCTAAACCAGCCCCAGGAGTCGCACCAATTAGCTCATTGGCTGAAATACTAATCGTACCTTTAAGAAAAACCTTGTCAGCGGTATCGCCTTTTTCCAAAGAATTCTTGGTCCAAGCGACAAAGCCAAAAGCCGATTCTTTGGTATTAAGGCTTTTAACATACTGCATAGCCATGCCCAAAGCTTCTTTTTCGGAATAGACAAGCCAGCGGAAAGTAAACGGCGCTTTAGCCGGCGCTTTGGCCAACAAATCATTCAATGGCTCCGGCCACAATGCTTCGCCCTTGACCAAGTCGGCGCTTACCTTGCGCAAAGACAGGGCCTTGGCCTCGTCCATATTGCTGCTGTCATTTGTATCTTCAACGATGCGGCCGCTGACCATGCCGGTTGCAGCTCCCTTAACCGAGACAGTCAGGCTGTAGTTAAAGGTCTGCACCTTTAGTTCAGTCGACCGGAAACTAGCGTCTTGTTGCTTACGCCGCAAGTCTCTTTGCGAATTGCGATACCAGAAGGCCGCCCCAATCAGCACTATGCCGACCAGCAGAATGCCCAACAAGACTTTTTTTTCAAACGCCAATTTGGCGTCGTAGTCATTTGACATATCATTAGTAGATATAACCGGCCCGAATTGCTCAGGCGCAGCTTCCTCCAGCTTTATTTTTTTAACATCTTTTTTTGGAATCATTTCCACTCCTTCAAGCCATTTTTTATCAGCCAAGTTATTCAAATCAAACAACGGTTCATCACCCCAACGATCTTTCTGAAACAAAAAACGCAACGCAAAACCAATAGCGCCCAAATACTCAGGATAGTCACCGGGAGCGCTGACCGATTGGCCCAGATTAACCGGCACGCCCAGATTATCGCGAAAATAATGCATTAGGCCCTTAAGCCGGCAAGTACCGCCTACCAAAATGACTTCGTTAATGGTTTGGCCGCTTTTTGTCTGATAATATGTCAAAACTCTTTTGACCTCGGCGGTAATCTCTTGCAATGGAGCTTGCAACACGGGATATAATTGTCTGTTTAAGCCAAGCCGGATTTTTTTGACTTCCGCCAGATTGAAGTCCAGCTTAAAGGCATCGGCAATCGCTTGCGTAAATTGGTCCCCGGCAAATTTAAGACTGCAAGTGTAGCGCACCATGCCCTTGGCAAAAATCATGATATTGGTAGTAGCCGCCCCCAGATCAACCAAGCAAACCGGTTTATTACTGTCTGCCAAAACTAAATCGCGGAACAAGCCATAGATTTCGATGTCCAACCAAGAAATATCAGCCTTAAGCTTTGCCGCTAACTCTTGCCATTCCTTAACCGCTACGCGGCTAGCGCCTATTACCAAATATTCTTGCTGATTCTTAACCAAATTATTGCTGATTTTATGGTATACCATCACCAAATCGCTTTCTTCGATAGGCAACAACCGCTTAGCCTCAGCGCGCAAGGCCTTTTCTATGCTGCCAATACCGTCTACGGGCAAAGTGACAATGGCGGTGTAAGCCTGATTAACCGGCAGGCCTAAGGCGATTTTCTTGCCCTTGATGCGGCTAGGCCTGGCCTTAGCCATTGTTTCCTTAATGGCGGAAACCAAAGGACCAAACTGCTTAATGCGTCCGTTATCGACAATGCCTTTATCCAAGACCATGCGGCCCAAAGAGATAATTTTTATTTTCTTGCCCGATCGCTTAACTGCGGCCGCTTCAATCGAACGGTCGTCAACATCTAGGCCGATAACGCTATCATTAGACCAAAACATAAAAAAATGATGCTCCCATTGAAATATTTAATTAATAACCATCAGGCAAACGGTAATGCCTGACAGAGATAACGCCGGACGCTATTACGACTTCAGCCTCCACTGCTCTGGAATAATTACCTGATACAGCCGAAGCCAAGACAGTTTTTTCCATTCTTTCGCCCGTAACCTTTATTATACAAGATTCGGCGCCAAGGGACAAGTTTTCACCTCGGTAATTATCATCCAATTCCAAATGTCTCAAGCCCAAGCGCAAACAACCGTCTGCCAGCGCCAAGGCTTTGCTGCCGGACGCCCGATCCGACGAAATAGCCAGATGATCCAAGCTCAAAAAGATAGCACCGACCGCCAATACCAAACCGGCAGAGGCAATAATAACCACAGCAATCAAAGCGGCTACTCCTGAACGATAAAAATATTTCATATTAGAGGCAAATTCCTTGGCGGCAATCCTGCCTTGTCCGATAAACCTGGCTAATCTCTCCCGAGCCCTGATAATACGGGCCGCTTTCGGCTGAGACGCGCATCTTTAAACCTAGATCAACAGCCACAGTAGAAGTAGACAATTGGCTTAAACGGAATTTAGTCACTTCGACTTTTTGAGTGGTCAAATTATCGATACCCGCGGCGCTGATTATCTTTAATCGTCCAGCCGCGCTATCCAAATAAACAACCGTCGGCACCGAGCCTGTTACCGAGCCCAAGAGTTCCAAGCGTCCATTGTCAACGTTCAAGATAGAGCCGGTAAAGTTGATATCTCCGGCTTGGCTTATTTCGGCATTAAGCTGATCAGCGGCAAAAGCTAGATTATAATTAACTTCGTTAAGAGCCGTCGCCTTAGCCTTGACATTAGACAGATTAATAGCCACGCCAATAATAGCGGTCAATACGCCGCCTACCACCGCCAAATAAATTACGGCCTCCAACAAACTAAAAGCTGATTTGTGTTTTATCATAAAGCTCACTGCTGATGTAAATAAGAAGACAAATCATAGCCCAACTGCCGCCCATTGAAGCCTGTCCATTTTATATGGACAACAACCTTCCTAAGACGGCTATCTACCGGCGCCTGCGGACAAGACAACAATTCCAATGTATCGGGATCGCGGCAAACGTCAAAAAATTCTATAGTCCGGACAAAGGAACCCAACTGCTCCGTCGTCCCCTCGCCAGCCAAGCTCCAGGCGTTGCCTTGCCACGACAAAGAAGTTTTTTGGCCGCTATATACCGGCCAATTCGCGGCCGCCAGATAATTAACCAGTTCGATGCCCTGGCGAGCCAGATTAACAGCCTGATTCTGCTCATAAACCTTTTGACTGGCCTGCATCGACCCCAAGGCCAAAGTAACTATCGCGGTAGCAATCAAAGCAAAAATAGCAATCGCCAGGATTACTTCGGCCAAAGAAAATGCTGGCTTGAGATAACTGGTCATGGATTTAGCAGCTCGGCTAAGCCAAGCTGGTTAATTATCAACTGGCGCCTGCTCCCGTCACTGCTCACCAGATTAACAAAACCGGAAGCGTTTGGATAGCCGGTATTCTTGCTAAAAACTATCTCATCTACCGGCACGCCGCCCCGTTGAGCATCAGCCATATAATTAGCAGACAGTCTATTATAAAATTTAAGGGAATACTCTAGTTCCGCGAATGGCACATTGCCGGCAATGTTATTGTCGGTAAAAGTAAGCTGGTCGGCTGTTGCCAGACGCGCCAATAGCCAATTTAGGCTCAACCCGCGATCAAAAAATATTTGCTGATCAAACAGCTGATCTCGCTCGCTAAAACTAACACCCTTAAATAAAACCGCGCGATTACTAAAAAATTTAACGCCATAGGCGCTATTGGCCAAACCGGAAACAGCCGATTGATTTGCTATACGCAAAAAATCAGCCGCTTGCTCCGCGCCTGTCTGGATACGGCCGGAGCCCTGATAGCGCGTTAATGATGGCCATCCAACCGCTGCCAAAACCGCCACAATCGCTATCACGATTATCAGCTCTAAGATAGTAAAAGCTTTTGCCATATCAACGTCCAATACTGCCGGTAATATTATAAATCGGCGTAATAATAGCCAAGGTCAGGAAGCCAACGCTTAAACCGATGCCCAACAGCATCACTATTTCTATATAAGTGCCTAAGTTCTTGGTCACCCCATCAATCTCTGCTTCATAAAAATCAGCCAAGTAGGCTAAAGTTTCTTCTAAGCGGCCGGAAGCTTCGCCAACGGCAATCATCTTGATAGCTATTTCCGGAAAAAGAGAATGATAGCGGTAGACAACCGAAGATAATGACGCGCCCTTGCCCACTGCCTTACGTATTTGACTGACGGCAAATCGATAATGATAATTATTCAAGGTATTGCCAGCCACCTGCAAGGCTTCCATAATATTAAGCCCGCTAGCCAGCATCATGCCCAAGACTCGAAAAAAACGGGTTAGGTTCAAGGCACGATTTACGGCAGAGATAACCGGCAACTTCAATAATAAGCCATGGGTAAAAGGCTGCAATTTCGGCCAGCGCCAGAGTAATACCGACAGGACTGCCAGCGAAAATAAGCCTAGTAAAAACCAGCCGCCATAATTCTGCAAAAAGTTAGCCATTGTCATTAATATTACCGTAGTAAATGGCAACTTAAGCCGCATGCTGGTAAACATAGGCAAGATCTTGGGCAAAATATAATAAGCCGCAAAGATAGCCAAAACAATCGCCGCCAACATAACCGTAACCGGATAAACTAGGGTACCCGCAATCTTGGCTCTCAAGTCCCGTTCTTTAATCAGTTGCTGCGCCACTTTGTCCATGTTCTCACTCAAGGTGCCGGAAGCCTCGCCGGCATAAATTGACCCGACAAAAAAGCCAGAAAAGACCTTAGGATTGCGGCTTAGCGCCTCAGACAAAGAACTGCCGGCGCTAACTGAATTATTAAGCTCTTTAATAATATTGCGCAAACGCCCGCTGGCCGAAGTACGGCTCAGGATCGCAAAGCCTTCGTTCAAGGTCATTCCGGACTTAAGCATCATGGCCAAGTTTTTGGCAAAAATAGCCTTATCATTAAGGCTGATACCTCCCAACTCTATATCAGACTGGAGCCAAGGTTTTTTAACTGGAGCTTTGGTCGCCATATTTATACCGCTATTACTCTTATCATTTCGTCCAGACTGGTCACTCCAGACAAGACTTTATCCAAGCCATCTTCCAACATGCTAATCATGCCATTCTCATGAGCTGCTTCGGCAATGACAGCGGCGTCCTCTTTGGCCATTATCAGTTTGCGGATTTCATCATTAATTTCCAAAATTTCAAAAATACCGATACGTCCCGCATAGCCCGTCTGGTCGCAAGCCTTGCAGCCCTGGCCCTTGTAAACATTAATCTTCTTCATGGTCTTATAGCCTTTTTTCTTAAGATAATTCTTGATAATCGGTTCATGCTCGATAATTACCAGCTCCTCCGGAGTCAAAGGCTGTGATTTGCGGCACTTCTCGCAATTTTTGCGCACCAAGCGCTGCGCGATAATCATATTGACGGTCGAAGCGATTAAAAACGGTTCGATATCCATATCGATAAGCCGCGGCAAAGCAGTAGCAGCATCGTTAGTATGCAAGGTGGACAAAACTAAATGCCCGGTCAACGCTGAATTAACGGCGATGCCGGCTGTCTCCTTGTCTCTGATTTCGCCAACCATAATGATATCAGGGTCCTGGCGCAAAGTAGATCGCAAGCCATCGGCAAAAGTCAGATTGCTCTTGGGATCGACCTGAATCTGGCTAATGCCTTCGATGGCATACTCGACCGGATCTTCGATAGTGGCAATATGCACTTCTTCACGATTAAGGATATTCAAAACGGCATAGAGCGTAGTTGTCTTGCCTGATCCTGTCGGACCGGTGACAAGAATCATGCCATGAGGACGAGCTATTGCCTCCTTGACCATCTGGAAATGCTGTTCGTTTAAACCTAAATTCGGCAAAGTGAGGCTCTGGCTATGGGCAGATAAAATACGCAAAACAACATTCTCGCCTTCAGAGATTGGTACGATTGAGGCGCGCACATCAATCATCTTGCCATCGACGCCGAAGCGCAGTTTACCGTCCTGGGCGCTGCGATGTTCATCGATGCGTAGGCGAGCCATAATCTTGATGCGCGACAGGATTGATTCGGCCCACGTCTTGTCAATCGTCAAAACTCGACGCAACAAGCCATCGATGCGGAATCGCACCATAATAGAAGAGCTGTAAGGCTCCAAATGGATATCCGAGGCTTTGTTGCGAAAGCCTTTCTCTAGCAACAAATCAACGATCTTAATAGTCGCTTCATCGCGTTCTTCCGGACTGGTGTTCTTTGGTTCAACCGAAGCAATTATTTTTTGGAATTCCGTTTCCAGGCTGGGGCCATAGCCGCCCAAAGCCTGCTCCAGATCTTCTGCCAGCACAAAACGGGCCTCGACACGAGTGCCTAATTTTTTTTCGGCCAAATGCAAAGCCGATAAGTCGGCCGGATCAGCCATGGCTAAAAATATTTTGGTTTTAGTGCGTCCAACAGGCAAAAACTGATAGGTGCGCGCCACCGCCTCAGGAATCAAAGCCAACAGTTCGAGGTCAATCTTGGCATTGCTCAAATCCAAAAAAGGCACATCGTAATATTCGGCAATTGCCTGGCCCAAAATAGGCCGGCTGATAATATTATCTGCCTGCAATGCTTCGTACAAAGAAATCTTATATGCCTCGGAAAATTTTAATCCGCGGGCCAAATCTTTCTCGGTTAAATAGTTCTCCTTTAGCAGCAAAGCCTTGAGACGCTCGTTATCCAACATAAAAAATAAGCTTAAAACTTTTATTTATTATAGCACATTTTTCCGCCAAACAAAAAGCTAGCTCCGATTACTATCGGAGCTAGCTTATATGATTCTAAATTATTGAGGAGTGCCGCAATTAGCAGCCGGAGTACCGCTTGCAGCCGCACCTCCGCCAAAGCCGGGAGCCGGCGCCGCAGAAGACAAAGTCTTGTCGCATTCCGCCGGCTTAGTATTAAAGGCGCTGCAAATCGTCGTCAACAGACTCTGGGAATCACGTGAGCTTTCTACTTGCGCTCCATTGATTACCAAGGTCGGCGAACCGCCTACGCCATATTTTGTATTATCAGCCTTATAAACAACGAAAGGCGGGAAAGAGCTACCCCAAGCGTCTTGGCCCTTAGCAAAAGTAGCGGTGATTTCGTATTGTTTATCGGTAGCGGCGAAACACGCGTCCAGCTTGGACTTATCCACTTTAGCTTCACCCAAGCATTTGGCGCTATCGCTTTCGGAAGCGACAAAGCAGCTGACATAAGGCAAAAGCAAGGCATGCTGTTCTTTATCGATGCAATATTGAGTGATGTTTTCTTTGAGTTCCTTTTCTCCATGCATGGCATAGTCGACAAATTTCAATTGAAAATCAATCTTGTCTCCCAAAGCCAGGACAGCCGGAATAATACCCTTCTCAATCTGGGTGCCATATGGGCAATAGCTCATAACAAACAACTCCACTACCGGCTTATCATTCTTGGTAACGACAGTTGCCGTCTGAGCGGCCGCGGCCGGCTGAGCGGGAGCCTTGGCTTGTTCGGCTAATGCATCGGCAATATTAAGGCTGGATGGGTAAAAAATCTTGCCATCAAGCGACAAGGCCGAAGAGGCTTTGCTGCTGCCGATAGCAATCTCTAATTCATAAACGCTGTGGTTACTCTTGATAGATTTAACTTCAAACGCCGTGCCATCCGTCAATAAGACTTTTTTAATAAAATCAGTAGCAATACTCTTGGCTTGTTCCAAGGTAACATTCTTAACAACCGGAGCGGCTTTGGCTGGTGCAACAATCTTTTTGCCGGCGACAGCTTGCTTTGCTGGAACAGCGGCAGCCTTTTTGACAGCAACAGTCGGCTTAGCCGGAACAACCGCCTTTTTAACAGCGGCATTCAGCACAACAGCCTTCTTGATAGCCGGTACGGCTTTCTTTACTACAGGCGTAACAGCTGCCTCAGCAGCAAAAGTCGCTAGGCCCAAAACAGCCACAATGGCCACTAGCCAGAGAGATAGATTTTTTTGGCGCATATCTTTTATTAGCACTTAATTAAATTTTAAGCGTTTAAGCATTATAAAATAGCCGGCAATTTTTGCCAAGCCCCCAGATTAACCCTTACCTTTGGACTTTTTCTTTTCCGGACGGCAATTAGCCGCCAGCTGGCCGCAAGCAGCGGCAATCTCGGCCCCGGCGCTATGGCGCATTGTCACCCTAATGCCAAAACCGGCTAAGGCCTTTTGGAAAGCTTGCGCTACCGACGGTTCGCTGGGGGCAAAAGTACCGGTCGGATTATAATGGAGCAAATTAACCATATAAAGCGGCCTAGAGACCAAACGAGCCAATTTTTTGGCATCAGACAAGCGATCATTAACGTCCTTAATCAGCAAATATTCAATCATTACTTGCCGCCCGGTAACCAAAATATATTCATCAACAGCAGCCATCAATTCTTTAAGCGGGTATTCCCTGTTGACCGGCATTAATTCGCTGCGTAATTCATCGTCTGCCGCGTGCAAAGAAATAGCCAGATTAATCTGCAAGTTTTCCTTGGCCAGTTTTTCGATGCCCGGAATAATGCCGGCCGTGGAGATAGAAATATGGCGAGCCCCCAAATTGCAGAAATCAGCATCATTAATCTGGCGAATAGCAGCCATCACCTCCGAATAATTAAGCAACGGCTCTCCCATGCCCATAAAAACCAGGTTGTTTACCTTGCTATCGCTAGCTGCCAGACGCCTCTGCCAAAAAAGCAGCTGGCTGACAATTTCCGAAGCGCGTAGGTTGCGTTTGAATCCCAATCTGCCGGTCGCGCAAAAAGCGCAGCCCAAAGGACAGCCGACTTGGCTGGACACACAGACCGTCTGGCGACCGTCGGCATTTTTAATCAACACCGTCTCAATAATAGCTCCATCAGCCAAAGTTATTACTGCCTTATCCGATTGACCGCCCTCCACAACCTTGGCTTCGATACCCAAAGGCGCCTCGGCGGCCAATTTTTGGCGTAAATCAATAGGCAGGCTTGTGGCCCGCCCCCAATCGTCTATCAAATCTTTAAAGACAACCTGCCTGGCCTGCTTTAGGCGATAGGCCGGCTGATCTGCCAAAACGGCGCTTATTTTATTCCAATCCATATTTATCTGATTATATCAATCCTGGTCGGTTCGATTGTCTGCTTGCTAAGATCTTCTTGAGCCTTAAGATAAACGACCAAATTCTGCCCAGCCTTGATGGCAGCGGCCTGCATGGCTTCCAATTTGACCGTCGTCATAGCTGCTTGTATTTTTTCTTGAAGCGCCTTTTTCTCCGCTTCTTGCTCCGGTTTCAGCGTTGTCAGCTGCTTGGTCAACGCCACCACAGTATCAATCCTTAGTTTATCAGCCTTAGCCTGCAGATCACTAACTGTTTTTACAGCCGCTAGGCGCTCTGCCGGAGTCAATGTCTTCTTGAGCTTCTCTTGAGCTGCCTTGATCTGATCATAAAACTTACCCCACAATTCTTTTTCGGTCAGTTGAGTCGCGGCCATTATTGCTACGCCATCAGGCAGTTTGATTTTTTTCTCTTCTGTTTTACCAAAGATATTTAATTTGACCGTCAATTCTTTGCCGTTAACACTCTCGATAATACCGGTCAACACGCTGGGCTGAGGCACATTTCTGGGGTTCATCGCCTGCTTATTGCCCATAAAAGGCAAAGCTTCTTTGGCTAAGCGCGGATTAACATAGACAAACCACGCAAAACATGTTGCAACCCCCGCTATGAAAAAAATAACTGCAAATAAGATTTTTTTGGCCATATTATTAAATTAACAATAAAATCAAACAAGCGAGTATCATCAAAACGCCCAGAGACAAGGCTTTGCGCGCCTTGCGCCAGCCCACCCCCAAAGCAAAGATACTGGCAACAATGGCCAACAGCATAATGGCCCGCAAATACCAATTAGTCAAGCTTAAAATATGGCTAATTGGACCAACCGCCCCCTGACGCAAATAGCGATACTGCTTAAACCAAGAATTGGTAGCCGCAGGCGTATTACTCCAGGCCACATCGAAACTGCCTTTATTACCGGCCAAATCGACTGCGCTTAAGACAGGCAAAGTCCCCAAAAAGCTATTTAGCCTGCTGACAGGCGCCAAGAGATTGCCGGACCACATTTGCGGATTTATCGGGTCAGGAGCTAACGGTATCAAATCTCCATCAGCCTTTAAGAAAACTTGCTGGACAGCTCCGTCAAAGCTGACTTGAGCTCGAAGGAGTATCTCTTGGCCATTAATCCTTTCTAAATATAAATGAGTCTGTTCGGGCAGTAGCTTGGGCGGAGCCTGGTCTAAAACCAAACTGGTTGAAGTTGACTTTTGGGTTCCGCCAGACCGCGCCACCAATTCCAGCTTGTTCAAGCCATCGCTTAATGGAGCTACAAAAACAAAGTCTTGACCCTGGCGCATAGCCAGTCCTGCTGATTGGCCGTTAAGCAAGACCTTAACGCTCGCGGCGCCTGGAGCAGCAATCTGCAAGGTCACTTGTTGATGGTTGACAATAGCTCCATCAGCCGGACTAATCAGCTGCGGCTCGGCCATATCCTTGCCCGTCTCTTTAACTCCCAACACAGCGGTCGAAATAACGGGCGAGACAGCCGGAATAGTTTGGACAGTCGCCTCTTGCTGCATCGGCAAGCGGCTCACCTTGTCCTTGATTATTAGCTGTTTAGGAAACCCAAAAAACTGAACCGCCATAATCGTCGGCTCGCCTTGATACAATCCGCTTTGCATCGCTACGCCAATCTGGCTATAATCGGGATCGATAATATTGGCAAAATGCGTCGGGCTCTTTTCCCAGGCTTCCATCATGCTAGGAGCATCCGTAAAGCCCATGGCTAGATTCTCGCCCGCCACCATATAATGATAGCCGACCTTCTTGAGCCAATAAGCCAGCGACAGATCCTGCGGACTAGTGTGGGCAAAATATTGGTTAATGATCATGTCTTGAGCCTTGTTGTAGGCGCCTTGTTCTAATTTCTTATCTACAACTAAGGCGCCAACCCCTGCCTTGGCGCGCTGTTCATTGGTTAGCTTGACTACCTGCTTGGCCTGATTTGTCAAAGCATCAGGGGCCAGCCAAGCGCTGGCCGGTATAGCAATGGCAACAATCAAGGCCATCGCCTTGACGACTGTGGCGCTGGCAACATAAAACAAGACTCGCTTGGGATGCAAGGCGTGCGGATGAAAATCATTGCCCTCGTGAGCCTTAAAGAAATCGGCAAAATTACCGGGCCCGAGCGGATTGCGCCCTTGTCTGATCTCTTCACCGTCTCCCATACCATCACCATCCGTATCAAACTTATGCGGATCAGTGCCGATCATCAGCTCCACTTCATCAGTAATGCCGTCATGATCCGAATCAATAGTGCCGAATTGGCTGTTCAGATAATCCAAAAAATCGGCCGGGTTTTGATCTGGTGGCCATTTTATTTTTTTTGCCATAGTAAGGTTATTATAACATAGGAATTTCAAGAGAACAAATCAAGGAATAATATTGTGACAATAATTAAAAGACTTTAATATATGACGTTTCTTAATTTTATAATTTTATAATTTTTAAATTTTTTAAATAATTTTATAATTTTTGGGCTCTCAAAACACTCACTCTTTGGCTCAAGAGTGAGTGTTTTGAGATATTAGCTCGCTTTAGCTAAAGAATTAACTAAAAAATATAGACAGATCTTAATAGTCTTCCAAACACTTTACAGTTAACAGATTCCTACCTTCGCCAGCTCGTCTAGGCGGGCAGGAATAAATTAGGCTATTTCTTGATGTATTTGGCAACTTGGCAGATCTCTAGTTGGTCGCCGACTAGGCCGGAAGATTGCTCGCCTGACAGGTAGACAATCAGATCCTTGGATTTTAGTTTGCCTTTGCGCACCAGATCGGTCAGCATTTTTCTGAGCATGCCATTATTAAATTCTTCTTTAGGCAAACAGTGGGCATAAATACCATAAGACAAGGCCAATTGGCGCGCTCTGGTTTCGTTGACGCATTTAACAAAAACCGGCACCGATGGGCGGTAACTGGCCACCATTTCGGCGCTATAATCAGACACGTCGCTCAGGATAATCTCCTTGGCGCCCAATTCTTCAGCCATCTTGACCGCCGCCTTGGACAAATAATCAGCCAACCGATGTTCCGGCCTGATGCGGGTAGAGTAGACTAGCGACTTCATCACATCAACCTTGCAAGCGATTGTCGCCATAGTGCGCACCGCGGCCAAGGCATGATCGCCGTAGGCGGTTTCGCCCGACAGCATCACCGCATCGGTACCGTCCAACATGGCATTGGTCACATCGGAAACCTCGGCTCTGGTCGGGCGCGGATTCTGGATCATGGAATGGAGCATCTGCGTAGCCGTAATAACCGACTTGCCTTGTTCCACACATTTGCGGATTAATAGCTTTTGTACAAAAGGCACTTCTTCCATAGGGATTTCCACACCCAGATCGCCGCGGGCTACCATAATGCCATCAGCTACGGCAATAATCTTGTCGATATTCTCCACGCCGGCGCGATTTTCAATCTTGGCAATAATCTTGATCGGACTTTTTTTGGCATCCAATAGTTTGCGGATAGCTAGCACGTCTTTATCGTCGCGCACGAAGGAATGGGCGATAAAGTCGATCTTCTCCGCCATAGCCCAATCGATAAAAGTCTTGTCTTTGATGCTTAAAGACGGCAAAGTGAGGCTGACACCCGGCACATTGACCGATTTCTTGCCCTTAATGACGCCTTCGTTCATCACCTTAACCACCACGTGATCCTTTTTCTTGCTGACTACTTCAAGTGCCAATTCGCCATCGTCAATCAAGATTTGCGAACCCTTGCTTAGCTCGGCGGCAAATCGAGGATAGTCCACCAGCATCAATCCTGGCGCCGACTCCCCTTTGGCCGAACCGGCCATCTTAACCAATTGGCCCTTCTTGACCGGCAAAGAAATGCCTTCGGCAAAGTAACGAGTACGGATTTCCGGCCCCTTGGTATCAACCATAATGGCCAGACGCTGGGAAGTGGCCCGCACTTTGGCCACCACTTCACTGGATTCTTCCGGCGTCTGATGGGCGGTATTGAGCCGCACCACGTCCATGCCGGCATCATGCAATTTGCGCAAGAAGTCAACCGAACAATTTTTATTAGAGATAGTCGCTACGATTTTTGTTTGCTTGTTTATCATATATATTCTTTTATTAAGCTAGTCTCATATAATATCCCGAGGCTTTTACTTAAACTTCTTTAAATTATCTAAAAATCAATGAAAAATAAATAATTAACGCCTGTAGCCCATGAGGCGAAGGGGTAAATTTTCATTAAAGATAACCGTATTATAATACGCCTTAACACAAAAATCAAAGAGCTCTTCTGATTATTTATCAGGAGAGCCCTTGATATATTTTAGCCCTAAATACCAAAGCGGAAACAACCGATACACGGAGGCGGAGGGATTAGCGTTCCGCCTCGACCGCCGCCACCCGGATTAACGATAGACGGCGCAAAGCTGTACTGAGCCACGCAACGCAACTGATGAGGCGTTTCGTCATCATGATTAGCGCCAGTTGAAGTACAAAATCCATTGTCAGCGCCTCGCCAGACCGTCGTATCACTATTAAGCTTGTAATAATAAGGGCTTCTAAAAGCATGAGCCTCGGGCGAATCAACATTGAAATTACCGCACACAGTCCTGCCGGCAGTGACTTCATACAAATTAACATCACCCGGATAAGGCTTATCCTTAACCCAATAGCCGGAATCATTGCTTGAACCATTAAAGCCAGTCTTATCAGTCAAACCATCGTCGGTATAGCCCGGCAAGTTCGGATTAGCTGCGCCGCTGCAATCGCTCGTCTGGAAGCGGGAAGATGTACAATCAGTACCGGTTTTCATTAGATTTTCCAGATTAGACCATTCGGTAGTATTGGGGACATGGAATCCAGTTGGACAAACACCTAGCGCAACCTCAGGAATGTTCGGCCCGTGTTTATGTTTGGTTCCGCCTCTCGTTCCAACTTTAAACCAATTGGTCCATGGCACTACGCCGGTTGTTGCATCAGGAATAGCTAATGCTTGATTCCAGTACATATCAGCCGAAGGATTCGTAATTGTCTTAATATTTTGCGCAGTCCAACACATCGAATTACCACTCACCGTCCCTCTGGCAAACTGAACAGTCGGGTAATTTCTCCCCGCATCAGCAGTTGGACAAGTTTCGCCCGGTTGAGTCTGGCAAGTCCAGCCGCAATCGCGGCGCGCATCGCACTCAACATAATCAGCGGCATCATCGGTGGTGCACTGCCAATTTAGCTTGCCTTCGCCGTTTAGCAGATTAACCGCGTCAACGCTCTTATCTACCGCCCGCCTGGAATTAGTGCACAGTTGAGCTGCACTAACGCTATTCCAAGTGTTCCCCGCTTCTCCAATACTATAAGAACCATACAAGATATTACTTAACACAGGCTGTATGTCAGCGCCACGATCTAAAGTTCTTTTACTGGAAGCAACACCGCACTGGACGATATTAGCCGAGCAATCGGTCTTATCTCCACTATCACCGCTATCACCTTTGCAAGACCACTGGGCGCCGGTTGCCAAAGAACCATATGGAGTGCCGTAATCAGTCCAGACCGTTAGCTTGTTAATGTCAGTTTGTCCGGCATCATTAGATACGCGCATATTAATGTCGGTCGCCTTTACGGACAAATCCCTGTTCCAGGCATAGTCAGTAATCGTACACAAATTACGCACGCCCATGCGGGTGTTCCAAGCCGTGGTAGTCCTGTATATCGTGCCCGTACTGGAACAAGCTAACTTGTTGGCGTAGCATGGTATCGGATCAGCATTGCCATATTTGCAAGTCCAAGTCCATTGGGTTGGATCGGTCGTCACATAAATGCCCCAAACGCCGCCCGGAGCGCATCTCTTATCAAGGTTCGAATCGGTAGAAGTAAAGTATTGATCATCAGTATAAGCCTTGCCATTGGCATCGCCGCAAGTACAGCTGGCGACTGTCACGGTTTTAGCAGCAGACCAATCAGCCGATTCCTTAGTGCAACCATGAATTATACAAGTCGCCTTGAAGCGATACTGGGTCGTAACGTTCAAGTTACCGGTACTCAAAGTATTGACGGTAAATGGTCCGCCGGCCACATCGTTCCAGGTGCCATTCGAATTCGATTGCCATTTATAAGTCTTGGCACCGTCGGTGCAGTCACTATTTGATTGGGCGGTCAGGACAGTGCCAGTATCGGTACAAACAGTTGAATTTTCGGCGCTAATACTATCGGCAGTCTGGGCCGGCACCGTAATAACCGTCACATTGCCACCCTGCTTGCCGGAACCGGCTTCGCCGCAGCTATTGGAGCAAGCGGCTTCAACTGTTAAGGACACCGGAGTGGTGATTAAATTGCTATATAATCTGGAAACCGGCGTAGCCGTCGGATCGGTATCCACAGCGCCAAAGGCAGTGTTATTCTTATACCAATAATATTTCTTGGATGAGTTAATACCACTGCAATCGAAGTTATTGCCGACTGTCAAAGTAGAATCATCGCCATAACAAACAGTAGTCGGACTGGGACTAGCGGTGATAGTCGGTGCGTTTGGATAATCATTGACGCTGACATCAACAGAGGCCGTCTGAGCATCGTTTGGCAGTTCCGGACAATGGCCGGCATCCAGATTGCGATCGCTACAAGCAACGGTAACCGTAAAGCTATAAGGAGTATCTTGCGCCTTTAGGCCAAGCGCCAACAGATTTAGAGTCTTGCCGGTGGCGCTAGCCTTTTTGCCATTTTGCGTCCAAGCCCAATCGTAAGTCAATTGACTATCCGGACAATCAGCCAGATTGGCGTCAGTAAATTTAGCCTCAGCAGTTAACTTATACTCCGCTTGCGCCTTATTATTACACAAGACATCAGTTCTGGTTCTGGTGATTTCTGCTTTCTTGACCGACTCGACCACAGGGTAAACAGTAATATTCCTGGTTTCTGCGTTCGCCTTCCAATACGGCACTGGCGGACAGAGGCCATCAGCGCAATAGCTGTAAATCTTGGCCGCATAAGTGCCGACCGCCAAATACTGCAAATCTTTGCTTGCTGCATCATTATGATAAGAGCCATCTTCGCAGTCAGCATCATAAGTTCGCTTCATACTCCAACAATAACCCTTGTCGGTGCAAGTGCCGGCATCCGTAGCCGCCAGCGACACTTTGTCTCCTTTGCACATCTTAAGATCGGTCTTGGCGTCTGTAATTGACGGGTCCAAAGTCTTGGTTCGGTTGACAGCAAAGCTGATAGTAAAAGGATTAGCTTGCTCATTAAAGCAAGGCTGCACAGTCAAATCACACTTAACCATTAACTCCAGCTGATAATTACCGCCATTAACATTGTCCAAATCAGCCTGCAAATCAACCGAAGGCGTACTGGCGGTATTATAGGACTTGACTATAGCGCCATCTTTCTTGAGAGTCCATTCGTAGGTCGGAGTAGTGCAACCGGAAGCGCCGGTGTAGGTCACCTTTTTGACCTCTTGCTCGGTGCAGAAACCATCTACTTTGGTATCGTTAGCGTCTTGAGCCTTGTTGCGCATATCAAGCTCCAGCCCATCGGCCGCCTCTTGATTAGGCAAGACGTCAACTTGTGCGCATTTGCTATCAGCATCGCGCGTGCAAGCCGGATCAGTCTGATCCATGCAGCTAACAATCGTCCGGAACCAATATGAACGCCTTGGCATCAATGTGGCATAACCGGCCATGCCGGCAAAAGTCCTAGTCAAAGCATTTTCTTTTGTGAATTGAGTAACGCCGCCAGACCGAGCATTGCTAAGCGCCAAACATTTATCCTCCTCGGCGTATAAGGCAACATTGTACTGCTTTGTATTGGCATAACAATCAGAAAGTTTATTTATACCATAAGCATAAGTCAAAGTGCTCTTATCCAGGTCATCTTGGCAAACCTGGATAACGCTATCACCCGCCTTTTCATCCTTGGACGAGGTCAAAGTGACAGTCGGAGTGCTCTCCGGCTTAACCTTAACCGTCACCCAATTGGAGCTGATTAATGATCGCTCGGGGCTGCAGGCAGAGCAAGTATAGCTGAATTTATAACGATAGGTAGTGTCTCGATCGGCAACTGTTTCCGGATTATCGGTATAAGTCCCGGCCGCGCTGCTTTCGGTTATCGAAGATGGCGTAATGGATGCATCATCAGGCAACCAACAATCACGATCGGTATCTTCGGGGTCGCTGCAACCTGACATTTCATCAGGTTGATACTGCCATTGGCGAGACCAGACAACGCCCTTTGTATCCGCACCTGCCGGACAGCCGGGAGTAGTGATTGCCAGGGCTACCTTGTCCTTGGAACAAATATCCTTGGTTATCGACTCGATAGTCGCCTTGGGATTATACACTCGCACCATCGCCGTATTGGCAGCCTGCCATTTAGGCGTAATGCAATCCTTGCACTGCCAAGCAGTCTGGAACCAATAATCGGCAAAAGTGCCGCTGTCTTTGGCATAAACATCTTTGCCGTTAATCTTAGTCTGTTTGATAATTTGGCTATCGGCGCCCTTAATATTATCGGTATCGCTCCATTCATCTGCGCCCGGTTCGGCTTCCTGCTTTCTAAAGCGCCATTTCCAATCAAGATTAGAGCAATCGGTCATACTGACATCGCTAAGATCAGCCGCGTTATACCCGGTAAAATGCAAATCCAAATCATCGCCGACGCAAACCGTCTTAGGCAAAGCATCAATAGCCACTGCCGGTTCTTTGTAGGTAATAGTCACCTCGTTGGTATCTTTTGGATTTGGCAAAGCAGTACAGACGTCGCTGCATTTGACCTGGGCCTTGAATTTGTTCTGGCCCTTGACCAGCTTATTATAGGCATTAAACCAATTGTTTGCGCTTTCAGTGATAATCGGCAAATAAACGCCCTTCTCTTGCAAGAAGGTGTAGGTCTTAGTCCCCGTGCATTTGGTCTCGGCGGCTGTAATAATCGGCGAGGCTGTTTCGTCTTTGCAGACAGTCATAGCGGTCTTCTGCTCGGCTGCCGTCGGATCAACATCCTTGGAAGCATAGAGTTTTGGAGCCAAAGCATAAACCGGGTTAATCTTGACATGGAAAATATTGCTGACGTCCGAACCGGTTTGCGGAACATTGCCGCCGGTCATGTCAATTTCATATTTAGGATTCAAATCATTGATGCAATCAAGACATTTAACCGTCGCCTTGTAATACCATTCGCCGTCATCGGTTTCACTGATAGTAAGAGTACGGTCATGCAGGCCGGCCAGCAACTCGGCTGTCTCTGTTCCATTAACAAATTTATAAGTACTCCAATCTGGATAATTGATAGTACCGCTCTGATCCGTATCCGGATTAGGCCACACACGCATATGATACCAAGTAATCTCCGGATTTTCACAATCTTTAATCTCAGCTGTCAGCGTCCCCTGCTGGGCTGTGCAGATAGCTTTATCCGTAGGTATCAAAGTGCCATTGGCCGTCGGTTTAAGCACCTTTAAGACATCCAGGTTTTTCTTCGCCTCGTCGCTAGCCATGTCCGCGCATTCATCATTGCAAGTCGCAATCACCGTAATCTGGCGCTTATCGGCTTGCAGATCGGCATCGACAATCACTTCGGATCCGGCAGCCGTACTCAAAGCGCCTAACAATCCTTCTGTCCTGCCGGGAGATTGATTCCACATCCAGGTATAGGTCACATCCTTGCAATCACCGCTATTCACCACCGAATACTTAACCTTATTACCGGTACAAGTACTGGCCGGGGCCACCGGTACAGAAATAATATCACCCAAAACCAATTTGGTAACCGCCTTGCAGCTGGATTTGGCTTGGCAGACTTCGCCGCCGCACTTCCAATCCCAAACCACGCCATTAGCACCGGTTGTATACTTAAAGTCTGTTAAGTCTTTGGCCAACAGCCCATCTTCGCAAAACAACTTATAGCAATCATGGGCTGCAGTGTCTTCAAACTGCCCCTTGGAATTAAAGCATTTGCCAAAAAGGTTATCAAAACCCAAAGGCTGCTTAGTGAAAGGGTCGACTAATTTGATGCTGTAATCAATCTTCCCGCTCGGCGGTTTGCGGCAGCCGGAAATCTTGGCATAACAAATGTTATAAGGTCCGTAAAAATCAGAATCGCTGCCGCTATAATTGCCAGAGTTATCAAACATGCGATCGCAAACCCAATAGGCTGCCGCCTTGGTTGGGCTGTAATAAGCATAACCGGTGTGATCCCATAACCCTGATTGATCCTTAGGGTCCAACCAAACGCCCATGTTCTTGGCCGGGTCTACGGTTATTGTGGATGGATTATCGCGGTATAGCTGGAAGATATTCTCGTCATTACCCTTTAGGACAACCTGGCGGGCAACGCCATTCAAGCACAATGATTTATTGCCGAAATGATTGCCGGCTTCTACCTTGGCCTGGAAAGCAGTCAAACTTAACGGAGTGTCAGAGTTTTCCCAGAGGCCATTACCGGAAACGTTAGGACTGTCCGTCATGGTATCCCAAGTCAGATTCTTAGTCAGACATTCGCCTCTTTCGGGAGTCGCGCACCAACGTTCATTGTCCTGCCTGGTGGTAGGCGCCGTATTATAACTAAAAGAATCAAACTGATGTGTTTGTAAGCCGCTATTCCTGGGCGCGGTATTTTTGGTACCGTTTGGATCGGTATACTCGCAACGCCACAACCACTTGCCGCGGTTATTGTAGCTGTCAGCCAAACCGTTATAGCCATAGAAACCGGGGTCTTCGTTGCCGATTGGTTGCTGATACATCACCGGTTTGCCGCCATTGATACAGCCTTGTCCCTGTGACGGCGACATATTGTAATAGAAGGCGGCATTTGCTGGCGCTGAACTTTTGTCAGTCCAATTCAAATTCAACGGATCATCGTGGACATCCGTCACCTTGGCATGCTCATAACCGCAACCCATCTGGTAGACTTTGCACTGTTCATCACCGCATGACCAAGTCCACTGGTTATTCACCTCATCATAAACAACATGGGCGCTAAGATTCTTGTTGTTGCACAAATTAGTGCAGTCCGCCTCGGTCTTTTGGACAAACTTCGGATCTAAGGTGCAAACACTATCATACTTTTTCTCAAAATCACTCCAATCATAGTAGGAATTACTATAATTCATGTAAGCAAAACTATTGTTGACGCCCGTAGCGCAGCCAGGGAAAACAACACTGCACTCTTTGTAATGGCAGTCAGGCATCCTATCGCCTTCATAGCAATGCCAAGTAATGTCGATGATATGGAAGCCCAAATACTGCTGCATATCTTCCCAAGTTGTAACGATTGTCTGTATTTCAGTATCCTCTGGTTTACTCTTATACCTAATAGTAATATTTACCGGAGTTAAGTATTTATTGGTATCAATACCGCAAAAGAAAGACTTATCGCCATCGTTATAGGCACGCAAGGCTAGGGTTGTCCAACCATCCTTTAGTTTACCGTTTTCATAATAATCATGGAGCCGATAATTCTTGGAATCGGGATTAAATTCGGTATCACCCCGACCGCAATCCAACATACAATAAGCATTGCAGCCGTCGACAGGACGCTTTATACAGGCCGTATCGCCATTTTTCATTCCCAAACATTTTGTATCATCCGCCTTGCCGGTAATCGGATCATTGCAAGCTGTTTTGCCGTCGCTGCAAAAACGCCCCGGGTCGCACTCTTCACCGCCCTTGGCTCCGGTCTTTTTGTCTTCCCAGGTATCAGTCTTGCCATCACCGCAAGTTCCCCCGTCAATAACCTTAAAGGTGCAATCACCTTGGCATTCTTTTTTATCCAGATACGAAGGACAGGTAGCAGAATTTACTCCGTCGTATCTAACAGAAGATACGACTTCACCTTCGTTGCATTCTGAGCCACAAGTTTTATCGCATTTTTTGGTAGTATTGCAGACGCAATCAAGGCCTTGATAAGTCAGAGCCTCTCCGCCGCCGCCCTTGGTGACCGCTCCGCAAGCGCAGAGCCTGTTTAGCCTCTTATGGCTCGTGTCATCGCAATCATTAAGATTATCTTTGGAACAATCGGTCTTTACATCAACGCATTTGTGATTTTCACATTTTGCCTTAGTCTGGATATACCAAACGCCGTCGCACTTTTCACTTGGAAAACCTGGCTTTACCAGCCTGTTACAATCAGAATCAGCATTACATCCGACACAGCTGCAGATATCGGCATTGAAGGTTTCACCAGCGGCGCAGTCCGCCTGCGAGGCGGCTGTCGCGCCGCAATAACCCTTGATGCATTCTCCTTTGCCGGTTAGATCAACCGGCTGGCATTGGCAAGTGCCGTTGCATTTACCCCACCATTGCGGCTCAACGATAACATTGTCTTTTGTATCCTTATTGGCCTTAACACCCTTAGCGCTAGTGCTGGGGCCGCCATTATTTTTTTCACACAAAACAACCGGAATCGTTTCGTCTGTTTTGCTTGGCGGAGTTGGAGTTTTCCCATCCGGAGCCTCATTAAATACGGGCTGGCAATTAGAATCGGTCTCCGTTCCATTCCCTGGCGGATCGCATTGTTCCATGCCTCCCTTGCCATTAGGCTTCTGCACTCGCTTATCGCCGCAATAAGTCAATTTGCATTGAGTATTGCAAGTTCCGGTATCACTGTTCTTGGCGCCCAAATCACACTCTTCCCCTTCCTGCAAGACTGAATCTCCGCAGAAAGGCAGATAATGAAAGCAGTCGTTTTTCTTGACCAGGGGGTAAGTGCATTCGGGTTCAACTACACAGCGCCAAGACATTCTGGAATTCCTCCACTTTGGATTCAAGTTCGTAAAATAATCAGTCATGGGCAAAATATCATGCTCTAGCCCATCGCTAGGATCCGTATAAACAATTCTTAAGCCTGTTAATTTACCCGTCTTGCAGAAAGCCTTTGCGCCTTCAGCGGTAGTAGAATTAGTTATCAAGTCAGCACTCATAGCTGGCGCCGGCTTATCATAATTGCACTGCGAAGGAGCGCAAGCAAAACAATTGGTTGGCAAACTATCGCACTTCCATTCATATCTAAAGGTAACAGGGTTCAACGTAACTTTACCGGCGCATTGGCCGGCATCCTTGCCATTCTTGAAGCACAGAAAATAATTAGGCACGACTGATACAGTTTGATCCTGAGCGCCGATATATTTATTGTTAGCATCTAAACCAGAACAAGAGAATTTATCACTAGCAAAGCAGCTATCCGGAACGCCTCGGGAAGAGTTTGGACATTCATACATGCAAGAACCGCTGCAAAGACCGCCGATATAATTAAAGTTAATAGCTACTCCGCCCTGGCACAAGCTGGCAGGATTAGTATCAAAGATGATTTTGGCCACGTCGCAATTTGCGGGCGGAGTAAGGCAATTGCTCTCTGTTCCGGGGACTGTTGGCGGAGTAACAACCACAGGCGGCACGCTAGGCCTGGTAGCGCCGCCACTAACGCAATTAGTCGTCTTGTAGTTGCAGGTAGCCGCATCACAAGCCAAATTACCGCCAGTATAGCCAAGTCCGATGCAAGTCATTAGCCCAGGGCTAAAGCCGGTGCATTTCTGAGCAGTCGTGCCGCAAAGCGAACCGGTACCGGTCGCAGGAGGAGTCACTGTCGAAGGAGGAGTTGTCTGGCCGGCTGCACAACCGGAAGTATCCAGCGCGCAGGCATTGCAATGCAAGGCGCCGCCGCCTAAAAAGCCCAAGCTCAGACAAGTCTTGCCGCCGAGGTTAAAACCGTCGCACTGTTCACCCAGATCAATCTGGCCATTGCCGCAGGCGGTCTGATAGCAAGGTACGGTTTGGCCGCCGCCAACGCACTGCCACTCATAACGGCGCGTGGTATTGTTCCAAGATGCCGGATTGGGCGTGGCTGAACCGCCGACGCAGGCGCCAGCCGTTCCAACCATCGGAGCACAAGAAACAGCCCCAGCAGCCTGAGCTGACAGAGCCAAGATAACGCCAAAAAACAAGACTATTAACTTAAGTCCGCCGGCATTAAGCATTGGAATTTTAGACATAGAAGATTATTTAATTTTTAATCAATTAATATATTTAAATTACTCATTCTTGCTTCCGGCAAACGCCAAAACAAGATTAAGTTATCAACAATCATAGCTGTTCAAATAATTATAACACATTTTATCCAGTCAACCAACAGATAAGCTTGTCCCTGCGAAGGCAGGGATCTTGATTTAAAATTCTTATAGTTATTAGCATTGGGGATTTATTTAAATTAACCATACAACAAAAAACTCCCCAACCAGTGGGGAGTCTATATATGGGGTCAAGTCTTGAATTGTGAATTTTGTTAAATTCACAATTCAAGACTTGACCCCATGACAAATTAGGACAAGGCTTCGTTTATTTTATTCACCAATTCTTTGAGCGAGACGTCTGATTTGACCAAGAATTGATCAGCGCCCGCTTCCAGTGCTTTGGTCTTGTCTGACTGCTGACTCAGGTTAGAACTGACAAATACCACCGGCTTAGACTTCCAGTCTTTCTTTTCGGCCAAAACGCCGAAACCGTCCAGCTTAGGCATCATCAAGTCCAACAGCATTAGATCAAAAGATTTGCTCTTAAGCAGGCTGAGAGCCTGAGCGCCATCCTCGGCCAGTTCTACTTCAAAGCCAAGATTAGCCAACTTGAGGCTGAGAGCCTTAGACAAGCTAGCCTCGTCTTCGGCAATTAATATTTTTTTCGGCATACGATTATCTTTTTTAAGTCTTAGGCTAATTAAATATAACTCGGCCTTAGGTTTCTATCAAGAGATGTTTTTCAGCGCGCCGAATATCAGCCAAGAGCTCCGGCCTTGTCTTATTAAACAAAGTCAAATCAAAAACAGATTTTCCGCCATTTTTGGCAAATTTAGACAAATCACCGGGCTTTTTGTTCTGCACTAGGCTCACTATAGACTTGAGCTCTTTGACCTTTTTAACTCCGGAGACTTTCTTGATACGGCCTTCTTTGCGCGGATAGAACTTGAGCACCGCCGTATAGCCCTTTACTTTCTTGGGTACTTCTAATTTTCTTGGAATACGGACCAAAACATCATTCAAGGCATGGTTAATGCCGTAAGACAGTTCATACATCTTGTGCCGGAAGCCGCCGATGCGAGGACCCAGTTCAATAATCTTGAACTTGCCGCCATTATGCATCAGTTCGATATGGGCCGTCGCAGAGCGCAAGCCCAAGGCATAGACCGACTTAATCGCCACTTCATCCGCTGCTGCCGCCTCGGCCTTGGTCAGCGTAGTGGGCGTAATGCGGGAATAATTAAAAAAGTCATCAAAGCCGATACTGCGGCCTGTTTTAACATGCACAAGGGGGCACAAGGAAATATGGCCGCGCGAATCAACATAGGCATCAATCGAATACATTTCTCCATCCATAAACTGCTCCACCAAGACTCGCGGCTCTTCCTTGCGCTTGTTTTCCTTGTAAATACGCTTAATCTTACGAAATATTTTGCCCAAAGTCTCGGCCAGTTCTTCTTCATGGAAGCAAATGCTAACCAGCAAACTAGAGGCCAGACCAGCCGGCTTAACTACCAACGGGAAACCCACATCTTCCTTAATTTTTCTAAGGCTATTCTTGCCGGCATCAGTCACTACCGTAAAACGCGGGGTAATATTCTTGTCATAAGCCATCAGTTTTTCGCGCATCTGCACCTTGTCGGTAGCCCAAATCAATGATTCTTTGTTAGGCGTTCGCACATAAGGCAAAAATGGCACGAGCCGAGCATAATCAGCAATGTGCTTTTCGCCGCGGCAAACCAAGGCCAAAATTTGGTCTTGATAAGGCTTGAGCGTCTGGATAATCTTGTCGTCACGCCGAAAGTCACAGCTTATCACCACATCCACCGCCTTGGCGTCGCCTGGGTGGGGCTTCTTTTCTCTAATAATGCCGATTCGGTAATTTTTGTGATGCTTGTGGCTATAAGCGCGCAAGGCCTTTACAGCATCGTTTGGCGCGCTATCAACAAATAAAATAATATTCTTGTCGTTCATATTTTGGGCTTTTAGCCCACCTAAATTAACACAATATCCTGTTTTTAGCAAATCAATTACCATTAAATTAACCAAAATAATTTATTTAATATTAGCAAAAATATTATAATCAAAATGGCAAAGTAAAATTGATGGCCGACGAGCCTGACTGCTCCCAAGCCGAGGCATCAATAGCGAATTCGCGCACTTCATCCACAACCTTGTATTTCAATCGACCATTAGCTCGAGCGTAATCATAGATATCACGCGTAATACGCACGTCTTCGATGCAATATTTTCTGATTTCTTCTATTTTGCCCTCTTTCCACCACTCGACCGCCTGCAATCCGTGGGCGGTTTTCTCCCGCCCCAAAGTACCGGCAGCAATCATATCCAAGGAAATACGCTTACCTAGGCTTTTCTTTACTTCTGACAACAAATCCAGGCTTCTGATCCGGCTCAAATCGCCGGGATAATACTTATTGAGAATCGGAATATCAAAGTAATCAGAGTTAAAGCCGATAATCATGTCGGCTTGCTCCAGCAATGGCCAGAGTTTAGGCAAATCCTCCTGTACATAAGAGGTAAACTGATCACTGTCATAATCATACACCACCAACAGCGACAAATCCAAAGCCAAGGGGTCGCGCGACCCCGCTTCGGCAAAAGTATTGCGCGTTTCTATATCAAAGACTAATTTTTTCATACAATTTAAAGGGTCTAATCCGATCGCGCCAAGCAAGACTCCGAGCAGACAGATTTATTAAACTTAATATTGGCTCAACCCATAAGAGCTAAGCCATTTGTTCAAGATTATTAACAATTAATTATTTGCGTGAAAACCAGCGGCATTTCTTGGACTTCGACTTCTCGTAAGAAAGATTCCACCAATAATTACCCTGTTGCAACCCGACAATAATGCCGATAAACGACAATATAACCGCAATTAAATTCTGCAGTAACCACCAATTTTCCCAAGACAGACCCAGGCTGTAACGGTCAAAGTCTTGCAACAACAAAACAACAGTCACATATTCTATGCTAGCATAGAATAAAAACATTATCATCCATCCCAATAGAGTAAAAAGCAAAAGATAGAAAAATCTCTTTCTAGAAGTTGCCTCCTTCTTTTTTTTACATAGCCACATACGTATAAGTTCGTAAAGTTTATAAAGTTTTTAAAGTTTGTAAAGTTAGAGGTATTGGGGAATTATTTTTTGTTTGTAAAGTTTATAAAGTTCTTAAAGTCTATAAAGTTAGAGGAAGTGGGGATTTAATTTACTAGTCAAGAGTCAAAGAATTTATAGCCATTGTGCCTAATTATCCTGCTTATTTATTATATCACATTTAAGCAGAAAAACAAAAGCCGCGACAGCGGCTCTATACTTTTGACTTTTGAGTTTTGAGTTTTGACTTCTTATTTAATGTACTCCTCCTTAAACATCCCGACAGTCAACAAGAAATAGGTCAGCATTAGCGGGCCGATGACAATGCCGATCAAGCCAAATAGCGACAAGCCCATAAAAATACCTAGTAACGAAACCAGCGGATGGATGCTGCCGACTTTCTGCTGGATGAGCGGCCTGATAAAATTGTCCACAGTACTGATAAAGATGCCGCAAGCCAGAACGCCCAAAGCAACCAGCGGCCGCCCTGTCAAAAAGACGATTACACTGGCCGGCAGCCAAATTGAAGAAACGCCGATAATCGGAAAAAAAGACATCAAGCAGCCGGCAAAGCCCCACAAAAAAGCGCCCGGCAAGCCAAAGATTAAGAAAGTCAGTGTCAAAAGCGACCCCTGTATCAAGGCGATCAAGCCGCTGGTCAAGAGTGTGGAATAAGTGATATTGCGGAACTCATGCGCCAAGCGCACCGCGTTGCTCTTGGAAAATGGCACCAAGGCATAAATAGCTTGATAAATTTTTTCGTTAGCCGTAACCAACAAAAAATAGAAGATAAAATACATGATAACCGAAGAAATCAAAGTGTCTTTGACCGCCGACAAAGTGCCGAAGAAGATAGATTTAATAGTCGGCCCGACTTGAGTCAGCTGTGTCGACAAATCTATTTGCGGCGCTATTTGCGCCCAATAATGAGAAACCCAAGTGGAAGAACTGAGCCAAGCGGAAAATTGCGGCAATAGATCTTGGGCCTCTTGCATGATTATCGAAATCAGCAAAGAAAATGGGATCAGCAAAGCAAAAAGAGAAACCAGCATCACGCTCAATGCGGCCAAACTCTTGGGCCAGCGCCACTCGGACAACAACCATTCATACAAAGGCGAAAAGATAACATACAAAATAAGCGCTCCCAAAAAAGCATTAAGATAAGGCCTTAAGGCATAAGCCAAGATAGCTGTCGTAATCACGATAAGCGCCAGGGCTAAAGCGCGTTTAACTGTTTTTTCTTGCCACATATACTTAAGTTTGTAAAGTTTATAAAGTTTTTAAAGTTTGTAAAGTTAGAGGTATTGGGGTTTTTAACCTAAAAATACAACAAGCCCTTTCAGTCTTGCTTCATTTCTTTATAACACATATGGCAGAAATAATCGAGTGGGGCGAGAATTAATTAATCCTACTAAACTTGCGGGATTATTATTTGTGTTATAGAATAATAATCTCAACAAATTAAGCCCCGTAGATGGGGCTGGTAAATATGCCCATATGTACGAACTAACTAAACTGCCCTACGGCTTTGATGCTCTAGAGCCTTGGCTCGATGCAGCCACCATAGAAATCCACCATGACAAGCATCATCAGACTTACGTTACCAACCTAAACAAAGCGCTGGAAAATTTTCCTGATCTTTTTACCCAAACACCGGAAGAATTAATCGCCGGCTTAGACAAGCTAGCGGTGGACGAGCCGACGCGCGTTGCCATCCGCAACATGGGCGGCGGCGTGGTCAATCATAACTTTTTCTGGCAGACTATGAACCCCGGTTTGCCCAAGGACGAGGCGTTAGCTGCCGAGATTGCTAGCACTTTCGGCTCTGTCGAAGAATTCAAAAAGCAATTTTCCGCAGCCGCGCTCAAACACTTCGCTTCCGGTTGGTGCTGGCTAGTACGCAACGCCGAGAGCAAGCTGGAGATGTACACCACCGCCAACCAAGATTCCCCGCTTTCCCGCGGCCATCAGCCATTACTGACTATCGATGTCTGGGAACATGCCTATTACCTTAAATATCAAAACCGCCGCCAAGAATACATCGAAAGCTGGTGGAATGTAATTAAATTTATTTAAATCTAGCCAAAATTTGGACAGACAATGCTTAATTATTTGCCATTTATTGACAATTGGCAAAATTTGGGCTAAAATTAGGCCTGAAGTAGAGAATTATTTAGCCTCAAACTAAATGACAACCTGCTTGGTAAAAAAGTAAAGTAAAAAAATGACCAAAAAACTCTACGTGGGTAACCTGTCCTACGGTACCACGGACGGCGATTTGACTGATCTGTTTTCTCAGATTGGTGAAGTAGTTTCTGCCGTGATCATCAAAGACAAATTCTCTGGACGCTCCAAGGGCTTCGGCTTCGTGGAAATGTCCGATGAAAATGCCGACACAGCCATCGCCGAATTGAATGGCAAAGATTTCGACGGCCGCGCCCTGAACATCTCAGAAGCCAAGCCTTTGGAAAAAAAGCCACAAGCTCCCCGACGCGACAACGATAGTTTCCGCCGTTACTAAAAACCAGAAACATTCGATATAAAAAACAACCCCGAAATTTTCGAGGTTGTTTTTTTGTTCACCGCTCGGCTATTTTATTTTTTATATTTGATCTTTAATTTAATAGCTCACTTGCCCCCACTTGGCAAAGAAAGCCGCGCCGCCCAATTGAGATTCGATGCGCATCAAGCGATTGTATTTGGCGGTGCGTTCACTGCGGGCCGGAGCGCCGGTCTTAATCTGTCCGGTACCTAGCGCCACTGCCAGATCGGCGATAAAGGTATCCTCGGTTTCGCCCGAACGATGGCTGATGACCGAAGTCATGCCGGCGGCGCGGGCGCTCAAGACCGCCTGCACTGTTTCACTCAGGGTGCCGATCTGGTTCAATTTAATCAAGATAGAATTGGTCGAATCCAGCTCAATCCCCTTTTCCAAACGTTTCAGGTTGGTGACATACAAATCATCGCCCACCACTTGCAGCTTGGGAAAGCGCTTGTGGAAAGCGCCAAAGGCCTCCCAATCATCCTCGGCAAAGATATCTTCCATCGTAATGATCGGATATTTCTCAAGCAGGCTGGCATAGAAATCGGACAGTTCGGCCGCATCGATCGTCTTGCCTTCTTTGTTCAAAACATATTTGCCATCATGATAGAATTCGCTGGCAGCGGCATCGATGCCGAAAGCGAAATCGTCGCCCAAGCTGTAGCCGGCTTTGCCAATCGCCTCGCTCATCAATTCAAACGGCTCGTCGTTGGATTTAACGGCCGGCGCAAAGCCGCCTTCGTCGCCCACCGCTGTGCTATAACCCTTGTCCTTGAGTACTTTTTTCAAATGCTGATAAACTTCGGCACACATCTGCACTGCCTGCGCCATGGTCTTGGCTCCCACCGGCAATACCATATATTCCTGGATATCAGTCGCCCAATTAGCATGCTTGCCGCCGTTCATAATGTTCATCATCGGCAACGGCAGCGTATATTTGCCGCTGGCATCAGGATTAAATTTGGCCAGATAAGCAAACAACGGCTTTTTCTCCGCCTTGGCCTCAGCCACAGCGACAGCCAGAGAAATAGACAAGATAGCATTGGCACCCAGAGCGGATTTATTATCAGTGCCGTCGATCAGGATCATCTTGTTATCCAAAGCGGCCTGGTCTTCGGCCTCCATGCCGATCAGCTCTTCGGCCAATCTGGCTACATTCTGCACCGCCTGCTGTACGCCCGCGCCCAGATAGCGGTCGCCGCCATCGCGCAATTCATGCGCCTCATAAGTGCCGGTCGAGGCGCCAGACGGCACAGCGGCCGTACCGGTCGAACCATCCTCCAACACCACAGTCGCCTCAATAGTCGGATTGCCACGGCTATCTAAAATTTCTAAAGCTTCGATTGATCTGATTTTCATATGTTGTATTTACCTCCTGTACTCCAGGAGGTCTCACTAATTTGTAATAACTACTATTTTTTATATTGAATATAGAACGCCGGTAATTTAATAAATCTATTTAATATTTATCACTTCCCGCTTTAATTGTCCATTTTTCAAGGCAACATAGACAAGCTGCTTGGAGTCGAGGGAAAATTTATAATCAAAAATTAGGATGGATGTACTTATCACTTTCGCATTCAAATATAAATCGCTTACCTCATTGCCATCAGCATCACTTTGCCGGCACATAAATGCAAAATTTTTAGAATTAGGGCTATAGACAATATCACTAACCGATGAACAATCAAATTGGCCGATTGCTTTATTATTAATTATCAGAGAATATTTTTTTTGTTCATCAAGCACCCAAAAAACTAATTGCCTTGAATTAGGACTGTAGACCATTGAAGATTTCCAAAAATCGTTATCAGCAAATGAGGAATCACATTTAAATTGCGTCTGTTTCTTACCGTTGACTACTGCATAATAATAGTCTCTTCTTGAAGTTTGTAAAATATACGCAAAGTTCTTAGAATTAGGGCTAAAAAGTGTATCTTGCGCTACTGAGCCAAAGTTAGGTTGTTCCTTACCATTCACGACAACAATATTACTAAAATCCTTTCTAACAATATAAGCTAATTCTTTTGAGTCAGGACTAAATTGCAACCTACTAATTTCACCGTTATGTAAGTCGCCTTTATGTATATCTCCTTCGGTATACTTTATTTGCTCTTTTCCATTCCAGACAACAAAATATTTACCTCCGTCTTTCGCGACATAAGCGAGCTGTTTGGAGTCTGGACTATACTGCAGTGTACCAATCAAATCATATTTTCTTTGCTCTATATTATTCACAAAAATATAACTTTTTCCGTTTTTTCTCTTCTGATAAACAATCGCTTTGGAATCAGGACTGAATTTTAAATTATAAATTTCCGAATCTGACTTGGCATACTCTTTGTTGTTTAATATGACTACCCAGGTATTTATACCATTTTTGGCTACATAGGCGATTTGTTTGGAGTCGGGGCTCAACTGCACGAAGTTTGCATTAATATAATCGTAACCTTTTTGTTCTTTGCCGTTCAAGACTACATAATACTTATTGTCACGCGCTGCTAAATAAATAAATTTTGTCGAATCACCACTATAAGGATTATTAACAAATTGGAGCATTTCATATGTTTTTTGCTCTTGTCCATTCCAATTAACAAAATCCTTATCATCTTTTGATACAGCACAATTATAACTTTTCGTATTCGGACTCAACTTGCAAGTTTTCACTTCACTGGGCTGATAAGTCGCCGCACTAGCCAAGCATGGCATGACCATCAAACAAAATAATCCTAGCAATAAATAATTTTTCATAATATTTTTATTATCAATTATTTCCCCTTCTTCAGCCCATTCGCCTTGAGCTCAAAGATCTCCCCGTTTTTCCAGAAGGCGTAGTTAAGGCCTCGCATCCAATCCCAGCCGTAGAAGACGGCCTGCAGCATCATGCCGGTATCGCCGTGGGTGACGATGGCGATATTGCCCTTGGGCGTCTTGGCGATGATGCGCTTGAGGACGCGGCTGGCTCGCTGATAGAGCTTGGGGAAGCTCTCGACGCCCGGACCGTTAAAAAAGTAGGTCTTGCCGCTGATTTCAAAGGTCGTCTTAGCTAGTTTGCTAATATCACTGGTCGGCTTGCCGGTCATATAGCCGAAATCACGTTCGATCAACCCCTTATCCACATGCACCAGGTCTATACCCAGGTTTTCGGCGATAATCTTGGCCGTTTCCATAGTCCGCTTCAAGGGCGAAGCATAGACTGTCTTGATTTTTTTATCCTTAAGCAAAGTGGCAGTAGCCAAGGCTTGTTGGCGCCCTAAACGCGTCAGCTCACTATCGCGTTGTCCGTTCAAGATCTTATTCTTATTGTCCTCGCATTGGCCATGACGGACCAGATAAATCGTGCGCATAAATGTTTTTATAACCGTCTATATTACGATATAACTATAGTAGATATGGATGGATTAGACAATACATAAAAAAATACCCGCCATGGAGGCGGATAAATTTTATTTGATCGAGTAGAAATTTTTGGTCATGCGATTATAGAGACTGACATCCGAATTATACAGGTCGATTTGAAACTTCAGGCTGTTTTGATGAGCGTTATAATCCCTGGCCTTCTCGTTGTATTGCGCCACCATATCATTATAGCCGGCAGTATCACCGCTGTTAAGCTTGGCGGTTGTCTGCGCTTGGAAAGATTGCAATTGCTGCAGTTCCTGATTTAAGGCAACCCTCTGCTTATCGATTTCGGCCGTCCGATCAGCCATCGATGACTCCAACGATTTTAATTTCTCAACTTTGGCATATGTTTTGTTGGTGCCGGCGTAGGCTTTGCCTGAGGTCTTGCCGACCATCAGATAATGCCCCAAAGAAGCCGAGTCAAAAATCTTGTCAAACTGGCCGCGGAAACTGCTTAGTGTATTGGAGGTGTCGATACCATTAGCGCCAAAGCTCTGCGGATAGGCGCCAATCGGGAAAAAGCCGGTGCTTTCAATATAACAATAGCCGGTGCTGCGAAAGGCATAGCCATCAGGGCAAAGCACCGCCGCCGAAGCGTGATTGACCTCAGGATAGTTGATAAGGGCCGCGCCATAACCCAACTGGCGCATTATCGCCACCAGCAATAGAGATTTATCCGTACAAATACCGGATTTTTTATAAAGCGTTTCGTAGGGATAGTTCGGCGTGGCGTTTTTGATGTTATTAGCCTTGGGCGTATCATAGGACAAGGCTTGAACAAAATTAACAGCCAATTCCAGCGTCTCATCTTCGCTCAAGTTATCCTGCTTAGCCAACTGGCGTATACTTAACACCAGGCTAACGATAGTATTATCCCCCGCCTTGGGAGTTAGAAACATGCTGTAATAAGCTTCTTGCCAATTATCAGGCTTGGTACCGGTATACAGATAATATTTCTGGCTGTCAGCATATTGCTTGTATAAAGCCGTTGGCAAGCTTAGCCTTAATTTATAATCCTTGCCGCCATAGGGCCAAACAAATTCAATGCCTTGGGTAACAACCGCCGGCTGCGGGGCCGTGGGTCGGGGCAGATTATATTCAGACGCAATGCCGGCCAATACCTTGATATCTACCGTCAGACCCTGGGTCGTCAATTGGCTATAATAAACAGACTTTGCCCCCAAATCAATTAATTTCAAAGAAGCGGTAATATAATATAATTTATTTATTTGTCCGCTTGAGTTTAGCGAATAGGCAAAACGGCCGGCAAAACCCTTGGGTACCCCCTTTTTTTTCCAGCTCGCCAACGTCTGATCAGTCTGCTTGGAACCGAGCGCAAGCGCGACATCTTCGACGTCCTGCGACTTGCTGATATAATATCGCTTGCCGTTAGCTGGATTGACATACCAAACTGTCTGGCTGGTGCCGGCCTTCTGCAATAAAATACGGCCGTTATAATTCACCGCCACAGCACAACTAGCCAAGAAAAATAAGACAGCAGCCAGCAAGATTATTTTTTTGATCTTCATATCTTAGTAATGATAAGTCTTGTTGGCAATAATCGTAGCCGCGCGATACATCTGCTCATAGAACACCAGGCGAGCCAATTCGTGCGGCAACGTCAAGCGGGATAATGACAGATGGTTGCGATACTTCTTAAGGATACTCTCGGACCAACCCAAGGCGCCACCCACCGCGAACACCAACGGACGCTGTTCATGCTCCAACATTTCGGCAAAGCCGAAAGAATCATACTCCTTGCCGGTCTCGGTAAGGAGCCAGATGCTGGCGCTATTGTATTTAACCAACGCCTCGGCAATACGTCCCGATTCGGTGATGCGAGCTTTGGCCCGAGAACCTTCGCTAAACGGCTCCGGCTTGAGCTCGACCAGATTAAGCTTGGCATAAGGCGCCAGTCTTTTTTGGTATTCGGCCAGAGAGGCGCCGATATTCTTTTCCTTAATCTTGCCGATGGCGACAATTGTAATGTCTAACATATAATTAACCTTAATTGCTATTTTTTGAGATATTGCTGGCGCAACGAAAGAGGCAGCTTCTCTATGGCATAGCGCAACATCGTGCGGGGCATTTGGCCGACGTGAGCGTCTAGGAATTTTCTGAGCGCCGCTTCGTCACGCTTGCCCGCTTCTCGCAACATCCAACCGACTGCCTTGTGGATCAGGTCGTGCGGATCATCCAATAATTTTTCGGCCAGCTTAAAGGTCGGGCCAAAGTCCCCTTGCTTGATAAAGGCAAAGGTGGCAATGACAGCGATGCGCCGTTCCCACAGATTAGCCGAACGCGCCAACTTATCTAGCAGCAACAATTGGCCTTTTTGGCTTAGCCACGCGCCGACAATCTTATCCGCCGTCAAATCCACCAGATCCCAATTATTAATGCCCTTGCTGTGCGCCAAATAAAACTGAAATATCTCCCGCTTGTCCTTTTCCTCTCCGGATTGAAACTTTTCTACCAGGATCAAGGCGGCGGTCAATCTTTCCTCGTGCCAATGGCTAGCCAGAAGCATAGCCACATCGCCCAAAGGCAGCTGGCTATACTTCCGCGCTATTTGCCGTTGTTCAGGGACGGTAATCCCCAAGAATTTATCACCGGCGCCATATTGACCGGAGCCGGTCTTGAAAAAGCCGGCCAATACTTTGGCTTTGTCCGGCTTAGCTAGGGCTTTTAATTCTTTTTTGACATCAAAACTGGTCATGAAGCTAATACCGCTAGGCTGCCTGGTAATGATCCTGATCATCAGCTACCGCATCCGTCTTGGTGGCATGGATAGTGCCGTCGCGATGCTCTGGAGGCATATAAATAGTATACAACTTAGCCGGCTCTGTGGCGGAGGTATTGATAATATTATGATTGGTCCCGGCCGGTATCACGACCGCCCAACCGTCCGACAATTCAAACTCCTCAGCATCCAAAATCGCTTTGGCAGTGCCTGATTCCAGCCGGATAAACTGATCCAGCTTGTGCACTTCGGCGCCAATCTCTTCGCCCGGCAACAGCTTCATGACAACCAGCTGGCCAAAAGAAGAGGTAAATAATACTTCACGAAAATTTTCGTTAGCCAAAGTCTTGGCCTCTAGATTTACTACGTATCCCATATTATTTAATTTATGCCACTTCTCCGCCTGCTGGCGGATTCGCGGTATTATAATAATTAATTTAACAATTGAGTATATTTTCCTGCCATCAGGAATTGCTTTTATTATAGCCGAATCAAATGCAAAAGCAAAGTAAATTGACTTTTGCCCCCATAACCATTATTCTAGCCAAGAAACCTATGACCAGAGAAATTATCCTTATTTTGCCCGATATCCGCTCCTGCTGGAATGTAGGCGCCATGTTCCGCACAGCCGATGGCCTGGGCGTGTCTAAGGTTTATCTGGCCGGCTACACCCCCGCCCCGCCCAACCCGCGCATCGCCAAAGTCGCCCTAGGCGCCGAAACCTGGCTGCCCTGGGAACAAGCGCCGGACTTAAATAGTCTATTAACCAAACTCAAACAAGAAGGCTGGCAAATCGTGGCTCTGGAAAAAACCGCCGCCAGCACCGACATCAGCCAAACCTCTTTCGGCGCCAAGGTCGCCCTGCTCGTCGGCAATGAAGTCGAGGGCGTTCCCGCCGACAGTCAAGCCTTAGCCGACAATATTGTGCATATCCCCATGCTCGGCCTCAAAGGCAGCCTAAACGTGGCCATCGCCACCAGCATCGCCCTTTACCAGATCCGCCACGGCCTACAAACTAACTAAAAATGCCTCCCTAACGGGAGGCATTTTTTTATTTAACAATCTATTTCTTAATCTTGACACCCAAGACATTCGGCTTTGCCTTAATCTTGGCCATCGTTTCGTTAAAGGGCTTTAACTGCCCCAAGACATCGGGATCCATGACGCAACGCAAGGACACGCCGTCGGTTGTCGAGCCATAAAGACGAGAAACTAACGGAGAAGTTCCGGCCAAGGCCCTAAAGTAATAAGTAGTGGAAGATCCTGGGACGCGCGTAGAGGAGATGTATCGAGTGTTTGAATCCGTACCAGTAAACGAACCGGCGGTCGCCCGACCCGCCAACAATGCCTTGAAGTTCTGCGTATTCTGCCGCTGCAAGACGGTACCGGCCGGATTGCAATCATCGCCATTGCGAGTAGAGACGCAAGTACTGCTAGACAAGAAAGTCTCCAGGATAGACCAATCCGTATCGGTCGGCACATGCCAGCCGACCGGACAGATGCCTCTGGCCGGCGTGGCATTACCCAGCGCCGGATTGCAATTAGCATTGCTGCAACGCGTATCAGTAGAAGAACAACAGAAAGGCAAATTCATGGCCTTGTGCCATTGATAAAGCCCGCCCTGCGCCAGACAATTATTTGTATTATTATCGCGGCAATACTTCTGCCATCTACGATCCGTATCTTGATTTTGGGCAGCGGGATAATCATAATTCACCATCTGTCCCAGGTTAACATTGGTCTGGAACCAACATTGGGTGCCTATGGCTACCGTCGGATATGTGCAAGTATCATAATTCGGCGCGTTGACATTACAGACGGTAGCAGGATAAACCACTCGGACTTCATTGCAAGCATCGGTGTTCTTAGGCAGACACTGCGTTCCACTCCAGCCATAACCGGAAGCGCATTTAAAGTAGCAGTAGTCATTGCTAGCGACATTACTATAGGTCGTATCCGTACTAGGCCACCAAACCTCGACGCCAAGACTGTTCTTGCCATAATAAATCTGGCTGATCTTAGTGGTCCTATTCCATACTGTATTAGCGGGCTTGGCGGCGCAATCTACTATTCGGCGCTTACCGACGCTATTAGCCTCACCCACAGTATCATTTCTGATACAGCGCAACGATAAGGCATAATTCTTATCAACATAGTTCCTTCTTAAACCTAGATTACTATAACGTTCAAAGGCCTGATCTTCATATTGCGTAGAGGTCAAAAAATTACCGCTACCCATAAATCCCAAAGGCCTTGAACCGTCATTAAAACCAGCCTTCTTCAGATTCCAAGCAGACTGTCCTCCATCGGCCAACTTGACCGGCAAGTACGAATCGGACAGATAATGACTATCGAGATAGAAGTTCTCATTCTTATCCCAGGCCAGATTATACAAAAGCAAACGATACTCGGCGTCTTGGGCCACGTGCCAGCGATCAGGACAGATGCCTTGGCAGCGCTTGTTATTGGCAGTATTAGCCGGACAGTCGTCGCTTTCTTCGGTTTGGCCATTCATGGCAGTATCCCAGGTATAGAGCGAGCCGTAAGCAGCATAATTAGAGCTGTCGCCGTCTGGCGCAAAACGCCCGCTGGTAATAGCCGACCCGTCCGGCTTCTTTGCAGTATTTAGATTAGTCTTCAGCCAGCATTGGCAATTGTTATTATACATTATATCGCAAATCTTAACCGTATCATAATAACCGCCATTCGGCCCGCCATCATATTTAACCGTACCGCAATCAGCCCTATTAATCTCCACGCAGGCGCTGCCATTCCAGGTATAGCCGGTAGCGCAGGTATAGTAACAAAAATTGGTGCTTGCGCCAGGATTATATGTCACCGACGTACTGGGCCACCAGACTTCGGCGCCGCCGGCATCCTTGCCATAATAAATCTGGGAGATACTGGAGGTGGTATTTCTGATGGTATTGGCAGGCAGAGCGCTACAATTACTGTTACGCCGCTTGCCGACGCTGGCAGCTTCGCCTATCGTATTATTATTGATGCAGCGAACAGACATCGTATATCCACTATTAAAATCCCTTCTTAAGCCAGTCACATTATACCGATAAAAAGTTTTGGCGGCAAATTGCGTCGAGGTTAAGAAAAACGCTCTACTGCCAAAATAATTGCTATTTTTACCCGCTAATTTCACATCAAAGCCGGACGAACCGCCACTAGCCAATTGAACATCCAGACCAGAATCAGACAGATAATGATCACCGTCATCGTAAAAATGTTCATTTTTATCCCGAGCCAGATTGTACAGTAGCAATCGATACTCGGCATCTTGAGCCACATGCCAGCCATTAGGACAGATGCCTTGGCAACGCTTGTTATTGGCGGTGTTAGCCGGACAGTCGTCGCTTTCTTCGGTTTGGCCATTCATCGCAGTTGCCCAAGTATAGAGCGAACCATAAGTATCATAATTAGCGTTATCTCCGCCCGGCGCGAAACGTCCACTGGTAATAGCCGAACCATCCGGCTTCTTGCTGGTATTGAGATTAGTCTTCAGCCAACACTGGCAATTATTGTTGTTGGCTAGATCACAGATCTTAACAGTATCGTAAGAACCGCTATTCGGCCCGCCGTCATAAGGGACCGTGCCGCAACCAGTATTAGCCACGACGCAACTACTGCCATTCCAAGAGTAGCCGCTAGCGCAATTATAATAACAATAGTCAGTGCTAGGGCTAGCGCTATAAGCAGGAGTTGTGCTTGGCCACCAAACTTCCTTGCCGTCCCAGTCTTTGCCATAATAGATCTGCGTAATACTGGAGGCGGTGTTCCGGGCAGCGCCTGCGGGCGGAGCGCCGCAAGTACTGAGGCGGCGTTTGCCGACACTGGCCGCCTCATCTTTCGTGTCATCAGCAATACAACGGACTGACATAGCATTGCGAGCATCCTTGATATCCGCTGATTCGTACTCCAATGTACCTCTTCTAAGCGCCGTATTAGAACTTCTATAGAAAGCGTTCTTGGCAAAAGAAGAAGATGTCAAAAAATAAGCCATATTGCCATAGTAATTATATCTACCCACATTATAATAACCGGCTAATTGGATATCAAAAGCGGAGGAGCCGCTATTTGCCAACTTCTGAGATAAGTAACTATCAGAAATGTAATGATCAAAAAGATCAAATCTTTCAAAAGCCTTAGTTGTTAGATTAAACATCATCAAACGATATTCCGCATCTTGCGCCACATGGAAGCCCTTGGGACAGAGCCCGCGGCAGCGCTTACTGCCAGCGGCATTGGCAGTACAATCCGCCTCCAGTTGGCCATTCATCGCAGTCGGCCAATAGTATAGCGAGCCATAAATATCGTAATTAGCTTCTTTTCCATCAGGTGCGAAACGCCCTTCGCTCACCGGGCTGCCATCTGGTTTAATCGCCGTATTTAAATTCTCTCTCAACCAACACTGGCAATCTTTACCGGCAGGACTACAGATTTTAACCGTACGATAATTGCCGCCCGAACGTAGCACGCCGTCTTCGTCATAAGCGCCGCCGTCATACTTGACCGTTGGCCTGTCTTCGCAAGCCTTGGGCTCAATCAGTATACAACCTTTAACACCGTCGGTTCTCAACTTGTATCCCTTTTTGCATTTCCAAACGCAAGGATTCAATGGTTCGCTGGCTTTTTCGTTATTAGTCCAAACATTGGGGACATAGCTGGCATCCGAGTAAACCTCAGGGCCCAAGATAACACTCAGACTGGTCTTGCCGTCAGTATCGTAAGGCTCCAGATTCGGCGGATTGCCGCCGCACTTCAACAAGCATTTTTTCTCAATCGGATCCCAGGCATAACCCTTGCTGGTAGCGCATTTATAATGACAATCGCCTTCCGTCTCGCTATAAATCGTCCCAGGATTAGTACCGATATATGTATCTTTTGCATCTTTTGTATTCCACTCGGTCCCCGGTTCTGGCTTGGCGTCGCACTTTTTTTCACCTAACACGCAAGCCGTATGATCGCTATTTACCACATAACCCTTATCACAACTCCATAAACAAAGGCAGGTGCCGGAAACGCCATTGGCGCAGTTATCCGGGTTGCTAGGCTGATCATTAGGCGTATAGGCGGCAGTTCTGGCATCGGGATTAAAGGTCCCATCTTGGCAGTTCCATGTGCGGTCATAATGATCAATCAGATTCCAAAAGGAATTATCAGGCTTGCCGCTGCAATTATACGGCTGCGTGTCCGGCACGCAAATGCCATTCGCATAGCTGGAATTAGCGGCGCAATGCCAGGTGCAAGGGGCTGACTCAGTGGCAGCGCCATCTTGCAGCTTGCTATAAGTCCAAGAAGAGGGACGATAAGGGTCTGTATATTTTTTGGGCCCGATGACATAATTACAACTTGTCTTGGTCGGATCCGTAGTCGGGTCAGTGCCGCCGCAATCCTTCGGCTTAGCCGTTCGCGTACAGCCGGTAGCCGCATCAACCCAAGTATATGTATAATCCTTGTCATCAGGCAGACAATGATAACGGCACTCGGAATCGCTGGCAACGGTATCATATTCATAACCATTGGCAGGAGTCCAGCCTTTGGCTTTGCTATAGGTTTGTTTGATGCGAGTTACGCTGTTTTCTTTGGTGTAAGCCGGCAATGTTTTAGGCGTGCAATCTACAGTCCGTTCATTGATGCACTTTTTGGTACTTGCGTCCCAAGTATAATCATCTGCGCAATCATAGAAACAACCGCAATCGCTAATATCGCCGACATGCGCCGCTGCGCATTTTGACGGGATGCAAACAGGCGGACGCGCAGTCCTATCTACGGTCCGATTAAAAGTTCCGTCAGCCACCCACTTCCAACCCACTTGATTGGGCTCTTCGCACTTCTTTGGATCGCATATCAATTTAATGCAATCTTTACCATCCCAAATATAACCGTTGTTCTCGTCGCAAGCAAAGGAACATTCGCCATCAGCGCTCTTATAGCTCATGTTCTTGGCGGGCGGCGTCCAAGGACCGCTGGCGCAAGTCCAAGTCTGCTTGAATTTACTGCCTACGATAGTATATTTTTTGACCGCACTGCGTAGATATCGCTGCAAATCGGTGCATTCCGATAACCTTGTATCAGGAACACATGCTTTTTTATCAATATCATAGTGAGTATTCGGAGCAGAACATTCATAATCACAACCCTTAACGACACTGGAATTACCGGCAAAATAGACAGGCTTCAAAAGCTGCTTAACCGCTTCATCGCTCGGAGCGTAGCCAGGCGGCTTCAGGGTATCATTGTAAGTCTGAATAATCACACTGTGGCCAGCCACATAACTGGCGCATTTATTAGTCAATATTGGACAATCATTAATTTTAGTCTTGCCGACGCAACGGCGGGAAGACTCATCATAGATATGATTCTCATCACAAATATAGCGACACTCCGTAGAGGATTGTTCCGTGTTATAAGAAGTGGTGGAGTTTTTCGGCGTCCAGACTCCAGCTCCACCTACCACTTCGCATTTCTGTTGGTAGCTGCCAACTGTCCACCATTTGGCGCCAGTCGGCAAAGCGCCAGCTGCCAATAGATCACATATAAATTTACGATCAGGGCACGCCCTATCGCTGTTAATATTCTGAACTACGCATACCCCGTCTTTCAGTGAGATTACCTTGCCTAGATCAGCGCACCCCGTGCAATCTTTAGTACCGCACTTTTTGTCACAATTATATGTTGTAGTGATTATATCGTCCTCTCTGCAAGGCTTGGTGGCACTGCAAACATGTTCAACTTTTTTTTGTTCGTCTCCTTTGACCCACTCCGGATTGCCAAAACAAGGCACGTTAACCGGTCTCATAACCGTATCTGACCCCTCGCAGTCCTTTCCGCACTCATTAGGCGCAGGGTTATTACAAACCCTCTTATATACTCGAGCAATAGCCTTCGAACAAGTCTTATAATTGCATTCACCTGCCGATTCGTCATGATCAAATTTTAAATCAGACCAGCCGCCGTTAACGGCGCTAGACTTATCACAAGGATCTTTGTAACAACCAACTCCCAGCGCTGTAGAAAAGTCTCGCAATTTCATTGTGCCCTTTGAAGCGGCGGCAATATGCTCAGCATCAGTCATACAACTCCACCCAGGATTGCAAGGCACGAATTCTATATTTTTTTTGCATTCACAGTCGGCACAGGTAGAGGTATAAGTATTATACCCCTTTGTGCCATTCTTATTCGTCGCGCATTCCGCAGCATATTTAAGGCAGCTAGCATCATCAGTGCACTCAGCTTTGCCCCAAATGGCCTTACCGGTCTTCGAATCAATTCGACATATATTACCAAGGGAATAGTTAAAAACATAATAAGCGCAATTACAATAGCCGCTTATGCATTGAGCCAAATTCGTATACATTACGTTAGAACAACCGCTTGATAAATCACTAAAAAAATTATTATTATGGTCAATGATGCCATTAGATTGGATGCGCGCTTCCCATCCCGTTGCGTGACAGACACTTGGCCAAGGGTCCGGCGCATGCACCTGTTCACAGAAAGCATTACAGGAAGCATCAAGGCCTTCCTTATAGCAGCGCTGGGTTTTACCAGCTTCAACAGCGCTTGGAGGAACTACAGCCGGAGCCGTAGCGCCAAAAATACCGGTGCTCGAGGAGGTCGCATTGGAATTCGAAGAGCAAAACGTAATCATGCCAGGGCATTTCCATTGATAGGCCTTTAAGGCGCTATTATAGCTGGTATTATAAGTCGCTCCAGGAAAGCCGACGCAAGTGCCGGAGTTGCCGACCACCGGCCCGCAAGAAACGGCCACAGCCAAAACCGATCCAGCTGACACGACGAATAAACCGCCAAAAAACAAAACCAGCGCCCTCGCTACATTGACGCCCGACACTTTGATTTTAAACATAGGAGATTATTAAATTTTACTATTTGCATTTCAAAGTTATCAACAAGATAACCGTTCACATAATTATAACACATATCAAAAGCCAGATAAACAAGGGCTCAATACATCATTTCACAACACCACAGCTGCTAATTATTACATATTTAGAATCACCATAGCTACATTGCGCACCGCCCCAAACAACTTCTCCTTCTTTAACAAAACTCACTCCAGTATACTAGTATACTGGAGTGAGTTTTGTTGATATTTATGCTTGTTTTGGTTAATAAAAAGCCTCTCAAACTTTAAGTCCTAGAGGCTTTAGAAAAAGGCAAACTACCGTTATTTACTCCAATATCCCCTGCTCGACAGGGATTGTCAACCGGCCTTACATGCCGGTTTCCTTGGATTTGCCGAGCTGCGCTTCCTTTTCCATTGCTGACATTTTCTTCTTAAGCTCAACCATCTTCAGCTCCCTGCCAACCATCGCCTTGTTTGTTTTATTCAATAAATCTACCGTTTTTTTTAATTCCCCTGCCGCCGCTTCCAACTTCTTGTTTTTCTCTTCCACCTCCGCCGTCCGTTCCTTAACCTTATTCTCCAAACTTTTGTAGGCTGCGGTAATTTTGCCCACCATTTCATTAAAGGACTTCGCTAACACGCCAACCTCGTCGCCGACTGCTGTTTCTGATTCGCCGATTCTATTATTAAACTTGCCGGCGGCGATTTCTTGCGTTATATGACTAAGCCGCGAAATCCTCTTGGTAATCTGGCTGACAAACAAATATATAATTAAAATAGTCAAAAGAATGGCAACTATCAAAGATAATAGGATAGTAAAGTTTACCGTGTCGCTAAAAGCCGACAGTTCAGCATCTAATTTCTCATAAATAATAGTCAGCCTGCCATTGGATTTATAGCCGACAAAGCTATTATTTACCTTAAAGTAGCCCTCTATTTGACCATTGGCTAATCTTTTTTTGACTTCGATGATTTCGCCTTCTTCTTTGCCGCCAGATTGATTCAAGTCTGTTATTATTTTCTGCGTGTTCAAAAACTGTACGCCATTATGATCAATCATGTCGACGACGCTATTTTTCTGCAAATCCCACAGATAGGCGCGCAGTTCGGTCAAATCAACCAGCCCTACAATATCGCCGATCAGCTCATCTTTAGAATTCTTAATCGGGATCGCTACCGCCAAAACAGGCTTCTTGCTAACCGTACTGATAAAGGCGGAAGAAAGATAAATTTGCTTGGTCTTTAATAGTCCTTGGCAATAATCACGGCCGGAAAAATCGGTACCGACAAATGGGAGCGACTCTTTGTCGCCAGACAAAAGAATGCAAGATGGACCGACTATCTGATGCAAGTCGATATTCTCGATAACGTCCACCGTATCATTAATATTAGTCAGCTTTTGTGAGACTTGCGCCAACAAAGCCGGATCTTTTGTTTCTAACGCCCGTACAACCAAAGGATCAGTCGCCAAATTACTAAGGCTATTTTCAGCACCGCTTAAATATAAGTCGGCCAACTGAAAGGTATAACTGATATTATTTTTGATGTCGCTATTAAAATGAGTGGTTAAGTTCTTGTCATTTTGCCAAAAAACTACCATGCCCATAACTGTGCCTACAATAGCCAAAACGCCAACTACCGCTAAAATTAATTTTATCTTAATAGACATAAGATTATTTGATTATTTCTCTAACAAAGCTTGGGTCAATAATTTCCGTAGAATCAATCATGTCCCTGATAAGCCCTTTTTCCTTTAAAAATACACCAGCCTGTCGAATAAGGCCGTGCAAAGAATCTCTGTTGGTATTATACGCCATCAGATTTTGATTGCCGCCTAAGCCTACCAGCTTGATAGTGGCAAACTGGGCCTTTAATTCGGCAGCCGAAATCTTAAAATATTTAGCGCCAATCTCATAAGCCGCATCAGGATTGGCAGCGATAAAATCCATAGCCTTAAAGTATGCTCGCGTTACCGCCGCCACTTTGGTTGGATTATTGGCCACATAATCGCTCTTAAAGACCAAGGCATCGATAATCAACCCCGGCGAGTCAGCCGAAGTATAGATGCCCCAGCCTTTGCCGAGCTTCATAACTTGCGAATAATACGGCTCATAAGTAACCGCCGCATCAACCGAATTAGAAGCAAAAGCGTTTGCCGATTCTTGCGCCGAGAGGTTGACAATTTGGACATCAGTCAGATTGAGATTACTCTTCTTCAAAGCATCATATAACAGATATTCTCCCAAAGTGCCTACTTCTACGGCTATCCTCTTGCCTTTGAGCTGGCTGACGTTTTTAATTTCATTTTTAGCGATAATGCCGTCGGCGCCGTCGGAATAATCGGTCGCCAAGATGATCTTCAGCTTTTCTCCTTGGCTATCTTTTGCCACCACGTCAATCAATGCGGTGCCGCCGGAAAAATTAATTTTACCGGCAGTTAAATCGCTCAGCAGATTAACATAATTGCCCTCTTCCACCAAATTAACATCCAAGCCTTCTTGTTTAAAAAACCCTCGTTCATAGGCCACCAAATACGGCAATTCACCCGGCCAAGCATTCCATCCATAAGTAATTTTTTCCAAATTATTGGGCCGAATCTGCTGATAATAAAAATAGCCGCCGATCAGAGCAGTTGCCAAGACAACAACCGTTATTAAAATAATCTTTTTCATACACCTAGCTTGTTTAAGATAATGCTTATGTATTCCTTTGTTCACTTATTACAAATTGCATTATACCATAGTCCGCGACAGTCGAAAAGAACAAATAACCAAAGTTTTTAATACAAAAAAACACCGAGAGGTGTTCTTTGATATGTTCTAAATAAATAATTCTTAATCATTAATTCATTTTGCCCTCGGCAAAATGTCATGTCGGGCTGCGCGGAATCGGACCGCGACTACATGCACCCCATGCACGCGTACTACCACTATACTACAGCCCGTTGTTAAGATTTTTACTATAATCGATATAGACAAAAGTAAAATATTAAGCGTGCGCACGCGCTGCGCCCGTCCGTAGTTCTGAGCCTGCGAAGAGCGAAGGCGGGTACTACCACTATACTACAACCCGTAATCAATTATCAATTACGAATTATCGATTAAATAAAATCGGTTTCATCACATGCATTCTGTTGGACTGCGTCCGCCCTGGGCGGATAAACTCCATTAAACCGCTATCTTTAACTTGTTCTATGTCGGGCTGCGCGGAATTGAACCGCGATCGCACGAACCCGAATCGCGCATAATACCTTTATACCACAGCCCGACACAGAACACGTTAAACCCAATTGCACGAACCCGAATCGCGCATAATACCTTTATACCCGCCTCCTCGGCGGGTCGCCGGGGAGGCGACCACAGCCCGACACAGAACACGTTAAACCCAATTGCACGAACCCGAATCGCGCA
>JBAXSE010000005.1:0-74114 GCA_037130845.1 Candidatus Falkowiibacteriota bacterium | reverse complement strand
GGCCGAGCGTCTGGCTGCCTTGTTTTCCAATTTTTGTTCGTAATGATTAATGCTTGGTTTTGACATAAGACTATGATATAATTAGCCCAACAAACAATCAGGCTTCCGATCAATTATCTTAGCTAGATAAACTAGCCTCATTTTAGCAAATTATTTTATGAAAAACAATTCACTCTGGCCGGGTTGGGGAAAATGGGTGCTCATCGGAGTGCTGGCTATATTATTATTTGTCCTATTAGTCATCTTTGACCCCACCAGCCCCAACAAGCTTTTTAACCCGCAAGAGTCGGAATCAGCCGTGCAACAAACCGAGCTCATACCTTATACCCCGACCCGCAAAAAAATGATCGAAGGCACTTCAACTTTGCCCTGGATGATTACCGGTCCAGCCAAAGGCTCACTGTCGATTGTGGAATTCACCGATTTTACTTGCCCTTATTCACACGCCAGCTTTCCTTCGCTCAATGTTATCAAAAATAAATACGCCAAAGACACGCGCCTAGTGTTGCGCACCTACGCCGCTGACAATCGCAGCATCGCCCTGGCTTTAGCCGGCCACTGCGCCGGCGAACAAGGCCGTTATTGGGAAATGGCCAACATCTTATTCGATAATCAGAACGACACCCTAGGCAACGATATAGAAGAGCTAGTCGGCTTTGCCAATCAGCTCCGCCTCGACAGCGTCAAATTCCGCCAATGCCTAGTCAGCAAAAAATACTTAGACAACATTACAACAGACATCAGGGACGCGGTTGACGCTCTCAAGATTCCGGGCACTCCAACCTGGTATTTTAACGGCCAGGCCGTGTCTAACGCTTTAACCGCCGATCAATTATCTCAAATCATCGAAAGCATCCCTAAATAATATGATAGAAATCCGCATCCACGGCTTGGGCGGCCAAGGCGTCGTAACCGCAGCCGAAATCCTGGCCTTAGCCGGCTGGCAATTCGGCTTTTGGACTCAAGCCATGCCCTCTTTCGGACCGGAACGCACCGGAGCGCCTGTTTCGGCATCTTTGCGCTTTGCCGATGCTCCAGTCTTAACGCGCGCGCCGATTGCCCGCCCCGATTGGCTGATACTGACAACCGACAAAGCATTATCCAACCCCGATACTCTGGCCGGCATCGACCGCCGCGCCAAATTATTAATTAATTCTAGCGCGAATTCAGCTACGTTATCCGCCAAAATCGCTAAATTAAAAGCAAAGATCTACACCCTGGACGCCAAAAAAATAGCAGACGACTTGGCAAGCCCGCTAGCTGCCAATAGCGCTCTATTAGGAGGATGGGCGGCTGTCAGCGGGCTGATTGATCTCGAAAGCCTGCAATCAGCCATAGCAGAAAAATTTTCAGACAAGAAAAATGAACTAATTCAAATCAACCAACAAGCTGCCAAAGAAGGCTACCGACAACTCTATGCCCAAACACGATAAACTAAAGATACTAGAAGGTTCGCGCGCCATCGCCATGGCCGTCGCTGCTTGCCGGCCAGGCGTAGTGGCCGCCTTTCCCATTACTCCACAGACTCACATTGTCGAGGACTTGGCCCGCTTTAAGGCCCAAGGCACGCTTGATTGCCAATTCCTGCGCGCCGAATCAGAAACCGCCGCCGCCAGCATGGTGCTGGGCGCCGCGGCGGCCGGTGAACGCGCCTATACCGCCACCAGCTCACAAGGCTTGCTGCACATGCTGGAAGTCGTCTATAACATCGCCGGCCTAGAATTACCTGTCGTCATGACCCTGGCCAACCGATCTTTATCAGCGCCTATCAATATTTGGAACGATCTATCCGATGCCATGGCTATGCGCGATGCCGGCTGGCTGATGCTCTTTGCCGAATCCGCCCAAGAAGCGATTGATATGCATATTATCGCTTTTCGTTTGGCTGCCGAATTACAGCTGCCTGTCGCGGTCAATGTCGATGGCTTTCTGCTTACGCACACCAGCGAACCGGCCTGCCCTCCCGATAGCGATGCAGTGCAAAAATTTTTGGGCCCCAAATTACCGCCTGCCTTGCAAACATCCCACCCCCGCAGTCTGGGCACTCTGGCCGACACCGAACAATTTCAAGGCCTAAAACTGGCCACTGCCGCCAAGCTTACAGGTGCTGATAAATTAATCAACAAAGTTTTTGCCGAGTATTATAAAACCATGGACACTGGCAGCTTAACAAATTATTCCTCGACCAATAATGGCCTACTGGAATGGTACGGGCCGAAAAAAGCTCAAACGGCCATCTTGGTCACCGGCTCTGTCGCAGGAACTTTTAAAACATCTCTACAAGAAAATCACCCCGATATTGCCCTTATCAGGCTCAAGACTTTCCGCCCTTTCCCAGAGGGCGACCTCAAAAAACTCTGCTCTGGATTAAAAAATCTGGCAGTCCTAGACCGAGCCATCTCCAACGGCGCCGAAGCCCCGCTCACCGCCGAGGTCAAGGCCGCGCTTTATGGCTCCAATCTGAATATCAACAGCATGGTCTGCGGCCTAGGCGGCAAAACTATCAGCCAGGCCACTATCGCTCAAATCATAAAAATGGCTGCCAAAAAAATATCTAAGCCTATTATCATTGATTTATGAAACATATAATCAAAGTCCTAACCCTTGTATCGGCTATCATTATTTTGCCCGCGCGCACCGTCTATGCCCAAAGTACGGCCGGTATCTGCAATTATATTGCCTCCATCTACGATTTCGCTATGGGCGCCGTAGGTATTGTCGCGGCTCTGGCCGTGGCTGTCGGCGGCTTGATGTGGGTCATGTCGGTCGGCAACCCCGGCAGTATCGGCAAGGCCAAAGGCTGGATTACGGATGGACTGATCGGCTTAGCCCTGGTATTATCCGCCTTTGCCCTGCTATCAATGATTAACAAGGACTTGGTTTTTTGCTCGACAACTGACATTGAGATAGTCGGCCGAAAAGCATTGACCTTGCCAGCCACTTACTATGGCGCTGCCGCCCAACTTACTGGCGTTGTAGCAAAGTCGGACGGTAAAAATTCCAACCAATACATGTGCTGCGTTATTAACGGAGATTTAGTGGCAAATATCGGCACAACAGATCAACATTTTGGCAGTGTTAAAAGATGCGCCACGCTAAACACCGCCGACAAATCTTGGGCTCAAAACGACTGCAATCAATTTTATGATGCCTATACCGAACAATTTAAATTTCCTGCAAGCACTGTCACCGCAAAAATGGAACAGCCAAAGGCCGGAAGCTCAACTACCATCTACGACGGCAAATGCTGGGATAATCCTGTCACCAAAGACTGGTGCACAGGCAAGGATAACCCCGAATACTGCAAAGGTCGCGATAACGGCAGTAAATGCAATACAAAATCCAATACCAACGGCTACTGCAACAACGGAGCCTGCGAACCTTGCCGAAAATCAGCCGATGACAACACAAGCGGAGAAAAATGTACGAATGGCAGCGCAGATTACGAATGCGTTGGCCGCAATAACTTTGCAGGCATATGCGGTGGCCCAAGCGCCATGGTCGATACCGGCGATTGCTTTTGCGGTTGGTTTTTCGGACTAGGCACCTGCACCTGCACTTATCACAAATAAGACAAACATTATTAAATGTATTCATGAATCATGCATTGCTTTATGACTCGACTATCCAGATTTTCCATACTATTAAGCATACTATTGTTTTATACTACTCCTGCCCTAGCTCAAAGCGGCTCCGCGGGAGGCATCGGCAACTATATTGTTTCGCTTTATCAGTTCGGCATGTCAGCGATCGGTGTCCTGGCTGTTTTGGGCGTAGCTATCGGCGGCATGATGTGGGTTTTGTCTATGGGCAACCCGGCCAAGGTAACCAAAGCCAAAGCCTGGATCCAGGATTCATTATACGGCCTATCAGTCGGACTGTGCGCCTATCTGATACTAGGCATGATTAATAAAGATTTACTATTGTTCAAATCGCTAGACGTGTCATACATCGATCGCCAAGAAACAATTCTAAAAGATGTCTATATCAACGACACGCAAGGCGGCGATGCTAATGGGCGCAGTTTTAATAACAACAGCGCAACGCCGCCTAATGTTTTCTGTCCCAAAACTGGCGGCTCGGCGGTCATCTCACAGGTTGCCGCCAGCTTTAACGGCGTTATGGCTTACGACGAAACAATGCGCACTTTGCCGATTGCCAGCCGACCCGGTAAATTTTGGTACGATTGTTCGTCTTATGCCAGCAAGGTCCTATACTGCTCCGGCCTGAGCAACCCCTACGGCCAAAATACCGCAAGTATATTCTCTAATTGCAACGAAATCACCAGCTGTCGCTATGAAAACGGCCAACTTTATCTCAACAACCAACAGATGCAGCCAGGAACACTTTGGGGATACCCAGGCCGCCTAAACAGAAACATGCCCTCCGATGGAAGCGTGGCCTCTGGCCACGTCCTGGTCTACACTGGCGGCACAGCTACCATGGACTGCAACGGCAGCGGCAAGGGCGAAGACGGCAATTGCTGGGGCCATTATAATGATACTTGCCTCACTATCAGCGTCTTTCAACGCTCAAAAACGGTCTGTTATCAACCAGCCGTCAATTAATCTTTTATTATGCCCAGTCCGCTCATGCTGCATCACAAGCTAACGCCAGCCAAACGCAAGCTTGCCGATAGAAAGAAACATCTCGAGCACAACTTGAGAATCTTTATGTATATTTGGGCTGCGGCTATCTTTTGTTTTTTGGTTTTGTTTATCTATGCCCCCCAGCTGATCTACCCAGCCTCACCCGGATTGGCCAACAACATGATTATCCCTTTTGTGCCCGGCTCCATACCTTTGCCCAAGCCCCGAGTAATCGTGTCTCTGCCAGGAATCAATATCTTCAAAGGCAAACCTAGCTTTAGCGATAATGTTTCTAAGTTTGACGAACTACTAGCACGAGCAGCGGATAAGTATGGCCTAGACTGCACCCTGCTCAAAGCGCAGATGATGGCTGAATCGCTTGGCCGCCCTTCGATCATCAGCTCGGCCGGTGCAGTCGGGCTGATGCAGCTGTTGCCCTCCACCGCGCGTGCCATGGGCTTTTCCAATAATTTACGCGACCCCCAGACTTCTATCATGGCTGGCGCCAAATATCTCAAACATCTGGAATCTACCGGCTGCTATGAACAGCCTCGCAATTCCAGCTGCGACACGTCTGCCGACATCAAATATCAGATTGCCGCCTACAACGGCGGTTCGCGCTGCAACAAGCCGGCCTACGTAACCGTTTGCAACGGACTTACTATCTGGGAATGCTCTTGGTTCGGCGCTTACGGCGAGACCAGAAACTACGTCAACCGCGTCAAGGCTAACTACCACTATCTGGATCAAAACAACTGGGGCTGTTAGCCGCTTGCATTTATTATTAGATGAATTAGGATAACTCTACTAACCTCTACTATGGCAAAAAAAATCATATATTTTATTTTATTAACGATAGCCGTTCTCGCCCTTATCATCTACGCACTAAGAGACAATAACAAGCTCAAGCTAATGCGAGAGATGATCGGCAAGCCTCTGCCGCAAGTGATTGACCAATACGCCGTCTTGCCTTGCAACCGCTTTAATGACCAAGAAAAAAAGCAAGGCTATTTCGACGCGCTGGTTACAGGCTACTGCCGCCCGCTGAGCGCCGCCTTCAAGGTACGCCATGACTTCCTTTGCGCAGTCGGACTAAACTGCACTTGCCCGGACGGGCGCGAAGATCGCTTTACCTGCGGCAGTTCAGGCCTGACTTGGGGCGCCTGCAAAGACTTTAACGATCAGAAGAAAACCTATTGCAATCAAACCGCAACTTTTACCCAGCCCATACCGGGCACGGCCGCAGCTGACTGGAGCTGTTTCCCGGCTGGCAGCCAAATCGAAGTCGCTGGGCAAAAATACACTGTCACAGACAAAGGGTCGGCCATCAAGGGCCGCCGCGTTGACCTCTGGTTCGACGACTGCCAAGCAGCCTTCAAAGCCATCGGCATTTATCAGGTTAAGATTCCTCTATAATAACCATTACTGCTTGCCCCGCTGCATCATAGGGGCGTCCCTCCTTTCCCCTGTCATTCCTGCCTGCTTTGCTGAGAAGTCGAGGCAGGCGAAGGCGGAAATCTAATCATAATCGGCACAAGTTAAACCGGCTTACCAGCAAACTCTTGAAGCATAAGAATTTTATATTGCGTTACTAAATAAATGCATCCTACATAACATATGTCTAATCTACTTAGCTTCGACAATACAGCCTGCGTCGGTTGCGGCCAAATTTTAGCGGCTCGCACCGTAGTCAACGCTTTAGGCCCCGATGTAATTATCGCTAATGCCACGGGCTGTCTGGAAATCACCACCAGCCGCCACGGACATTCAGCTTGGGGAGTGCCTTGGATCCATTCGCTATTTGCCAATCCGGCCAGCGTGGCTTCGGGCATCTACGCCGCGCTCAAACAGCAAGGGCTGGACAAAAAAACCAAGATCTTAGTCCAGGCCGGCGATGGCTCAACCTTTGACATCGGCTTTGGCGCCGTCTCCGGCCTTTGGAGCCGCGGCGAACCTATTATCTATATTTGCTACGACAACGAAATCTATGCCAATACCGGCATGCAAGCCTCTGCCGCCACTATTAAGGGCACCAACACCGCCACCACCCCGGCTGTCGCGCTAGAGCTTGGCTTTACCGGCCACAAGAAGGACATGATGGCGATTGCGCTGGCGCACGGCGTGCCATATGTCGCGCAGACGACCTCAGCCTTCCTGGACGATTTAAAGGCCAAGGTCTTAGCCGCAGCAGCCACTGACGGCCCTAGCTACATCCAAGTATTATCGAGTTGCATTCCCGGCTGGCACATTGATGTCAAAGACACGATGCTCGTGCCCAAACTGGCCGCCGAAACCGGCATCTACCCTCTGCTGGAATTCCGCTATGGCCAAAAAACCAGCGATTGGAAGGTCCCCCGCCCTATCCCGCTAGTCAAAGAATACCTGGCAAAACAGCGCCGCTTCGCCCACCTTGTCAATTCCCCCGAAGGCCTAGAGCTAATTGACTGGCTGCAAAACAAAGCCGACGAAAACATCGCCAAATACGATTTGTAAAATATAATAATTGAACTTCAAAAAAGAGATGGCCCCCAGCCGCCTCTTTTTTGAATCACAAAATTTTTAACTTATTTTTAACTTAAGCCCAAATTATCTACTTTATATATAAAGTTCACTTCAGTAAACTAGTTTACTGAAGTGAATACAGTTTACGACTTTCTGCTTTTATCCATTAACAAATGCAAAAATATAAATTGTACTGGGAATTTTTTTCTCAATTGAGCTAAAGAATAATGAGAAGATCCCGAGGCTTTTTTTATTTTCTCTTCATCTTTAAACTTTTTTAGCACTTGCCGATAGCCGCGATTACCATCGTGCAACCAGCGGTCTACTTGGACTACGGTTCCACTACCAACGCCTAGCGCCTCAATAACTTGTTCGTGCGTCATTCCTTCCATTAAATATTTGGCTACTTGAATCCGACGCGAAATCATAATCATTTCGCTGGACGTTAACAAGTCCTTAAAGAAGTTTTTAGCCTCATTATAATCATGAAATGAAGCGACGATTTTGTAAAAATCGCCCAGACACTCTTTCCGCTGAGCTTCAGTCAGATTATGCATCTTTAATTTCCCTCCCATATTTTTAAATTATTTCTTCACTTCAGTAAACTAGTTTACTGAAGTGAACTTTTATTATTGATACTTAAATCATTGGTGATTGAGTAAAATAATGTTAAATAAATAAATAATTAATTTGGCGATAGGGCCTGGGACCAGATGGCTAGATTGTCGATGTAGGTTGTAGCATTTTCACCAACGATATAGATACTGCCTGCTCCTGCCGGCAGACTAAAATCGCCAGGCATCACCTCGAGCAGATTGCCATCCATATATAATTTAAGGCCGACAACACTATACACCGCCACAACTCGATGCCAAGCATGGTCATCAGGCAAAGCCGAAGTAAAGGCCTTGCGCTGTCCTTGGTAATAATAGGCGACTTGGATAACATTTGGCGCTATGCCGGCAATCTCACTAAAGTCCCCGCCCATAATTACCACTCGGGCAGACTCTTGCCGATAGCCAGGGTCTGAGCCGTCTTTGATGTCAAAAGCCATAGTCATCTCGCCGGCCGGCAAGAAATAATCCCGCACCGCATAGGCAAACTTGCCATCTATGCTGTTCGTCTTTAAACAAGACCCGCTCTTACCTTCTCCCCAGTCGCCATAATTATGGATAGTCGGTCCGCCGGTTGCCTCCAATGCCTCGGCGCCGGCAGTCTCATCAAAAAGCCACAGATATTTTTGTGTTGCCGGGGCGGGAACGACAATAACCGGTTCGCTGCTGGTTGGGCTTGAACTGGCTGTCTCTACCGGCGAAGAACTGCTAGCTGCTGGCGGCGGAATAACATCAACTGCCGGCGTAGCGGTGGCGCCAGTGGCCGCTGGAACACTCTCAACTGGCAGGGCCAAGCTGCTGGAGGTTGCAACAGTCGGCGCCGGCGCTGGCGTTCCACCTGCCGGCAAAACCGGCTGTATGCTAGGCGGCAATAAGAATTGTATCGGCACACCTTGGCTTTCATCAATCACCGGAATGGGCCAGGCAGCTTCTGCATCTTTACTGTATATCTTGACGCCAGAAGCAATCTGCCCCTTCCCTTTGACTGGAGGCTTCAATCCGGCCTCATCCATAAACAGCTCTATTGCCCTAGCTTCATAACCGATTACCCGCGGCGCCAATGTATGCCAATTATCCAATAATACCACTTCATTTAATTCTAACCGCTTTAACAAAGGATTATAATGCGCTACCAAATGGCCCCCTGCTTGGGCATAACCATCCTTAGTGATCACGATACTGTCGTAAGGCTCATAATATACATCGCGACTAATTGTATCACCCGAAAAATATCCGTGGTTGGTATACAATGCCAACTGGCGCAAACATGTTTGAAAATCACCGCATCGCGGACGACTAATATCAGGGTCATACAACCGCAAGGCAGCAGCGTTATATTGCGCCTGCCATTTAACCCACGATTCATAAGGATCGCCCTCCAAATGCTCGTCATTGCGTACGTGGGCAGGAACCCCGGCATCGGCAATCAAGTGAAGGCTGGCGCCCAACTGGCGAAAGGCCGTCGACAAGTCTTTGCGCCGCCCGGCCGCCACCGCCTGAGCATAGGCGTCATTGCGCCAATATATTTGAGCGTCTTGTTGGCCCATCGACCATTGCATTGAAGAATAACCAACCGGCTGTCCAGGTGCTACCTCCAAGCCGTTATCGTTGATAGGGTCATAGAAATGATTAAGACTGCGCCAAGCCGGATCATCCTCGCCTTGCGCCCCTTGCATCATTAACGATATCTGCTCTTCGCTTAGTTTCTGCGTTGCATTGGCATTATAGTAGTCAGCCGCTTGCTTAACCAAGCTCGGATGGGTAATTGTTTCATCGTAGGCCAAGGCGGGAGCCACCCATAGCCCCAGAAGCAAAACAAAACCCAACAGACGACAGTTTGAGATAAGAAAAGTTTTCATAAAATTAAAAGCCGACCTCCCCTGGGCCGGCTTTATTAAGCCTAAATTATTTAGTCCAGTATGTACTGGTTAATAAGTTTTGATAATTATCGGCCGAACTGCCCAGATAATAACGCAAGCCATTTTGTCCGATATACCAGGCATAAGACAGTTTCGAGCTCACCTTTTCCAACAATATCTTGCCTTTGTATTTATTGGCTAATGCCAAGTCGACAGGTATCTTTCCGGGTCCGATTGGATTAAAGCCTTTTCTAATTTCGTCCAAATCACTATAGCCATCCTTATCCGTATCCGCTAGCAGCGGATCAGTCCCGATAATCGTCTCAAACCAATCAGGAATACCGTCTTTGTCCGTGTCCAATCCGTTCATCTGCTCAGGCAAAGACGCCAAGGGCAATAGCGCAACCTCTTTGGTGGCGATAGAAATACCTAATTCTTGTATCAAGTTTCTAGAAACAGACAAAGAAGTAGTAGCCATGGCCTGAGCCGCGCTAACGGCATCCTGCAAATTGGTAATATCCTTGATTGACTTTTCGTTGGCGGCATTAGCGTCAACCAACAGCTTGTTAGCCGCTTGCAAGCTCACTTGGACATCCTGGAAGCTATTCTTGGCATCCTGCAATTGCGTTTCTTTGACTTTGATCTGATTGTCCCTAGCTTCAATGGCATCTTTCTGCGCCTTGAGAGCCATATCGCCATCATTAATCTTGGCGACCAAAGCCGAATTATCTGAAGAAATCTTGGTAATATAAAAGATACCGGCCACAAAAATAGCAGTAATTACAAGGTAAAAAAACCAGCGCTGATAACGGCGGAAAGCCACTGCCTTAGCCACGCTGTCAACTGATTGCGGCCTATTGGGCTGGACCAGGCTGCCACCGGACCCCCGAGGGATTGGCGCCGGCTGAGTAGCGACAAGAGACTCTCGCGAAACAGGCAGCTCACCTGGCGCGCGTTTCGTAACAAATATTTTGCCGCAATAATTGCAGCTTAGCGATCCGTCAGGGATCTCACGCCCGCATTGGCTACAGATCATAATCGTGATGATTAAATCGATGAACGATAATATATCGTCCAAGGTCGATAGTTACATTTTGGCAGATTTTGGCTGATAAGTCAAAAATATAATAATCATCTGTGCGAAGCACAGATACCAAACTTTTGCCTTTTGACTTATAACTTTTGACTTACTCCACCTATCTGCTGCTCTTCATAGGCTGAGACTGAACCTGCGTTTGTTGCTGCGTCTGCGCTTGCAAATCATTGCCATCCTCCACCAGTTTCTGCGCTTCGGCTGTCATACCAGCCTTGTTATAATAATCCACGGCCTGGGCTCGCAGCACGGCATCTTTGGGGTTGCCGAGCAGTCGGACGCCCAATGCCATAGCAGTATGTTTGTAATCCTTGGCGGCACGATAGCTGTTAGCGGCCATCGACCACAAATCGTCCTTAAGCAGCCTGGCCTTGGGAGAATTATCCAAACATTTGGTCAAATCAACCAAGGCGGCTGGACTAAAATCAACTCGATCTCCCACAGTGATATCGGCGACATAACAATAGGCATCGTAATAGTTCGGATACCATTCCAATGCCGTTCTCAAAGTCTTAAGAGCACCCGCGCGATCACCCAAAGAGCTTTGGACACTGGACTTAAAGATCATAGGCGGAATATGCTGCCCGCCATTAGCGGTACTGGCGTCAATATAGACCAAAGCCTGCTTAATATCATCCATATTTTTCTCCATCACGCCTTTGTAATAATACACCTGGGCCATCCACAAATTAGCCATAGAATCTTTAGGATTCAAGACCACATTTTTTTTGCTCATTTCTACCGCCAACTGCCATAACTGATCACGCTCTTGGCCTTTGGCTGCTTGCAATGCCTGGAAATTACCTACGACTTGCCCGATAAATAGCGAACGTAAGTCACGATCCAACGGCGTATCATAAGACAAGGCCTGCTGCCAAGCGTCATGGACAACCTGCACATCGCCTGATTGCCAAGTCTGGATAGCATCGATGCTCTCTCGGAAAGCCCGTGCAATCCTCATGTTATAATGAAAAATCAAAAAACCGAAAAAACAAGCGGCAATCGCCAAGGCGATTAATTCCCGATTGCTAAATTCCCAAGCCTCATCTATCCTCCGGCGAGGCATATTGTCACTTCGCTGCTTAATTTTGACTGTTACATACAAATTAGCATCCGGCTCGGGCGCAACTTGCGCTTCGCTGTGCAGCCAATAGACATAGCCAAAGACAATCATCAGCAACATCAGATTAGCCATAGCATCAAAAACGGCCAAATTATGGATAAAATAGGCTACGAAGACCGCGGTAATAAAGGCGAATTCGGTCAGGCCGATTTTCCCCTGCCGCCAGGCCTTGATAGCATAATAGGCGATGGCGATAAAGATAGACAAATACGTAATCAGCCCGATAATACCGGAAGTGCTGGCGATATCCAACAAATTATTATGGGCGTGATCAAAGTATTCTTCGGTGGTCGTCCACTTATAATAACTGCCTTGGAAATATTTATCGAAGAACAAAGCAAAATTATTATAACCGGAACCCAGGATTGGCATTTCTTGAAAACCTTTGATAGCCGCATTCCAGGCATAAAACCTGGTATTCAAGGTCGGATTATTCTCCGAAAAATCGCGAAAAACCTTGCCCAAGCGCGTACCGTTAAAAACAGCATTATCACGCACTGCAAACATCACAATCACAAAAGCCAAGAAAACACCCAAGATACCCAAGGTAATCTTTCGAGCTCGCTTGTTCTTGTTCCAAAAGCCCCAGATAAAGCCAAACACGGCAACCGAGACAGCAAAACCGGCCTGCGACCCGGATACATCAGCAAACATAAAACAAGCGAAGATAATGCCCAGAGCCACCAGATACAACGCGCGGATCAACCAATCCTTGGTTTTGATCAGCATGTAGACCACGAACCAAAAGGCAAACAACATTACGCCAGCCACATAAGTAGCATTGCCCAGCGTCGAGATATTGCTGGTCATATTAACATTGCCAACCGAATGCCCGCCATCATACTTAGCAAAGGCATAAAAAGCCAAGGCCAAAGCAGCGACAATCGCTCCATTAAACAAAACATACCAATCTCTTTTGGTCGTAAAGGCCGAGGAGATCAGCAAATACAAAGCAAAAAAGTGCAACAAGTCGAATAGCCCCAACATCCGCTCGGCATCGCCCCAGAAACTGAGATTCCAGTCTACGCCAAAAATCGAGCTGGCCAGCATTGCCAAAACATAAGCGCCAATACCGAAAGAAATCCAGCTCTTCTTAGGCCTGGTTTCGGGGAACTTAACGATCATAGCTACCCAGAAAATCATCAACAGCTCGACTACGATATTAAAATAGATCTGTTTACCGGTAATATACGGGAAATACCAACCGCTAAAGATAAGGAACCAACTGACAAACGTGGCCAAGACGCCGATCTTGAGAATCAGCTTGTACATTTTGAGAGGCATAGGATGAAGATTAAATATAAAAAATCAAATATCAAAGATGCTTAAGATTCACGACCTTTTTGGCTGTCGTGATATTACTTTAATTCTATTGGTTAGCCGGGAAAAATGCAATAACCCGGCCTAATTATCCAGCTAAAACAAAAACCGTCCCGAGGTACCTCGGGACGGTTTTTTTATACTATTTGGCTAAGGTTTGGCTATCTGACGGGATTACCTTGATCTTGAATTCGTTATTATAATCGGTCGATGCGGCATAACTATGGAGTGAAGCCGATTCATCGGACCAGACAAAAGAGGCCGCCGTACCTGCTGCGCTGGCTTCTGTTGCCGGCGCGGCATAGGCGGACGGGCCGGCAATCAGCGTAGAAAGGCTGGAGCCGCTTTGCGCTCCACTTATCGTCGCCTTCAGGCTATAAGTCCTGGTCACACCACTGGGAATACTCTGATCAATGGAAGACACTGCGGTAATCGTTCCATTCAGCTCGGTGCCGGCAGTTGTCAGCCCGGAAGAAAGACTGTAAGTCACATTCGGCAAGGTTGAACCGGCTTCGTCAACCAAGCGAGCGGTTGTCAACTGGCCGGAAGAGGTCAAACCGGAACCAGTCACCGTAAAGACCATTTTGGTCCAATCAATATTTCCCTTGGCATCAGCTGTGATGGCCACGCGCGCAATCGTCTGCTCGCCGCCTACCAGTATAGTATTGGACAAGGGCGCCATTGTTACTGTCGGAATAGTCTTGTAGATATACATGGTATTGCCATCGATATCAGCCGAAGCATTGTGGTCAATCGTTTGCGAAGTAGTGCCGCGGAATTCATAGTTCGGGCCCAGATTGGCCGAGCCGTTAGTGCCGTCAAACTTGGTATTATAACCATCGATTGAGAAAGTCAGGTTCTCACCGGAACGCGCACCGCCGGAAATCGTGTTCAGCGTAGCACGCACGCTCAAAACTCGGGAACCGCCTTTGGACACGACAAAATTGTTTGCCATGGAGTTAAAATCTACTACCGCCCAGGCAGTGCCGGCGTTATCGATAGCTTGAGAAGGCGTGGCATAATCAGCAATCATCGTATTGGTCATATCATCCCACAAGGCAATCCCCGCCACTTCACGGATAGCACCATCGGAAGAATTGGTGCCCTTAACCTTGATCCTCAATTTAGCCAGCTTTAAGTCTTCGTACAGCGCGCTAAAACTGAAGCGCGCCACAGTCACATCATTAGTACCGGCGACCACCAGGCGCGAATCAGAACCGAGATAAACAGGCGCGGCATTAGGGTTAGCATTCGGCTGGGCGATACCGCTGCTATTGACAGTCTGGGTCAATCCGGCCGCTGCGCCTTGAGGCGTTACCGTATTCCCGTTAGTGTCTTGTACCAACATATCGGTAACCACATTGTTTATCTTGACAGTGATATGAGACTGGTTAAAGACCGAGAAATTATTTAAATCAGCTTTAATTACAATATTTTTGGTCGTTCCTTTTGGCACTTGCAATTGTAGATTCTTAAAAGTCGTAATGCCGGAAGCGATTGATGAAGCTTGAGCAATCTGCGTGGTGCCATCATACAAACGAAGAGCCAAAACACAATTACCGACATCAACGCAAGAACTATCGCCTGTCACATACACTTTTACAGAAGTGATCACCAAATCATTAAAGACGCCGGCCTTCAAAGTAAGCCCGAGCATATCGATGCCTTGGTTGCCGATGACATAAGTTTGCGCCACTGGCGTACCGGCCTGAGATACCTGCAAAGATCCGGCTACTCCGCTGGGCGTTGACGTAGCAACAACAGGAACAACGGGCGTTACCGGCGGCACAGTCGGCTGTACTGCCGGAGTTGGCGTTATCACAACCGGCTTAGGAAATGTTTCCGGGTATTTTGGTGAAATCGCAATCTTGGCCAAATCGGCATTGGCAATACCCAAGCCCAATTGGCGCATTACACGAAAGGCATCTGCCGGATAACCCAGATAATATTTCTTCAGGTCAACCGGATTGATATACCAGGCGGCGCCCTTGGACTCTACTTGCAGTAAAATCCGACCGGCTAATTTTTGCGCAAAGGCCTTGTTGGCTGGATTTGTGTAAGACTCGTTGGGAGCGGCAATCCTAGCCAAATCCTTGTTCGAAATACCAAGCCCTAGCTCGCGCATCACACGAAAGGCATCAGACGGATAACCGAGAAAAGCGCGCTGGCCGCTGATTGGGTCCACATACCAGGCCTGGCCCTTGTCCTGCACCTGCAACAAAATCCTGCCCTTTAATCGATCGGCAGTCTGCGCTAGGGCAACCGCCCCCAGACAAGCCAAGGCTAACGCCAAAAACACCAACAGTTTGATTTGTTTCATAAATATTGCTTAATTTCCAAATATTTATTCATTATACTACTGATTTTATAAATAATAAAGGCCGCGGCTATAGGCTGCCGCATCTCAAAAGTGCAAAACGACAGCCCCCTTCGCTAAAGCTACGGCGGCTAAAACAAAACACCCTCTCCGGCTTAGAGCCGGAGAGGGTGTTTCTACCTATACTAGATAATCCTTACAAAAGGGTTATTTAGCGAGGGTCTGAGAGTCAGTCGGTATAGTCTTGATCTTCCATTCGTTAGAATAGTCGGTCGATCCTAGAGTTCCATAGGCATGGGCCACATAAGTGGTGCCATTCCAACCGGATTCATCAGACCAAACGAAGGAGGACAAACCGCTGTTGGCAGCCAAGGCAGCATTGCTGTTGACAGGAGCGCCATAGGCAGTACCAGCAGGAGCAGCGATGTAGGTGGACAAGCTGGAGCCAGTGGTGGCACCGGCGATAGTCGCCTTCAAGCTGTAAGTTCTGGTAGCGCCGGCACCGATCTGCTGGTCAAGAGTAGAAGTAACGGTAATCAAGCCGTTAGGAGTACTGGTGGCAGTAGACAAGCCGGAAGCAACGTTGGCAGTGGTGTTAGCCACAGTGGTACCGGATTCGTCAACCAATCTGGCTGAAGTAACGGCACCGGAGGCGGTAAAGGCAGAACCGGTAGTCGTGAAGACAATTCTGGTCCAATCGATAGCGCCCTTAGCATCGGCGGTCACACTGAATCTGGCAATGGTCTGTTCGCCACCGACCAAAGTGTTGGTAGGCAAAGCGACGACAGCGACAGTAGGAATGCTCTTATAGACATAAATAGCATTAGCAGTCACGTCAGCGGCCAAAGTGTTGTAGACAGTGTTAGAACCGTTGATACCACGGAATTCATACAAGCTGCTCAAAGTATCGGAACCGACAGTACCATCAAATTTGGTGGTACCACGTTCGATGCTGTTGGTGGTACCACGTTCGATGCTGGTGGTCAAAGTCTGGCCATCGCGAGCACCGACCGCAGTGCTGTTCAGATTAGCCTTGACAGTCAAGACTCTGGAACCGCTCTTCGGAACGATGAAATCAGCAGTAGTGGCATTGAAGTCGGCTACCGCATAAGTAGTGGTAGTGTTATCAACGGCCTGGAAAGGAGTGGCATAAGCAGCAATCATGGTGTTGGTAGCATCATCCCATAGAGAGATGCTGGCTACTTCACGGATAGCGCCGGAACCGGCAGCCGTACCCGCAACCTTGATTCTGATCTTGTTCAACTTCAAGTCTTCGTTAACAGCGCTGAAGTTGAATTTGCCTAGGACCACATCAGTGGCGCCGGCGGCAACCAAACGAGCATCAGAGATGCCAGGTTGATCACCAGCCTTAGCGACAGACACGGAACCGGAACCGATGATGGATTGAGCAATACCGGCAACAGTACCGGCAGCGGCAATCGTATTGCCATCAGCATCCTGAGCAGTGATGTCGGTAGACACAGTGCCCACAGAAACAGTCAAAGTAGAAGTGGTAGAAGTGAAGCCGGAAACGTTATTCAAGTCGGCATACACGACCAAAGTCTTGGTAGTACCCTTGCCTACTGGAACAGAAAGGTTCGAGAAGGTAGCAGTACCGGAAGACAAAGATCTGGTGACACCGACCTGATTGGCGCCGTCATACAACTTCAAGTCCAAAATACAAGTAGCAGGAGTGCTGCAGCCAGCAGGGCCGCCAGCGCTAGCAGCAGTGACCTTGACCGAAGTGATGGTCAGATCTTTGCCGGTACCGGCTTGCAAGTTGATACCAGTCATAGCGGCACCTGGGGTTCCGCTAGCACCATTGATATAGGTGTTAACAGAAGGAGTACCGGCTTGGGTCACGGTCAAAGAACCGGACTTGACATTGTTGGCGTTGCCGGAAATACCGGTGGACGGAACAATGGTGGTGGTATCAACAAACAAGTTGTTGTCTAGATTCTTGATATCGTTGGCCTGGAAAGCGCCCAAAGAAGCCGTGATGGTTTCGTTGGCAGCTGGGGTAAAGTTGGCAATATCAGCCAAAACCTTGATGGTTCTGGTCTGACCGGCGTTGACATTCCAAGTATCGGTATAAACCAAAGCCTGGGAAGTATCGGAGGTGGAATCAACATCCTTAGGACCGGCCAAAACTGCACCGGTTGTAGCATCAACGAACTTGATGTTGGTGTAGTTGGCAGAACTACCAGTCGCGTTCCATAAACCGCTAGCAGCGGTAACGGTGCCGCCGGCAGCCATGGTCAAACGAGTGTTGCGGATTTCCACATTGCTCTGAGAAGTGATGGTAAAGCGGAAAAGTTCAGCGCCCTTGGTCTGGATTGCATAATCCATAACGGCAGGACCCTGGAAAGCCATGGTCACTTGACCGGCATCGACAGACACCCAAGAAGCATAAGTACCATCGTTGGAACCGTTGTCATAGGCAGTGCGAGTAACACCGACACCGAAGCCATAGGTCTTGCCCACAGCATACAGATCGGAGTTGTTATCCAGGTAGATTCTGCTGGTATCGCCGGCGCGAGCTGCGCCATTGACATCAGCATACAATTCGAAGGTCTTCACATCACCCTTCAACATACTATAAGGAGTAGTGAAGGTCAAAACGATGTTGTTCTTGACGATACCGGTAGCGGTAGCGACAACATTGCCGCCCTGCTTCAAGACAAAATTGGTCATATTGGAAACAGAGATGTTGCCAATCTGATACAAAGTGATGTTCTTGACAGAGATATCTTCGGTAGAACCGGCGGTCAAAGTGAAGGCAGCCACCTTGGCGCCCATTTCACCAGCCTTAGGATTAGCCAAAGCTTGGGTCTTGGCAATAGTCACGGAACCGACGTTCTGAGAGATAATGCTCATGTTATTGCCATTCAATGGGAAAGTGCCAGAAACGACACCGCCAGTGGTAACAACATCGCCAGCGGCAACAATGGCAAAAGCGTCATTGTGACCGGCGGAAGTAGCGGTACCGCTCAAATCGGCAGTCAAAGTGATGGTCTTGGTGGTGCCCTTAGGAACAACCAAGTTCAAGCCAGTGAAAGTGGCCATGTTGGTGCTGGAATTGACACTGCGACCAGTGGTCAAGCGAGTCATGCCATCATAAAGATAGACATTGCTGAAGTCAGCAGCGCCACCGATACCAGTTCTGGTAACGGCTAAAGAGCTGACAGTCATATCGCCATCGGCAGCGGCAGTCAAATTGAACTTCAAGAATGACACATTGTTGGCATTCAGAGGCAAGTTGGTAGCAGCTGGGGAATCAGTGGCAGCAGCGACGGTCAAACCGGAACCGCTAGGAATAACAACCGCACCGCCTTGGCCGGTTGTGGCACCCTGAGCAACGTTGGTCAAAGCAGCTTCAGCAGCAGTGATGGCAGTGCCAGCAGTGGTGATAGCCTTGGCAGTGGTGACAACTTGGTTGAAGCTGAAACCATTGGCCAAGAAAGCGGCTTCGGTCGCAAATTTGCGATAGCTTGTGCCATCCCAATAATACAGATCCTGAGTGCCTTGGGCATTCAAAACGGTACCGACAGGATAAACACCAGCAGTCAAAGGAGCGCCGGTAGTATAGTTGGTGAAGAAAGCATCCGGAACGTCAACTACGTTCTGAGCCCAGTTTGGGCCATAGAGAGCGATGGCGTTGGCCTCGCTGACGATAGAACGCAAAGTGCCGTTCGGTTCAACCGCGTAAACGGTTGGGTTGGTTGTGATCTTAACGAGCTTGGTTCCGGCACGCAATGTGACATTACCGCCCAATGGATAGGCATAAAGCTCATCCTGAGGAACAGTCTTGACAGCATTCCAATCGGAGTACCATGAAAAATAGGTAGCCTCGTTAGGAAATACGTAGCGCTTGCCACCCTTGAGGTAGTAAACGGACGATACGCCATTCATCTTGATGACATCACCATCAGCTGCAGCGGCGTTGACGTGTGCAACGGGCATGATAGCTAAAACCATGGCAATGATCGTCGAGACGGCGAAGATTTTCTTTAATTTTTGCATAATTGTTTTAATCCTTTAGTTCTTTCTAGATTAACCGGAATCCCGCTCCCCCGCAAAATCTGCAGAGAAAAGCTAAGTTAATCTAAAACGAACCAGTTTAGTTTAGGCCGCGCTCGACAAACGTTCAAAAAGGATAGTCAAACGATTGCGTTGTTGAGCGACGGCGGCGAGAGCCAGCCCTTGCGGTGCTGTCGACCTGTTACTCTGCCAGAACTGCGATAACGCAGAACTGCAAGAACTCCAATGGTTGGAATACTCACAGACCTACACTATCGTGTAATGTAAAAGCTAATCCGCCAACTGGCGGATAAATGGAAAAGTATTGAGTGCTTCCCGAAGCAAGTTCGGGACAAGTCGCACAATTTATATATTAATATACGAATGAAAAGGACAAAAGTTACAAGTTAAAACACTTTTTTATAGATCTTGTAAAGGCGGTTGATCATCTTCCAGGCTGGGTTGTTCTCACGACGTTCGTGAGCCAGAGCGTTAAAGCTGATAATGTCTGTTTCCAGACGGGTCAAGCAATGAGCGTCGGGTGAGCAAAGGGCGATGAAATATTGCGCCGCTCCCCCGCTGGAGATAGTCAGCTGGGTCTGCTTGCCTTCGGTCTTGATGACGCTAGCCAGGCCGTTAGCCTGTTCGTAGATTTTGACAAAGGCAAACTTATCTTTGAGCGCCTCAGCAAACTCTTTTTTGCTAAATTCCTTTAGATGGAAGGGATTTTCTTCATGGAACAGCTCTTTGTTCGGCGTACTAATAAGGGCCAAACCGTTTGGCTTCAGCACGCGAGCCAAAGCTATCAAATACTGCTGATAATCGGGCAAATGTTCGATAGTTTCAAAGGACACGACAAGATCGATGGATTGGCTGGCGATTTTAGCCAAGCTCTGGGCAGAATCGGCTACAAAATGCAGATTGGACAAATGGGCATACTTAGCGCGAGCCTTAGACAGCGCTTCTTCGCTGATATCGACACCGGTAACAGTCGCGGCCGTCTTGGCCAGCATGGCCGAGCCATAACCCTCACCGCTGGCCACATCCAGCACCACTTTGCCTACGGCTAACTTTTGAGCCAATTGGTAACGCACCAAATGCTCATCATAGATCAATTGATCCTTTGCTTCCTCCGGCAGCAGCCTCTCGGCATAGGTGCTCTTCATAATTACTTAGCCTGATCCAACAACTGGTTGGCCTGATTCAAGACATCCTGAGCACCCTGGTAATCCTGATTATTAAACAAATCCTCGGCCTTTTTGACCGCTTCTTGCGCGTTATCCACCTTGGGCACGGTTGGATCAACAGCGGATATATCAACCCGCAGGCCGTCTTTGTTGGAGCCGGCGGTAAAATACTCAGGATCGGTAGGCTGGCTGGTAGTCGCTTTTTGGTTTTTGGCTACGGCCGGTTTGGCTGCCGCCTTGGCAGGCGCTGCCTTGGCGGTCGCCTTTGGCTTGGTTGCTGCGACCTCGACAGGCCTCACAGTTGCCTTAGACTGGGGCATGATGCGCTCCAGACGAGCCATGGCGGCTGACAATTCCTTGTGGAAGTCATTGGACAAACCGGCAACCTTATCGCCGTTTTGATTGCTGGCGATCATGGCTAGGATTTCGCTGGCGCGCTCACGGGCAAAAGCCAGATTGAGCTTCGCCTTGGACTTATCATTAAAAGCGAGGGCAAACTGCGCCTTTTCGCTAAGCTGTTTGGCAATATACAGAGGTTCGCCCGGCTTGGCATTCTGACCAGCCACCCAGCCGGCAGTACCGGAACCTAAGAAAAACAAAGCAATCAAAGCAACCATGGCATAAGGCTGAGATAATCTGGCGGTCATAATTTCGAATTTGGACCAAAAACCCAACTCCTCGCGTTCTTCTACGCCGCTATACACCTGGGCGCGCAAAACCACCGCCTGCTCCTGCAACCACTGTTGGCTGGGGCGGACGGCTTTCATCTGTTTGAGTTGGGCGATAATCTCTCTCTCTTTCATAATCAGCTTATAAGGCCTGTAAAGTTTGCTTGCCCGAACGATTGCAGAGCAATACGAGCGGGTAAAGTTAGAGGCACCGGGAATTAAAAGTTTTATTCTTGTTCCATTAGCTCACGCAGGGCTTTGAGGGACCGGAAGACTGTCACACGGACATTACCCTTGGACTTACCCAGGGCAGAAGCTATTTCGGAAATGGAAAGTTCGTTGATATAATACATGACCAAAACTGACTGATATTCGCTTTTGAGATGAGCCAGATGGCGCTTAAGAGCTTCGTTGTCGGAGCCTTGAGCAGCCTCAGCTAACAAGTCTTGGCTCGAGGCAATATCGGCTGTTTGTCCGTCCAGAGAGGCCTCGGTAAAGGTAACGGCCTTCTTAGCTCGAAAAAAATCGATGGCTTCGTTGCGGGCGATCTTATAAAGGAAAGCGCGCAAGCTCTTGTAATTCTCCTCATCCTTAAGGCGGCCGTCACGGACATAACTCCAGGCCTTTACAAAGACAGCCGAAGTCAAATCGCGGGCGTCCTCTTCTCCGCCTACTTTGAAGTATAAAAAACGGTAGATATCCTCCGCGTAAGACTGGTAAGCCTCGAGAAAGGCTTCCTTGTCCTTATACTTCTTTAATCGAAGTAAAAGGTTCTTGTCTGAAGAGAAAAACGAATTGTCACTAATATTGGACATTAGGTTCAATTAAAGATACGTATAGAAGGTTAAAAAGTTACAGTAGGCCGAAAATCTTGATTGAATAATAACTATAAATAGCTCTAAGTAACATCTAAACTACCACAAACACTGGATGATGTCAATTATTTAAGCCCAAAAGACCGCTTTTTGTCTTTTCAAAAATACTTAATATTAGCCATTTTATATATTATGGCCTTAGCTTATCTATATAATACAGCTTAAATCGATGTTTTATTTTAGCTTTATACCAGCCCGCCAGCAAGTCGGGTAGACTCCGGCAGGTATAAATACAAAGAAAAAGCCTCCATTATGGAGGCTTTTTGCAAAATTGGCTTAAATTAGGGATTAAAGCACAGCGTCCTTAGCGGCCTTGGCCAAGCGGAATTTGACAACAGTCTTGGCAGGGATCTGGATAGTAGCGCCGGTGGCTGGATTGCGGCCCATTCTGGCAGCTCTTTTGGTCTTAACCATCTTGCCGAAGCCTGGCAACACAAATTCACCATTCTTCTTAACCTCGCGGTAAGCCAGTTCGGTCAAGGCAATGAAGTAGTTGTTAGCTTCTTTCTTGGAGATGTTCATGGAAGCAGCCATCGCTTCCAAGATTTGAGACTTGGTCATCTTAGCCATAGTTTTTATTGTCGCCGCTGCGGGCAAGCCCGGCTGGCGTTGATTATTATGTGCTTATATAATGCACTTATTTATTAATTATACACGAGAACAAATACTCTGCCTAGTCAAAGGTCAATAGTTATAGGGGTTTAAGAAGCGAGCGCACGTGAACTGTAGTAAATATGTCTTTTTTGCCTATAATTGGCGATTTTTACTTACAGTCCGCGCTTGGGCGTCCGTCGACTGACAGGACAGGCTGATTTTATTGGCTTTGCTTACAGGAGCCAGAAGCGGAGTTTTCAACAACCCCCTGGACTTTAAAGGTCCACCAATGATTCGCTCCAAAATTCCAAAAAGCGACCACCACCGCAATAATCAGCTTGGCATAGACATACCACAGATGCGCCAAATCAACCAATAAATATAGTATCAAAAAATTCAAACCAAGGCCGATTAATGAGATGATTGCAAATTTAACATATTGCACCAATATAGCGGCGTTCTGATCGCGAAAGGTCCAATATTTGTTAAGATAAAAATTATTAGTCAAGGCCAAGACAAAGCTAATCAGATTGGCCGCATAGAGATTCCAATGCAAATACTCAACCATGATGACGAGCGACCCCAGATCGATTGACAGCCCGATGACTCCCACCAGGCAAAACTTGATAAATTTTTTCATTGGCCGGAAACGGCGGCTATCCAGCAACATTAGCCATACCCGCCACATTGCTTCCAGAAAAATCCTTTTACTCATCTTGGACTGGCCGCTGGCGCGTTCACGAAAGATAATCGGCACCTCTATTACCTTGGCACCGGTTTGTTGCGCTTGATGCTTCATTTCTATCTGGAAGCTATATCCATTTGACTTAATCTTGGCCAAATCAATATTACGCAGAGCCTGATGATGCCAAGCATTAAAGCCGCCGGTTAGATCACGCGTCTTGAGGCCCAGGATAGTGCGGGCATACAAACTGCCTCCGCGGCTGACCAACTGGCGGGACAAAGGCCAGTTTTCCACTCCCCCACCCTCGGTATAGCGCGAGCCAACCACCAAACCGCCTTCTTCCAGCTTTGCCAACATCAGGGGCAAATATTCGGGATGATGCGACAAATCAGCATCCATTTGCACCAGCGCCTCATAGCCATGTTCCAGCCCCCAAGCAAAACCAGCCAAATAAGCGCTACCTAGCCCTAATTTACCGCTTCTACTGAGCAAATGGATAAATGGCTTAGTTGCTTGCCAATCGGCTATCAGCTCAGCGCTGCCATCCGGGCTATTGTCATCAACAAATAGCAGGTCAGCTTCTACGCCGCTAGCCTCAAGCGCCAACAACAATTGCGGCAAGACTTGCCGTTCATTATAGGTAGGAATAATGATTAATGTTTTCATATCAATACATTATAGAGGGGCTCGGGCGAGATTGCAATTGGGAAAGGTAAAAAAATATAGTAGCTAAAAGCAAAAAGCGAAAATGTAAAAGTTATCGCGTCCTTCCCGGGGCAAGCTCGGGACAAGCCGGACATGTATTTTATTTTAATTATTTAATACTTTTTATTGTCTAATAATAATTGTCAACTCATCATTTTTGTTGTATAATAAAAGAGAAGCTACCTTAGTTTTTATACGAAAGCTGCCAAGGTTCCATGTACTCATGGAATGGCAGAACGAATATTCCTACGGCGACATTTTCGCTTTTAGCTTTTACATTATATTAAGCGGCTTTGCCGCAATAAACAACTATGCAGAACAAACATCTCGCGTGGTTAGCTGCTCTTGCGGCTACCGGGCTGATTGCTGCTGGTACCTCAGCGCAGTACGGCCCGCCCCCAGGCACCCAAATGGGTCCGCCTTCTGGCTCACAGTATGGACCGCCGTCCGGATCTCAAATGGGCCCGCCCAGCCAAGAAGAAATTCAAAAGATGATCGAACAAGGGCAACAGCAAGCCCAGCAACAAGCACAGCAAAATGCCGGACCGTCTGCAGGCACCCAGCTGGGCACCGGCCAAGGCTATACCATGCAAGCCGGAGCTGACGGCAAAGTTTTTTGCCAATACACCGACGCTAATCCCACACCAGAAGTCATGAACGCTTGCCAAAGCGCTATCGCTCAATCGCAAGCCGCTCTAGACGCCGCCAAAGGACAATTGCCTCAAGGCGCTCCCAGCGCCGAGGATGTGCAAAAAATGATGCAAGGCGGCGAAGTACCGGCTGGTATGCAAGGCAAAATTCCACCCGAAGCCTTAGCTAAGGCCAAAGAACAAATCTCCGCCGCTTTGGAAAAAATCAACGAAGGCTTAACGCAAGCCGAAGACCAGACCAAAGACCTGGCCGACGGCCAAGTACCAGGTGCGGACAAACAAACAGCTTCTATCAAGAAAGCTCGCGAAATATACAACCAAGCCAAAGCTGCCATGGACGCAGGCAATGTCCAAGAAGCCGGCAAACTACTGGGCGCCATGCCTAAGCCTCCGACGCCGGAAGAGTTGGACAAATTAGGCATCACCAGCGACCTTATCAATGACATCCGCAAAAAGATGAAAGACGCGCTGGCTCAAACCAGCCAAATCGATGACCCGGCTTCCCAAACCGAGGCACAAGCCCAAATCAATGCCGCCTTGGCCCAACTGGACAAAGCTGATAGCTCGCTCAAGGCCGGTGACAAAAAAGGCGCCATGGCTATCATGGCCGAACTGCGCAAATCAGCTCCCGATGCCTCCGCTATGGACGCTGGCAATATGATGGATCGCATCCCCGCCTCCAAACTCGGTCCGATTATCGACCGCATCGGCCAAGAACTGGCAGCCGGTGAAAAAGGCATGGCTCAAGCCGCGGCCAAAGGCGTTGCCATCAGCGACGAAGCTAAGGCTAACTTTGCCAAAGCCCAAGATTATTACAAACAAGCCAAAGATCTGTTTGACGCGGGCAAAATCAAAGAGTCAGCCGCCAAACTAAAGGAGTTAAAAGACTTAAAGCTCCAAGAATATTTTGCCGCCTTCAAAGAACAAGTCATGCCCAAAAGCCGACAGCAATCCCTACTGCAAGAAGGCAAGAATGGCGTCAAGGCGCTTGAATTAACAATCAAGCAAGCTCAAATCTACGGCATGGATACTGCCGAACTGACAGCTCTCCTTGGACAGCTTAAACCGATTATTGATCAAGCCGAGGCCGCCTTTAACGCAGGCAACCTTGATCAATTCATGCAATACATGACAATGGCCGATCAATTGCATACCGGTGATGCGGTAGACAAGATAATCCGCGGCACTGCCAATGAACGAGCCAAAAACTTAATCACCGCATCTTTGGCGCAGCTGGAGCCAGGCCTCAAAGATTTAAGCAGCCTGATCAATTCGCTCAAAGCCGCCGGCAAATCTACAACCCAAGCCGAAGCCGTCTTGAAGCAAGCCCAAGACCAGGTTGCTAAAGCTCGCAGCCAATACAACGCCGGCAAATACATCGAAGCCGGGCAAGAATTGGATGGCGTAACCGAATCCATGATTTCCCTTGCCAACATAGCCAAGGATTCCGGTTTGGCTCTCAGCGCCAGCGAAAAGGCCGCCCTGGACAAGGCGCTGACTAGCGGACAGAAACCTGACCTCAGCCTGGTCTCAGCTGATAAACAGAAACAGATTACCGACATGATGAAGTCTGCCTCACCGCAAGACCGCCAGGATCTCAACAATTCGATGTTAAACTTTGATCCGGCTCTCTTTGACCAGATTGCCGCCAGCCGTCAATCGGACAAGCAATTTATCGACAACGTGATGGCCGATGTCATGCCCCTGCTTTCACCCGAAGAACAGGCCAAATTTATGGAAGGCAAGACAGGCTTGCTGGCCGAATCGCAAGGCGCCGACAAAACCATCGCCGTCATCAAAAAGATTTCCGGCGTTAGCACCGACACTTTCAAATCACTGGCCTTTATCAAAGACCAAATCAAAAGCTACAACTTTCAGCCCGACACCGCTGCCGAGCTGCAAGCCAAAGTGGCGGACTTCAATAACAAGGTTCAGGCCGGCGATCTCAAAGATCCAACGCTAATCAAGGCTTACGCCCAAACCTTAGAAACAGAAATCAAAACAGCCGAAACCCAAGACAATACGGCCAAATTCAAAGATGGCACCATCCCTGCCAAAAACATCGACAACAACAATCCGGCTTATGCCGACGTTAAATACCTGGTCGATGATGGCGCGCTCAAAGCCGATGCCAAAGGCAATATTGATCTGAGCAAAAAGATGACCAAGCAAGACTTGGGAAAGATGCTACAAAACGCCCAAGACGCCGGCAATGTCAATCTGGGCAGCGGCAGCCTAACCCTCAAAGACGCACTAACGCTTACCGCTAACACCTATGGCGTAGGCGGCGCACCGGCTGATCTGGCCGTTAAGCTAGAACTCTCCGGCAAGCCTAATCTGAACGCTCCCCTGACCCAAGGCCAAGCCGCCGAAATAGTAGCCGCCGCCGACCAGCGCTGGGGCGGAGGGGTACAGAAGTAAAAGCTAAAAGTAAAAATGTAAAAGGAATAAAATAAAAGAAGCTTCAGTCGAAGCTTCTTTTATTTTTTATCTAGTCAATACAAATTTTAATAATTATAATCAATTAAACTGCAACAATTCTTCGCCTTGGAGCAGTATACTAGTATACTGCTCCAAGGCGAAGAATAACATTTCTACCTAATAACCTACACCCCTAACAATCTTTATCTTTCACTGCAGTAAACTAGTTTACTGCAGTGAAAGATGATTGATAATCTTATCAAAAAGAAGCTTCGACTGAAGCCTCTTTTTTGTTCCTTTTACATTTTCTCCGCCAGCTGGCGGATTAGTTTTTACTTGGCGCTGCAGCCGCCTTTGAACTTGCTGCCTTCGATTGTCAAGCCGGACAAAGCTTTATCGAGCTCGGCGCGCGTCTTGGTTATATTGGTACCGCGGCTATTGAGCGCCAGGCTGCTCAACGACAGCACTTTGCCCTGGGTCCTAATCGAATATTCCATTACCAAGTATGTCTTGCCGTCTTTTTTCATCAGAATCTCGGCATAAGTGCCCTTGTGTTTGTCAGTAATGGCGCATGTGGCGCTATCCTTATAGCTGACTGTCACGCCCATGTCTTTCATCTGCCCCTTGGCCGCATCCAGCTGCTTACGCTGATTCTTCAGCTTTTGATCGTTGGTCAACTTGGCTGCCTTGGAATCTTCTTTGGAAAATTCTGCCGTAATCAAAAAGTTGCCGCCGGTCGAGTTCATGGCAAAACCTGCCGGCTCATCGCCCGCGTAGGTCCGCAAACCCCAGCCGCTCACAGGCTTAACTACATAATTATAAACCCCGTTATCGCTCTTAAAGGTCGTAACCGGCGCAAACGGCTTAGCCGGATTGATGATTTCCAAACTGCTGATAATCTGCTCGACAATCTTTTCGTCACGATCGTTAGAGCCATAATCATAACTGATTTGCAGCAAATAATTATTGGCATGGGAAAAAATATAAGTATTGGTATCGCCGCTGGTGCCGGAAGTAGCAATGCGGCGGGCTTCACCGCTTTTAACAACAACCGGATCATTGCTCTGCACTTGGTAAAAGGGATCGTCTACCGCCATGCTGGTGTCAACCATCTTGTTAAAATTGGCCGAGGTAATCGGAAAAGCAAAAGTCATAACCGAGATACTGATCCGGCCGGCCTCACGATCTTCTTTCTTTAGAATATCCAGTCCGTTTTCATAAGTATAATCAAACTGCCAATCTGCCGGCTTGGTAATACGGAAAGAATTCTTTTCACTGGTAAAGACATTGGAAGTTTCCAGCAATTTTTCTTGAGCAGCAAACTTGGCCACTCGATCAGCCAAAGCGCTAGGCACAGGAGTCTTGCCGCCGTTTGCCTTGATCCAAGGAGTGATAGAAGCGGCATTTATAATATAACCCAAACTGCCCAACATATCAGAATGCCCGGCGCTGGTAACGCCTACCAATTCGCCTTTGCGATTGACGGCCGCTCCGCCGGAATTGCCAAAGGACATCATAGCATCAGACTTGATCCATTTCTTACCGTATTTATCCTGCTTGCCGGAAATAATACCGCGTGTCACGGTCATATTGTCTCCGCCGATAGCCGGATAACCCAGAGCAACTACTTCGTCATTGGCTTGGACGCCGTCGCCCTCAGCAATCGGCATTACCTTCAGCGCAGGGACAGCCTTGCCGCCTGGCAAAGGCACAATTTTCAATAAAGCCAAATCCAACTCTTTGTCTCCGGCAATATACGATGCGCCATAACTGCAATCAGGCTCTTGGCTAACCTCTTCATTCAAACAGATTTCATAGCCCATCACACGAGGTTTGTTGTCATAATCGCGTTCTGACACGGCCACATGGTAATTAGTCAGGATTGTACCCTTGTCATCGATGATCACACCAGAGCCATAGCCTAGGTTCTCCAGCGCGTTGCTGGCCGTGATTGCATAAACTTTTACCTTAACCACCGCCCGATTAAGCTTTGGATCCGGCAAGTCGTTAATGTTCAAGCTGCCGCCTTGGCCTGTAGACTGCGCGTGGGCCGACAACGAACAAAAAAACAAGACAATTGCCGCGAAGACGATTTTTTTCTTTGTCATAATGATTGCTATTTAATTAAGTGAGCTAATTATAACATTCCACAGGGAAATACTCAAATTGTGTCTGGCATCGGGATATCGGTTGAGGCAATCGGCTGACGGCGCTGGCTATCACCCCAGGCAATCAAGAAAGCGATTAACATGCAAACAGCGCCCAAATAATAGGCGAGCATGTCATGCGCCACAAAAGCGGCGCCGGCAATCAGCGGGCCGATAATCATACCGAGAGAATTAAGCGAAGTCATAATGCCCATCACCTCGCCTCGGCGCTTCGGATCAGCGGCGCTGACCGCCTCGCTTGTGACAGTCACTCGCAAGATTGATTGGGCGAAGCTTCCGACAAACAAGCCGGCCAAATATATCCACAATGACTGGGTTGCCAACATCAACAAGCTAAGGCCGAAAAATAATGGCGCGCCCAGGCGTAATAAGCCTTGGCTAAAACGCTTCAACCAGAACTTCTTAAGCCCAAAGCCTTGATTAAAGACTATTACCACGCCGATGCCAGTCATAATCAAGCCGACGCCCGTTTGGTTAAAGCTGAATATCTTGCCCATATATAGAGCAAAAACCGATTGCTGGCTGGCGGCAGCCAACGAAAACAAAAACCAAACTCCATAGGCTGGACGGATTTTATGATCCAGTATTGCCTTCTTAAGCGGTAAAAATGGATTAAAACTGATTTTAGCCTGCGCGTGCAGATGGCTATTCGTTTCCGGCAAAGCGCGCCAAGCCCACAGGGCATTAGCCGATGCTAACGCCGCTACAAAGAAGAAAACAAAACGAGCCGAGATCAAACCAAGCAAGCCGCCCAACAACGGACCAAGGATAAAACCGATGCCGAACAACGCGCCAGCCAGTCCCAGGTTTACCGCCCGCTCTTTTTCATCCTTGGCCAAATCGGATAAAGCTGACTGAGCCGTAGAGAAATTGCCGGCCGCCAAACCATCGATAATCCGGCCGAGAAATAAGAGCCACAGGCTATTGGCTAAAGCGAATACCAGCCAGCCGATAGCTGTAGAGACTATGCTGGCAATCAAGACCGGCCGCCGGCCGTATTTATCCGATAGCGCCCCCAAAAACGGCGCGCTAAAAAATGAGCATAAAGAATAAACAGAGAATAGCAAAGTCACCGCCAAAGGCGACACCGAAAATTGGCGCACATAAAAAGGCAACAATGGTATAACAATGCCGAAGCCGATCACATCAATCAGGATCGTCCCCGCAATCAACATCTTAATCTTTTTTTCCTTTGTCATAAATTCTGTTTATTTATTTTTAGGCATGCGGCCGCCGGATTTAAGGCAGTCGTTTATACTGGTATAAGGTGTAAAAACCTTAGTCTGCTCGTAGCTGGCGCTGCCCGGCTGATGGCAAATATTGCTGCGGCTTTTCTTGATTGCCATCGCCCTGTCATTATCCTGTCCCGAGCTTGTCGAAGAGGCCGCCGTAACAACAGGCGCAATCGAGCCATGCTGTCCCGCGCAAGCGCTATCGGCCCACAAGCCAATCTTTTTAATACGCGCTTGCTGCTCAGCTTCTTTGAACTGCGCTTGATATCGATAAGGAATCCGATAAGTATATTCAAAGGCGTAGCCGTCTTCAATCAATTGCAGGTTAAATAGCCGTCCATCAGGCAATCTAATATATCTCAATAATCGTCCATAAACGTCCTTATCATCCTGAGTCGAATCAGCTTCCAACTTCACTTTTTGCCCGGACAATTGTTTTTTGCTAAAGGCGCTCGCCTCTTGGCCGAAACATTGCACCGTTTTGCGCGGATCAACCACTTCGGGCGTATCGACGCCGATCATACGCACGCGTGTGATTTTGCCGGCGCAATCAGCATCCAAAGTATCACCGTCTATCACCCGGCTAACAGTACAGCTATCAATATCAATCGACATCGGCCGCGGCGGCAAACTTGGCCGTAACCAATACCAGCCTAGCCACAAGGCAGGGATAATAGAAGCGATTAAAAGATTTCGGCTGCGGACCAAGCGCATAGAATAATTTTATCAATTTAGTATAGCACAAAAAAATAGCGGAAATAAATTCCGCTATTCGTCAGCCAAGGCTAATAATACTGCCATTAGCCGACTATTAAATTCTTCCGAAGAAATATCCAAATCTTTCGTCTCAATCAACTGTCCGACCTTAATAATCGATTTGCGCCAAATACGAGGGACAATCTTGCCTTGCGGCACTACTTTATCAGTATTCTCTACCCACACCGGCAACACCGGCGCGCCTAGATTGAGAGCTATCATCGCTATGCCTCTTTTAAACTGGCGGATCTTTTTGCCTGATTGAGCAACGGCAAAAGAATCACCTTTGAATGTCCGCCCGCCTTCCGGGAAAACCATTACGCTTCGTCCGCTCTTAATAGCGTCTCTCATCCTGCGAAAAGAAGAAACATCTCCAACTTTCCCCCGATCAATCGGCAGGAATATCGGCCGCAAAAACAGCCAACGCAATTTTTTGTAATAGTTATTGCCGTCGGGAGTGCCTAAAGGCAATTGGCTCGGATGGCGCACAAAATTGGGATAGAAAAGGTACCCGAGTAAAATCGGCTCCCACAAAGAAGGATGGTTGCATATGACAATCAAACCTTTTTTGTCGCTCGGAATCCTGTCTTTGCCCCTGATCTCAACGCCCCCGCACCATTCTCCGATTCGGAACAAAGTCCCCAAAAATACGCACATCGGATAAGTGACGAGCCAAAAAAAAATTGTATCAACAAGACTCATTTCTACTCCTTGATTTAATTAATGAACTGGCGATATCATAATACAATTGTATAAAAAAAGCAAGGATAATTCTTTATGCCCAAAGGCCAGGCGAGCTAAACAAAACAACAGCCCGTTAACCAGGCTGTTGTTGCTAAAAGAAGTTACTTTAATGTTCCGATATAGTAGGTAGCCATGGCAGCGGCAGTTGCCGCGCTGGCATGCTTGCCCACGCTATGGAACAAAGACGAAGCATCTACGCCGCAGCCCTTGATGATAGCCGGACCGCCCGGATGAGAATCAATATAGCTCGTTACGTTATAGACCTTAGCATCGATAATCTGCCAGCAATCAGCAGCGCTGGCATGCTTCGCGACATCAGCCGCAGTGTAGCTGCCGCTGCTTGCAGAACCAGGAGCAGCGCTTGGTGAAGTAGTGGGCACAACCGCCGGAACAGCCCCGCAGCCGGCTAATAGAAAAGTCGAACAAGCAAACAAAGCAAAAATTTTTGTCATATAATCATAATATTAATTATTTCTTTTATTGGCTAAGGTATAAACCACCAAATAACACATAAGAGAGCATGCCGCGCTAACCGCTAAAAATCCTACCAACAACGGCCATGCCAGCTCAAAGATTAGCAGGCGGCTGATATCTAGCCATTGGCGGCTGGCGTAAACCGCCTGAAAATCATTGATAATGCCGGCAGCATCCAGATGGAAGATTCTCGCTCCAATAATCGCTGCCAGTGGAGCTAATGCCAAGGTGCTCCAAGTATTGGTTGCGCCCACTGATATCAGAGTCGTCATGCGATTTAATTTGAACAGCGTCGCTATAATCAAGGAAGTAAAAACCCCCTCTCCGGGCATAATAGCAAAAAATAAACCGACCGCGGCTCCGCCGGCTAAATTTGACGGCGTATCTTTGATAGAAAACAAGCGCTTGAGCGAAACTTTAATTCGTTTAATAAGCTTCATCATAGCTTACATAATATCGCATATCGATCAAATTGCCTAGTCAGCCCGTACGATTGATACGCAATTGCTGGTTTTTTATTTTTCCCCAAGCTCAAAACACATTGACAAGAATGAAAATATATGCAATAATCAACTCTTGTTCTTTTAATTATAAAACTCGGAGGATACTTGAAAACCATCACCCATGAATTTCATTACGACGACGGATCTCTCTGTCTAATCATTAGGCATGAATCATTTAATCTCAGCAATCGCGGTTTTTTAATATCAGAGATATCCACAGCCCGGCGCGAACATATCGACGCTCTGAAACAAATTCTAGAACAACCGATTGAGCTAGAAACAGCTTATGATTTAAGACAATTAAATATCATTATTGTTGAAAAAAAAATCCGTAAATCGTCCAGTAAAATAAATTTGAAAATTCATTTCTCAGGAAATCTCCTGGAAGAAATCCGCCTTGGCGCCACTGCCATCATCAACATCCTTGAGCAAAAAATTGCCACCGAGTTAGCCCTGCCTCGCTGACGCAAGCAAAATATTTGCTAAAATAAAAGCAAAATAAAAAAACCTCCGACTTAACGCCGGAGGTTTTTCTTATTTCTTCTTGGCAGTTTTCTTGTGAGCGACCTTCTTCTTAGGAGCCGCTTTCTTTACAGCTTTCTTAGGAGCTGCTTTCTTCACAGCTTTCTTAGGGGCTGCTTTCTTCACTACTTTCTTGACGGCAACCTTTTTTGCCGCTTTTTTCGGAGCCGCTTTTTTGGCAGCGGGTCTCTTACCTCCCTTTTTGATAGGCATAGATTATTTATTATTTTGAATGAATTAATTCATTCACTATCTGCATTATAGCACAAATTAAAAAGTATGAAAATGTTTTGCCGATAATTATTTTTGCTGTTGTACTTTTTAATAATTTTTATTGCGCCGGAGCGGCCAACTCTGCCGCCGGCACTTTTTCCAAATTCAGATTCGTAACACCGGTTGATAAGTAACGCATGATTTTATATGCTGCCGCGCCATCAGCCAAATAATAACGTTTTCCTTGATACACATACCAAGCTTCTCCCTTGCTCTCGACTTGCAACAGTATCTTGCCTTCCATTTTGGAAGCGAAGATGTTATCGACTGGCATACTGCCAGCGCCGATCGGATTGAAATTATTTTTCAATTCTTGGCTATCGCTATAGCCGTCGCCGTCGCTATCCGCTTTTTGCGGATCGGTGCCCAAGGCCGCTTCGGTCTGGTTATCCACACCGTCAGCGTCGTCATCGGCGCCCGCAAAGCGGCTATCCAAGCCGACCGGAATCCTGGCCAGATTAGCATTGCTGATGCCGACGCTTAATTGGCGCAAGGCCTGATAGGCCGCTTCGCCATCCTTGAGATAATAACGTTTGAGATCCTTGGGATTGATATACCAAGCCTCGCCTTTGCTCTCGACCTGCAAAAATATCTTGCCGGCATTTTTTTCAGAAAAACTTTTTGGCGCTGCTGCCGGCAAGCAAACACTATCACGGCAGCCATTTACACACTTTACTGTTTCTTTTTTAGCCTCTGATCCCGAACAATAATTTTCTACTATACTCTGGCCATCGCAATAGTCCCAATATGTCGTAGCGCTACCATTAACCAAAAGACCGACGGCCCCAGCTTTAAAATAATTTCTGCCGCCATCAGTATCATCACAAGTTTTAATGCAAGCGCCGTCATTACAGCCGCTTGGGCAAGCAATTTTTTCGCTCTTAGCTGTCGACCCGTCGCAATAGTTTTCTAATACTTGCTGACCGTAACAGACATCGAAAATTTCGTCCGATCCGCCGTTGGCCAGAGGCACGAGAGCTGAACCTTTCACATAAATATTTTTCCCGCCATCGCTATCCACGCATGAGGCGGTTTTTGGTTTTTCGGGCAAATAATTTTTGGTTTTACATTCTGCCAATTTATGGTCGTCTATACTGGCAGGAGTGCCGATATGCGTCCCCGCTTTTAAATTGCCGGTCTCTCCTTCTGTAGCATAAGCCAGGCGATAAGTCTCGCCATTACCGCAGACTTGATACGTATATTCCTTACCGCCCGGAGTAGGATTAGCCGGCACCTTTGCTATAAAAGTAACGCCATTATATGCTATAGGGCCGCTTGTCTTAATACTCTCCGGATATCTCCCGGCATCATTGTAATACATTTCTAAAGCAATCATAATTTGCTTGACATTACTAACGCGACGTCCGTCTCTCTCTTTGGCGGATAAATCGGAAACAGTTTTTGTATCAAGCGGAATAAATAAATACGGCGATTTAAAAAACGGGCTACCGGAAAAGCCTGACCATACATAGCCGGTGATTATGTCTTTCAAGTCAGGATTCATAAGCTTAAACCCTTCGGCATAATCAAAGGTACTTTTATATTCTCCTATCAGCTTGTCTTCGCCTTGATAATAATTTTTAGCGTCAATCATAAAATCCGCATCGCCGTTATAATTATAGACCGGCTTGTCGGTAATAAAATCCAAACGGAAAAATAAATAATTTGATGAGTTCCGGATAATAAGATTATAACTATCCAAAATAGCCTGTGCCATCGACTCGATGCTCATAGACGACATCAGGTCCTGTTCGAATTGCTCCAGAGTTTGGCCATTGGCCTGGTCTTTAGCATCAGTAAAAGCGTTTTTAAAGTCATTGTCACCCCAATATTTTGGGCTAAAACTTCTCGCTACAGCCGTCATCGGCAGATACAGCTTTCTGAAAGCGACAAAATTATCTGCTTCAGCCGCTTGATAAATCTGATCGACGAACATCTTATTCAAATCATTCAAGCTAAGCTCGGAGCTGTAGCCTGTCACGCCCGAAGCAATAAACCTGCCCAGCTGATTAGCTTGGTCCTCATTAAAAATAGCCAGAGTCAAATAAACCTGTATTTCCGCCTTGGCATCGGCCAGATTCTGTTCGGTGGTAGCAGCAGGAATCTGGAATTGCTTAGCCGTGCCCTGTAACGCCGCTAAAAAATCTGTTTGCGACACGGGCAACGCGGTCCCGGCTAAAACTGTTTTTAATCTAGCGCTGGTATACAAATCATTTGCGATTAACGGAGCGCTTAATAATTCTTGAAAAAACCCGCGCCATTTCTGATAGGTGTCGTAGTCCTTGGTCAAATACAGGTTAACCAAAACATCGCTCAGCTTCACTACGATATTATCCTTAGAAATACTGGCGTCAATCGCCTGCGCTTTCTGTAAAAATGCATTGGCTCCGTTGATTGCGCTTTTATCTGTAATAACAGTAAAGTACCAATTCTGATTATACAAAGAATCAACATCTTTGATATTAAAATCGACGGCGCTGCGGTTATTGGCACTCAACCAAGCCTTGAATTCTAGGCTGGTTAAAATCTTGACGTCTTTGCCGCTCATAACATTTACAGTATCGGCATCGGGCGATTTAACTTCGCCATACACCGGCTTAGTCGGCGTCGGCAAGACAATTACCTTGGACGTCTCGCTGATCGTATACAAAGTAAACTGCTTTGTCTGATCATAAACCGCTATGATAGTATCGTCGGCTGCTCTTGCCGCTGAACCAAACAAAAACAAACCTGCGGTGGCCAGGCTTATCACTAAAAATTTGATAGATCTCATTGTTTTAATATTTATATTATAGTTGGACGAACTTATCATATTATACCACGGCTAGCCGCGCCTAGCAAAAGTCCCACTCAATAGATTAGGCCTATTCTTTACATTTGGCTTAAAATAGCTATAATGTCCAAATTATGAATACGGAAGAAACTAACAACCAAAAACTGGGCCAAAGCCTCTTTTATCTGACGATTATCATCGGCGGGGCTGTTTACCTGGCCTATCGGCTAAATTGGGGTGGCATCTTAATCAGCCTAGCCCTAATCTTGGGCCTTATTTGGCTTTTTGCCGTCAAATTCGATTGGCACCCCGAAAAACCAAAATTCAGTTGGCCGCCCAAAGCCGAACGCCAATATCTTTTGCTCTTACTAATCCTCTGGACTGGCGGATTATGGTTATTATATCGCGGGCAGACCAGCGCCAGCATCATCTCGCCTTGGCAACAAGTTTCCGGCTATTTTTTCCCTCTTTACCTGGCGGCCACCGCTTTGGTAGCGCGCGCCGCTTGGCGTGGCAGCTGGGCTTGGCGGACCCAAGTCAAGCTGCATTACCTTTTTTCTTTTTCCGTCGCTATCATCGTCTACCGCTTGGGCCAAGGCTTTGACCCCTTTATCCACCAAGCTGCCGCCCGCTATATCGCCGAACACGGCTTCGTCTCACCCAAGACTCTCTACTACGCGGGCCAATACGCCTTGGAAGTGCTGGCAAACAAATTATTTTTTATTCCCATTGCCCTTGCCGACGCTCTGCTGGTGCCTCTAACCGCCGCTTGGCTCTTACCATCAGCCCTAGAGAATGCCGCCGGCAAGATGTTTGCCGATGTCCGATCATTCAGGCTTATCTCCTTAACTGTCTTGGCTTTAGGTTTTTCCGCCTTAACCATAACTACGCCCCAAAATCTAGCCTTTGTCTTAGCTGCCGTCTCCTTACTCCTTGCTATGACTGCTGCCAAAAAAGATGAATGGTTTTTGGCCTTTCTAGCCGCCTTGGCCGCTTTGGTTGTTCAACCGATTGCCGGCCTTCCTGCACTATTAACCGTTGTAGCCTTTTGGCTGCGCCAGACTAAACTCAAAAACAGCGAACCTTTTTATGCCGCCATCTTTGCCTCCACCGCCACTATAATCCCCCTGGCCTTTTACTGGCTAGAACGCGATCATTTTAGTTGGATCCAATTTATGGCCAATCTCAGCTCCAGCTTTTCTATCAGCTATCCCATCTTGCCCAACCAAGAAAACTGGCTGCTCAACTTTGTCTATCTGGCAGGCTTTAACAACGGCTGGCTGCTCGGGTTGCTTGCCTTAGCCGGTCTATTCTTTCTGGCTTCCAAAGGACGCCGCGTCGATTGGCCGGCTTATTTAATCCTAGCCAGCCAAGCCGCCGCCTTGCTGCTTGCCTATATCTTTACTAATGCTCTCAGCTTCGGCTATTTAATCGATTACGAACGCGGCAATTATGCTGCCCGCCTCTTGACCATGGCCGGCATTACTGCAGCGCCGCTCGCCATTATCCTTTTCTATGAATTTGCCAAACGCTGGCAGCTGCTTAAAAACACCGACTGGCTCAAGCTGGGTTGGGGCTTGCTGGCCCTAGCGCTTATCGGTTGCAACCTATATCTGGCTTATCCGCGCCAAGACAACTGGCAGAATAGCCGCGGATTTTCGGTCAGCCAGCAAGATATCGATACAGTTAACTGGATCAACCAAGATGCCCGAAACACCGACTATATCGTATTAGCCAACCAGCAAGTTAGCGCAGCCTCGCTCAAACAATTCGGCTTTGCCAAATATTACCAAAATGATTTGTTCTATTATCCGATACCAACCGGCGGCCCGCTCTACCAATTTTTCTTGGCGATGAACAAAAAACCCGAACGGGCGATTGCCGAACGGGCGATGGAGCTAGCGGGCGTCAACCGCGTCTATTATGTAGTCAATAATTATTGGTGGGGTTCGGACAAAATTGGCCGTTTAGCCCGCGTGGACGCCGATCGCGTTGAGCAGCGAGACGGCAGCGTTATCTTTATTTATCAACATCAAATGCAAACGCCAATAGCGCCTTTAAATAATCCGTGGCTCCCCAAATAGCTTTCGGTTCAGACGCAAGATTAGAACGGCTGGCCTGCCTCGACGACTCCGTCTGGCGGGCAAGCCGTTTTATTTTATCCGCTAGACTGATTGCATCCCCTGGCATGAATCGTAGCTCGTCATCATCAATCATCTCGGCGATGCCGCCAAAATCACTGCCAATAGCTGGCAAGCCGCAAGCTAATGCCTCGCTTAATACCAAAGGCGCGTTTTCCCAAACCAAACTAGGCACAATCAAACAATCAGATCTAGACATCAGATTGCTGACTTCTTCGGAAGTCTGCCGGCCCAAAACAGTCAAGCCCTCAAAGGTCTGTTCCGATAGCCATTTAGCCAAAGATCCATCTCCGGCAATAGTTAGCGTGAACTTTTGTTTATCCAGCAAGCGATATGCCTCAACTAGAACCTTTAGACCTTTGTGTTTTTCTAATTGTCCTACGAATAACAAGCGAAATGGTCTATCTGCCCTTATCGCAGGTCGCACGCCAGCCTTTAGATTCGGCTGTGGATTGGCTAAGACCTTACACTCCGCCTTGGCAAATAGACCGCGCTGACGATGCCAATCCAACAACCACAATGACGGCGAAACAACTTTTTTTACCTTAGCTAAACTAGGACGCAACCAAGCGCGATATATTTTAAAAATCCAAGCATCCACTCGGCGCTCTAAACCAAACTGCACCAGCCCGCTAGGGTATAGCAATTGCACATCATGTAAGATATGGACATGACGATACTTGGCCGCAATCTCTAAGCAAGCCATACCCAGACCAATCATATTGCAAGTTACAACCAAATCAGGCTGCTCACGCGCCAAAATCTGTTGCAATTTTTCCGCTCGTCGCTTGCCTCTCAGATTTGCCAACTGCCAAACATAACGCCTCAGCATCGGCCGATCGCCAATCGCCGCAAAATCGCTAGCCAAACCGAAAACCGGCAGGCCATCAACCTCCCATTGCCGGTCTGCCTCGGCAGTGGTGATAATAAGCGCCTGATGTCCGGCTGCTGTTGCTTCAGACGCCAGACGCCGCACATATTTTTCGGCGCCACCCCGCTCTTGGGGGAAGTATAGATTGTGGATGAAGAATATTTTCATCAAGTATTTATCTCCGTGAACACGGAGATCTCCTAAGTAAGTATAAAACGTCTAATTAAATTAAATCGTATATGTGCGCTCACACACCATGAATATTCGTCTTATTTTAAAAAATTTTTATAAATACACATCTCTATATTCATAAAGATCTCATAGTGATGTAAAAAACTTATTTAATAAACATTCTAACTAATAAAGTAAAAAATGCTATACCTGCCAAAACGCCAACGAGGACGTAAAATAGAAATTTTAATTTATTAATCAAAGTCATGTTCCAGAACCAATATCCACCGAATAAAGATCCTATAAAACTCAAAAGTTCGTCAAATCTACCTTTGTTATTTATTTTTTCAAGATTATTTATTATTTCGAATTTCTTCATATTTATTTTGTACGCGCAAAACGCTACTCTTTATGTTCTGAAATATAATACTTCATTTCTTTGCCAGGATCGCATATTAAATATCTGACTGTATTTGATGACCGTCCTGCTTGATGAGATCCCCTGGAGTACAGGGGATAAATTCAGGAGCGTTTCTCCGGCGCAAACCTAATCCGAAAATACAATTCATTCAGCCGCTCAGCCGCCTTTTGCCAAGTATAACGCTCTAAAACCAATTCTCTGGCCGCCGTGCGCATCATTTGGTACTGCTGATCATTAGCTGCCAACTGCCAGATTTTTTTGCCTAGATCATCAGTATCGCCGGGGCGCACCAGATAGCCATGCTGCCCATTGCGGAAGACCGAGCGCACTCCGGGCAAGTTTGAGGCAATAACCGGCAGGCCAGAAGCCATCGCCTCCAGCAATACTAAGCCAAAGGCTTCATTGCGATTGATCGAAGGCAAAACCAAAAAACTGGATTCGCGATAGACTTCAGCCAACTGAGCATCATTCACTTGATCGCGGAAGTCTACCCGCTCGGCCACACCCAGCTTAACCGCCATCTCTCGATAGACCGGCAACAAATCACCATGGCCCACGATAACCAAGCGATAGTCAATCATGGGTCCGGACAAACCGGCAAAAGCTTCCAGTAAAATATCCAAGCCCTTAAAATAATGCGCCTTATCAAGACCGCCGACAAACAAAATTTGCTTCTGCTGATTTTCTCCGGGATGGAATTTATCGGCATCTACGCCAAAAGGCACTTGGACAAACTTAGCAGCATGCTTGGCGTAAAAGCCGGCCATATCCCCATGCTTAACATAATCGAGCGAAGCGCAAGTGATAGCATCGGCGCAGCGGAACACCCAAGGGGCCAACAAATAACGATAGGTTTTAAAAACCAAGCCCTTCCATCCCTGGGCGCGCGTATCCATATGATAATGCACTAATAAACGGCATCGCCGATCAATAATTCGGCGATAGGCGGCAATCAAAAAAGCGCAGCCATAGAACGGGTAATGCAAATGGATTATTTCGGCTCCCTTTAGTTGCTTGAATAAATCGGACATAATCGCCGCGTTGCCAAAAGAAAAAACAGGCTTTAGGCGGCGCACTTCCAAATTAGGCAATAGAGCTTCTTGCTTCTTGGCTGCCTCATTGCCATACAGCGGAGTCAAGACGCTGATCTGATGCTTAAAGCTGGCTAATGACCAAGCAAAATGATAGGCCACATTGCCCATGCCGCCTTTGTATGGAGGAAATGTAGAAACAATCTGAGCTATCTTCATAATGATATTTAACGCTTCTTGTTAGGAGCGAGGTTTTTCTTTCTCCGCCAGAGCCATCGATTCAACCATCTTGGTGATGTTTTCTTCCATTCTTTCCAATCTAAGGCGCAAACGGAAAATCAAATAAAATAAAACAGCAACCCCCAGATACAACAACACCTGGATGCCCGAAGCGGAAAATCCCAGCCAACGGACAAAAGCATCAAGCTGCTTTAAGCCAAAAACCAAGGCCAAAGACCCCAGCCAGAATATCAGCCAAAAATAAAACTCACCCATTGAGATATGGCTTTGCTTTTTTTGCCAGAATAATTTGCCCAAAAAAAATGCAATCAAGAGCAAGGCGATTATGAGCTGATACATATTGATAAAAATCACTTGCCTAACTCAGCAAGCGCTTAAGAATTAAATCAAAAACAATCTTATAGCCATCCGCCATGCGCTGGCCATAACCATGATACAGCACTGTGATGGGCACTTCTTCGACTTTGAATTGATGTTCAGAAATCAATGCCAGTATTTCGGTGCAATGGGCCATGCGGTCTTGGCGCCATTCCAGCCGGCTAGCCGTCGCAGCCGACATGACGCGGAAACCGGACTGCGGATCAGTGAGGCGGATGCCTCCGGCAAGCTCATTGATAAACCGCGCCAAGGGCATAATCAAATAACGTTTTGTATTTGGCATCTTAGTGGCGGCATTTAAAAAACGTGAACCCAAGACCACCTCGGCTCGGCCGGCAACAATCGGTTCGACTGATAGCGGAATATCTTCGGCGCGAAACTGGCCGTCGGCATCAAAATGCACAATCACATCGGCGCCATCCGCCAAGGCCCAGCGAGTGCCGGCGCGCAACGCCGCGCCTTGTCCGCGATTAACGACAAAAGACAATACCTCGGCTCCGGCCTCACTGGCAGCCCGGCCTGTGCGATCATGGCTGCAATCATCTACCACCACCACCTTGTCCGCCACAGCCAAAACTGACCGCACCACTGCGGCAATATTTTCTTCTTCGTTATAGGCGGCGATAACTACGTAAACCTTCATAATTTAATATCTAAACCTCCATTCCTTTCACGCCGCGATTCGCCTCCAAATCCTTGATAGTCTTGCGCAAGCCATTTTCTACGGTGACCAGCGGCATCCAGGTTAAGGCCTCTCGCGCCAAGGTAATATCCGGCAAAGCTAGCGGTGTCATGAATAATAATGGATCAGCCAACACAACCTGCGAGCTTGAGCCGGTATCGGCAATAATCTTGTTGGCTACATCAATAATCTTGATGTCAATGTCAGAGCCGATATTGACCGGACCGAACAAATCACTGGACATCAGTTTTACCACACCGCTGATACAATCGTCAATATAACACAAGCTGGTCGAAAAATTGGCATCGCCATAAATGAACAAATCCTTGTTATCCATGGCATTTGTAATAAAATCGGGAATCATATGCCCCTCCTCCAAGGGCATGCGCGGGCCATAAATACGAAAAATTCGTGCAATCTTAGCGTCAATTTCAAAAATATCATGATAAGTCTTAATCATCGTTTCGGCAAAGCGCTTGCCTTCGTCATAAGACGCGCGGTCAGATAGCTGATCTACCGCGCCCTCTTCGCTCTCCATGACCCTTTTTTCGTTGGAAGATCGTTGTCCATATACCACCGAAGAAGAAAAATGCAGATACTTCGCTTGATAACGCAAGGCAAGATCAAGGCCATTCTTGACTACATAAGAATTAGCCAGCACATTAGCTAGCCGATTCTTGGCAAAGTCTTTCGGCGAAGTCGGGCAAGCCAGATTATAAATTTCTTGGATTCCCTGGAATTCAACTTTAAAGTCAGCAAGCTCGCTATAATCTTCCAAGATTATGGGTAGCGCCATATCGTGCTTGATAAAGCGAAAATTAGAATTAGACAGCAGATGATCGATATTGCGTTCGCTGCCGCTGGAAAAGTTATCAATGCAGATAATCTTGCTTTCTTTAACCAAGAAATCCATCAGATGAGAGCCTATAAATCCGGCTCCCCCTAATACCAAGATATTCTTTTTGTCAAAAATTAATTTGCTGCCCATATGATAATTATTTACTATAGAAGACGGCGACGTTAACGCCGTTTTTATTTTCTTTTTTTGCGACAAAAGAGGTGGTCAAGAGACGCCCGCTAACTTTGTACCAAGCGACATTAGGCGTACCGCTTATTTCGGGACCTGTCACCACTTCATCCAGGCCGTCATTATCCAAGTCTCCGGCAGCTACATTTACTCCGCCTAAGAACTTTGTATTATAAGCGGCAAAGCGGCGCACCAATCGGCCGGAAGGACTAAAGAATTTAAGATACGGCTCCAGGCCTTTTCCTCCGGCCACCACAATTTCTGATTCTCGGCTAGCCAAGCCTCTCACATCGGCAATGGCCAGATTAAAGGAGCCCCTAATTTTCTGATCATAGGCATAGAATTGAGTCAGGATTTTCCCTTGCACATTAAAGATCCTCACTTGAGCCGGACTATTGGTCGCAGGGATTGTTATTATCTGCACGCCGGCATTTCCGTATAATTCGCCTATGGCAATTTTTACACCGCCCCGGAATTTAGCATCGTAGGCCAAGAATGTTTTGAGCAATTTGCCTTGGGCAGTATATATCTTAACCTCCGGCTGCGCTCCGGGACCGGCAGCGGCAATAATCTCGGCTTGGCCATCCTGATTAACATCGGCAACCGCGAGATTTATACCGCCTTTAAAGGCAGACGGAAAAGCCAGCCATGATTTCTTGAGCTTGCCTTGTTGGCTAAAAACTCTAATTTCCGGCCGATTATCCAAGGCCGAAGCTGCCACGATTTCAGGCAGGCCATCGCCATCCACATCGCCGCCGGCGATTGACAAAGGCGTGCCGGTAGCAAAAGCCTGGAATTCATTAATTATGGCATTATTTCTAATAACCTTAACCATGCCTAACACATCATAATCCGCGACCAACAAGTTTGCCTTCCATGGACTGATGCGCGCTTTGGCAGTCACCACCGCATTCAATAAATCCAAGCGTCCGGTGCCCAACTGGGCATAATACTGCTGATTGACGCCATAAATATTGTCAGCCGAAGACAGCAAGACGTCTGCGGCTTCCTTGGCCCTAAGCCCAGGGTTAGCCTGCATGATCAGCGCTAGCGCTCCTGATACCTGCGGTACCGCCAACGAAGTGCCCGACCAATAACCATCGTAATATTTAGTGAAATAATTTTCTCCGATCTTATGGCGAGGAGAATATACCGTAGTGCTAAAAATACTCATGCCGGGCGCGGCGATATCGATACACTTTTTACCATATCCGGAAAAACTGGTTTTTTCATCCAGGGCATTGGTTGCCGCCACGCCAATAACCATATTTTCTCCCGGCTTGCCGTCCATGCAAACAGGATACATCGGCTTGTTATCTAGAAATTGCCCATGGCCCGCTGACAAATCATTGCCGCCAGCAGCCACAACAACGATGCCAGCCTCATAAGCGCGCCTGATAGCATCCTCCAGCGCCTTGCTATAACCGGACCCGATAAAACTGAGGTTGATGATATTTGCCTTGTTTCTCACTGCGTAATTTATCGCTTCTACAACCTTGTCTGCCCGCGTTTCGCCTCGATCATCCATTACTTTAAGAGCCATAATATTAACGCGCCATGCCACTCCAGTTACGCCCAAAGTATTATTGCCGGCCGCGCCCAAGACTCCCGCCACCACAGTGCCATGAGTCACACCGTCTTCGGTAAAACCGGGCTGGAACTTAGGCGAAGGGTCTGCCGTTTTGTTGACAAAATCATAGCCGTTAACATCATCGATATAGCCATTGCGGTCGTCATCAATGCCATTGCCCGGGATTTCACCTTGGTTAACCCACAAGTTGTCCTTGAGGTCGGGATGGCTGATCTGCACGCCTGAATCAATCACCGCCACAGTCACATCCGGCGCATCGCGAATTATGTCCCAAGCCTGCGGCGCCTTGATCCTTTTGAGATACCATTGATTACTGATGTAATAATCAGTCGGAATAGCCGCGGCCTTATAAACCGGATTCGGCTCGGCAAAAGATACTCCCGGATAAGTAGACCAAGCGGCGATTGCTTGCTCTATGCTTTGCCCCCGGCTGGTCTCGCTGCTAAAAATTTTACCATTAGCGCATTGCACTAAAACCGACTGTGCAGAGGCTGAAACGCCAAAAACCATCGCGGTGACATACAGCCCCGCCAATAACAAAAAATAGCCAAATTTTCCCCGGTTGGCAATCATAGGTTTATGCAGTAATTTTAACACAATATACTCGAAAAAGCCAAAGATTACTAAATATCAAAAATTAAATATCAAAAATCAAAGATATTGAGTCCTACGGACATTTATTTTGTCTATAATATTTAATAATACAGTCCGACTTGCTTCGGGAAAGACTCGATATTTTTGATTTTTGATATTTTATATTTAATCTTTGAGATAAATTAAAATCCCGCATCGATTTATATCGATACGGGATAAGAGATTACCTGACAATTGTCAGAGGCACGGTTTGGCGCCTGGAGCCAGCCTGAATGATCAGAAAATAATGGCCTGGGCTCAAGCCGCTAAGGTTAGCACTGAACTGTTGAGGTCCTGCCAACAAGCAATTTTGCAAATTAATACTTGAGCCATTTTCACCGGCCAAGCTGACATCAGTCGGTCCAAAGGCTTCAAAATTTACATTCAAAGCATTGGAAGCCGGATTAGGCCAACAAGAAACAGCTAATGGATTAGCATTATAATCAATAACATCGGTAGCGGCGCCGGAAATAACAGTCACATCGACTGCCGGCAAAGAAGTATTATAGCTTCCATCACCCAGCTTAACCCTGATATTATTGATATGTATCACCATAGATTGTCCGGTCTTCAAGGTCCGTCCGTTTATCAGATGGAAATAGAGTTGCAAGAAATTAAACTTCGGCTGGGCGCCGATTAAAGGCCCGACAGCTACCTGGAATTTAAGATGTGCCTGCTGATGATAGTCAGTTACAACCGGAAAATCCAAGAAAGTCCACCAGTCATCTTTTGCATCTGTTGAATCCGGATATTTATTGCCGTTTGTCTTTGTGCCGAGACGGAAACGAGTTCCGGCCGCATACAAGCCGTAGGCCAAAGGCACATTACTATCGGAAGAGATATCCATTTCTATTTCGGAAATCAAACCGACGATATTCTCGATCCAAACTCTCAGCATCATTTCCGGCGAATTCGGCCCAATGCTATAGGCCTGATCAACCGACATGCGGAAGCTAGGGTCAGGCGGAGCCGTATTGCCAAAGACTACCGGCACAACAATGCTGGCAGTAGACGGAATCTTGGCGGCTACCTGGTTTACCACTTCTATATTGCGAATAGTAATATTCAAGATTTCTCCTGCCACATAGTGGTTGCCGGCACTTAAAACGAAATGTAATTCCAGAAAATTGGAACCGCTGCCGGGTGTTAGAGGCGTCTTTGCCACATAACTCACCAGCATCTGATGCCTGGTTGATGTTGTATCCAAAGGGCTTAAATATACAGATTTAGTCGTATCTCCGGAAACTCCGGCCCCGATTAATTTGTAATTCAATCCTCGTGAATCATTATAATCAATAACCATTGACGCTCCGCTAATCACATAACTCGGATTATTAACCAACACTTTTATGTCAAATCCGGTACTTTGCGGACTAACGGCAGCGCCTTGCGCAGCAGTTAGGACAACGTCGGCTTTTGCCGGTGTTCCGATAACGAATAACAGCACCAAGCTGATGATAGCAGTAAGAATTGAGATTCCTTTACGCATGATAAAACTCCTATAATTGTGATAAATTGTGTATAATTGCTTAAATATTAGCCATTTATTATCAAAGAACTTTTGTCCCCTTATTGGGATATGTTAATATATCACATTTATGCGATATTGTCAATATAAAAGCCTCGTCTGTTTCGACGAGGCTTTGTTTTAATTCACTTTGATTATTCAATAACGACAACACCAAACTTTGGCTGTAATCCGCTTATGCGCCAATAATACGCTCCGCTAACAAGATTTAGTCTCAACTGGTTTTGTCCGGCTGCCACAGCTACATCCGATACGATATTCCCCGTCAAGTCATAAACGACAAATCGAAGATTATGATCAGTTTCTGCCAAACGGAGATTAACGATGCCTTGGCTCGGATTCGGCCACAGCAATTGATTCGCCAGACTCTCTTCATCGACAGAGCTAATCCCCATCAGTTTCATTAGAGCCGCAATATCATCAGCGTTCGCTGCGCCGTTTCCATCAACATCAAATGCCCACTTCTGGTACAGCGATGCTCCGGAGAATCGTCCGCCGACGTAATCTTGCAACAACTTCAAGTCGGTCTGATTCAAAACGCCATCACCAAAGTTATGGTTGCTATCGCCTTTTTTAAAGCGATAAAATTCGGAAGAAAAATCAATCACGTAATCAAAGGCTTTAGTCTGATTGACCACTTGTCCGTCAGGCTGGGTAGATACGATCTCGGATACCGAGAACACAACCGGCCCTGCCGGCAAATCCGTAAAGCCAAAAACTAGCCTGCCTAATTCCTTGTTCGTTTCCCCTGCTTGATTTACCGGCCATGAGGCGGCCGTGCTGGTCAAAGTAACCTGCAAGGTCCTAGTGGCGGTAGTATTGCTCAACTGTTTAAAAACAGCAGCGACGTTCTTGCCTTCGATAGTCGCATACGCCTGTTTTAAGTCCAAATACATCGGAATAATCAAGCGGAAAGTAACGCTATGCACCGGCTTTGATTGATTATCAATCTCCAGCAACAGCGTAACAGCGCCATAACCCAATGGCTTATAGCCATCCATACTAAACCAATTAGCCGCTTTATCCAAACTGAACTTAACTGTTTCAAGGTTGGACGAAAGCACGCCAAGGTCTACAGTTTTTTTTAATTCCTTCATTACCGGCATCAAAAGTCCTGCGACATCCTTGGCTAAAAAATTATTAAACGTCAGTTCAATAATTCCGCTAGCTGCCGGAGGGAACGACCAATTAAGGGTCAACCAGGGTTTATAGCTATCACTTGCCGAGAAATTGCCAACCGCCTTCTTGACGGTGACGCGCCACATATTATTGGAGACTTGAATCAAGCCTATACTGCCGACTTCACTGACAAAAAGACAGTTTGGAGCCGTCCAACTGACAGGCGCCGTTAAATCGAAAGACATTTCACTGAATTGATTGGCACTCTGATAATCAAGCTGCACTACCAGTTCGTTAATCTGGCTGTTGCGTATTACTTGGGCATCTGCAGACAGATTTATCGGTGTAGGCGGCGGCGCGCATTCGCCGAAATTAATAATGATCTCGGCTAAACTCGGCACAGTCATGGCAACTTCCTGGCTTTGACCATTGATGCCGACAGCGCGGAAATTACTGCAACTGATAGTCATCTTGCCGCAATCAGGAATGCTGGATTGGAATTTAACGTAGAACTCCATGATCTTTCTGGCGACCGCACTGGCCGTCAGATAATCCTGGGGGTTGTTCGGCTCCATCCAATAGTGGAATTCGCTGATACCATTGCCTTTGTCTGTCACTTTTGACCACTTGGTTTCATCTTTAGTATTGCCATCAGCCAAAGTCATTCTGGCCGGTATTGGCGTTCCTGTTGCAGTGCACTGGGTATAGCTCAATTTAACATCAAACTTGAGGTCCTTAAGCGGCATATCATTGCTCATGCGGACATCAGCCCAGACAATTTGGTCGGTCCTATTTACAGGACAAGCGGATTGAACAAATTGAAAGGTCAAATTTTGCGCCAACAAATTGCCGGCAAACATTAGACAGATAACAACGAGTAACAGTTTAATTTTAGCCATTTCGGCCTCCTATAATAGTGATAAATATTAATTGTAAAGGTTCTAAGTAAGTAATATTATATCACATTCGGCACAAAAAGTCAATAGATTTGACCAAAAAAGCCCTAGATTAGAACAAAAAACAGCCCTTTGGGCTGGATTATTGATGTAATTCCTTATTTTAAGCTTTCCAGTACCGTTAAAGTCTCACGGGCAGCCCGTTGCCAGCTAAATTGCTTAATCTGCTCTTTGGCCGCGTCCAAAAGCTCTTGGCGCAAGTCCTGGCTCAGGATAACGTCGGTAATCTTTTCGGCCATCTCTTCGGTGTTAGTGGGGTCAAAATACCAAGCCGCCTCCCCGGCAATCTCCGGAATACTGGCAGCGGAGCTAGCCACAATCGGAGTGCCGCAAGCCATTGCCTGCAACAAAGGGATGCCAAAGCCTTCGTAATGCGACGGAAAAATAAAAGCGGTAGCGGCCGAGAAGATAACCGGCATGTCCGCCTCTTCCACCCAGCCGGTTAGAATGACATCATCGCTGATGCCATATTGATGCACGACCATGCGAATCTGGTCATAGCCGAAGCTGGCATCGCCGACCAAGACCAGCTTGTGGTTCAATGACTGGTGTTCGTTTTTAAGCAAGGCAAAAGCCTCGATCAAGCGAGCCGTATTTTTCTTTTTTTCCAAACGGCCGACGTAAAATACGTAAGGCCGGCTAATGCCATACTTATTTAATGTTTCAACGATTAAGCCTTCATCAGTGACCGGATGATATATTTCTTGATCATAACCATTGTATACCACCGCGAGCTTCTCTGGCTTTGCTTGATAAACATCGATGATCTCTTTTTTAGAAAACTCAGAGATAGTGATCACCTTAGCGGCTTGTTCTAGCGCAAACAAAGTTGACCATTCCAAATAATCCAGATGGGTAGCGCGATAACGTCCGCCGGTCAGCACCTTAACCAAGCTATCAAAAAATCGTCCTTTGTATCCTAACCGCGCTTTATTATAAAGGCCTTCCTGGCGCTTAAAGCCGATATCATGGATAGTAACTACAGATTTTTTAGGATGGATCAGAGGCAGAGTATGGGCGGGTACAAACAAAACATCGGGCGCATGGCGGATCATCTCCAGCGACAAGCGTCCTTGAGTCCAAAAAAACCGATGCGACCACTTGAGCACCTTAGCGCGAAAATTATGATGCGGACTTTTTATAATCTGAAAACCTTTGGCATCTACCGGCGGCGTGCCGTCTCGGTTGCCCTCGTTTAAATCCGCCATGCCTCCGGTCAGAGGCGTGTCGGTATATAAGATATATTGATTGTCTTTGTCCAGCTTAGCCAACTCGCGGATCAGATGGTAGCTATACCATTCTGTTCCCGTCTTATGGCTGCGGTTAGCGCGGCTGGCATCGATGCCTATGAGCATATGTGATATTTATCTCCGGTACTCCCGGAGATCTCCTAAATATGTAGTAAGGTGTAATTTACAAATAATCGTTTACAGCATTTCCGGAACAAGAATATCGATATTTATTTTTTCGCGACTCTGACCATGCTCTGCTATAATACTTCTTTCAGTCTTCGTGGGGAGACCTCCTGGAGTACAGGAGGTAAATACCACAAATACATACTATTTGATAGCAAACAAAGACCGCTGATAGCTGTGCAGATTATCCAACGTTATGCCTGTGCCCTTAGCCACGCACAACAAAGCTTCGTCGGCGATAAAGACCGGCACATCGGTAGTTCGATACACTAGCTGATCAATATTGCGCAACAATGAACTGCCACCCGACAGCACCATACCTTTGCCCATGATATCCGCCGACAGCTCGGGCGGAGTCTCGGACAGCATCTTCTTGATTGCACCGACAATCACCTCCAGCGGCGCTTGCAGCGCATCAGTCACATCATCGGAAGTGATGATGATATTGCGGGGCAAGCCTGTCACTAAGTCGCGGCCCTTGATTTCCATAGTCAGCTTGTCTTCCAGATACAGCGCCGAACCGATATTAATCTTGATGTCTTCGCTGGTGCGCTCGCCGATAGCCAGATTGTATTTGCGGCGGACAAAATCAACAATCGCTTCGTCAAATTTGTTGCCGCCGACTCGAACCGAGGTTGAAGTGACGATACCGCCCAATGATAAGACTGCCATTTCCGCTGTCCCTCCGCCGATATCGACAATCATATGGCCGGATGCGGAACCGATCGGAATGTCAGCGCCGACCGCCGCGGCTACCGGCTCCTTAATGATATATGCAGCCTTGGCTCCGGCAGCAATCGTAGCGTCAATAACCGCGCGCCGTTCGGTGGAAGTGATGCCGGCCGGAACGGCGACCATGACCTCGGGCCTAAACAAGCGCATGCCGCCCAAAGCCTTATTGATAAAATATCTCAACATAGCCTCAGTTGTACGATAATCAGCGATTACGCCATCCTTAAGCGGCTTGATAGCCATGATATTGTCAGGCGTACGGCCCAACATATCCTTGGCCTCGATACCGACAGCCAAGATCTTCTTATCAATCATTGATATGGCCACAACGCTGGGTTCATTAATGATAATGCCGCGGCCAGGTACATAAACCAAAGTATAAGTAGTGCCAAGATCGATGCCGATGCGCTTAATCAGTTTTGGAAACATGGTTAAAAGTTTACTTGATAAAATTTGTCTTGCATTATTTTCTCTCTCCACCAAACCCGGCTGCCTTGTTGGCTGGAAATCAAGCTTGCCGGCTCAAAACGGCGGATTGGGCGCAAGAAAGTCAAATCGATGCTCAGATCGCTTATAGTGCCGGGCTGTTTTTGCAGCCACAGGCTATAGCCTTTTGCACTCAAGCGATCCTTCAGATTATAGGGCAATTTGTACTCAAATGACAAGCCCCCGATTTTGCCTGGTTCTATTGACAAAAATGTACCAAAATATGTCTTATTATTTTCCTCGCCTATATCTACGGTGCTAGAAGTTCCTGCCATATTAATTAGCTGCGAACCCTTGGGTACGTATAGCCTGGCATAAGTGCGATATGCGCCGGTTTTCCAATCGCTGGTTCCGCTATGGGCATAATTAACATCGAATTTAGCAACTAAGCCGGCGGTGCTTTCCGTCAGCTTGTAGGATATTTGCCGGCTAATAACCGCGTCGGTTTTCAAAGCATGTAAATTAGCGTCCACTAACATAGCATAATCACCGTCTGTTTCTTTCATGGCACCATCCCAGCCTTGTTGATCGAAATACACCGCAACATTCGGATCATCGGCCCACACTAACATATTTTTCTTGGCCAGATTTTCAGACAGGATATTCAAGCTGCTTTGCCATAGTTTATCCAAATTTGCCAACACTCTGCCTTGGAGCTCTTTGGCAATCTCGCCCAGCACTGCCTTGCGATCAGCGCGAGCATAACCGAATTTTTCATAATCCACCTCCGTGTTCTGCTGCAATAGATCAACAAAGTTTTGTCCGGTATAAGTCTGGCCCTTAATGATTACCGGACCGGTCAGATTGATAAAATCAACTATTACGTCCGGCGTCAAAGCGATAACAAAATCAAATTCGGTTTGCTGGTCAGGCGTCGGCGCAAAGGCGTTCTCTTGCTGATAAAAAGAAACCAGCTTCTGCGCAGTAAGAGGCCAATCGGGGTTCCAATTGGCATCGCGGAAAAACCACTTGGCTTGGCCCAGATATTGTTTGATCGGGGCCGGCGGCTCTTGGTTGAATTTTTCTTTGGACGGCCAATCCAGCTTGTAGACGTCTTTTGTCTCCATGCGCTCAATTTGGCCTTCGTTTACCACGCCTAACCCAAAGCTGCCGATAAAGCCGCCGGTAGGCCTCAGCTCATGGCGATTCTCGAATACCAGCAAATAACTGGCGCTTTTACCATGCCCGGCCAAAGCGGGCAAAAGCAAGGCATAAGGCTCCGCTTGCTGCACCATTGCCAAGCCCTGGTCAAGACGCACTGCCAATTCATCAATTCTTAGGCCGTAAGACAAGAAAAAACCAGGGTCTTCGATTGACTTTAATAAATCACGCGCCGAAGTCAGATTAACCTTAAGGTCGGGCAAGAATTGTTGGCCGGCAGCCACGCTAGCCAGCACTTCCTTTTTTTGATCAGCCGTCATCTTGCCAAAATTTATACTTGCGGAACCGGGCAACAATCGAAACAATGGCTGGCCGGAAAGATAAGCCGTATGGACCGCGGTCGCAGTTAATTTAGCGGCTACTAACAATTTGTCTGCGTCCGATAGGCGCTGGCTGACAATCGGGAGCCAGCCAACCGGACTGAACTGTATTTTTTTCAAGCTGCGGATTGCGGTTTCCAGTTCATTGGTCGCTGCCTCAAGTTGCTGTAAAGCCGAGGCCTCATCATTTTTGGCAATCGAAGCTTGCGCGGCAGCCAAATCGCCCTTGGCGGCCAATGCGGCTCGATAGCCGTCTCGCGCCCCGGGATAAAGGACGGCCAGATTAAACGCAATCAACAGAATGCCGCCCACTAGCAGCCAGACCAAGTATGACAAAAACTTTAGCCGCAACTGTCGGCGATTGCGCCGCTCCCAAAAAAGATGATCGCCGATTTCATTGCGCAATTCATCGGTATATAGATGCAGCAGATTGTTTTTTTTCTTAAACATATATGATAACAAATTACTATTCAGTTCTTATTGCCTCGATCGGATCGAGCAAGGCGGCTTTGCGCGCAGGATAGAGTCCGAAAAATACTCCGCAAACCATGGAGAAGACTATCGAAACAACATAGGCCTTGGCCGGGATAACCAACGACCAGGCAAAACCGTAACTCTGGGCAAAATAAGCGACCAATGCCGAAACACCGATGCCTACCACAATGCCAATCAGCCCGCCGATGGTCGTAATAACCACCGATTCCACTAAAAACTCCCACAAGATATCGCCAACCGTCGCGCCGACTGCCTTGCGCAAGCCGATTTCCATGGTGCGCTCTGTCACTACCACATACATGACATTCATAATGCCGACGCCGCCCACTATCAATGAGATAATGACAATACCCAGCAATAGCAAGGTAATAGCGTCAGAAACAGTTTTCAAGCTGCCCAAAGCCTCGCTCATGGTAACTACGCGAAAATCATCGCGATTAGGATCTGTAATCTTGTGATTAACGCGCAAGATAGAAGCTGCCTCGGCCGCCGTCTCCTCCCCTTTGGCCGGATCCTTCAGCTGATGCACCATATACATCATATAATCCAAGCCCATCACTTTCTTTTGCAAGGTGCGCAGAGGCACATAAACATAATTATCAAAATCCAAGAACATACCGCCGCCTCGCTCTGTCATGACGCCGATCACCGTAAACTTATGCTTGCGCAATGTAATCGTTTTGCCTATCGGATCCTCATCGCCGAATAATTTATCTTTCATTTTAAAGCCCAGCACCGCCACCTCGCTCAGATTCTTGTCTTCGGCATCGGTAAAAAACCTGCCGCTGGCAATCGTTGATTTATCAATCTCAATATAGCCGGCTGTCGTGCCCAAGACAAAAGCCCGCCTGTTCTCCGCGCGATAACTAACCTGTTCCTGGCTCATAATAGCGCCATAAGCGTTTTTGACGTTAGCTATCTTCCGCACATCCTCCATGTCTTTGATAACCAAAGTGGTAATCTGCACGCCGCTGGCAATAGCCGATGCCGATTGCGACTCCCCTGCCTGGCCCTTTTTATTGGATGGCACCTTGATTTCCGTTTCAATAATATCAGTGCCGAAAGACTGAACCTGGCCGACGACCAAGCCAAAGATGCCTTCTCCGGTGGAATAGACGATCATAATGCTGGCAATGCCGATAATGATGCCCAACATCGTCAAAAGCGTTCTGACTTTGTTAGACAGCATTATTCTGAATGTCGTTTTAAAGGCGGAAATCCTATGCATATCATTCGTATCTTAATGCTTCAATCGGATTCAAACGGCCGGCTTTGCGCGCCGGATACAGGCCGAATATCAAACCGATAGCCATCGAGACGCCGACCGCCAATACTATCGACCAAGGGCTGACGATAAACTGCCAATCATAACCAAGCGCCTGCGCGACCTGCGCGATCAGCCAAGCCAAAAATTCACCGAATCCAATGCCAATCAATCCGCCCAAAAGGGTAATAGAAATAGACTCGACTAAAAATTGGGTGACTATGTCCGAATTGGTTGCGCCGATAGCCTTGCGCAAGCCGATCTCGCGCGTCCGTTGAGCCACGCGGATAAGCATAATATTCATAATGCCGATGCCGCCCACCACCAAAGACAAAGCCGCCATAGCGGCCAGAAAGAAACGCAGGCTGTTGGTGACTGTTGTAAGCGCGTCCAAAGCTTCGGCGGCCGCGCGCACCGTAAAGTCATCATTGGCGCCGCTCATATCCTTGATGCCATGCCGTTCGCGCAGAGTAGCGCCAATATCAGCAATCGCCTCAGCAACATTCTCTTGCTTATCTATCTTGACCCGGATAAAACCCAAGTGACGCACGCCGGCAATCAACTTCTGCATGGTATTGAGAGGTATAAAGATATAATTGTCATAATCCTGAAAAGCCACCTTGCCGCGTTGTTCCATAACGCCGATCACTTCAAAAGTCTGGGTGCCAATCTTAATCTTGCGGCCGATAGGATTATTGCCATCAAACAAATCATTTTTAACTGCCGAGCCTAACACTGCCACTCGACTAACACTCTTATCCTCGTCATCGGTAAAGAATCGTCCCTCGGCGACCTGGCCGCCTTCTACCGGCAAATATCCGACATTAGTGCCAAAGACATCGGCGGTCAGCTGGTTAGCTTGCCAAGTGACTACCTCGGAGCCGCGAACATTGGCGGAAACGTCAACCACGTGCGGCACATTATTGGCTTGTTTAATGGCTAACGCGTCTTCGTAAGTCAAGGTAGTGATGACTATGCCGAACACAGTCGCCGGCGGTCCTTTATCTTCTGATTTGCCCGGCATAATACCTATCAAATTGCTGCCCAATTTGTTGACTTGGGCCAAGATCAAACCCTGAGCGCTCAGCCCGATTGCCATAATGACTATCACCGAGCTAACGCCAATAATTATGCCAAGAGTGGTCAACAAAGTCCGCCGCTTGTTTTCGGCCAAAGACAGCAACGAATTCTTAGAAATTTCGGTTATGTAAGTAAGACTTGACATTATTATTAAAAGATGCTATAAATTAGCTTTATATCAATAAATGCTTTTAGTTCATTAATATACAGAAAGGGAACCGTGGATAATACTAAAGATTCATTTAATTTCAATTACATCTCCGCTCAAGATTCAGTCAATCGCCTTCTCAAGAACCCAAGCTGGCTATCTAACATCGATTTTGACGGCAGCTGTTATCATGTGACACGGCTATCTATCGAGATAGACAACATTGCTTATGAACTGCTCTTTGGCTTACAGGCCGGTGATTATCCATTTATCACTCGCGACTTATTTGCCATCACCGACTTTAAAAAAATTATCGCAGACAAAAGATGCAAGCAGATAACTATCGGCAAGATTACCGATTATATAGTCTACGAGACTTCGCTCAAAAGTTCACCGGACAAAAAATTGATGGTTAGCTGGCGCCAAAAGTTAGATGGCAAGATTATCTTCGACAATCAAACAATCGGCATTATCATCGATAAACTCAAACAAGACTTTCCTAACATCCTTTAGGCTAAGCCCCGCATGCGGGGCTTTTTTATTTCAAAATATTTTCCGCCTTGGCAAAACGACGCGTCTTAACCAAGGAGTCGCTTTCAATCAAGCCGTCGCGGATGCTGATAATGCGCTTTGCGTGTTCCGAAGTGGAAGTTTCGTGCGTCACCAAGATAATCGTATTGCCCGACTCGTTTAAATCCTGCAGAATCTTCATAATTTGGATACCCGACTTTGAATCAAGATTGCCGGTCGGCTCATCAGCAAAGATTACCGCCGGACTATTAACCAAAGCGCGGGCGATAGCCACACGCTGTTTTTCTCCGCCCGAAATCTGATTGGACATATAATGCAAGCGATGCGATAGGCCGACGCTCTCCAATACCTCCAGGGCTCGCTTGTGAGCATCGCCCTTTTTCTGCCGAGCATAGACCAGCGGCAGCATGACATTTTCGAGAACCGTAGTACGCGGCAATAAATTGAAGGATTGGAAGACAAAACCGATTTTTTGATTTCGCATCAAAGCCAACTGATCATCGGTTAGCTTGGTAACGTCCTTGCCCTCAAAAACATAAGTTCCGGTCGTAGGCTTATCCAAAAACCCCATGATATGCATCAGAGTTGACTTGCCGGAACCGGACGGGCCCATAATCGAGATAAATTCGCCTACCTCAACTTTAAAGCTAACCCCCCTCAAGACATGGGTGATCAACTCCTCCTCGCCATAGTCCTTGGTTAGATTTTTTATTTCTAATAACATATTATTTGCCTGAGGCCGTGGCGCTATTCTTAACAAAAGTCACCGCCTCCTCGCCTTCATTCAATCCGGTTAATATTTCCAATAATCCGTCATCACCGGACAAGCCGACGGTTACATTTTTTTCAACAACAGCTCCATTCGCTAAAACACGGACGTATTTCTGGCCGTTATTATCCAACACAGCCCTCGCCGGCACATAGAGGACATTGTCTTTAGAAGCGGTAGCGATAGAGGCGGTAGCGGTCATACTGGGCTTAATGGCGACTTGTCCTCCTACAAAGTCAATCTTGACCTTGTAATAGATAACTCCTTGAATAATAGTAGCAGCCGGCTCAACCGAAACCACCGAGCCTGACAATTTAACGCTATCGCCGTAGGCATCAAGGGTAATAGTGGCGACATCATGGACTTTGATCTTTGCGATATCGGTTTCAGCCACATCAATCTCAACTTCATAGCCATCTTTGGCGATCATCTTAAAGGCTGGCTGGCCGACGGCTGTCTGTTCGCCCACTTTATAATTAACTTCGGTAATGACGCCATCAACAGGCGCGATAATCTGATTGTTGGCCAGCTGGTTTCTTATTAAATCCAAGCTTGCTTGGCTTTGGCGCAATTGGGCTCTAGCTAAGTCTACATCCTCGGGACGCGCGGCTGCCACCAGCTTATTATATTGAGCCTGAGCCACTTGCAAGGCTTTAAAGGCCGCCTGGACCTGTGACTGGCCGATAGATAATTGATGCTCACGCGACAACTGCGCCGAATGCAGGGCATCGGAGGATTTTGTAAGGGCATCATTCCAGGAAGCCTGGGCTTGAGCCAATGAATTTTGAGCTGCCGAAACGTTAGTAGTGTACGCCAGCGACGCATTGTCCAAACTCTGATGAGCTGCTTCCAAAGAACTGACAGCGTTACTGACGGCAGTTATCTGAGCGCTAATTGTATTTTTAAAAGTATCCAAATCTGTTTGGCTAAAGTTTCCGCCGACTATACTAGCCTGCAATGCATTAAAACAGTCATTTAATGCTGTAAAAGTAGTGTTTAGAGCAGGATAAACCGTATCATAAACTTGGCGAACGCTGGTCTCTTGGCCTGATTGCATAGATGAAGCAGCCAGTTTTGCCGAGGCCGCCAGTGTCCGCGCCAAATTATAATCATTACGAGTATTAGATAACGCCTGGGCATCCCTTACGCTTAATAGATTCTGCGCATCCTGGTCAGTTAACACACGATCGATAGAATCAAGAGCGGAATCAGCCAAAGGAAGTTTATTTTTTACCGCAGTAAACAAAGAAGACAAAGAAGAATCAATGTTTTGTCGGTAAGTCCTTTTGGCATTATCCAGATTGGTAGACGCCTGATTAATTGACTGCGCAAGCGGCGTAACCACTCCGGCCAAGCCTCTTAAATCATCTAAATTCTTTTGCGCTTGCTTAACCGCCTCCAGAGTAGTCTGGTCCACTTGCCCTAGATCGGCCTTGGCAGAATCAGCAGCAGCCTGAGCCGAATTAACGCTCGCCTGACTGACATTCAAATCTACACCCGCTGCTCCCGCCAATAGCTTATTGAGGCTGGCTTGAGAAGCGGCTAGCTGAGCCTCGGCTTGATTAAGCCTGATTTGCAAATCAACCGCGTCTAAAGCGGCTAAAGGTTGATCCTTTTTAATCTGATCGCCAACCTTAACATTGATAGACGCAATCTTGCCCGATGATTGAAAGTTCAATTGCAATTCATTTAAGGGCGTCACTGACCCTGTCTCAGATACCGTTTGGACCAATTGTCCCTTAATTACTTTGGCCGTGCTGTATTCAATCTTTGGCTGGCGCGATACCTGCCAGCGCCAATAACCGACTCCGGCCAACAACAATAGTCCAAGAATTAAATAAAACTTTTTCTTTTTAAACATATATATGAGTTTATAGCTTATCACGGAAAGCAAAAAATCAACCCCGTTCTGCACAAAAAATAGAGGCCTCTAAGTTTGCCTCTATAATTATAACAGGTTTTAACAAATATCAAAAGCCAACCTTTTCAACTTCCTCTATCAATTCCAGCCCATAACGGTCAAAAGCTGCCGTCTTAATTTGCGCCAGCAATACTAGTACCTCCGCGGCTGTTGCTTGGCCCACATTAACAATTATATTGGCATGGCGCTGGCTCACTAGCGCGCCGCCGACACCACGGCCTTTAAAGCCCAGCTCTTCTATTACTAAGCCGCACGCCAATTTACCGCCCTTAATCTGCTCGCTATAGCGGCCAATCAGCTCCGAAGCCGACGGAGGCAGCTCGGCAATCAATAAATTTTGAAAAACCGAACCGGCGCTTGGTTCACTGGGCACTCTGGCCAATCTTTTAAGCGCGATAGCCAGGGCCTTAGCTCGCAGTTCAACCGTCTTGGCTGGCGTCAATGCAAAAACGGCTTGCCAGATAACCAGATTATTATTTTGTTTAAATAGGCTGCTGCGGTAAGTTAACTGGCATTCAATAGCCGATAATTCTTGCCATTCACCGCTGCTTAGATCAAAAAAACATACTCGCTCCAGGCAATCTTTCGTTTCGCCGCCATAAGCGCTCGCATTGCCGCGCACCGCTCCGCCAATCAAGCCAGGAATGCCTTGCGCCCATTCCAGTCCGCCCAAACCGGCTTCGATTGCCGCCTGAACCGCAACTTGCAAGTTTACACCGGCCCCAACGGTTAGTTTATTACCAGCCATGCTTAAATCTCGATTGGCAATTTTTAATACCAACCCCCTAAAACCTTCATCACTGATCAACAAATTACTGCCGCCGCCCAAAATAAAGATCGGTAATTCTTTGCTCTTGGCCCAGGCAGCCGCCTGTTCCAGCTCCTCCACTGACTCGATTAACGCAAAATAATCGGCTAGTCCGCCGATTTTCCATGTAGTTAGTTCTTTTAAACTTTTATTTTTTTCTATTTTGTCTATCCAATTCATAAATTATTCGGCTAATACCGCGTCAGCAGCTCGAAAGATATCGCCGGCGCCCATCAAGACAACAATTTCACCGCCCTGCAGATTAGCCTTCAGCCATGCGGGCACTTCGCCAACCGTCGATACCAGTTCGGCCGGCAGTTCAGGCTTTAGTCGATGCACCGCTTCCAATAACTCTGTACTGGAAACTCCGCCCTGTTGCTCGCGAGCGGAGCCGAAAATATCCAATAAAGCCAATCGGTCTACCAGGCTCAAAGCAGCGGCAAAATCGGCAAAAAGCGCCTTGGTGCGGGTAAAAGTATGCGGATGAAAAACGACCACTAGTTTACGCTCAGGAAACAAGTCACGCAAAGCTGATATAGTCGCCTTGATCTCGGTCGGATGGTGCGCATAATCATCATAGAGGCGCGCGCCTTGATATTCACCGCGAAATTCCAAACGTCTGGTTGTCCCGCTAAAGTCTGCCAAAGCCTGACGCAAAGCCAAGAGCTCTACGCCGAGTTCCAAAGCAGCGGCAATCACCGCCATGGCATTGAGTACATTATGCTGGCCGACCAACTGGCAATTAAACACTCCCAGATCGTCGCCATTCATCGTCACGCGGAAATACTGCTTGCCGGCCTGCACTGCCAGTTCGCTGGCCACCAGATCGGCCCCGCTATCGGCCAAACCATAGCTAACCACCCTGCATTTCAGGCCGACAGCCACTCGCTTTATAGTCTGGTCGCTAAAATTAGCTACCAGCCAGCCCTTGACCGGTATCTTAGCCACAAATTTTGCAAAAACATCTTCGTAGCTAGCCAAATCTGGATAGAAATCAGGATGATCAAAATCGATATTATTCAACAACACCGCTTTGGGTTCAAAATATTGCAATTTATTCTGGTATTCATCAGCCTCAATCACCAGATAATCAGATTCGCCATAGAGGCCGGCGCCGCCGAATTGCGGTACAGTTGACCCAACCATCACGCTCGGCTTGAGCCCCGCTTTGTCCAACACATAGCCCAGCCAGGCAGTCACCGTCGTCTTGCCATGCGATCCGCAGACCGCGATGCCATAGCGATAATTAAAAACTTTGGCCATTGCCTCGGCATATGTCAATGTCATTCTGCCCGAAGCCTTGGCTGCAGCCACTTCCGGATTATTATCATTATAAGCCGTTGAATAGATAATCAAGTCTGCATCAGCCGGAATGTTTTCGGCCTTAAAGCCTATATTCACACGCGCGCCGATTTTAGCTATGACAGCATCGGTAATAAATGGCTCATCCACATCAGAACCGGCAATCTGGACCCCCAGGTTAGCCAAAAACTCCGCCAACATAGTCATGCCGACGCCCTTAATACCGATAAAATAAGCTAGTTTTACTTTATTCAAATCCATATTTTTTACCGCTATATTGTATGTATTTTAAAGCATTTAGTCAACTAATAGTAAAAATAACTAAATCACAACGACAAACAACAAAAAATGGAGTTTTTTCACGTCTTTATACCTATTTCCCGACTTCACCTAGCTATTAATCACCCCCTTGCGTAATTACACTTAGAGAGAGGCGGTTTGGCATTTGGCCATTATTTACGTGTATGATATAATGACAAAAAAATATATGATCCAACCACAAACCCATTCTAAATTTTATCGCGACCTGGTTTTCTGGGTCGGCGTTGTCGCCACCATTGCCTATCGCATTTTGATTTTTCTCAACAAGCTACCTAGCCATTTCTGGTCCGATCTAGTCTGGTATATCGGCACCATCTGCTTTATCTGGTATTTCGCTCATCGCTACAATATCGAAAATAAAAGATTAGAAATGATCAAGCAGGTCGGCCTAATCGAAAAAATTGACAAACAAAAAACACTCAGCATCGAAGATCGCGAAGTGTTATCCTATACTCTCAAGAGCCTCCAATCATCCAAAGCTCAGTGGAACTATATTGTTATATTCGTCTCCTCCGGCCTAGCTCTTTTAATCGATGTTTTTACCAGACTACAAGCCTTCATGAAGTAAATCCAAGGCTAATTTAGTTAAACTACTGCCCTCCTCGCCGGAGAGCAGTTTTTTTAGTCTATCGCCCAACTCTTGCGCGTCGGGCTGCTTGCGGATAAACAATAAAATCGCTTGAGCCAATTTTTGCGGGTCGCTGCCTTGCTTGATTAAAATAGCCGCCTCAGCTTTGACCACCAGATCGGCATTTTCTTCTTGGTGTGAATCTGGCAAAGGCACCAAGATAACTGGCTTGGCCGAATAAGACAGCTCGCTGAGCGTGCCCATGCCGGCGCGGCTGACCACCACAGCGCTAACCGCTAACGCCTGCGCCATCTGTTCTTGAGATAAAAAGTCTATTGCTCGATAGTCGGGCGTATCGGGCTGGCCTGATAACCCGCGGCCTTTGCCTGTGGCGTGCAACACCACGCAATTGCCAATCAGATCCGGCAAAGTTTCTATCAATAATTTATTCAATCCTTGCGCGCCGGTACCGCCGCCAGTCACTAAGACTAAAGGCAGCTCCACGCGCAGGCTAAATTGCTGCTTGAAGCCCGCCGCATCCGTCTGTCTAGCCTGCACATGCAACGCTCGACGCACTTGAGCTCGACCCAAAACCGCCTTGTCGCCAAAGAAGGCCTTGGTTTGCGGCCAGACGACCGCTACTTTGTTCGCCGCTTTTAAACACAGCCGATTGGCCAATCCCGGACGCACATCCAATTGATACAACAATACTTTGGCTCCACACATTTTGGCCGCCCAGACGACGGGCACCGCCACAAACCCACCGGCGCTAACCACCAGATCCGGCTTCCACTTGCGGCAAAACTGCCAAGCTTGCACGAAGCCGGCCATACTCAAAAAAGGATCGACAAAATTGCGCCAATGCAAATAGCGCCGCAACTTGCCGGCACGAATCGCCTGGAAGCTGATGCCGGCATCCGTCACCACCGCCCGCTCGGGCCCCTCGGCCGTACCCAGCCAATAATACTGGCAACGATTGCCCAGCTCCTCAGCCAAAGCAATCAACGGCACCACCGAACCGAGTGTTCCGCCTCCTGTAAGTAAAACTTTTTTCATTGTGTTTTGAGTTTACCTCCGTGAACACGGAGGTCTCCCAGATATGTAACTACAAGAAAATTGTACAATCTTTATAAAAACTTTCCAATCAATTAATATTCGTCCTCCAAGTATTCATCCCCTGTACTCCAGGAGATCTCCTAGATACATAATACCAAGAAATATAAACTATCTATCTAATAACTTTCCGATAACAAAAAATTAGTCTATATGTATTTCTTCTCTGAACATTAAAATACTTAAATCCTCCGCAATATCAATTATTAAAATTTCATATTTTTTATAACCTTGGTTCCATTGACGGATTGGAGATAATATATCGCATTTTTCGTAGAATTATAACTAACTGCAATTACGTTCTCTACCTTAAGAACATTATCTATATACAACATATGCGTATCGTAATAAAAAGTCGCGATCTTGTTATTATTCGAATAAAACTTCGCGCTCGCATTAGAATTACTTTTGTCCACTTCTACAGTTTTGCCATTATAAACAAAATTAACATGCTCGTCACCATAAATTAACGCTGCTTCTGGCGTCCTAGAACCTTTTATGTCGCAAGAAAATTGTATTCCTAGCTCATTATTATAATTATAAATCTCAGAACGCGAATGGCAATAATATGCGCCTTTACCAGCTGGATACTTTCCAGCCAATTCATCAAAAGTGATAGCCTTGTTCTTTGTTAAAAGATATTTATAACCTTCATTTGTTTCATCTCCCGGCTTACTGCCGACACAATAATAATCCTTGTTATCAGATTTTACCACACAAGTCTTATAATCATATGTACCCTGCAAAGGTTTATCATTAAAATAATATTTATTCTTGTCTAGGCTTTTTACATCTTTTACCGTCTTAACAACTTTTTTATTTGAATAATACTTGATCTGATTATTATTAAAAACTTTAAAGTTTACCGTCTTGGTGTCGAAATTTATAGACGGAGTATTATAGTCTGCTCTGTTTATCGCGTTAGTAGTTGAAATAACAGGAAACTGCCATAATATTCTATCATCAAGATCGCTTTGATTAAAAAATTCTTTTGCATCAAATTTATCAGTCAATACTTCTTTATCATTGTAAACAAAAAATCTTTTGCCGTCTTTTTCTGCCCAGAATCCATAATCAAGACTCTTTTTAAAGTCACCAAAATAAATATAATCAATCTTATCATACTTATTATCAGACGCTTTGCCATTAATAACAATGAATTGCTTGCCTTTTCCATCTGTGGCTGCATAAACAAAGTAACTTCTATTTGCATAATTAAAACTTTCAAGGAAAAAATCCTTTGTTTTATAAGGCAACAACTGTCCGTCGAAGTACACCTTTTTTATTTCACTGCTCTCAGCCTCCGGCACACAATAAAAATAATGTTTTTGGTCCCAAGTAATATTCGGCCCGCATGAGTTCGTCGATGAATCGTTAATGGGTAAACTACCTAATAATTTATTGTTAACAAATATTTGTATAGAATTTTTTTTAAAATCGTATTCTCTATAGACAAATCTAGCAGAGTCCTGGCTATAATCTCCCAAACCCATATTAATGCCCGCCCTATTTCCATAATCCTCCCACGATGTCACGACGGTTTTTTGGAGCACGTTATTAAAATATAGTTTTTGTGTGACTTCACTTTGGGCGTCATTTACTTTTACCGTTAAACAATTATAAGAGCTGCCATTCGGAGCAATCTTACAATCTTCTCTATTGAAATCATAAGACTCGTTGGCGAGGGCAAAAAAAGGCGTTATGGCAAAAATGGATAACAGCAAAATTAAATTTTTCATAAGCATTGAATTTTAAATATTTTTGATTCCGAGATTTTATCATCGCGACTCTCATCACGCCTTATGCAATTACTCATTAACCCCACGTGGGGAGATCCCAGGGAGTACCTGGGATAAATGCTAGCGTCAACCTTCCCTGCTGATATTCACCAGCACCCCAGCCGCCGCCAACAGCGTGATCATCGACGATCCGCCATAGCTGATAAAGGGCAGAGGCACGCCCGTCATCGGCAGAACGCGCGCGATGCCGCCGATATTCAACAAGGCCTGGAAGCAGATCCAAAAGACAAAACCGATAGCCAATAGTTTGCCAAAGGGGTCATTGGAGGCTTGCGCTATCAGATACACTCGCCAGAATAACAAAGCATAAAGCACTATGACACCGGCGGCAAATAAGAAGCCCATCTCTTCTCCTATTATAGCAAAAATAAAGTCATTTTGCACTTCGGGCAGATACAAGAATTTTTGCCGGCTCTCGCCCAAGCCTCGGCCGAAGAAACCGCCCGAGCCTAAAGCTAGTAAAGATTGATTTAATTGATAACATTTATCACGAGGACTGTAGTTCGAATCAAGCAGACAGCGGAAACGATCACGCTGGTGAGAAGATCCAACAGCCAGAATGCCCAAAACCAACGCTCCTAAAGTTATTAGAATCGTGAGATACTTTAATGGCACCTTGGCCGCAAACAAAACAGCCACCGAGGCGACAGCCAAGACAAACAAAGTGCCGATATCAGGTTGTAACCCGATCAACAAGCCAACCACCACGAAGCTGATAATAAAAGTACGGAAAGCCTCTTTGGGCTGATTGCGGCCAGAAAAGACAGCCGCCAGATAGGTCAGATAAACAAATTTCAAAGTTTCGCTAGGCTGGTAATTATAACCAAAGAGCCCGATCCAGCCGCGAGTGCCATTAACGCTCTTGCCGAAGATCAAGACAAAAACTAAAATCAAAACATTAATCACCAAAAACACCAAGCTGACATCGCGCAGACGCTTGTAATTAAACTTGGCTAAAATAAAAAAAAGCGGCAATCCGACCAAGATGGCCAGAGCCTGCCTTTTGACAAAATAATAGCTATCACCGGTAGCGCCATAGGCCACTACCGAGCTGGCCGAGGCCAACATCATTAGACCGAAGGCTAAAAGCAAGCCGATAATAATCAACAGCCAGCTATCAACGCCTTTGAGCCACCCGGCAGGCGAGCCGATCTTAGATTTCAAATACCCCATAGGCTAATATAACTTATCCAAGATAAACAGTGCCAGTCCCAAGGCCCCGCATACTCCGGCAATCACCCAAAAACGCATCACTATCTTGGCCTCACTCCAACCGATTGCTTCCAAATGATGATGGATGGGCGCGGACAAGAAAACCTTTTTACCATGCCTTAATTTTTTGCTGGTCAACTGGATAATAACTGACAATGTCTCGATGACAAAGACCAAACCGATCACCGGCAGAATCATAGCCGTATCAGTCAGCATCGCTATCACGCCCAAGGTCACGCCCAGGCTCATCGACCCGGTATCACCCAGATAAAAACGGGCCGGTGTTATATTAAACCACAAGAAAGCCAACAACGCCCCCACAATCACACCGCAAAACGCCGCCAAATGATAGTGGCCCAAGACAAAGCCGATGACGGCATAAGAACTGAAGCAAGTCAGCAAGACGCCGCCCGCCAAGCCATCAAGGCCGTCTGATTCGTTGACCGAAAAACTAGTAGCCACGATTACAAAGATAAAAATCAACAGATACCATGGACCCAATTGGAAGGTACCGACAAAAGGAATGCTAAAGTGCTCCCACAGCAATTTGTAATGGAACCACCAGGCGCCAATCGCCGCAATCGCCGTATAAATAAGCAGACGATGCTTGATATTCAATCCGCCGCCGCCCTTAACCCCCTTGCCGCGCACATCCAGCCAATCATCAAACAAGCCGACCAAGGCCGAAGCGACCAAAGCGCCCAAAGGCAGATATGTTTCCGGCCTAGACAAAAAGTTGAAATTAGCCAAAGCAGTCTTAGGGAAAATAAGGCTCAAATAATAGAACAAAAAAGAAAAAATAAGCACCGTGCCCCAAATCAACACTCCGCCCATCGTCGGCGTACCGCTCTTGGCCGCGTGCAAAGCGCTAAAGACAGGCGTTGCGCCCGTATTGCGGATCTGTTTGCCCATTTTATATTTGTATAAAAACTTGGTCCACAGCGGAGTCCAGGCCATAGTAAAGACGAAGGCCAAGGTAGACAGGACCAGGATCCTGATGATTTGAAATTCCGTCATAATTATTTGCCGATATTAATATAATTGATGCGATAAATTGAGCCCAAGGCCATCAAGACGAACAGATTGACCGCCACTGCTCCGGCCAGCAACAAATGAGGCAAAATGCCTTCTTTGCGTCCCGACAACAAATAGGCCAAGATAATATTGGCCACAATGATTATCAAACCAAAAGCAGGCAGCCAGAAAACCGCTCCGGCCGAAGCAATACGGTCGATACCGAACAGGATATTGGAATGCATAATCACCTGTTTGTCGCCCAGATACCATTTGATTACAATAGCCAAGGCCCAGGAAGCCAAATCCAAAGCTCCGGCCACGCCCAAATACCATTTGGCATAAGCCGGACGGAAAAAGGCTACAAAGGCCACTGACCACAGCGAAGTCTGAGAAGAAACCCAGCCCCAAAATCTGTTTATTACTCTTTTCATATTATATCGCATTTACCTCCATGAACACGGAGGTCTCATTAATCCGTAATTATAAGAAACTTGTTAATACCTATCTAAAAACTTTCCGATACAAGAAATTCGGAATGCCTCCTATAATTAAAGAATGAAAATTGCTCCTACAAATACAAATTGCTACAAATCTACAAATAATACGAAACACTTAGCTACGGATTTGTATATTTGCAATAATTTGTATTTGTAGGAGCATATTTATATTTATTTTAATGATTGGACTCAGGTCAACAATTACTTAACTCTTAGCAAATCCGTTTGCCGTGCTCTCTATAATCTACCACATTTTTGGATTTTGGCAAAGAATTGGTCAAGCCATAATTATATGTTATAATAAACAAAATTCTATGGAAATAATCCAATCAAAACGCCTGGCGGTCAAGATGTTAGAAAATCTTTTAACCTTGGCAAAAAAAAGCCAGTCCCATCTGATAATTACCAGCCAGACTCCCAATCAAGCAACGGCCCGTCTCAGCAATAGCGAGGCTGAGTTTGAGTTAAACGGACCGTCCGCCGAGTCTCTCCTTTCGGCCCTGGCCGATGCCGGCAAAAATCCCCACCATTGGCCTGTGCTGGCAGGTTGGCAGCTCTCATCCAGCGCCAAACCCAAAACATATATCATAGAACCATTGTCTCAAGCGCATCAAAACAGCCTAGAAGACCTGATTTTTGACCCGGCCAGCAAGCGCGCGCTTTATGAAACGCTCATGGAAGGCGGCGGCGTTATCGCGCTCTCCGAGATGGACGCTGCCACGGCCGCCCAACTGGCCAGCCTGCTTGCGCAAATGTACGGGTCAGACAGCTACCACCTACTATCAATAGCCGACCAACATCACCTCAATCTGCCCCAAGTCCAACGTCTAGCCCCGCAGCTCATCAACCAGCATTCATTTAATCTCAAAGACTTTGATGCCGATCTGATCTATTGGGGATCAAGCGAACTACCCGCCCAGCCCGAAGCCCTCTGGCATCTGGCGGATGCGCATTTAATCATCATCAACCTTGGCCCGGCCAAAGTGGCAACTTCCACTCAAGCGTTGGCCGACCGCCTGGACTGGCAAATGCAGGCACTCAATCAAATCAAACACATTATTACCGTCCGTCCCCTAGCCGCCATCTGCCCCGACTGCCGCGCGCCCTATCAATTGGACCACGCCTTGTCTAACGAACATTCCGATTGGCTAGGCATCCCGGCCGAATCTTTGCACGGCAACAGCTTTTATTACGGTCAAGGTTGTCCCGCTTGCGAACACAGCGGATCCGGCGGTATCAGACTGGTAGCCGAAGCGGCCGACTGCCGCCAGATTGCTCCCAACCGCCAAGCCTGGCGCCAGTTCTTCGCCGATCCTCCGCACAAAACCTGGCGCGAAATCGCCCTAGACAAAACCCTAGACGGCACCTTCAGCCTGGAAGAACTGCAGAAGATATTCTAAATTTTATCCCTGCGAAGGCAGGGATCTGCTAACGAGCCAAGTTATAAAATAAACTTTGTCTCAAAAAGACTACTTAAACTAAAACTTTGACCAGACTACTACACCATATTGCCGAAATATTCAGGCTAATTGCATTCTGCAGATACCTGACGGAGTCAACCCGACCACTGGCGGGCAGGTATAAATGTATCAGAATTGAAAAAACGCTTCGGATCTATTATAGACCGCGAAGCGTTTTATTTATTAATCTTTCATATTATCGGTCGGGACGTTTTTACTGTTTACTTTGCAATTTGTTGCTTATATTTTGTCACATATTCAGTGGCCTGCATTATAGCCTCAGACCAAGTGGTAGGTATTGGCAGTATATTGAACTTAACGGTGGCATAACCATAACTACTAAATTCAAAGATAATTTCCGGCTGTTCAGGCGCATATTTCCAGCTTGCCTTGATTTCGATAGACCTTTCCTTATCCGTCTCGCCAAGAGGATGAATAGCGCAGCCTAACTGTCGCAAATTATTTTCAAATCCTTGCACAAAAGCCAAGAACTTCTCGTCCCTCACTTCGGAAAATATGATCTGTCCAGCCAACTGAACAGATTTTCTAATAATATCCAGCCTATTCTGCTTCTCAGACGCTTTATCGGAAATAGCCTGCACACCTTTCTCCTGGATTTTTATAGAGCTCACTATTGGCGCCTCTTTCTGCTGAAAAATCACTTCTGGTATATCCTTGGACAACACATCTACAATCTGCTCAAAGACGCTTTGCCAGCTGCCTGCTTCGACACCGGCGAAGCGTTCGTTATTATAATGCGAAACGCGTGCCACATCCTCTTCATAAAAATTGAAATAGGTCCAATCATATTTTGAGCTATTGGTATCAGAATCGACTTTATAAAAAGCCTTGATCAGCACTCCTGCGCGTCTATCCACTTCATTCATAAACGGCCTGTCGATTAATTCCAGGCCGACAGCCTGCATGGCTTCTTGCCATAACTTGATTTTCTCCTCATTCACGACTTGGAGCTGTTGGATATTCTCCGCCAACTGCCTGGTTAAATCTTTGATTTTTGCTAAATTTTCAAATGTACTAGGTAAACCCATCTTTAACACCTTTGTTTTTGTTTAAAATTACTTAATATTTCTTGTCTATTTTATAGCAGAAAAGATTATATTTGTCAATCCTTCAATCAACTCAGGACAAGTGGTTCGACAAGCCCAACTTAAAACGTCCCGATAAAAATCGAGACGTTATTTCAATTATTCTTTACTCAGTTACTCTAAGTATGAATTTCTTTGGATAATCAATAGCCATGGATATGACACCCTCCCAAGTGTTTTTGAACTCTAAGTCTTTATCCAGCTTCACGTAGGCTCCGCCTACGCTATAGAATTCAATTTTGATTTCCGGTCGCAAGAGCATATATCTCCAGGTCGCCTTGATTTCAATCAACTTTTCCTTATCTTCAGAATTGAGATCATGGATCGTAAAACCGAGTTGTCGCAGCCTGCCTTCAGTCTCTTGCACATAGGTTGATTTATGCGCTACCTCAGGCAGCGGGCTTGCATCAGCTATCTTATATTCTGCAGTCATAGCCCGTTCATCGCTTTCTATTATTTCCATAAAGTCCGTCAACGAGACGGCTGGTTTTTTAGTTATTGCGTCAAGTATAAACTCGATTGCCTTGGTCATAGTGCCACCCCAGGAACCTGCGATCGGCTTGCGGTAATCTTTATCCAGCCACAGCTTGGCGCTGAAATCATCATAGAACTCCAGGTCCATATACCTGCCAAGGCCAGTATTGATCCATGCGGCCTTGATGACTACATGACGAGCTCTGTCTTGATCACTGCGGTCATAGATAGTGCAGTCGGCTTTGCGCAAACGCCCCAAGATGATCTCAAACTGCTCGTTATAATGTTCATCAGCCTTGATGGCCGCCAGTGTGCTCTCGAGAAGATCGATCTTCGCCCTGTCCAAGGTCTTGGTTTCATTGCCTTCGGCTAATAGCTGCGTGGCCAGATCCTTGATTATGCCTAAATTGTCTAAAGTACAACCCAAAATCATTTCTACTCCTTTGTTTTTGTTTAAAATTAGTTAACTTATTTTGTCAGTTTTATAGCACAAACAAAAACATTTGTCAACCCTTCGACCCAGCTCAGGGCAAGTATATGACAAATGTTTTTAGCTAATATAGGGTATTTTCTTAAATTTGTTCCACTTCCTCCTCATGATGCTCGGCAGCAAAAGTGCGGCCTGCAAAGGGGGTCAGGTCGGGGGCCATGGCCCGGAAACGTTGGACGATGTCGGGCAGATGCTGCATCAGTTCGTCCACTTCGGCCTTGGTATTATCTTTGCCCAGGGAAAAGCGGATAGCGCCGTGCGTGTCCTCCTGCTTGATACCCATGGCTAGCAGCACTTTGCTGGCTCCCAGGGTATTGCTGGCGCAGGCCGAACCGGTCGAGACCGCGATGCCCGCGTCCAGGTCCAGGGCCATCAGGATCGATTCGCCCTCGGCGCCATTGAAGACGATATGGGCGTGGGCCGGAGTGGCCACCGCTACCGCTGTCGTCAGCTTGGCGCCTGTGATCTCGCCGATTACCCTTTCGATCAGATAATCGCGGACTTCTTTGATCTGTTTGTTATGATTAAAACTGGTTTCGGAGATGAGCTCCAAGGCTTTGGCCAGGCCGACGATGCCGGGCACATTCAGGGTGCCGCTGCGCAGATTGCGTTCGTGATGTCCGCCATGCACCAAGGCGCTGATAGGCAGGCCGCTCTTCACAATCAGGGCGCCGCTGCCCTTGGGGCCATAGATCTTGTGCGCGCTCATGCTGAGCATATCCACGCCCAAGGTGTCGATATTGCAATCCAAAAAGTTGACCGCTTGGGTGGCGTCGGTATGGAAATACAGTTTCGCTGGTTTAGTCGTCCGTTCGCCGGTCGGCAGTTTATCATAGATTGCCTGGCGGGCGGCATTAACCTCGGCCACCAGCTTGCCGATTTCGGCAATCGGTTGGATAGTGCCGACTTCGCTGTTGACATACATGACCGAAATCAGAGCAGTCTGGTCGGTGATGATTGATTTCAAATATTCCAGATTGATCACTCCCCTCTCATCCACGCCGGCAATGGTCGCCTCGATCTCGCCGGCCGCGGCCAGATTGTTGATCGGTTCCAAGACGGCGTCATGCTCGACAGCCGAAGTGATGACATGCGGCTTCTCCACGCCCTTGAGCTTGAGGCCCTTGATCAAGCCCTTGATGGCGATATTGTTGGCCTCGGTCGCGCCGGAAGTGAAGATGACTTCTGTTGGACGGCAACCGAAAAAACGGCTGGCCAAAAGACGAGCCTCATCGACCGCCACGGCCGCTGTCTGGCCATAGGTATGGATAGAGCTGGCATTGCCGAATTTCTCGCTGAAGTACGGCAGCATGGCAGAGAGGACGGCGGGATCGACGGGAGTTGTAGCGCTGTGGTCAAAATATATTGGCATAAATTTAAAGTTCAAATATCAAAGTGTAAAATTAAAGAGTCGCTCCGCGACACCAATATTTTTCATTTTGATTTTTACATTTTACACTAAACTGCTCTCACTTCCACGACTTCCGGCACTGCTTCCTTAAGCTCCTGCTCGATATACATCTTAAGCGTCATCTGCGACATGGGGCAGCCTTGGCAGGCGCCTTGCAGTTGGACGGACACGCAGCCGGTGTCTGGGTTAAAGCTCTGGAAAGCCACATCGCCGCCGTCCATTTGCAAGGTAGGGCGCACGGTTTCTAGCACTTCTTTGATTTTCTGGTCTAGTTCGTTCATATTCTTAGGCGCTCTGTTTGGCGCGATAATTATTAATAGCTTGTTGCAAGGCTTCGACGCCCAGCATGGAACAATGCACTTTGGGAGCGGGCAAACCGCCCAGGTCTTCTACGATGCTGTCTTTAGTGATAGCCATGGCTTCGTCCAAGGATTTACCCATGGCCAGATCGGTCAAGGAGCTGGAGACGGCGATAGCTGCCGCGCAGCCCAGAGTCTCGAATTTGATATCCGTAATATGGTCGTCGCTGATCTTGAGATACATCTTCATGATATCGCCGCAGACCGGGTTGCCTTCTTGGCCGATAGCATCGGCGTCTTCAATCACCCCTTGGTTATGGGGATGGCGGAAATGCTCGATTAATTTTTCACTATACATAAGGGTAAATTTATAATTACTTGTGTCTTCCGGATTACTGGCGGGGTAATTTTTAATCCCTTGGGGTAAATTCCCCGCAGCTTGCTGCGTATTGAATGATG
>JBAXSE010000047.1:0-1025 GCA_037130845.1 Candidatus Falkowiibacteriota bacterium | reverse complement strand
AAGCAGTTTGAATTGTGGCGCATCATCGGCCAGTAACTTGTCAATGATGGGGAACCCGGTTTGTTGTTGGTAATGGGCGATTGCGCAGGCCTCGGTAAGACGAATGCTTTGGCGGCTGCCCAAGCTGTTCAGGTTGCATAAATACGCTTTGAATTCAGCTTCATTCATCACCACATCGGACGGCATAGACGCGTCTATCGCAACACGCGCTTTAGCGGCTAACTTAAAAGTGTCAAGCAGCTCTTGGGCCTGCTGATTATAAAGGTACTGCGGGGGCGCAAAGTCGGTGAGCACGTCCAACACCGACAGGCGGTCTTTTTTGGGGGTCGTGAAATAGGCGGTAAATAACGGGCTGCAGACCACTTGGCAATACTGATTAGTGCCGTTGACGCGTGCGCTGGTGTCATCGATTTGAACATAGCCGCTCGCCTCAATGCCGCTACGGTAAAGATCGCTTTTTTCCTGATGGAACATATCGTAACCACCCGTCCATTGCTGCGAAAGGTACGTGGCTGACACTCTAATGCCAACGTTTTGAAAAAAGCCAATGATCCGTTTTTCGGTCATAAGGCATTCGGTTTTTAAAACGGGGATTAAGGTTCGAATCTCTGGCCCATATTCACCTTGATTTTTAACCTCTGGCGGCAAGTCTCCACGATAGGTTTTATGAGCGGATGGCGAATAATAAACTTCGCGGAGGTATCTGACATTGTCAGATTTAATGATGATATTCTGAACTACGACAGGCTCATGGCCTTTAGGTATCAGGTCATCCGGTAGCCCGTCTTTGTTCAGATAACATATTTCCTCGCGGTCTATTTTTATCTTTGTCAGTTTAGGTTCACGCTGGCGTTTTTTCTTTTTATCCGAGGTATCTTCAGTCGTTTCGTCATGGCCGGTTGCGCCGTCTTTATTGGCATTGGCCTCGGCTTCCTTGCGCTCGGCCTCAGACGATATATCACTGTCTTTCTTTTTGTTCGCTTTAACGTCAGGCTTTCCCTGCTCGCCTTTCAGTCGGTTAATCT
>JBAXSE010000046.1:0-2105 GCA_037130845.1 Candidatus Falkowiibacteriota bacterium | reverse complement strand
AGCCCGCGTAGCGGGCAAGATAGAAACCGCCGGCTTTGCCGGCGGTTTTCATTTTGATTCAGGGCGAACCAAAGGCCGCTTACGCTCACTCCATGCGGACTGCGTCCGCCGTAGGTGAGCTTCGGCGAACCGAAGGCGAAGAGACTGGGATTCGCCCCGAGATGAACTCGGGGCGCCCCGCCGCATGGCTGGGGCGAACCCAGGGTCCACTTTCATGGACAATATTATTATTCATTACAATGCGGAGGGACTGGGATTCGAACCCAGGGTGCTCTTTCAAGCACAACAGTTTTCAAGACTGTCTCATTAGACCACTCTGACATCCCTCCGCATTGTAATTAATTTTGTAAGTTTTTCCGCCCGAGGCGGACCAGCCTTGGGCTGGCAAGACTGCCGCATTAGACCACTCTGCCATCTCTCCATGTTTATAAAAGCGTCGGTTAGCCGGCGCTTTTAATATGAAACATTATTAGAATTTTGTAAAGTTAGCCGTCGATTGGTGGAAACATAGGTTTTTGGGCTGTTTTAGTAGGTTTAGATTTTGTGAGAGGGTTATTCGCTGTTAATTCAGCTTTAAGTTTGGCTATTTCGACTTCTTGTTCTTGCATGATTTTCTTAGCCTGGGTTAAGCCGTTGTTAGCTTGGGCTAATTTTTGCAAGGCGTTTTGCTCTTCTCTGGTCGTTTTGTCTATTTTCTCGTTGTAGGCTAGCAGTTGGCGGTTGTCGTTTTCTATTTCGCGGAAAGCTTTTTCCAGTTCTTGGGTGCGTTCTTTGACTTTGGCTTCGATGTTGCTCTTGGCTATACGGAGATTATTGGCCATAGCGTTAAAGCGCAATGCTAAATGTTCCAGTTCGTCGCCAGAGTCAATCTTGACCGCATATTTTAAATTACCCTTGCTTAATTCGTTAGTCCCTTTTTCTAGAGCGCTAAGCGGTTGTAATAAATATCTTAATGCAAAATAGGTGGCAACTCCGCTAAGCAAAGTGGATAGCATGACAAAGAGACTCATGATTAAAGCGATTCTCGTCGCCATATTTGTGTAAGAATCTGCGACCTCCTCGTTTATGATATAAAATTTATTTCGCATTACCGGAGCAACTGAGATTATTTCTTGTTCTTGGTCCAAGGCATCATAAAAATCAAAAATTCTTGGTTCTTTTAATGAGGAGAGGGCTTGTTGGATCGGTTCGTAGGAAAGCGGGCTTATGTCATGGCCGGTAAACTTTTGTTCGGTCTTGAAGCGGATAATTTTGTCTGCCGAAATTGCCCCCAGGCTGTTATAGAGCTGTTTGGGCTTGTTTGAGGCGATGACTATGCCGTCTTGATCGGCAATTATTTGATTTGAATCAGGATTATCGCCTTTCATAAAATAGTCTGTGGCGATTAGGGTCTGTGGGATTATCAAAACGGCGACACCCAATGTTTTGCCTTGGGTATTTTTGATAGGTTGTGAAAAATAGTAGCTCGGCTTTTTGCTGGTAATGCCGATTGCCATCTCGATGCCGGAGCTGCCGTGGATTGATTCTTGGAAAAAATTTCGGAAGCTATAACTATTGCCGACAAAAGCCGGATCAAGCGAGGCTATGGCCAAGCCATCCTGGTTTAAGATTGAGGCGATTATATCGGCATTACCACGGTTAAAAGCCGAAAGATAGGTTAGTATGTCTTGTGATTGGAGCTTTGGCTTGGGGTTGTCCAAATAATTTATGATGGCCGGCAACTGGGCAATAGTGCCGATGCTGTACTGATAATCGTTTAGGGCGGTTTGGAAAGTTTCGGCTTGCTTAAAGGATTTTAACATCAGCTTGTTCTTTTCGGCCTGGAGCGTTGTGCGCTCGGTGTAATGATAAACGGCGACGGTGGTAAAGGCGCCAGTCAACAAGATAATGAAGGTCAAGAAATAGACAGTTTTTTTCTTTAGTGACCAATTAATTTTCATATATTTGAATTGCAAATATATTATACAACATTTTGGCAAGTTTGGTAAATAAAAAAAGCACCGCCTAAGAGAGTGCTTTTTTTAACATACTTAAAACTTGCTTGGCCGTTCGCCGATGAGGCGGGGAATCGGTAAGAGGAAAATTGCAACATACATAATATCAAT
>JBAXSE010000045.1:0-2110 GCA_037130845.1 Candidatus Falkowiibacteriota bacterium | reverse complement strand
CGAAGCTTTTAGCGTAGGAGGGTTGTACCTCGCCGAAGCTTTTAGCGTAGGAGGGCTTCGCTTTTTTTATTTTGACAAAATCAAAAGTCGTTTATTTGACGACTTTTAACTTTTTCTTGTAGCCATCCAGGAGGAAGTATAGTTTGGATTTGCTGACCTTGTATTGTTTCTTGACCTCAATCTTGACGATAGACGGCAAGTTTAAGGGGAAGATTTTTTCAACGGTCACGCCCTCTGAAACCTTACTGACAGTGATGGTAGCGCCGGCTTCGTTGCCGTGCTTGCGAGCAATGATAGTGCCCTCATAATACTGTAAGCGTTCTTTTTCCTGGCCTTTGGCGTTGGTTTCTTTGATCTTTTGATAGATCCTGACTACCATGCCCGATTTCAAAGAAGCTTTGATTTCTTCTAGATCGGTGCTGTCGATAGCCTTCATTTCCTTTTCTTTGGCCATATTGATTAACAAAAATAGACTGTTTAAGAAGTCTTTTAGCTTTTATAGATTATAACATTAGCCAATTTTTGTCAACTATCAGCAAAAAAAGGCATAATTATGCCAGTTTCGCTAACATTAGCCATAGAATTGATTAGATTAACATGCAGATATTTAAATAATGCCCGTAGGGTTCCAAATTTTTTATATTTGATTTTTTATATTTGATCTTTTCTTGCCAGCGCCTCCCGGATTTGCTATATTACTATATTGCATAATAATTAAGGGCGACATATAAAGGGCGCCTAGGTAAAAATATGAACAAAATACTTATTTTTGTAGTAGTGATTGCGGCTATCGGCTTGCTTTTGGTAGCTTTTCTTAAAAAACCAAACACACCTAAGCCCGTTGTAGATAATACAAACAAGGATATCGTAACCGAAGAGCCGATCAAAAATTTGGAAAAATTTACAATAGATACCGAGAAGTCTGAGGTGGCGTGGAGCGGCAAGATGGTGCTAATCAACAAGATTCACAACGGAACTATTAAGGTTAAGGAGGGCCGCTTGGATTTTGACGGCGCCAACTTGGTTGGCGGACGTTTTGTTCTGGATATGGCCACAATTGCAGACAATGATCAAAAGGGGGATATGAAGGATAAGCTGGAAACTCATCTCAAGAGCGCTGACTTTTTTGATGTAGCTAATAATCCTGTTTCCGAGTTGATTATTAAGTCGGTTTCTGCCAGTTCTACTCCTTCTGCCTCTTCGACTGCTTCGACCACCAGCACGGCTGATATGTTTACGATTTCTGCTGATTTGACAATTAAAGGCATTACTAACAGCATCGAATTTCCAGCCAAAATAGTTAAGACTGGTAATATGGTGGAGACTATTGCCGAGATTAGGATTGATCGTTCGTTGTGGGGAGTTAAGTATGGCTCTGGCAAGTTCTTCTCCGATTTAGGCGACAAGGCTATCGCCGATGAGATTGTCTATAATATCAAGCTGGTTGGCGTAAGCGACGCGCCAATCGCTGAAGCGCCTACGGCTACTTCGACTCCGACTTCCAGCCCCGAAAATATTACGGTAAATGCGCAAGGCGCCACGATTAAAGTAGAAGCTTCACCTACACAAAAATAGTAGAAAAAAACCGGTCCGATGTTCATCGGACCGGTTTTATAATTGTTAGTATTCGTTTTCTTCATCAGCCATGCTATCGGTAGCGCTTTCGTACATTTCGTCTAGCTGGTCTTTGATAAATTCGATATTGTCATCATCGCTTAATTTGCCTTTTTCCATGAAGTATTCGATAGTCTCATCGACTATTTCGGTATAGGCGTCACGCTCAACAGCAGCCTGCTCGCGCATCTTCTTTTTGACCAGCTGATATATTTCGTTGATTATTTCGTCCATATAAATATAGTATAGATTAGGATTAAAGATTGGTCAATAATAAAAAAAACAAGCTCAATTAAAGCTTGTTTTTTTATGTGCGCCCAGCAGGATTTGAACCTGCGACCGTTCGCTTAAGAGGCGACTGCTCTACCGCTGAGCTATGAGCGCAATTTTTTGATTTGTTGATGTTCGCGATGTTCGCTTAAGAGCCCGCCAGCTGGCGGGTCTACCGCTGAGCTATGAGCGCAATTTTTTGATTTGTTGATGTTCGCGATGTTCG
>JBAXSE010000044.1:0-2611 GCA_037130845.1 Candidatus Falkowiibacteriota bacterium | reverse complement strand
TGACTATTCTGCACCAAATCGGCCACTGATTCCGTTTCAAATCGGCCACCCCTTCTGGAGCAAATCGGCCGGGTATTCCGGAACAAACCAGGCCGCCCATTTGCGGAGTTAAACGACGCTGGATAATTAAACTTAAAGCCATTAAAGCACCTGTAAAAATATCAGGAGGCTTATAATGGCCAACAGGAGATTATCCATGCGCAAGATAAAAGAAGTATTGAGATTAAATTATGAGAATGGCTTTTCGGGGCGCCAGATAGCCCGGAGCTGTGACATTGCCCGCAGCACAGTTGAAGACTATCTGCGCCGTGCCCGGATAAAAGGTTTGGGCTGGCCATTACCCGATGATCTTGATGATGCTACCCTAGAACAATTATTGTTCCCGCCAATTACTTGTGTTTCCCCTGAGAAACGACAAATGCCTTCTTTGGAATATATCCACAAGGAACTAAAGAAGAAAGGAGTTACCCTTCAGTTATTATGGTATGAGTATAAACAAGCGAATCTGGAAGGTTACCAGTACAGCCAGTTTTGTTTTTTGTATCATCAATGGGCTGGTAAGCTGGATACTTGCCTTAGGCAGACATACCGTGCCGGCGAGAAGCTTTTTGTTGATTATGCCGGCCAGACAATATCTATAAAGGATCAGTTTTCAGGTAAGGATCGAGATGCCCAGCTCTTTGTGGCCACTTTGGGTGCCAGTAATTACACCTATGTTTATGCGAGCTATTCGCAGGACCTGCCTTCATGGATAAAAGCACATGTAAATGCCTTTGATTTTTTCGGCGGTGTTCCGGAGATAATTATTCCTGATAACTTAAAATCCGGAGTCACCAAACCCTGTTACTATGAACCGGATATTAACCCGACTTATTTGGAGATGGCCAAACACTATGGAACGGCCATCATTCCGGCAAGGATTCGCAAACCGCGAGACAAAGCCAAAGTGGAATCGGCTGTTGGATTTACCGAGCGATGGATAATAGCCGCCCTGAGAAACCATACCTTCTTCAGTCTGACAGAACTGAATAAGGCCATTGCCGAAAAACTATCTGAATTAAATAACCGCAGCTTCCAGAAGATGGAAGGTTCCCGTAGAAGCCTTTTTGAAACCATCGACAAACCGGCACTGAAACAACTTCCACTATCTTCCTATGAATATGCTTTATGGAAGAAACACAGAGTCAATATTGATTATCATATTACCGTTGATAGCCATCATTACAGCGTTCCTTATCAATTGGTCAAGGAGCAGGTGGATGCCCGCCTGACGGCAACTACGGTGGAGATACTTTTTAAGAACAAGCGGGTTGCCAGTCATCTGCGAAGTTATATTAAATGGCATCATACAACATTAGAAGAGCATATGCCCAAAGCTCATCAGAAGTATCTGGAATGGTCTCCATCCCGGATCATTAATTGGGCCGGTCAAAATGGATCTAAAACCGCAGCTCTGGTTGCCAAGATTCTTGAGAGCAGGAAACATCCCGAACAGGGTTTCCGTTCCTGTCTGGGCATTATGAGATTGGCCAAGCATTATTCGCCACAACGCTTGGAAGCAGCTTGTGATCGGGCGCTTATCCTGAAAGCTTATTCCTTTAAAAACGTAAAATCCATTCTGCAAAATGGTCTCGATAGGCAGCCCTGGCCTCAGGACTCTAATGCAATTAAACCGGTTCAACATTATAACATCAGGGGAAAAGATTATTATCGTCAACAGGAGGAAGGACATGCTTAATCAACAAACCATGGAAAAACTATACACGCTTAAGCTTTTCGGTATGGCCGATGCGTTTAAAGAACAACTACAGCAACCGGATATTAACAGGCTTCCCTTTGAAGAACGCTTTGGTCTCATTGTTGATCGCCACTGGACATGGAAAGAAGACTGCCGCTTGCAACGCTATCTCAAAGAAGCAAAACTTAAAATAAATGCCTGCATTGAGGACATTGATTACAAAACTCCACGCGGAATAGATCAGTCCGTAATAATGAGTCTCATTACCTGTGACTGGATCAAACATCATCATAATATTATTATTACCGGACCCACAGGTGTCGGTAAAACATTCCTGGCCTGTGCCCTGGCTAATAAAGCCAGCAGAGAAGGATATCGGTCATTTTACATCCGCAGCCCCAAACTCTATTATGAGATTGCTGTTTCCAGAGGCGACGGCAGTTACGGAAAAATCATGAACAAGCTGGCCAAAGCCAATGTCCTGGTTATTGATGATCTAGGGCTTGCGCCAATGGGAGATGCAGAAAGAAGAGATCTATTGGAAATCATCGAAGATCGTCATGGCAATGCTTCTACCATTATCACCAGTCAACTACCAATAGATAACTGGCACGAGCAGATCGGCGACCCGACCATTGCCGATGCCATCCTTGATCGTCTCATTCACAATGCTCATAAAATCCATTTGAAAGGAAAATCGATGAGAAAAAAAGAACTAAAAGAAAAATTAAATAACTTGAAATGAGGGAACATGTTGTGAGAAGATAACTACCAAAACCAGCGTCGCTTCGCTCCGATTAACTGGCCTTGTTTCCACCGGAACCAATGGCCGATTTCATCTGGTACAGGTGGCCGATTTCGCCAGAATAGTCA
>JBAXSE010000043.1:0-4160 GCA_037130845.1 Candidatus Falkowiibacteriota bacterium | reverse complement strand
GAATTATTTAATTAATAATAATCAGTTGTCCAAAATGTCCTGGACTGATACAATTTATTGCTCGGCGAGGCAAAATCTGTTAAAATATAAGAGCAATAAAGTTGCGCCTATTTATGATATTAAACAAAAAGTTTGACCTTATTACCATCGGCGGATCCACTGAGGATATCAGCATGTATATTGAGGATTATCATTTGATTGCCAATCGCGAAAGCGCCTCGGGCAATCCTTTTTTGGCATTTGACTATGGTACCAAGGTGGGCGTCAAAGAGTCCTTTATCACCTTTGGCGGCGGCGCTTCCAATACGGCGGTGACAGCCAGCAAATTAGGCCTCAAGGTAGGCGCCATGGTTACCTACGGCTCCGATGATCGCGGCCAGCGTATCATGGCTAATCTCAAGAAGAATAAGGTTAATGTCTCGATGGCCAAGAAGATTCGCGGCCAGAGCTCCGGTTTTTCTTTTATTGTTATCGGTGAAAACAAAGAACATGTCGTTTTTTCTTGCCGAGAGGCCAACACTAGCCTAGAAGTGCTAAAAAAGGATTTATCAACGCTCAATAGTTCCAAATGGCTGTTTGTTACCAGTATGACAGGAGATTGGCGGCCTGATATGGACAATATTATCAAGGTTGATAAATCGGTTAAGATTGCCTGGAATCCCGGCGAGGTGCAGATTACCGAAGGATATAAGGCATGGAAAAAATATCTGCCTAAAATGGAGGTCTTGACGATGAACAAAGACGAGGCCATCAAGATGATTATCAGCCACCCGGATTATGCCAATAGCCCATATGATTTCTTATTGAGTTCGGTTAATCTGTTAAAGGTTATCAAGGGCTGGGGGCCGAAGATTGTCGTTATCACCAATGGCGTCCACGGCGCCGATGCATATAATGGCCGCGGCTTTTTCTTTCAGCCGGTTATCGAAAGCAAGACCAAGGCGGATACCACCGGCTTGGGTGATACTTTTGGCGCTAGCTTCGTCAGCGGTTTGGAATTGTTTGATTATGATATCAAGAAATCCTTGCACTTGGCGGCCTGGAACGCCTCATCCAAAATCAGCCAGCTAGGCGCCCAGAGCGGCCTGCTGGACGCCGAAGACATCCGCCCATTATTCTTCCGCAAGAAGCCGATGCCAAAAATTGAAACCAAAGACAAGAAATAAACATAATCCGAATTTTGAATAAATTCAAAAGTCCCCAATACCTGTAACTTTATGGACTTTATAAACTTTACAAACTTTATAAACTAATCCTGTGCCCGAACTGCCAGAAGTAGAAACAGTAGTGCGAGACTTGCGGACCGAATTAGACGGTCAGCGTTTTCGCGCTATCGATATTATTGCGCCTAAGAGCGTCCATGGCAGCCAGCGGCAAATAGAGGAGGCTCTGGTCGGCAAGAAGCTCAAGGCAGTCGGCCGTATCGGAAAGTCATTGTATCTGGACTTCGGTGATTATTGCCTGTATATCCATCTCAAGATGACCGGCCAGCTGGTCTGGCAGCATAAGCGGCAGATTATGGCCGGCGGCCATCCGATTATCAATGTCGGATCTGAATTGCCTAACAAATACACCAGGGCCGTGCTTTATTTTTCCAATAGCCATTCGCTATATTTTAATGATGTCCGCCGTTTCGGTTGGATTAAGCTGGTAGATCAAGCTATGTTAGAAACAGCCAGGCAGAAATATGGCCGCGATCCACTTGATCCTGGCTTTAGCGGGGCGGTTTTAGCGGCATTGCTGAAAGGCAAACAAAAGTCTATTATTAAGGCAGCTATCATGGACCAATCCAAGCTGGCGGGCGTCGGCAATATCTATGCCGACGAGGCTTTGTTTGCCTCTCGATTGATGCCCGATCGCTTGGTCTCCACTTTGAGTCCGACCGATTGGTCTGCTTTGGCCAAGGCGATCAAGGCGGTATTGCTGTTATCAATCAAGCATCGCGGCACTTCCTTTAGCGACTATCGCGACGGGCGGGGAGAGAAAGGTAATTTTGTTAATTTCTTAAAAGTTTACGGCCGCAAGAATGCCGATTGCCTGAAATGCGGCACGGCTTTGATTAAAACCCGTTTGGCCGGACGCGGAGCTATTTATTGTCCTCATTGCCAAAAATAATTATATGGTCAACAAATCTCTTTTTGCTCTCATTGTCTCAGTTCTCTGCCTGACTGCCGTCTGGCAGGTTCAGCCTGTTAGAGCTGCTGCCGATAATCCATTGGACACTGTCGCCATAAGAGTTTTGCCGAATCCTGATCATTTGCGCCCGTTGACTTGGTATAAGGCGAATGTTGAGAATCAAGGCGCTCCCCAAGAGCTGTTGGTTGATGGTTATGACGCCATCCGAGACGGCCGTTCGGTTTATGTCGGCGCGGCTAATGTGGTTAATGGCAAGCTTTATACCAATATTTATATTATTTCGTACACGCAAGATGCTGAGACGCAAACGCAAGATATTTTCGGCCAATTGATCAAATATTGGAAATTTAATTTTGACATCATGGAGCAATACGGCTCCGGCACTTGCATCGGCGCTCAGAATATCGTTTGCACCCAGGATGCTGATTGCAGCAAAACCAATAACAAGTCGATTTGCGACAAAGGGCATTGCGCCCAATTTTGCCAGTTGACGTCGGAGTGTCCCTCCGGACAGTATTGCGGCAGCCAGAAAAGCAAGCTGATCCGCGATATTAAGCGCATTAGCGATTTGCAAGAGGTTGTCTTGGCTTTAAACCAGTATCAAGGCAAAAATCGCGCTTATCCTTCTTTGCCGGCCGGCTCGTATATGTCTGGGCGCAGTTTGTCGGTTTGGTCTAGCTGGAACGAGACGCTAGGCCCCGAACTAGGCTATCAATTGCCGGTTGATCCGGTTAACAAATTAGGATCTTGCCCCGGCTCTTATGATCCTGTAACCTGTTGGGATGAGGCTAATAAGAAATTCGCCACCGATTTTACCAAGCCGGTTTTGCCTGATGGCAGCTTGGCTTACGCTTATAGCTATATGCCAAAAGAAGGGCGTTACTTCTTGTGTGGTAATTTTGAGACTGACTACCGTGGTTTGCCCGGTGAGCTGATGTGCGATCAGGGATCCGGTGTTACACAAGCCAACTATCCAATAGTTACCCTTGGCAGCATGATCCAGCCGGAAGGGCCTTTTGGCGGTTATTTTCGAGTTGATTCTCAGTTGGATATTGATTGGCCCAAGACCGAAATCGTCCCCTTGGACCCTGCCGGTTGGTCGCTGTGGGCTGCTGCCGGTTGGAGATGGGATAGCGGCAGCACCGGCCTCAAGCTATCAAACACGTCGGTGGCTAATCAGAAAAAATTAAGCGCGACGGCTGTCAAATTGGCTGCCGGAAAGGGCTATCAATTTTTCAAGATCGGCGTGCGCGTTTTTGATATCAAAGGAAATTATGGCTACAAAGAAGGCACGATTAGAATCTGCCAGTCGCGTGATTGCAGCGATGTCGAATGCGGGGTGGTTGATGACAATTGCGGCGGGACGCTGCTGTGCGGAGAATGCATGGGCGGCAAGTCGTGCGTAGCTAACAAGTGTATTTAATTTTATTATGATCAGTAAGCTGCTACAAATCTTGAGGCACAAAATATTTTTGCTTTATGTACTGACTGGCGCCAGTGTTACACTGCTGGAGCTGTTGGCTTTGCGGTATCTTGTTTATTATTCGCACATGCCATATCTAGAGGCATCTTGCTTGACCTTCGCCCTAGGGCTGGTGGTCTCTTTTTTCTTGCGCAAGTATTTGGTTTTCGAAAATCATGATTGGCCTGCTATCCTTAGGCAATTTGGCCTTTATTCCTTTGTCTTGGTTATCAACACCGGCTTGAATGCGGTTGTCATGTATTATTTGGTGGAGTTGATTGGCGGCCATATTATTGCCAGCCAGCTTGTTTCCAATTTATTTTTAGGCATTATCAGCTATCTGTTCAACAAGACTTTCACTTTTCGTAAGATTAGCAAAGCAAGTCTTAACTTTCCGGAAAAAATTGCTAATATTAAAAAGGAAATAGCCGGCTGATGGATTAGTAACTATAATACAGTAGGCCTATTTTGATTTCTTGGAAAGGAATCAATTTTTTAATTTACGCACTGAATAAGTTCAGATACATTTTGGACTCCGAAGGAGTACAAAATGTTCAATCTG
>JBAXSE010000042.1:0-4521 GCA_037130845.1 Candidatus Falkowiibacteriota bacterium | reverse complement strand
TGTGAATTATTTAATTAATAATAATCAGTTGTCCAAAATGTCCTGGACTGATACACGCACTTCCTGTTTGCACCAAAATGTTCTATAATAACAGCTGTCAGATGAAGCATCGAATTAGACTGCGGGCACAGCTCCATCACGGCAATAAACAAGTTTTGCTTACAAGATTTTTTGGCAAAGGCGCTTCGTCCGGCTGTGGCTTGGCGGACGCCTGCTAGGGGGAAATTACGCAGTTCTTAATTTGGACAGCTCAGGCTTGCCAATTTTTAGAGCGATATTTTGCCAATAAGAATGGCAAGAACCCACTACTTTTTGGCCAAATCTTGTTTGTTGTTTCTTGGTGGGGTGCTGCCTGTTGTCTAAAATATTTATCCTTCCCTAGCAGGAAGCATGGCTACAGATTATCTATTAACTAGAGCTTGGCAGGGTTTTTTTCTTGATTAGCAAAACCATGAAACATCAATCAACTTTTAATATACCAAAAAAACTGTGGCTGACCATTATCTTGACGGCCGGGTTGTTGTTTTTCGCGCCTTCGGTTTATAAGATGAATAATCAACAGTCCAAGGTAGACCAGGAGATTGCCTCATTAAAAACAGAGATAGCTAAGGCCGAGAACAAGAATCCGGAACTTAAGAAAATGATCGCTTATCTGGAGTCAGAGAGCTTCTTAGAAGAGCAGGCACGGCTTAATTTCAATCTCAAGAAACCGGGCGAAAAGGCCGTAGTAGTGCAATCTGTCGATGGCGAGATGTCTCTTTTTCAGCAAGGTACGAGCACCGAAGCAGCTGTTCAGCGCGCCTCGCGCAGTAATTATCAGAAATGGTTGGATTATTTCTTCCGGCCCAAGGTTTAGTTTTTAGATCTAATTATATGAGCGAAAGGAAAGCCTTTACTTTAATAGAGCTTTTGGTAGTAATTGTCATTATTGGCATCTTATCGACTTTGGCTATAGTTGCTTTGAATAGCTTTAAGGCAAAGGCCAGGGATGCGCGGCGTGTGGCGGACATCAAGCAGCTGCAGTCGGCTTTGGAATTATATTTTACCAATAATAATGTTTATCCTTCTTATGTAACGGTCAATCAGTCGTTAGTTGATGCTAACGGAGTGGTTTATATGAAAAAAGTACCTTCCAGCCCTGCTCCGCGCAAAGATGGCGGTTGTCCCGACTATGATTATCAATACGTCAGCAGTCCAAACAACAACAACTACCAGATCTTCGGCTGTTTGGGTAGTGCGGTAGGATCATTGCCTGCCGGTCAGTTTGTGGCTCAGCCGCAGAATTTCGCAAGTTTAGCCAGTAACTATCAATCGGGAGGAAGTTTGGCTTTGTATTACCCAATGAGCGGTGATAATAGCGGTTATGGTCCGGCGCCTCTTGTCTCTTACGGAAGCGTGCCGACATCGACGACTGATGCGCCGCCCAGAACATCGGCCGCCTTTCAGATTAATTCTACTGCCGCTACTTTTAAACTACCCCAGACTTCTGGGATTTGGACAAATTCCAATGGCTTGACCATCGCTCTTTGGTATAAGCCAAATGAAGGGCAGGGGGGCACTGGCGATGTGATTCTCGGCGGGCGTAATCCGAATTCTACAGCCGAAATAGTGCTACAGTGTAATAATTCATCCAACCATGGCAATCTATATTTCAAGGCGGAAGATGCGTCCGGTCATACTTTGGTGGTTGATACCGCTGTTCCGTATACCTTTCATTTTGATCCCGGTCCGAATAACCCCTGGACGCATATCGTGGTTACTGTCGCGCCAAATTATGCCAGTTGCGCTACCACTTTGTCTAAGATTTATATCAATGGCCAGCCAAATACCGGATCAGCAAATTGTTCTACGAATGGAACTTTAAATGTGGCTGACATGTCCGGCAATATTGACCTGGAGGGTGCTTCGCTGGGCTTTACCAAATGTGGAGTTGCTTGTTGGGCTGGAGGGTCGGCTGGTAAATACGCCGATTTGCGAATCTATAACAAAATGATGAACGCCGCGGAAGTATTGGCTTTGTATAATGGGCAGTAGATTGGGTTTTTTAGTGAGGTGTATTATTAAATAATTATTGCATCAAGGTTATTTATGTTTCTGACTTTTCGTAGATATTTTAAAGCCTTTACTCTCATCGAACTCCTGGTCGTCGTTGTCATCATCGGCGTCTTGGCGTCTTTGGTTATGATCGGCCTCAATACCTCCCGTTCCAAAGCGCGCGATGCTAAGAGGGTCGCTGACGTCAGACAGATTCAAAATGCCTTAGAGATGTATTTTAGCGGCAATAGCGCCTATCCTGCTTATCTAACGCCGGGCCAGGCCTTGATAGACACCGCCGGCACTACTTATATGAATAAAGTGCCAAATAATGCCACCCCCAGCAGTGACGGGCCTTGTGCTGCTAATGAATACATATATTCGACAAATACTATTGGATACGCCTTGAATTACTGTTTGGGTTCGGCTGTTAATGATGTTCCGGCTGGCAATGCTACGGCTGGGCCAGGCGGGATCGCTCAATTTAGTGATTATACGACTAATTTGGCTTCTGATTGGAAATTCGAAGGAGACTATACCGATAGCGTGGGGGGAGTTAATGGTTCTATGGTTGGAAGCCTGACTTTTACTGCGGGCAAAAGAGGCCAGGCTTTGCATTTTGTCGCTGCTTCTAATAATTATGTCACTATTGCCAATCCTACTCCTGCTTCCTTGGAGACTGCCGGCTGGACGGTGATGATCTTGGCTAAACCTGTTAGCACCGGAGCATCCCATAGCGCGTATGTTTTTTGTTCGATGTATGATTGGAATTCTATCGCCGCTTTGTGGATTAGTGATAATGGCAGCGCTTTTCTTACCGCTGGCAGCTCTGGTTATAGCTCAAATGGCGATGACGCGCTTGGCGTAACTCCCGCCGCTTCGGATAATTGGCACGTATTTACTGCCAGAAAAACAGCTAACGGAAACTTCTCAGTCTTTATTGATGGCGTACTGGATAAGACGGTAGTCAATAGCCATGCTCAATATTATCGCGCTGGCTACAAGACGACTATCGGTACATGCTGGCATGCTGGTAATGGCATTCAGAATTCTAATAACTTTAAAGGCGATATCGATGATGTGCGTTATTACAATGTCGATTTGACCGATGGCCAAATCAAGCGTGTTAGTGATTACTTGCTGCGATAAATTAATATTATAATGAAGCAGAAAAAATATTCCGATATTTTGTCGATTTATTTTGGCTCAAGACTGATGTGGCTATAAAACCAAAGAGAACTTTTTTCGTCCAGTTTGAACATGCCAAAGGCTTTACTCTCATCGAACTCCTGGTCGTCGTTGTCATCATCGGCGTCTTGGCGTCTTTGGTTATGATCGGCCTCAATACCTCCCGTTCCAAAGCGCGCGATGCTAAGAGGGTCACGGATATCAAGCAGATCCAAAACGCTCTGGATCTTTATTTTAGCAGCAATAATGCCTATCCTGCCTATGTCACGCCGGGCCAAGCTTTAATGGATGCCGCGGGCACTACTTATATGAATAAGGTGCCAACTAATCCGTTGCCAACTAGCGACGGCGCTTGTTCAGGCTTTGAATATAACTATGCCCAAATCAATAATGGCACCAACTATCGTTTGATTTATTGCCTAGGGAGCCAAACAGGATCATCGGCGGCAGGTTTAAGTACGATTACTAATGTCGGCAGTAATGATATTCTTAACGGCATAGTCGGCTGGTGGCCGCTTAATGGCGATACCAATGATTATTCCGGCAATAACAATAATGGCACTCCGACCAGTATTACCTATACTAACGGACAAGTGGGTCAGGCCGGAAGCTTCAACGGTACTAGTAGTAGGATTTTGTTGCCAAGCAATGCTGGATTAAGGATCGTCTCGCCTTTCACTATATCTGCTTGGGTAAAGTCAACAGGGGCGGTGTTAAATTATGGATATTCTATAATTACAAAAGGAAATACGGCGACGGATTTACACGGGTATGAACTCTTTATGTATAACGGGTATATTTATTTTTATATTGACGGTGTTTCTTCGGGCAATAACGCTACCGATACAGCCGGTGGCGTTAAGATAAATGATGGGTTGTGGCATAGCGTTGTTTGCGTGGCGTCAGGCATAGGAAGCAATATGTATATTTATATCGACGGAGTGCAAAGAGGCGTGTTGGCGCAAACGCTAGACCCTGATTATTCAACTGAATACAATGGCTATATAGGCGCTGGATGGACAACGGGCAGCGGAGGCATTCCTACTGAATTCTTTCCCGGATTGATAGATGAATTTAGGATTTATAACCGCGCTTTGTCCGCTGCCGAAGCGGCCCAGCTCTATAAAGTGCAGGTGGCTAAACACAATGACGGCCAGAGTATTTGCAAAAATGAAAGATTATAAATATTGCCGCAAAAGCTGATTAAATAAAAAAACAAACCGCAAAGTTTGTTTTTTTTATTCATGAGCCACCTGCCCCGATGTCGCATCGGGACGACCTATAATGTATGAGCCACCT
>JBAXSE010000041.1:0-4716 GCA_037130845.1 Candidatus Falkowiibacteriota bacterium | reverse complement strand
TGAGCCACCTGCCCCGATGTCGCATCGGGACGACCTATAATGTATGAGCCACCTGCCCCGATGTCGCATCGGGACGACCTATAATGTATGAGCCACCTGTCGGATTCGGACCGACGACCTACGGTTTACGATACCGTCGCTCTACCAGCTGAGCTAAGGTGGCAAATCAATTATCAATTATCAATTAATTTTTGATCCCAATTGGACATTGATAATTGTTAATTGATTAGAGCGGGTAACGGGAATTCCGCCTTCTTCGCCCTCCGTCGAGGGCTCAGTCGATTGTCCGGCTTTCCCTTTTGACCTTCCACTGGAAGGTCAAAAGTCGTTCGCTGCAGCCGTCCACTGCTGTGGCCGTCTTAGCTCTCTCGGAAAGTGTTCGATTCCCTTTGTTCTACGATGATAATTTACATATAGCCAGCTAAAGCTGGATATATGTAAATTATGAGCGGGTAACGGGAATCGAACCCGTGCCTCAGGCTTGGGAAGCATACGTACTACCATTATACTATACCCGCTGAATTTATTTATAGCGATCTATTTTTCGCATATTGACTAAGTGCCGGAGAGCTATGCAGTATAAAAATCGAACCCGTGCCCCAGGCTTGGGAAGAAAATGTACCCGCCTCTTCGGCGGGTCGTGCCGCCTGCCCGCCGAAGAGGCTGGGAGGAGGCGACTACCATTATACTATACCCGCATTTGGTTTCGGTTTGCCATCTGGCAGTCCTGTGTTATAATTATTATCATGACCAACTAGAATAGTCAATTGGTTATGTTTAATTCTGAAAAATTAAGATCTATGGCTAACAATAGGCAAATTATTGCTTCATTTATTGCGCTTTCTTTTATGTCAATTGCCAGCGGCGTTGATGCCGCGGAAGTTGGCTCTTTTCACTCTGCTGTAACAAATATCAATCCTGCAATCAGCGCTCAGTCAGCAACGGTATCACCGACTTTGGCGCCGGCAAATATTACGCTAAGCCAGGCAGACCTGGACAAGGGCCGAGAGGTGCCTTTTTTTGGCGGTGAATTGTTGGTGACCTTTTTGCCTCATATCTGGCAAGGCGCTCCAGCGCTAACGGTTGCCGAATCGTCCGCGACCAATCTGCCCTGGAAATTAAAGCTAGTCAGCAAGGTGTATGAGATTAAGGTCGCTGATGCCACCTTCAAGGAGGGCGCAGGTTTGGCGGTGCAACTATCGTATGCCGATACAGGATCGGATTTAAAGCAGCTTTATCTTTTTGATACCGCGACGAATGTTTGGCAGGCTTTGCCTAGCACTGATTTGGTCGGCCAGCAGAAAATGCGCGCCATGGTCAAATCGGCCAATGCTAAGATTGCGGTTTTTTCCAGCCCTGGTATCCTGACATCCGGCAAGGCTAGTTGGTATAGCTACAAGCCTGGTTACTTTTGTGCCAGTCCGGATTTTGCTAAAGGTTCTAAGCTGCGCGTTACAAATCTAGAAACCGGCAAATCGATTGAGGTGGTGGTTAACGATTGGGGCCCGGAACGCAAACTGCATCCCGATCGAGTAGTGGATTTGTCCAAAGAAGCCTTTAAGGCCTTATCGCCGCTATCTGCCGGAATTATTAAGGTGGCCGTCAGCCCGATTGAATTGGCGCCCGATCGCAATGGCCGCGTTATGGGCGTTAAGGAAGAAGGTGTGGGTCCGGCGCCGAAGCTGGCTTCACGGGCGGCCTTCATCCTTAATGAAAAAAGCGGCCAAGTGTTGTTATCCAAAAACCCAAATTTGATTAGGCCGCTAGCCAGCCTATCTAAGATAGTAGCGGTATCTGTTTTCTTAAAACTCAAGCCTGACCTAAAGGCCAAGATGGTTTATCGCAGCAAAGACGCTGCCTTTAATGCGTTGTATGCTCCGGCCTATGAATCGGTGAGTGTTAAGCTGAAAGACGGCGACCAGGTGACGGCCAAAGATTTCGTCTTCGCTTCGCTAATTGCTTCAGCTAATAATGCCGTCGAAAGCTTGGTGCGTAATTCCGGCTTGAGCCGCGAGCAATTTATCGCGGAAATGAATAAGCAGGCGGCCAGCTGGGGCGCTGCCAATACGCATTTTGTCGAGCCGACCGGCTTGAGTCCCAAGAATGTCAGCACCGTTCAGGATTATGCTTTGTTGACCAGGGAAGCTTTTAAAAATGATGTGGTGCGTGCCGCAACGGTCAGCTCTTCTTATGTCGTCAAGGTGGCAAATCGCAAGGCGCAACTAAAGCTCAAAAATACCAACAAACTAATTGTGGAGCAGGCCCAAGAGAATCTAAAGCTGGAAGATTTGGGCATCAACGGGTCCAAGACCGGCTTCTTAGAGGAGGCTGGCTACTGTCTGATGACTAGGATTAAGACAGCTAACGGCCAATTTATCATCGTGACCTTCGGCGCGCCGACCAGGCAGACGAGTTTCAATGAAATGATGGATCTTATCAAGTATGCGAATTTGAAGTCTTAATATCTGCTCCTACAAATACAAATTATTACAAATGTACAAATCCGTATCTAATCGTCTCGATTTTATTTGTATATTTGTAGCAATTTGTATTTGTAGGAGGCGCTAGCTTGTATTTGTAGGAGCACTGTAGGAGCAGATATTTGTGATAAAACCTAAAATGCTGTAAAATATAGCTAAGTGTATATCGATCCAGCTATGATTAATTTCAAAAACGTTTCCAAATATTACGACGGCAATGTTGTTGCCCTGGATGGTATTTCTTTTCATATCCGTCCAGGGGAGTTTGTCAGTTTGGTGGGGCGATCCGGCGCAGGCAAGACGACGCTGGTGCGTTTGTTGGTGGGAGAGGAGCGTCCGACCGAAGGCTCAATCGAAATAGGCGGCTGGGAGATTGCTAATATCAGCAGCGCCCAGGTGCCTTATTTGCGCCGCCAGGTAGCGACTATCTTTCAGGATTTTAAGCTATTACCCAAAAAGACGTTGCTTGAGAATGTGGAGTTTGCCCTACAGGTCTGCGGCAAGTCGATGAAGAAAATACGCACCATCGCTCCGCAAGTAATGCGCATTGTGGGTCTAGAGAACAAAATGCATCGATATCCGCACGAAGTGTCGGGCGGGGAGCGTCAGCGTACAGCCATCGCCCGCAGCTTGGTCTATCAGCCCAAAATACTGTTGGCCGACGAACCGACTGGCAACCTGGACAGCATTAATGCCAAAGAAATTATCGACCTAATGCTCAAGATTAACAGCTTCGGCACTACGGTGGTATTAGTGACGCACAACCGAGACATCGTCAACAAGCTCAAACGCCGCGTCATCACCCTGCACGAAGGCCGCCTTGTCAGCGACCAAGCCATTGGCAAGTACCTTATTTAGTTTATAAAGTTTTTAAAGTTCGTAAAGTTTATAAAGTTATATGAACTGGGGATTTTAATAATATATAAACTTTACGGAATAATAAACATCCAACTCCTCTAACTTTATAGACTTTAAAAACTTTAAAAACTTTACGAACTTACATATGGCTGCTTTTTTACTTTCATTCGGTCGGGTACTCAAGTTTAGTTTCCAGGATATCCTGCGCAATGTCTGGCTGTCTTTGGTTACGATTATGATTATGATCTTGACCTTGTTTTCTGTTAATCTGTTAATGGCAGTCAAGGCGATCAGTGGCGCGGCCGTAGACACAATTAAAAATAAGATTGATATCAGCCTTTACCTCAAGCCTGATGCCCAACCGCAAGCCATTGCTATACTTAAGGCCAGGCTAGAGGGCCTGTCTAGCGTCAAGCAGGTTGAATATGTATCGCAAGAAGACGCGTTAGCCAAGTTCAAGCAGCAGAATATCAAAGACGTCCGTATCAATGACGCTTTGGCGCAGTTATCCAGCAATCCATTGTCGCCCAGCCTGGTAGTGCGTCCTCGTTCGGCTGATGAGTTTGAATTATTGTTGTCTGATCTGAATAATATTGACGATCCGTTGATTCAGTCCCGCGATTATGACAATTACAAACAAATGCTGCAAAAGATTGACGGCATAACACGCAAGGTTAGCGAAGCCGGCTTCTTGGTCAGCACTATCTTTATCCTAATCACGCTCTTGGTTATCTATAATACGGCTAAGGTCGCCGTCTATACCCATCGTAATGAAATCGGCATTATGCGCCTGGTGGGTGCCTCTAATTGGTTCGTTAAGGCGCCTTTTGTGGTCAGCTCGGTGGTTTACACTTTGATATCGTTATTATTTGTTGTCTTTACCTTCTTCTTGTTCCTCGGCCTATTGCAGCCCTATTTGGAGACCTTTTTTGCTGGTTACAGCTTTAATATCGTCGCTTATTTTGCCGATAATTTCTTGGCTATCTTCGGCTTCCAATTCTTGGTGGCCGGCGCCGTCAATGTTCTAGCCTCCTGGCTGGCAGTCAGCAAATATTCGCACGTCTAAACGCGAAGTTTACTTATATAGTTTAAAGATGCTGACATGTTGGTTGGTATCTTTTTTGTTTATGTAAAAACTAAAAGCGAAAATGTAAAAGTAATGGTATCCTGACGGATGTTTTTTTAAAAACCCTCTACGAGGGTATACGGTCTGCCATTGCCTTAGGGTACTTGGAACCTTGCACATTGGTGTAATATCCCGCCATACAGGCGGGATTATACGGTCTGCCATTGCCTAGGGTACTTGGAACCTTGGCAGCTTGCGTATGAAAACCGCCGGCAAAGCCGGCGGTTTCTATCTTGCCCGCTACGCGGGCTT
>JBAXSE010000040.1:0-4834 GCA_037130845.1 Candidatus Falkowiibacteriota bacterium | reverse complement strand
GCCATCATTCAATACGCAGCAAGCTGCGGGGAATTTACCCCAAGGGATTAAAAATCAAAAATAAAAGATATTGAGTCCGGAGGACACCACACTTTTGACTTTTAAATTTAAACTAAACTCACGCCTGCTTTTGCCTTTTCACACGTTCGGTCTTGGAAAAACGCTCCGTCTTTGCTACAATATATATCATGATAAAAAAATTGCTAATTTTCGCCTTATTGATGCTGGCTTTGCCGGCTGCGGCCCAGGAGCTCAAGCCTGACCCAGCCTTTAATCCCAACTACATTATTGCGGATTTCGAAATTACAGATAGCCATTCTATGAGCGTAGATCAAATCCAACGCTTTTTAGAGCTGAAAGGCTCCGCTTTGGCGAGCCACATCTGTTACGACGCTGCCGGACTGCCTTTGCGCGCCTCAAGCGCCATATATAACGTAGCTCAAGCAAGCGGCATCAACCCTAAATTTATTTTAGTGCTATTACAAAAAGAACAAGGCCTGATAGAAGACAATTCGCCTTCCCAAAGCCAATTAGACTGGGCTACCGGCTACGGCTGTCCTGATGGCGGCGGCTGCAACTCGCGTTGGAAAGGATTATGGAAGCAAATCAATTCCGCCTCCTTGCAATTCAAGGACTACCTGGACAACCCTCAACTCTACAAGTTTAAAGCCGGCGGCACTTACACTTTTTCCAACCCTTATTCCACCACAGTCAAAGATACGGTAATCGTTACCCCTGCCAATCCAGGTACGGCTGCCTTGTATAATTACACTCCCCATGTCTATAACGGCAATTATAACTTTTGGATTCTGTGGCGCCGCTATTTTACCAGCCTTTACCCTTCCGGCACCTTGATGCAAGCAATCGGCGAACCGGGTGTTTGGGTCATCGAAGGCAACCAACGCCGAGCCATTTTAGCCAAAGGAGCCTTAACCTCTCGCTTTGATGCTAAAAAAATTATCACCGTCAAAAAAGAGAATTTATTAACCTACGAGATTGGCACGCCCATCAAGTTCCCTCAATACTCCATCGTGCACTCGCCTTCCGGCTCACTATACCTGTTAATCGACGACCGCAAGCGCCTTTTCTCTTCTCAAGAAGCTTTTCGCAAACTCGGCTATAATCCGGAAGAGATTATGGAGGCCAACGTCGAAGATCTAGCCTCTTACAAAGACGGCCTACCGATAACCGAAAAAGACACTTACCCTACAGGCGCTCTGCTGGCCGATTCCAAGAGCGGTGCTGTCTTCTGGGCGGAAGGACAAACCAAGGCTCCGGTCACTGATCCGATCTATATCAAAACCCGCTTTAAAAACAAGAAACCGATTCGCGTTACAGCGAATGAACTCACTAAATACAAGACTGTCGCTCCTATCAGATTCCAAAACGGCGAGCTGATTAAGATTGATAAAGGCTTTACCGTTTACGTCGTCGAGAACGGCGCCTTGCGCCCTATTGTTTCGACCGACGTCTTTGCCCGCTTAGGCTACAGCAGGGAAAATGTTATCGCTATTTCCCAAAAATTATTCTCTACTTATCCCACCGGTACTCCGATCGGCTTAAACTATTAATATGCCACTTGCCTACGCCTGCCTACTGCCACATTCACCTGTATTGTTGCCCGGCATCGCGCCATCGCACGGCGCTGAACTCAAAAAAACTCTGGAACACTGCCGCCAAATCGGATCAGAATTGATTGCTGCCGAGCCGGATATTATTATCACCCTTTCACCGCATGGTGTAGTCCAGGACAAGGCCTTTACTATCAATACTGCGATGCGCTTTGCCAGCAACTTCACTGAATTCGGCGACCTAGGCACCAAACAATCGCGAGACGGCGATCTCAGCTTAGCTGACCAGCTAATTGGGCCCGACTTTAATTTCCCTGTTGAAGCAATCAGCTCGCCGGTATTGGACTATGGCTCCGCTGTCAGCCTTACTTTTTTGCCGGAAAGCAAGGCCAAGCTCTTACCAATTTATACTTCTAATCTCAGCCTTTCCAATCACTTCCTGTTCGGACAGAAGCTGGGCGAATTAATCAAGAAACAAGACAAACCTATCGCCCTGGTAGCCTCAGGCGATCTTTCCCACCGGCTCAACAGACGTTCCCCCGCCGGCTATTCACCCAAAGCTAAATGGTTCGACAAACGAGTTATCAAGGCCCTGGAGACCAAAAAGATCGATGAATTAATCAACCTGGACAAGGCATTGCTAGACAACGTCGAAGAATGCGGCCTTAAGCCCATTCTAATTCTCTTGGGTGCTATGAGCACCATGAGCCTGTCCGCCGAGATTGTCGGCTACGATTATCCCATGGGTATCGGCTGGGTGACTGCGAGATTCAAATTTATTCCGTCGAATATTTAAATGAAATCGCAGATACCAAAAACCATCCCAATGTCCGGATGGTTTTTAATTCTTAAAATATATTTAACAATACGATAAGGTTAACAACAAGCAGGCCTGCCTCCCGTGAGGGAGGGATAAAATTATAGGGGTTTTTTTCTATTGGCTAAAACTTTGAAAAAGTACTTCCAAGGCTCCCCTTTTTGCACCAGTTCTTTGGTATCGGTCAGAGCCAGCTGTATAACTTCCGGCGAATGCTGTTTGCAGGCTTGAAAGACACTGCCTCGTTTATTAGCGGGAACGCCTAGTTCACTGATAATACGCAAAGCCATATCCTGCCACTGATGGGCTGGCGGCTTGATTTGCGGCTGTTTGACTCGCTGAGCAAACAAAGCAGCCAAGGAATTGAGATCTTTTTCTTCTGGCATAAAATATAACGCTTTAAGCCATATCATCATAAAACCAGAGCAGCTTTTTGTCAAAACAGTGCTTGCAAAAAGATAAGAAACGTGCTTTAATTAAATCAAATAATTACATTAATCCATATGCCAATATTAAAAATAGTCTTAAACCCAAATCCTTCTCTACGAGAAATAGCAGCAGAGGTCAGCCAGTCAGAAATCAAAAATGGCAGCCTGAAGCAAACGATTGTCGATATGGTTGAAACAATGTTTGCTAAAGATGGCGTCGGCCTAGCCGCCCCGCAGGTTAGCATTGCCAAGCGCTTGATTATCGTGAATACCAAACAAGGAGCCCTGGCTATGATAAACCCAACCCTCTCTAAGCTCAGCTTTGGCCAAGAATGGGACGAAGAAGGCTGCTTGTCACTGCCCCACACCTTTGGCAAAGTCAAACGCCACAAAAGCATCCGTTGCGAGTTTATCACCGAACAGGGAGACAAGAAAAAGATAGAAGCCAAGGGCTTATTGGCGCGAATTATCCAGCACGAGATTGATCATCTGGATGGCATTTTATTTATCGACAAAGCCAAAGACATAACCGAAAATACCTATAACCTCTAACATGAAACCGCTTAAGATAATTTTTGCCGGCACGCCGGATTACGCCGCTACCGTTCTGCAGGCCTTACTGCGTGATACGGATTTTTTGGTTCAAGCCGTTATCACCCAGCCCGACATGCCAGCCGGTCGAGGCTTGGAAGTTAGAGAATCGGCAGTCAAAAAGCTAGCAAAGCAAGTCGGCTTAACTATTTGGCAACCGCAAAAAGTCAGCCAGATTATCGATCAGATTAGAGAATTGGAACCAGACTTCTTGGTTGTGGCCGCCTTCGCGCAACTAGTCCCCGAGTCTATCCTAAAAATACCGGCTCTGGGCCCGATTAATGTGCACGGCTCGCTCTTGCCACGCTACCGAGGCGCCGGAGTCATCCAAGCGCCCATCCTTAATGGCGACAGCCAGACTGGCATTACTATCATGCTAATGGACAAAGGCCTGGACACCGGACCAATCTTAGCACAACAGGCCATCGCAATTGCGCCCGACGAAACCGGCGAATCACTCTATGATAAACTGGCCGATGCTGGCGCCCGTTTGCTTTCACCGACACTCAAAGCCCTTGCCCAAGGCCAAATAAAGCCGCAAGCTCAAGACAATACTAAAGCCAACTATGTCGGACTGGTAAAAAAAGAAGATGGCTTGATCGACTGGACTAAACCGGCATCCGATATTGAAAGACTGGTACGAGCCATGTATTCCTGGCCCGGCGCCTGGACCTGGCTCAAAGGCAAACAAATCAAGATTACCGCCGTCGACCCGATAGTCCTACCGCTCAACGTCCACCAACCGGGCAAAACCTTTATTTATAATAACCAGCTAGCCATACAATGCGGCACGGACGCCCTGGTTATCCAACGGCTCAAAATGGAGGGCAAGGGAGAAATCTCTGGTAAAGAATTCATCAACGGCCACCGCCAACAAATCGGCCAAATCCTCGGACAATAAGCTGCCTGTGTCCAATAATTAGAATTACCGAAATATGCTCCTACAAATACAAATTATTACAAATGTACAAATCCGTATCTAAACACTAAACTCAAGCTATAGAAACATATTGCTAACCTGCCAGCTAATATGAATTATTAGGCTCAAAATAAGCCAGTTGACAAAGCTATAAAAATCATTATAATACAACAAGAAATGCCCCCGGCATTTTTTATAAATCAAAATTGGTAATTGAAAATTGTTAATTGATTGGTCCCTTCGTCTACCGGTTAGTCGGCTCCTCGGCGACCCGCCGAAGAGGCGGGGACAAAAAATGTTTCAACTATTTACAAAGTCTTTAAAACTGATTATTTGTATTTATCCTTTTACATTTTAGTTTTTAGTTTTACCTTTCTTTGGTCCCTTCGTCTACCGGTTAGGACACCTGGTTCTCATCCAGGAAATAGGGGTTCGATTCCCCTAGGGACTACATAGTTAGCGACTAGAATCTAACGCAACACTTTTGCCATTTTGGCTAAAGATGCTA
>JBAXSE010000004.1:0-76393 GCA_037130845.1 Candidatus Falkowiibacteriota bacterium | reverse complement strand
ATGCCATCATTCAATACGCAGCAAGCTGCGGGGAATTTACCCCAAGGGATTAAAGCCCCCAACCAGCAACAGACAACCACCACCTAGCACAAGCAGAATAGCCGCAAAGATAATCATGGAAATTGCTATATACTTTCGATTAATCTTAAAAAATAACTTACATAACAGGCCCAGCACAACCAAGCCGACAATCATGACAATATAGTGAGGTACTAATGTATATAGAGCGGCTCCGACAGAAGACGAAAATATAAGAATGAAAAAACCAATTAAAAAATCCAGAGTCTTGTGATCTCTTTTGTGGTTGTAAGCAAAACCGGTCTCTTTCTCTTGGTCCACGTTTGGTTGTATTATAACTAGTTTTGACTTATTGTTTTCCATATTTTTTATAAGTTTTATAAATATCCGCCCTAGCTAAATATATTATAACACCGATTGAAATAAGCTGAAATATCGTCATGCCGGCAAAGACTATCGGCTCTACCCTGATATACTCAATTAAAAAACGAAAAATAAAATAGGCAAGCATCAGTATCTTGAACAATTGCCCGGGCATGATATCTTTATGATTCTTAATTTTTTCAATATACACAAACATCACCAGCATAAACAATGATTCATATATTTGCGTAGGGTGCCTAGACACTCCATCGCCAAAATCTACTCCCCAAGGCAAAGCTGTCGGCTTGCCATAACAACAACCGCGAAAAAAACAGCCTAGCCGCCCAATAGCGACGCCAATAGCTACTGCGGGAGCAAACAGATTCCCCCGCTTTTCCTTGATGCCTAATATATGCTTAGTAACCAAAGCGCCGATAGTTCCGCCTATCAATCCACCTACAATACTTCTGCCGGAAATAAGTAATTCAGGATTAGTCAAATTGGAAATAAAATATCTATAGTTAATAATCCACTCCAATAGCTTAGCACCGGCAACACCGCCGACAAAAGATCCAAAAGCAATCATAAAACCATTTTCCGTCAAAGTCTTTTGCCTTTTGGCTTCTAAATAATAGACAGTCGTGCCAACTACCAAACCCAACAATACGAAAAATGAATAAGCCGGAATATCTAAGCTACCAACACTAAACAGTATCGGACGCACGCCCCAAGTATTGGGATAAATATTACTTGCCATGATTTTTTGCAAAGGCGCAACAGCTATCATTGGTGGCACAAGTATACAATTTAGATGCCGGACAAAAGCCGCAGGCCGAGATGCTCTTGAGTAAAGCCAAGATAAAAACAGCCGTCCAACCAACGTCCTGGCCGAAGAAAAAAAGAATTACAAGGCACAAGCCACTCATCATGCTACCAATTAGATGAGCAAAACTCATGGCGTGTTCATCCAGTATTTCATCTTTTGATTTGAATATCTTGTTAATTGTCTGGCTATACAACCAAATCATCGGAGCTCTTTTGATTTTCAAAACTGCCGACAAGACAAAGATAACAAATACCACCACCAAGAGCGTCTCCGAGTGAAAAATAAACGACAACCAAACAAGCACAGCTAGGCCAACTCGACAGAAGACAAAAGCGGCGCTAGGAACAGAAACCGGTTTATACTTTTTCATAAAATATTAATTATTTAAATAATCTAGGAAAAAACATTCCCGTTTTTTCTTGATAGTCTTTATAGCCTGGAAACTCCTTGGATAATAAATTTTCCTCTTGCTTAGCCCGACAATACATCATAGGTATAAATATCAGAAGATTAAATAAACAGGCTAAATAATTAAGATAAACCAAACTAGCACCAAAAAACATCCAAATAATCGAGGAATACAGCGGATGCCTAATAAGTCTATAAGCTCCGACAATCACCAAGCTGTGATCATTGTAAATCTTGATCTGATTAGCCCAATTTCTGCCTAGGTCAAAACGCCCTTTGATATTTACAAACGCGCCAACAATTAAAATAATTAGCCCTAGAATTACCAAAGAAACCTTCAACGAGGAAATAGACAGACTGATTCGTCCAAAGCCTGAACCCAAAAGAAAATAAAAAAGAAGAAGAAAAAACAACATACTACCTGTCTCCACCATGCTTTTACGCTCTTTTTTTGCGCCTACCCTCTTCTGAAATTCCACAAAATCAATTAAAACAGCAAAGAGTACCGCCAGAACGCACAGACCGACTAACAAACTAGCAATCAAGGAGAATTGTAGTTCGGGAGCATTAAAGCTCGCAAGGTTAAGATTATGCATATTATTTTCGATGCAACATATTGTAAGCAGAAAAGGGAATCTTTTTAAGGTCAGGCGTAATAATATGAACACATTCTTTCTTCATAGACTTCATATCAAAATTATATTTGTCTACGAACGATGTCACGCTAATGCGGAAAGTATTCTCGCTGACATACTCCATTTTTTCTTCCTTAGACTTCAATAAATAATTAACAGGCATCATCTTCTTGAATTTATTAAATAGCGACAGATAATTACAGCAAGATCCGCTGCCACCGGCAAGATTATTGGTTAAGTCCTTTAAAAAATCCTCGGGGTCAAACTTAAATGTATTCCTGATAGCCGGCAAATAATTACGAATATCCAGATTGCGCGTCAGAGGTATAAATTCGCCATCCTGACGATATAAATAAGTAATGGCAACTCGATCGACGTTGCAAGGCAAAGGGATGAAATCATTTTTTCCGATCATGCCGCTTGTCTGCTTTTCTATGCATTCAATAATCCCCGTAATAGTTATCCTATTAGCCGTATCAATCTTACCTAGACGTCCAAAAAATGCCACAGGCTGAAAATTAACTCCCCTGATATACTTAGTATTGATGCCAAACTCTACAATCTTGCCTATTTCTTGATCATTCACACCTCTCTCGATAGTGGAGACAAGAGTAATGGGTATTTTGTATTTGGTTAAATTATCAATCGCTTTTTTCTTGATTGCTGACAATTCTCTACCGCGAAGATGCTTGTAAATATTATCGGCAAAACCATCAAACTGCAAATATATCTCAAAGCCGCCAGAAAATTGGCTTAACTCTTTGACGAATTCTTCATCCTCCGCAAGGCGCAGGCCATTAGTATTAAGCATGACATATTTAATGGACTTTGACCTGGCTAATTTAATAATATCTATAATCTGAGGATGAGTAGTCGGCTCTCCGCCACTAATCTGCAGTATTTCAGCTGAACCAAATTCACTCTCCAAGAAGAATTCCAACATTTCATCAATCTTTTCCATTGGCAGATGCTCGCCGCTGCCGCTCTTAGCATAACAAGTAGGACAGCCAAGGTCACAAGCATTAGTCACTTCAATCAACCCGATACAAGTATGTTGCTCATGCTCCGGGCATAGGCCGCAATCATAAGGACAATTTAATTTCCTGTCTGTCTGCACTTTAGAAACAGTACCTGGCTTGGTATACATCATGCGCTCGTGATAGTAAGCTGCGTCTTCTTCTATAATTTCTTCTTGCTCGCCATGTTCAATACAATATTTCAAGACAAATATCTTGCCCTCTTTTTCAATAATCTTAGCATCAAGGCGCTTAAGACAAGTCGAACATAAGCTGGTTGTATTTTCAATAAATTGATATTCTTTCTGAGAACTGGGCATAATATTAAATTGTCATTTTTTTAACTTTAACGAACGCAAGCCCAGTACCTTTCTGGACAATACTGCCAAACAAACCAGAACAGTCAGATACAAAGGCAAGGCGAGCCAGGCTGGCAGGAAACGGAATAGGAAATCGAAATGATAAGCCAAAGGCCAATGCCACAAGTATATTTCAAAAGAATATAGGCCGAATAGTGATAACAACCCGAAACGCCAGCGATTAACCATAAACAACATCATAAATAACGCTACCGTTAACAAGCTAACAGCCTGCTCTAACCACGGCTTCTCTCCTATGCCGGCATGCGCCGTAAAATAGGCGACAGCTGCTATTAACATCGCTATGGCCGCAAATCGGCAACCGGGCCAGGACCACAACGACTGTATTTTTTTCAGTTGGCGCAATCCCCGTTCACGCCAAAGGTCAAGCGACGGAGCAAAAACTAGCCAGCCAAACAACACGCCGATCGGGAAAACCCAATAGTGCAATTTATACAATTTGATTACATCAACCAAAAACAATGGATTCAAACGGATGATACACCAAGATAGCAAAAAGATAATCGGCGCCGTCAGCCAGCTAAGCTTCGGCCGGAAAATAATCGGAAAAAGCAGATAATAAAAAACCGTCGGTGTAATATACCATAGCGGCGAATTGATATTCAGATCAATATCAGCTCGCGGAAAAAACCCGAAGAAAGATTTGATCACTTCTGGCCAAGGATAATACAGCTTTAACAACCAAGCATCTAATATCAGAATAACCGTCAAACTCAACCACAGCGGTAGAAAAATCTTGGACAGATGCCGGCGATAGAATTCTTTGACGCCCAGATTCTTCCTCAGTTGGCTGGCCATCAGGCCGAAGCCGGATAAAAACAAAAATAAATTAACGCCTACTCCAGCCCACAGCGACAAAGGCCAGAGAAAATGATTGTCAGTAGCCAGAAAAAAACCAAGATGGGAAAAGATAATCATTAATATAGCTAACCCCTTTAATTCTTGGGTCAAGGCCAAAGAAAAAAAGCCTTCCGCCGATTTCTTTTTGGCCGAAACAGCCAAAGCAATCAACAAAAAAGCTGTAATTATTTCCGTTGCTACAACGGGATTAATGATTGATACCTGCATAAATAATATCTGCCCACAATTGATAACCGCGCGCGCCAGGGTGGAAATTATCAGCGCTATAATAGGCCGGCTCTTTACCCGGTACCAAAGTCTGGTCGTACAAATCAATCATAGTGGCTTGATTCTGCGCCGCCAGACTGCTGATAATTTGATTAAAGATATTGGTACGACGGTTAAAATACCAGCCGTAAGGAAACTTTAATAATTGCCGGTCGCCTAAGCGCGGCAGATTGGCCAGATAGATCTTGGCCTTAGTCTTGGACTTAATTTCGGTGATGATTTGATTATAACTATTCTTGAAGTCGGCACGCTTGATATTGCCATGGATATCATTGGTGCCGACTAAGATCACCACAATGTCCGGCTGATCAGTTATCACTTGCGGCACCAGAGCTTCCAAGACATAGTGCGCCCGTGCGCCCGGCACGCCTCGGTCAATCAATTTAACTTGTTGGCCATTGCCTGCTAATTTTTGCGCTACGAGATACGGAAAGGATAATTTATAATCGTCAACGCCAACACCTGCGGTCAGGCTGTCGCCCAAAAAATCGATCTTGATTTGCTTCTCACCGGCTCCTAATTGATAAACTAGCTGCTTATCTGGAGTTTTGAGCGCTGCCTGGCCGATCATATTATATATATGACCGTAGGCGCGATTCAAATAAACGATCGCGGCTACGACCATTATCAAACTAAAAATTAATACTTTCTTTTTCATTACCACATTATACCCCATAGCCCCAAAAACACAAAAAACGGCCAAAGCCGCCTAAATCCGCCTAAGGCGGACAAACTCTATCTCACTTCTTCTATTAATGCTCGCCCAGCGACGTGTCCAGCAAAGCCTCTGCGAAGTTGGAAGCCTAGGCGAAGTTGGGTCGGGCTGCGTCCACCTTCGTTCCGGGTACGGAACTACGGCGGATAAACTCCATCTCACTTCTTCTATTTATGCTCGCCCAGCGACGTGTCCAGCGAAGCCTCTGCGAAGTTGGAAGCCTAGGCGAAGTTGGGTCGGGCTGCGCGGAATCGAACCGCGACATCATGCTCCCAAAGCACGTGTACTACCACTATACTACAGCCCGTAGTCAATAATCTTGATTTAATCTAGCAAAGATATGAAAAAAAGGCAAATAAATAGGCTGTTTGTTGGGAAAACAGCCTTTAATCACTACGCTAGGAGCAGCTGATCAAGCATATTCTTCAAATTGACAGTAATAAGATCGGTATACCTTAATTCAGTCTCCAGATTATTTTTGGCCAGCCGCAGGGCCAGATTTCTCAGATGTTCCATCTTTTCCTTGTTAGCACGATTGACTCCTGCCTGATAATTCAAAAAAGCGGTGTTCATCGCCTCTCTTTGCCTGGTCAAGGCATTCGCCGCCAGATTTTCATAAAAAGCAATCTTTTCCTTAGCTAGTGCCTCTCGATTAATCTGCAGCCACAACCGGCATTGATTCTCCAACTCCCTCTGCTTGCCCTGCAACATCAAGGCATATTCATTACTATCCATCAAAAACTCCTTTATTAAGATAAAAATAACTATAAACAAGTCTTATATTTAACACAAGAGACAATATCTGTCAACATTACTTAAAATAAACCTCCAACTCCTCAATCCAGCCAATCATTGTGTAAAACAGCTCCACACTATAAATTCTCAAATGAATTGTACCATATTGATGTTTATGTTTTGATTCTTTCGCTGGCTGAATCATCGCTTTTGAAAACTGAGTTGTCTTAACCCCTAATTTATTACTCCAGTATCGCACTGCTTTCACAACATCATTATCGCTATGTATGATTAATTGGATACTTAGCTTTGTATTGCCAACACCGCAAACCAAGGCAAGAAAATTGACCATTATCGCAAGCATGGAAGCGTCGGTATTAGCAAAATCAAAGGCTTTCCATTTTGCGTCTATTGCGCCGCGTTTGTACCCTTCTGCCCAATATAAACTTACACCAGCAACAAAAAGATCTCTATTGCTACTATTCATCTTCTGATAAAAGGATATTTTGGCTTCCTTTTTTATTTTATTATACCGAGAAGCAGCTAAAACAGTCTGATTTTTATTTCTTTTAATCAATGCTGCTATACTGGTCGAATGAACTCGACTGGCAATTTTTTCACTAGCCTCTTTAGAAATAGGTACGTCTTTCAACCAAGTGCTTAACGTACTTTTAGCAACACCTAGTTTTGCGGATATTTGAGCATAACTAAAACCTTTTTGGCGCAGTCTTAAAGCTTTATCCTTATCTAGTCTCATATAAAACAGATAATATTGAACACCTCTATTATATCATCAATTTGCCGTCTGTTCAATATAAAAATAAACGCCCAAATAGGCGTTTATTTTTGTGCCGAGGGTCAGAATTGAACTGACGACACAACGATTTTCCGTTGCTGTAATCTTAGGTTTCCCTAAGTGTCGGACTATATCATCTCCAATCCGCAAGCGGATAAGGAGTCGGGCGCTATCCGTAGGATTATTGTTGGGACTCACCTACTAGTCTCTACACCTGCCTTCGCAAAAGCAATTGCTTCCCAGCGAAGGATTGGCTCGGGATTACCATAGCTATCACTAGCTTTAGGCTTCCCCGAATTCACCCGATTTGCTGCATTGCCTTTCGACAATGAGGACCGAAAACTCAGTCGTTTGCTCTACCACTGAGCTACCCCGGCTGAAACAATTATCAATTGTCAATTATCAATTATCAATTAGATACCGCGTATTTCATTGAAAATTGTTAATTGTACATTGTTAATTGATTTGTTGCGGGGGTCGGATTCGAACCGACGACCTCCAGGTTATGGGCCTGGCGAGCTGCCAACTGCTCTACCCCGCGATACTACGCTTAAACGTAAACCAAATTGTCTTGAACCCGCCTATGCTCGTGCGTACGGAACATTCCTACTTATACCAAACTTAGCATAAGTGAGATGGTGGGCTGCGTCCACCGTAGCCGAGCTACGGCGAGGCGAAGGTGGGCACGGGAGGATTCGAACCTCCGACCTCCACATTATCAGTGTGGCGCTCTAACCAACTGAGCTACGTGCCCTTATGAAGGCCGGATGTCCGACCTAACTTGAATTATAATTAATGTACGCCATATAGCGCTCCCTGCCTCCCGCTAGGGAGGTAACCAACTGAGCTACGTGCCCTTATAAAGGCTGGTAGTCCAGCCTAATTGTATTTGTTTATTCGCTTTTGACAAAATTTTCTTCTTTATACAGACAGAAACTTTTGTACTGCAGACAGTGCGGACAGACATAGACCGGATCAATCTCCGGAAGTTTGCCTGGCTTATTCTGGCCAATAAACTGGATAGCCATTTCCGAGAAAATAAGCTCCGCATCTGCATAATCACAGAGATTGCATCGCACTTTGCCAATCATCTCTTCGTCATCATATAGCGCGATTGTTTCTATTGAATACTTCAATTCATCCTCCAAAATAGTAAACAGAACTAACAACAATTTATCAGTATTACACTCTTCTGTCAATGCCGACAGGCCCAATAGCACCTAATTTTTAGGCGAGCTGCCTCCTTCTTTCTTTTTTTGGCTCGTGGCCCGCAAATCATGAATAGTACTCACGAGACCGGAGATGAGCGCAATCGCGAACAGCACAAAAAAAATTATGGACAACCAAGACATTACGAACTCCAAATCTATTAATGAACAAAAAACCAAAAACAAAAAGATCCCCCGAAGGTGATCTTTTTTAATGCAAACACAACCCAAAAGGGGCATTTGCTTTAGTACTTGCAGGCGCTAACTCATTAATCATCCAGTCTATCGCGAACGATACTTAAATAATCATCGACTTGTTAATTACGGTTTTAATTAAATAATGTTGTAATTAACGATTCTCCCTAGAAAGGAGGTGATCCATCCACAGCTTCCGCTACGGATGCCTTGTTACGACTTCACCCTTATCGCTGATTTCACCTTCTACCGACAAAGTCAGTATTCGGGTGCCACCAACTCTCTTGGTGTGACGGGCGGTGAGTACAAGACCCGAGAACGTATTCAACGCGCCATGGCTGATACGCGTTTACTAGCGATTCCGGCTTCACGGGGTCGAATTGCAGACCCCGATCCGAACTGGGGGAAGTTTTGGGGGGTTTGCTCCACCTTGCGGTTTGGCGTCCCTTTGTACTTCCCATTGTAGCACGTGTGTAGCCCAAGGTGTAAGGACCATGCTGATTTGACGTCATCCCCACCTTCCTCCTACTTAAAGTAGGCAGTTTCCTATGACACTTGAAACATAGGATAGGGGTTGCGCTCGTTTTCCGACTTAACGGTACATCTCACGACACGAGCTGACGACAACCATGCAGCACCTGTGTAGCACCCTCGAAGGCGAGCCTGTTTCCAGGCCTTGCAGCTACATTTCAAACCTTGGTGAGGTTCCACGCTTATCGTCGAATTAAACCACATGCTCCACCGCTTGTGCGGGTCCCCGTCTATTCCTTTGAGTTTTAATCTTGCGACCGTACTCCCCAGGTGGGATGCTTAAGGCGTTAGCTTAAGTAGACATCACCGAGAGGGTCGAAACTCCCGATGATCAGCATCCATCGTTTACGGCGTGGACTACTGGGGTATCTAATCCCATTCGCTCCCCACGCTTTCGTGCCTTAGTGTCAGGATAGTCCCAGTAAGCTGCCTTCGCTTTTGGCGTTCCTGCTGATATTAACGGATTTAACCCCTACACCAGCAATTCCACTTACCTCTTCCTACCTCGAGTCTGGCTATGTCTCCCGCGGTTCCAGGGTTAAGCCCTAGAATTTAACAAAAGATACACCAAACCACCTACGCACGCTTTACACCCAATAAATCCGGATAATGCTCGGGGCCCTCGTATTACCGCTGCTGCTGGCACGAGGTTAGCAGCCCCTTATTCTTCAGGTACCGTCATAGTTCTTCCCTGATAAAAGTGCTTTACACTCCGAAGAGCTTCATCACACACGCGGCGTCGCTCCTTCAGGCTTTCGCCCATTGAGGAATATTCTTGACTGCAGCCTCCCGTAGGAGTCTGGGCAGTGTCTCAGTCCCAGTGAGCCGGGCCATGCTCTCACACCCGGTATCCGTCGTAGCCTTGGTGAGCTCTTACCTCACCAACTAGCTGATGGAACATAGGCTCCTCCCAAAGCGCCGGAACTTTAAGTTACAGACATAAATCCATAACTACCATCGGGTATTATTCCCGCTTTCGCAGGGTTATTCCCGTCTTTGGGGTAGATTACCAATGTGTTACTCTCCCGTTTGCCGTGCAACCGAATTGCACTCGACTTGCATGCCTTAGACACGCCGCCAGCATTCATCCTGAGCCAGGATCAAACTCTCTTGAATATTTTTTACTAGGTTTCAACCTAGGATTTTTTTAATTGGCTCTTTACCAATTGATCTGGCCGCGGACGGAGTCGCGCAACCAAACCTGACTTAATTGACGTGCTTTACGTTGTTTTAAGTTTATGAGTTAGCGCCTGTAAGTACTCAAGCACTAGCCTGTTTGTTAAAGTCCGGTTGCCTCGCTGAAAGAAAAAATCAAAGAATTAATATCCTTGATTTCCCAACAATTGCTTTTGTGAAAAAATCAATTTGCGATGCTAAAAATGATGCTTATAACTTATTTCTATAAGCAATAGCTATGATATATCAATATTTGAAAGCTGTCAAGACCTTGGCAAAAAATGCCAATTAGAAAAAAGGGCCGAAAAAATGGCTAAAAATGAGTATTTTTTAGCTAGCCTCTTTTTGCTGTCAAACAGAGGCTAGTGATAAGTTTTATACTGGGTCACTTTATACAAACAAAATAAGCTTATTTAGCCACAGTCACAGGAGCTGTCTTGCGATAGAAGAACCGCTGATCGTCAAAGCCTCCTTGTTCATCATGTAAATTACGGCCAGTGACATAAACATACCCTTTGTCGGCATTAAACAAGACCGGGCCCAGCTTATATGGATCAAGCGGCAAAACAGTTAAATATTTTGGAGCCAAAACACTCAAGGATTCGGGCCACTTATTATTGGCCAGCTGATACCGCATAATAGCCACCCTAATGACAGTCGCTCCCCTAGACCAATCCGACTTCATTCTCTTGATATTTGCTTCGTTGGCTAACATTAAATAGTCGGCCAAAAAGTGATTGCATTGTGAATTTTTCTTAAAGAAGTCTGTCAGGAATCGAGGTTCGCCGTATCCGTCGAGCGCAGCCGCATAAAACGAGTCCATATGGATAGCGTTTAACTTTGACATCTTGACCAATGACTTTGATAACTGCGATATCTCCAAAGCGCAAAAATCAGGCAGCAAGAAATATTGCTCGCTGCGGAATTCATTATCAGCCGCATATCGAATCTTGGCTTTTGATAACTGGTATTGGCCCATGGCGGCCGCGCCAAAAGACTGCTCTTCACCGGGCAATACCTCAGCTAAGGCAATCAAATCTTTTGTCTTAAGCTTGCCTGAATCTAATACACTGTTCAAAAGAGGCCAGGCATAACTATCGGCTAATTGTAGAGACAGATTAAAGTTAGCAAAGCTATTGGTCTTGCTCTTGTTAAGCAGCTGAGAAAAAGCCAAAAGGCCCAAAGCTTCTTTTTCGGCGCCTTGCCAATCATTCTTGACCAACATATTGCGTCCGCGGATAGCCGCCAGCCTGCCCAGCAACAATACCGGATTACCGGTAGGCCCAAAGTCATGATTATAGAATTGCTTAATCGGCACTTGGTAATACGGCAGAGTCTTCGCTTTGTCATAAGCTGCCAACTCAAGCTCGCCCTTGTTTAAGGCCAGATCAATCTTAGATTGATCCCAGGTCTTACCTGTGGCCCACTCTTCCAAATCAACCTTAGTCTGACCGGCAAAGCTCTCAGAGGCATTAATCTGGTTGAACATACTGGCGCCTAGACGGCCATATTCTTTATACGGGAGCAAATATGCATTCTCTTCCACCGGGACGTCCGTCCTAGCAACGGCCATATCGGCGTCATTCATTTCTGTCACATCAGAAACACTTTGATGCAAGAACGCAAAAGCGGTCCAAGAAACAATAACCGGCAACACCACTAGCCATAGAGCTATCTTAAAAACAAGGCTATCACTTGTCTGTACTGCCGTCTGCTTCTTGGCTGCCGTATTTAAAACAGCCGCGGCTAAAATGACAAAAGACATTGTCGACACCACCGTGCCAACCACCACCAACCACAAAGATCCGCTCCAGGCCGAATAATTGGCAAAGCCCAAGGAACTGACAGACAAGAAAATGAGACTTATAATCGCCAAGACCAAAACGTAAATTAATAGGAAAACAACGCTAACACCCGGACTAGCCTGACGAGCTTTCTTTATGGCCGTATTAATCGTAGCTCCGTCCCTGGCGATAAAGATGGGCGCCATAAAGGCTCGCAGCAGCAAATCAGCCAACAAGGCAAAGGCGCCGGCAAACAAAACGATATTAAACCAAGGCAAGTTCAACCATTTCCAAGCGTTAGTCGTAGAAAGAACATGGCCATAAACCAAAAATCTAACAATTTCATTCAAATTATTATCAGCAACCATCGTAAAAGCAGCCATTACAAAATAAGGCAACAGCCAGATAAAGATCAAAAACAAGACATATGATAGCAGATTGACGGTTCTGCGGCTGGACAAATTAGTCATCTCCAAAATCGTCTCGCTATTGCCCTTCTTGTCAACCATAGAACGGCCCAGCCCACCCAAGGTACGCACCAACATGACCGCGCCGATCAAGAACAGGCAAACAACGGCAGCCAAAGCCAATCCGGTCCGTCCATCTATGCCCACTCCGCCGATAGACATCGGCAAAGCCAGCCAAGAGGCCAGCCAATCAAAATAATAACGGCCGAAGACAAAAGATAAAGCTACAATTATGGCTATAGGCAATAAATACCGGAACCACAGGCGTAAATTTTCTGCCAATACTTTTTTTAATATGGCCAGCTGGTCGACAACGCCCTTGCCTGACAAAAAGTCTTTGCCCAGCCAAGAACTGCCGTTTCTGCCTTTTGTGCTGCTTTTTTTCATACTATTTAATTTGATAAATCAATTTTGAACCAATATTTACCGATAATTTGCTCACCAGTAACCACGCCGTAATCCCGCGAATCTTCGCTGGCTGCGCGATTGTCGCCTAATACGAAATATTGTCCGGCCTTGACCGGAAAAACATTCTGGCTGGCGGCAACCGTCGGTAGTTTACCGCCCAGATACGGCTCATCCAGCTTGAAGCCTGCCTTGTCCGCAGCCGTAGAGATAATGATGCCGGATTTCTTGAGAGTGACCGTTTCTCCGGGCAAACCGATAATGCGCTTGATAAAAAATTGTCCGCTCACAGCCTTGTCAGCAAAAACAATAATATCTCCTCGGTGATAGTTATGATCGAAACGTTGGACCAACAGATAGTCATCTTTTTGGAAAGTCGGTTCCATCGATGTACCCGACACATAGAAGGGCATAAAGATAAAAGTACGGATCAAGACAGTACAGATAGCGCCGACAATAGCCAAGGTCAGCTGCAGGCCGACAAACAGCAAAAGGCTCTTTTTGAAACTGATTCTATAATATCGCCTTGCAAAATAGACAAAACCGGCGATTGAAGTCAGCAGGCTTAGCGCCGTCAGCATCACGATATCCTGCACCAACAGCAGCCAGAGCAGAGCTCCGGCCAATGTCACCGCGTACTGCAACAATTCCACCAACAAGGCCTGCTTGTATCCGCCACGGAGGTTAAACCAACGCGCCCATATCCAGAGCACGGCAGCCGTAGCCGGCGTAATTATCAAGGATAACGCAAGCGTCACAAATAGCATGGTCATAATAAATAATTATAACACATTACCAAAAGCAAAAGAAGCTCCAAGAGAAGCTTCTTTTGGGTCAGATAATATTCAACTATTTATTTTTCTTTTTCTTCGTTTTTTGTTTCTGGCTCATCTCGTGCTTGGCCGCAACAATAAATAGGGTAAAAAGTACGGCTCCGGCAATCGCAATACCTAGCCAAGGTAGCCATTTATACTTTTCGGTTAATCTGCTTTCTTGCGTATCACAAATATCCCCGATGCCGTCATGATCCGTATCCAACTGGTTGGCATTAGGCTTATCGACGCAATTATCTTGATAATTCAAAACTCCATCGCGATCGAAGTCTTCACAAGCATCACCTATGCCATTGTTATTAGCATCCAATTGATCGGTATTGGCCACATTCGGGCAATTATCTACCGGTCTGCCATCGATCGCCTTGTCAATCACTCCATCGCCATCGCCATCGACAGTCCGATATAAATCGTTAGTTAACAGGTCACCCAAGCTGCCTGCCACCGCCTTGCCGCTCAGAGATGGCAATTCCCCTACCGGGACAGGTATCGCCCAACCTTGATCCCAATAAAAGGTATAAAGATTGCCAGGCCTGGCCAAGAAACGAGCTGTAAAACTGGTTTGAATCTGTTTGTCCGGCAGTTCGATGCTTGATAATCGCCATGGCTGGCGATAATAAAGCCTAAGTTTCAAAAAATCGACCTTGGTACTAGGAAAAGAGATAGTCGACCCTTCCAAAATCTCACGGGCAATAATAATCCGTTCCTCGCTCTGATAAACCCCTACCAACTCCAATTCGTGCGGCAAACGTGAATTCGCTGCCACACGCAAAACGATTGAAGATAGGTCGGTAGCTTGTTTCGGACTGATAATAATTTCACTATAACCATCTCCGCCGCCAGCTGGTAATTGAAAGTCCCAATAACTGCCGCTAACTAGATATTCTGGCTGGCCAGATTGGCTCAACCTGGAAATAACGGCATTATCAGTCGCGGCTTGACTGAATATCTGTACCGGCTCAAAAATGCCATCATTGATATTATAAACAAATGGGGCGTTAGCATCAGGCAAAGGTATTTCTACCACTTCCGGAGTAACTAATTTTGGCAGCCTGACTGCTTGTATTTTCTTAAACGACGCCTTGATGCGTTGCATATCTCCATCGGTCAATAGCGCCGTTTGCGCCAAGACACTGTGGCCAGCCATGGCCAGCAGACAGCACGACAAGAAAGCTACGCTGGTAAATTTCATGTTCATATTATTTTTTGCGATTGATTTTCAACAAGGCTGTCCCGAGCATCAAGATACCTATTGAGAAAAAAGTCACGATCCGGCCGGTGATATCCATGCGCCAGACATCGATCAGCATCATCCGAGCGATGACGAAGATCAGCAGACATAGGCCATAAACCCGCAAGACTTTCCCATTTTTGTTCATGCCATAGAAATAAGCAATCAAACCGACAATGGTATATATAATGAGCGAAGCCATGATACCACCGAAATCCGGCCACAATTGCGTAAAACCGAACCAGATTAAAAAGTATGCATAGAGCGAAGCAATAATATAACTGAAAGCGGCTAACGTCTTGCAATCATGGCCAACCGAATCGTCTTCTTTGGTCATATATTTAAACAGCGTAGCCAAGGCGGTAACGCAAGCGCCCACTATCAATATAACCCAAAAATCAGCGCCCAGACCGCCCTCACGGCTATAATTTGCCATATTCCTCAATGACAAGAAACAAGGCAACAGTATCAAGCAAGCCACGATAGAAGTGCTCCGGACGTTCTTGAACAGATAACGGGTCAAAAAGGCCATCGCCACGACTTCCAAGCTGTAGGCAACGGGCAAGACATCGGTTTTGAATTCTATGGCCGTGGCTGCGCCCAAAAAGACCAAAGCAATACCGGAATACAAATAGACCGGTTCGGGCTTTTCAGTTTTACGAAAGACGATAAAGGCCGACACGACAAAGACTAACAGCCAAGCGCCCACTATCAAGCTGCGCCATTCCTCCGGTACTTCCTTGATAATCCACAATAGCAGATACATCGAATTCAACGCGGCGATTGCCATGTCGATCTGCGCCAGTTTGCCCGCATTCTTCAGGATAACCAACAGGCTGCTGAGCAAGAAAACTGCGGCGAATATATACACAAAAATAAGCACCATGGGCGTATTTGCATTACCGCTATCGATTAGCGGCCCTCCGTAGAGCATTGTCATCACCAACGCACCCAACACCATGCTGCGCCAGCCGCTGACAGCCGCCACCCACAAACTGCCCAAAACTATCACCAATAAATATGAGAACAAAAAGAAATAATTAGTTTCTGTTGATCCGACTAGCAACGGCACCACGCACGCCATCAGCAAACCCATCAGACTGATCATCCTATTCTTGGCTCGCACGCCAGCCAAAGAAACAAAGGCAACGCTTAAGAACATGATTACCAATGCGATAGTCGGATTGAAAAAATCATACATTTCGCGGGCGGCATAGACCGTCAGCAAGATCGTCGACGAACCCAAGATCATCAAGACGCCACCCTGGTTAATATATTCCTTGATGCGATACCAGCCCCAGACCAAGAACAGCGAGCCGGCCAGCAAGCCGATCATAATGCGGCCGATCGGACCGATCCAATTATTCAAAAAGGCATAGGTGACGAGCCAACCGAAGCCGATCAGCAGGAACAAAGCGCCCAACTTCATCAACCAATCTTCTTTGAACCAAGCAAAGAAGCTGTCCACCGACAGATTGCCTTCCAAAGTCGGTTTATTGATAACGGCCTTAGGCACGGTCTTGGTCGCCTTACTCATCAAAGCCTTTTGGACATCCTCCTCACTCATGCCGGGCGGTAGAGGCATGGCTGCGGCCTTGCTTCTGGCTTTCGCCACCGCGCTCATCGGCTTGCCGGCCTCCTGCGCCTGCATCAAATCACGCAATTGCCGCTTGATACCGGCTTGAGCAAACAACAGGTAGATAATTAAGACGAAGATGATAAAGTAAAGCATAACTTTCACTCTAATTATTTAAAATTTAAATCGATAGATAACTTCGCGCAACATTATTATATCAGCAATCACCACAATAAACAAAAAAGACGCACGGGCGTCTAATTCTATCTAGGTAATACTAACCTTTAGTTTCGCTCCCAACGCCTTGGCTACTCGGCTTAGCGTTTGGATAGTAAAATTCTGGTTGCCGCTGATCAACCGCGCGATATTGCCCTGAGTCATACCGCTTTTTCTGGCCAGTTCCGCTTGGCTCATCCGTCTCTCCAATCGCAAATGATTGAGCCGGTATGCTATTTCAAATTGCTCGCCTGCTTCATCAAACAATTTCTTGAATTCCGGATTCTTGAGTTCCTCCTTCAGATGCTCCTGGAAATCCATCGCCTTTTTTATTTCTTGCTTATTCATATAATTCTATATTATTTTGAACTTCTCTGAGTCGAGCCAAGGCAATATCCAACTCTCGCCTTGGAGTTTTTTCGGTCTTTTTTTGAAAGGCATGTAACATGACTATTTGCCTGTCTATAAATGTGAAGTAAAAAAGCCTGTGGTGATCGTCTGCAAAGTCGACTCTTAGTTCCCTGATCTTGCCGATTATATGCTTAGCATACGGCTCATCTAAATAGCCATTGTTGCTTCTTAACAACTCAATATACTTCATCACCTTAGCCCCCGGTTCGCTTATCCAAAGAATCAATATATTCTTTAACAGGAATAAGCCCGGCTTTTGTATCGTAATAGTATTTAACAGTATAATCTGACATAAATATTATATATCATAAAAGATATATGTCAAGAGTCTATTATTTTGTATATGATTAGCCACAAATTACAACTTTTTGACCTAATAATCATGGAGTTATCTACAAATTGTAGACAACTGACCACTTAGGAATGATTGAACTGATACTGTTTCATACTTCTTGCCGTCTTTAGCTATTAATTTCAGTCCGTGACAAAATGTCACGACCTCGCTGCTTTCCACTAGCACCCAAAATGGGGACAACTGCAAATCGGTAAATTCTCTATCCTTCAATTTGCCACAATACTGTCTGGGCGTGGAGCTATCAGTCTAAGCCTCAACAACATCTACCACCGAAAACCACCATTCATTTTGAAATACTACTTTGCGAATCGCCTTGCCGTTAAACAAAGCCAAACTTGTTTCTTGTTTTTGATCATTGTTCATATATTTATACTTAGGTTATCCACATATTATACACGAACAAAAACCGAAAGTAAAGAATAGACAAAATCGCTATCTGATTGATAGCGACTTATATTTTTCAGAAAGTCACAATTCCAGGTCTGACCCCGTTTATGTAAATGTTAAAATACAAGACCTGACCCCACTTACATGTTTTTAAGATTTACTAAAAAGCCGTGGTCAGCTTCTACCTTCCAATAATCAATCATAATAAGCTTCAGTTCATTATTATCATTATTCTCAACAAACCAATCTAATTTTTTCTTTTCGATATTATGTTGTGATTTTTCTGCTAAATACGCATCAAACATAATCCAATATAAAGCAAACGATATCCAATTATCGGCAACATTTTTAGCTTTTATATTCCAAAAACTTAATCTTTCTTTTAAATACATAAAATATTATTTCATTTCTCTCCCATTCACATCAAAATATTTCGTATTTATTAATTTATTTTTTGAATTATAAGTATAGCGAGTCATGGCGGCCAGACCCGGATAACAAGCAGCTAACTTATTATTTTTATCAAAACAAGAATACTCTGTTTTGTTCCCCTTGCTGTCATATTTATAACGTTCAACGGCTACGCCTGCATTATATTTAGTACAATCGGTTAATTTGTTATTTTCATCATAACACGCTTCTTCTGTCTTGTTATTCCTATTGCTATATTTGTAACGACGTACAGAAACATTTGAAATACTACCATCACACCTAGTCAATGCATTATTCTTATCATAACAAGCGCGTTCTATGATATTATTCTTACTATCATATTTATAACGCTTCATAACATAACCAGAAAAAATGCCATACCACTCACATTCAGTTAATGAACCATATTTATCATAACAGGCGTATAATATTTGGTTGTTTTTGTTATCGTAACTTTTGCGCCATATAGAAACATAACTAGTACTGGAACATTCTGTTAACCTGCTGTTATTATCATAACAAGCTTCTTCTGTTTGATTATTCTTACTATCATACTTATAACGCAAAAAGAAAACATTTGACATGGATTGGTCACACTCTATTATCTTATTATTTGCATCATAGCAAGCACTCTCGATAACATTCCCTTTATTATCTTTGATCTCTTTTTGAGTAGCGGTGTTAGCAAAACAAACATTACTCAATAAAACCAAAATAGAAACCGAAAGAAAAATTAAGATCTTTTTCATATTTTTATTAAAAATTTTTGTTTTGAAGTCGTAGTTAGTTAACGATTATTAATCTTCACATCCTCCAGCTTGACGCTCAGCAATTTGGAAATGCCGTCGTCTTGCATGGTCACGCCGTAGAGGATGGCGGCTTTGCGCATGGGGGCGCGGTTGTGGGTGATGACGATGAACTGGGTCTTGTGCGACAGGTCTTCCAGGATCTGCGCCAGGCGCTCGCTGTTGGCCTCATCCAAGGCAGCATCCACCTCGTCCAGCACCACGAAGGGCGACGGATTAGCACTGATAATGGCGCTGATCAAGGCGATGGCGGTCAAGGCGCGCTCCCCGCCCGAGAGCATGGAGATGGACTTGATCTTCTTGCCTGGAGGCGTGGCTACGATCTCGATGCCGGCCAGGCCGGTGGCATTGATCTTGGCCAAGGTCTTGAGTTTCTTGAGCGTGCCGGCGATCGGGCTGTCCGGTTCGGTGCGCGAGGCGATTTCTGTTTCGCTCATGGCGACAGGCTTATCATCGTCGTCCAGCTCGTCGCTCATGACCTTGATAATCTTGGCCGTACCGCCATTAAATAAAATTTTGAAATATTCTTCGAATTTGGAGGCGATATTGTCGAACTCTTTGTCAAATCTGGCGCGGATGGTCTCGTCCAATTCGCGGATAATCTCCTCCAGGCTCTTGATGGTATCAACCAGGTCATTAACCTGGCCGGATAGGAATTCGAAGCGTTCTTTGGTTTCCAGATATTCTTTCTCCACATCTTCGTCCAAGGATCCGATCGATTCCAACTGGCGGCGCAGGTTCTTGATCTTGGCGGCCATTTCCTCATGATTGACGGCTTCTCCCACCTGGTGCGTTTTGATGCGTTCCAGATGGTCATAATTCTCGTGGATTTCCGCTTCCAGGTCTTCCAGTCTGGTCTCGTGGCGCACGGCTGTGAGGCTAGCCTCATTCAAGCTGGCCGACAGGCGGTTAGCCTCGTTTTGTAAATGTTGCAACGAGCGTTGCAGATCAACCAGCTTGCGGCGCTTGGCCTCTTGCAAGGCGTTGAAGTCGGCAATCTTGGCTGTCAGCTCGTCAATTGTTTTTTTCAGCGCGCCGGCTTGCTCCCCCGCGGCTTGCAATTCTATATCGATGGCCGACAAGTCAAAACTAAGTTCAGCCGATTGCAGGCTGATCACCCGCTCCAATTCTTCGCGGCGGGCTTCCAGGCGAGCGCTGGCCATTTTCGTTTCGTTGATGGAATTCAAGAGACGACCTGATTCACGTTCCAGACTCTCCACTTGCTGGCGGGCGCTATTGTAGGCTGTGCGTTTTTTCTCGTCAGCCAGCCTCAGGCTATTCAATTCTTCACTTAGTTTGATAATCTCTTGGCCTTTGGCTTCTTGCTGGCGGTTGATATCGATGCGTTGGGTGCGGGCGGCCGAATCGTCGAATTTGTCATCGGCTTTGGCCAGCTTGCTGTCGACGTCCTTGGCTTCGCGCACCAATTGTTCGGCTTGAGCGGCCAGCATGCGTTTTTTCTCACGGCCAGTATTCAGGGCCAATTGCAGATCGCTAATCTCGGTGGCGGCTTTTTCTTTGTGCTCGGCTGCCTCTTGCAGGCGCTGGCTCAAACGGGCCAGACGGCGTTGGGTTTCTTTGCCCGTGGCATAGCTCATGGCTTCGGCCAGCTCTTGGCGGATTTCCGCCAGCACGGCGCGCAACTTAGCCAGGTCATGCTCGGCTTCGGCTGTGGTCAACTTGGCCAAAGATCTTTCCAGACGATTATTAACCTCGCGCACGCTCTCTGATTCGCCGGCGGCTGACACCTCTCGCCATTCGGCATTGATCTTTTTTATTTCGGCGGCCAAGTCGGCTTGCAATCCTTGCAGGCGGGTCAAGCGGTCGGCTTGTCCTGCATTGCTCACCTCTAGTTCGGCTATTTCATTATTTATTTTTTCTTGATGGCTGCTCAATTCGGTTTTGCGCCTGGTCAAAAAGGCCAGGTCGAACTTACCGATCGATTCCAGCTTCATTTCGATCCACGCATCCAAACGATGCATCTCACGCAGGAGATCGGCACGATCGCGCTCCAAGGCATTGATCAGATTGCCCAATTCGGCGATACGCGGACGGCGATCGGCCTGCTGTTGGGTAGCGGCCAATTCGGTACGGGCAGCCGCCAGTTTTTCTTCCAGCACCAACCGCTCTTCTTCCAAAGGCTTGATAGCCAAACGGGCTTGCGACTCGCCGGCCAGCTTGAGCCAAGCGGCCAGATTTTCCAAATGCTTGGTCAGGCGGGAATAATCCTCGCGCGCGGCGCTGAGGTCTCGGCCATATTGGTCGAATTCCTCACCCACCGTCTGCTCTCCGGACATGCCTGCCAATTCGGTTTCCAAGATAGCAATCTCTTGGCGCTTGCGCTCCAGTTCATCTTGGGTCTGGCGGCTTTCTTCTTTGACTGCCGTCAGTTTAGCTGATAATTGCTGCCACAGACTGGCATAATAATTAAGTTGCAAATGGTCCTGTTCGGATAACAATTGTTCTTTCTTTTCCAAGCGCGCAATCTGTTTGGCCAGGGTCTTGAGCCGAGGCTCGATTTCGGCCACCAGCATCTGTGATTGCGCCAGATTCTCGATGCTGGCGCGCAGTTTGTTCAAAGCGTCTTCTCTTTTGATCTGATATTGCTTGACACCGGTCGCTTCGTCAAAAAATTCTTTGCGTTCGGCCAAAGAGGTATTCAAAAAACTTTCGACCATGCCTTGGCCGATGACCGAATAGGTCTTCTGGCCGAAATTAGCTTTGGCCAGCATCATCTGGATTTCAAACAAGCGCACTTTGGTGCCATTCAAAAAATATTCACTGGCGCCATCACGATACAAACGGCGGGTAATGACTACTTCGGAAAACTCAATACCAGAGCCACCATCGGCATTATTCAAATGCAAAGAAACTTCAGCCATGCCTAATTGGCCGCGCTTGTCCGAACCGGAAAAGATAATGTCCTCGGATTTCTTGCCGCGCAGCGTCTTCATGCTCTGCTCGCCCAAAGCCCAACGTACCGCATCGGCTACATTGGACTTGCCGGACCCGTTGGGACCGACGATGGCGGTCAAACCGTGCTTGCCCTCCTTCAGCCCGCCCGGAAAAACCAGCTCGTTACGGCTGGCAAAAGATTTGAAACCTTGTATGACTAATTTTTCTAAATACATAGGAATTTTATCCCCGGTACTCCCGGGGATCTCCCCACGAGGGCCGAATTGCGTAAATCGGCAACTTCAAAATAGAGTCGCTATTAATAAATATCGATATTATAATATACACCTTTTATATAATCATTAAATCTGAAATCTGACAACTTATCAGAGAAATCACATAGAATACAGGGAAAAAACTCATCAAAAGATAGGTTTAAGGGGGACGAATGATACATTACGGCAGTTTTGATTTTCTGATATTGGATTAGATAACCTCTTTTCTTTGTGGGGAGATCCACGCGTTCGCGCGGATAAACTCGAGAGATAAACACGGTTAGCGATTTAAAAGATTCGGGACTATTTGGCCTATTAGATATACCACCCCGCCCAGGCGCAAGAGCAGGCCAATGATACCGGCAATTTTCCATTTTGCCTGCTGGGCGATAAAATGTTCAGAGCTCTCCCATTTATTCTTTTGCCAGGCCAACTTATTACCTTGTTTTCCTAGATAGATCCACCAGACCAGATTAACTACCGGAATCATACCAATCAAACTAATCCATGAAAAATTAACCAAACCCCAAACAATCGGCCAACCGGCAGCGCCCCAATTCCAGCCCTTGATATTGGCGGGCAAACGGCCAGCCTTGCCCAGACCGCTAGCCGGGTCAATCTTGGTTAACGGTTTTTTGAACCACAAAATTAATCCAGCCGGAAAAGAAAAAAACCACATAACAACAGACAAGACTATTAAGTCATAAACCAAAACCTGCGCTATAGACAAGATTTTGACGCCAAGCGGCAGGACAACGGCCGTTGTAGAAGTCGCGCTAGTAGCCGTCTGAGCCATCGCCGTCATGACAAAAGGCAGCCAGCTCAAAGCATTGCCGTAAGTAGCGGCAAAAATCCAATAAACTATCTGATACAAAAAATACAAAACAAAAAAGACAACCAAGGGTCCGATCATATATAACAAGGCCCGCTTCTTGCAACCCTTATTATATCCTTGGACATCTGAGCCTAAAGCAAAACACGCACAATTTAATTTTTTGATATCCATATTTTATTGTTTATTATTTTATTATAGCTACTTTTAGCCCATAAGTAAAATGACAAACCCAAATCATGATAAAGATTTAAACAAAGCCAGATAAGCCTCCGCGGTCTTGTTCCAATTAAAATTCTTAGCCGCAGCCAGGCCTTTTCGGACATAGGCCGATGCCAATTCCGGATTCTTTAACATCTGCGCCAGACCGTCGGCAAGTGACCGCGCATCATATGGGTCAATCAGCCAAGCCGACTCCCCCACCACTTCCGGCAAAGAGCTGGCAAAGCTGGCCACCACCGGCGTACCGCAAGCAGCCGCTTCCAGAGGAGGGAAACCGAAGCCTTCATAAAAGCTAGGGAAAGCGAAGACGCTGGCCAGATTGTAATAATAAATCTTGTCCGCCGGGTCAACATAACCCTTCCAGATAATATCAGCCGAATATTCCGACGCATCTGACTGCGCATACAACTGTTGGTATTTCCAACCAGGACTGCCAGCAATCACTAATTTTATCTGTGCCAAATCCGCGTGTTCTCGGCGCATAATATCATAGGCCGCAATCAAAGTCTCGATATTTTTCCTGGGCTCCAACGTCCCTAAAAATAGTATAAAACGAGCCGGCAAATGCAATCTCTCACGAGCGTCTAGCAATTCCTCGCCCGATTCAATCGGCCGAAATTCCGGACTGACCCCGCTATGGATAACCGATACTTTGCTCTCGTCCAAGTCACAATGCGCCAATAAATCCGCCTTAGTCGCCTGCGAAATAGCCACGATATGATCAAACCGTTTTACCAGTTTCTTGACATCAATCGCCCGATGCCAGATATTCTGGCGCTGGCAAAAAAATTCCGGATACTGCAAAAATGATAAATCGTGCACCGTCAAAATCTTGTGGTAGCCATCGCCGCAAGCGACAAAATTCAAGTGCGGCATCAAAAAGATATCAGGCTTAAAGCCCAGTAACTTTTCTAGATGCGGACGGCCCAATAATTTAAACAAAGCGTAATTTAAAAGCTTGTTGGGAATATTAGTCTTGATCTTTTGCGCGCGGGGGAACTCCGGTAAATGCGCCAGCTCCTTGGCTGAATTATAAAACAACCAATATTCATTGGCTTGGTCATTGGCCAAAAGATGGCTGACAAGTTGGTAGACATACTCTCCCACTCCGCTACGCCGTTTATCCATCAACACGCGAGCGTCAATCACAATCTTCATAGATTTAAACTACATTACTACTACAGCTACGCGGGACAAGGCCATCGCCGTGCAGCTCGCCCCGCGTAGCTTTAGCGAAGTGGGGTCAATTACTATTTTCATTATGAATTTATCCCCGGTACTCCCGGGGACCTCCCCACGAAGGACACAGGCATAATTATGTTATTCTAAATAATCAAAACTGCCGTCACGTAAAATTCGTCCCCTTTGAATTAACCCTCTAATCATACCGCAATAACCCCAAAAAGCAAAAAACACCGAAATATCGGCATTCTATGAATTTATCCACGGTACTCCCGTGGATCTCCTAGGTGAGTATTTAAGCTCTAGTTTTCGACAAGTCGTTTACGGCATTTCCGGTTCAAGAATATCGATATTTGTTTATTCGCGACTCTGACTTCATTTATTACAATTATGCATTCTAGCCCTTGTGGGGAGACCTCCGGGAGTACCGGAGGTAAATACAGGCTCACCATGTCTTATAATCCGCCATCGCCCAAGCTACGTATTCGCTCATCTTCTGCTTAAACTTCTCGGTGCTAAACTTTTCGGCGCGAGTGCGGCAAGCTTGCGCCGAGATAGCAGACGCGTCATTTTTTGCCAAAGCATCCAGCAAAGATTCCACTGTCTGAGCATCGAACAAAAAGCCGGTCTGCCCATCCACCACAATTTCTGGCGCCCCGCCGGAATTAAAGGCCAATACCGGAGTGCCGCTTGCCAAGGCTTCTACCATTGTAATGCCGAAGTCTTCTTCTTGCGGGTTAATAAACCCTTTAGCCCCGGCATACAGCTTGACCTTGTCTTGTTCGGACACGCGACCCAAAAACTCGATATGGGCAGTAGCGCCTACCAGGCTTTTCAATCGATCAAAATCAGGCCCGTCCCCGAAAATTTTCAGCTTACGGCCAGACTGTTTAAAGGCGGCGATCACCAAATCAAAGCGCTTGTACGGCACCAATCGGCCGCCGGCCAGATAATAATCTTCTTTAACCTCTTGTACTGTAAACTTTTCGATTTCGACCGGAGGATAAATAACCACCGATTCGCGGCGATAATATTTCTTGATGCGCTTGGCGATAAACTGAGAATTGGCGACAAAATAATCGACACGATCGGCCGCCGCCTTATCCCAAACACGGATCTTGTTCAAAGACATGCCGATCAGCTTCTTGAAATATTTATTAAAACGCAATTCTTCGATATAAGAATGAGTGTCGCTCCACAGATAGCGGGTGGGCGTATGGCAATAGCAGATGTGAGGCGTATTGGTCGAGGTAATGACGCCCTTGGCAAAAGAGCTGGTATCGGAGATAACCAGATCGAACGGGCTTAAATTAAAAAACTCAACCGCCATCGGCATGATCGGCATGCACCATTTATAAAAACGGACGCCGCCCGGGATGCGTTGGATAATCGAAGTATTAATGCAGCGATTCTTAAAATATTTGGCCACATTAGCCGGCTCATAGAGCAACGTATAAATCGGCGCTTGCGGATACATATCCGCCAACACCTTGAGCACTTTCTCCGCTCCGCCATCTTGGGCCAAATGATCATGGATTAGGGCAACATTCATATATTCTCATATTACCTACAAATACAAATTATTACAAATTTACAAATCCAGACCTAGATGTTAAGTTCATATTTGTACATTTGTAATAATTTGTATTTGTAGGAGCAGTATTTGTATTAAACTTATTCTGCACTCCTAGTCTTAAAAACAGCCAACGGCGTCTTAAACAGGATGGCGATATCCTTCCAGATAGACCAATTTTCGATGTAATAAGTATCCAGCTTCACTTCGTCTTCGAAGGTCAGGTCGGATCGTCCCGAGACCTGGGCCAGGCCGGTGATGCCTGGCTTAATGGTCAAGACTTTTTTGTGATGGCGCTGATAACGGGCCACCTCTTCCGGCAAATGCGGACGCGGACCGACCAGGCTCATGCGGCCCATAAAGACCAAGAACAATTCCGGCAATTCATCTATCGAAAAGCGGCGGATAAACTTGCCGACGCGCGTTACGCGAGGATCGTCCTTAATCTTGACCATCGGTCCATCGCCGCGGATATTCTTGTCAGCCAATTCTTCGTAACGCATATAATGCTGATCCGGCTGCATCGAACGGAATTTGAAATAATTAAAGCTCTTGCCGCCCTGTCCGACGCGAGTACAAAGTTCGCCGTTCGGCAGCTTGGAAAAAAAGACCGTGCCCTTGGAGTCCAGCTTGATGGCGATGGCCGTGGCCAGCATTATGGGGCTGGTCAGGATAATCAAGATAGACGAACCGATAATATCTAGGATGCGTTTCAGCACGCGGCCCCAACCGTCCAATGGCGTCTTCTTGACCTCAGCAATCGGCACGCCGGCCAAGTCATATACCTCCACCCGCAACACCTTAGTATCCAACAGGTCAGCCGCGTATTTAAAAGTAATATGATGCTCGTCGGCAAAGTCATAGGCGCGGACGATTTCCGCTTTGCTCAGGTTTGGATCAGACTGGATGATTTCATCGACGCTGCGATAGCCGATAATCTTGGATAATTCTTCGGCTTCTTCGGTGCCAAAGGAAGAAAAACGCTTCACCACATTGTAGCCCAGATTCTTGTCGACCGAAAATTCATGGATCAGAATTTCGGCAGTCTTGGAATCGCCGATAATCACCACTTGGCGCACAGCAATGCCGGCCCGATACATCAGCCGCTTGATAACTTCTAAAATCAAGCGCACCGCCCACAAATAAAGCATGGCGATAAGCCAGGCGGCCAAGGCGATAAAGCGAGAGTCAAGCTGTTTGCGTACAAAGGCGATATAAATAACCACCAACACAAAACCCAAAGAGCAGGACACCAGCACCCGCTTGAGCTGTGTCGACAATTTGCGCTCTTCGGCAAAATTATAAAGTCCGTTTAAGAAAAAAACAGCCACCCAATACAGGGCGATAATAATAATTGATTTGAAATATTGATTAAACGGCACCGGATAATAAACCGGCATCCACTGGCTGACCGCCGGCGCAAAACGCAGATAATAGGCGCTGACTCCGGCGCCGATTAGCAGCAAGAAATCCAACGGCAACAAGATTACATTAAAGATTAATTCAGATTTTTTCATATAAAATGAATTGCAAAAATAAAATTAATTTATAAATTCCGTCTAAAAAATTGATAAGTTTTGCAGCAAGATAATTGAGACAAGCTATAAGCCGGATTTTGTATTCCGAGTTTTCGGAACGATGATCATCTGTCTAGCTCCCAAGTTGCCCGGGGAATCTGGCGGGCTACTTTCCTTACCCCGCTTTCGCAGGATAGTTTGCCCTTGCTTCAGACAGGGTTTACCACGGTCACCTCGTCACCGAGGGCCGCCGACTGTAGCCGCCCCGAGCTTTATGCTCAAAACGACACCAACCGACTTTTCACCTTTCGTCCGAAATTCATCGGAGTAGTATAGTCTCTGTGGCACTTTCCCTAGGATCACTCCCGGTGGGCATTACCCACTGTCTTGTTTGTGAAGTCCGGACTTTCCTCCCCTTAGTCGCCTAAGCTATCAATTGGCTAGCTTAGGCTATTAAGCGGCGATCATCCGCTTGTCTCAATTATCTTGTTGCCAACACGACCGCATTATGCCACAACAAATGGCAAAAGTCAATATTTATCCTAATATTACCTATTTTTGCATGAAAAAACCGTCCCGAAGCATGCTCGGGGCGGCTAATATTTTTTACGGGTCATCCATATAGAGATCTATCGGACATACTTTATAGCACTCAACCAATAAATCAGGATCATCCTCGGCTAACAAATTTGAACTGACGCAACAGAGCGTACAGTCCAGAATAGTTTCCAGACAATCCATAATAAAGCCAACTGTCTGATTGTCGCTGATTGGCAGACAATAATCAGATGCCACCAAACTGGGGCTCAATTGTTGATAATAGTAATAATCAAAAGAAAGAAATAACCAATCAGCCGCCTCAATTTGCTTGTACAGACGAAAAGTCAAGGTGTCTTGCAAGGCCGAGAAACAGCCTGCCTGATTGAATAATTTGGTTTCGATAACCAATAAATCACCAACCGCCGCTTGGCCCAGCCACTGTAATTTTTGTTGCGATAACTGCAATCGATCCAGAATCATAGTTCCTCCTATATAATCCAGAAAATATAAGCCGCCGCAAGCGTAGCAACGCCGCAGATTAAATCAGCCCAAAACAATTGCTTGGCACTGGCAGTGTTATTCGAGAATGGATAGAACAAATATTTGATATAATTTAACAGCACAAAAATTGCCACCAAAATACCAAACAGTTGCCAGCTCCATTTACCAACAATCAAAAAGGGCCAGATTGCCAATAGAACTCCCGGCAATTTACCGGCTACGAAATACTGCGGCAATGTCGGATCAAAAATTGAATCAAAAAAAGTCCATTGCTTGCTGATGCTCCACAATCTATAAGACATTGCAACCAGGATAAACAGCCAAAAAGCAAGCGCCAAGATAAAATTAGGCGGACCTAACAACCACTTAACCCCCGCTAACGCGAAGGCGCTGATTATAGCTGCCCAAAAGTTTGGCGCAAAAGGCCAGTAGCCGATTAACCCCAGTGTCCCGATATATTTCAAGCCAGCCCCCAAATGAAAAGGGAACTGCATGGCAAACAAAACAAAGTATCGCCAAGCGCTGCCAAAGGCATATATAACGCCGACGATTCCGACAGCTACTGCCAACCAATACAGCACGGGCCAACCAAACTGCAGATACAACAAGGCGCCATCGATCATAATGATCTGGCAAACTGTCTTGATTTTAGCCAGCCTATTAGCCGGGACCACTTTCTTGACGCTTAACAAAAAGCCTTTAAAACCATCAGTCAGCCATTCACGAAAAATAAATAAAGCCGACAGCACGATCCAGACAGCGTCTTTGGTCAAAACGCAAAGCAAGAGATAGCCCGACCACATCAGCAACTTATCAAACACCGGATCAAAAATCCGGCCGAAATCAGTTTGCGCGTCGAAACGCCGGCTTAAGTAACCGTCCAAAAAATCGGTAACTGCTCCCAGATTAAATATCAACAACAACGACCAGACAGGCCAGCCCGACCACGCGCCGAACAGTAGCAATAGGCCGAAAGGCAAACGTGAAAACGTCAGCGCATTCGGCACAGCTTTGCGATCAAAAATATCAGTCAATAAGCTCATGTCAGACCTCGTAAATTATTAAAGAACTGCTGGTATCTTAGAGATTTATCAGGCAAAAGTCAAAAAATCCGGTTATTGCCGGATTTTCTCATTGTTTTCTTTGATAATAGCAGCCAATTTTTCCATATCATCCTCAGGCACTACTTTGTTTTCCCTGCTATGCCCGCACTTCAGGCACTGCTGGATGACGCGCCAGCCGCCGCGGTAGGGCCGCGCGCCGATCGGCCGCATCATGCCCCCGCAGCCGCTCTCACGGTCGCCCGGATTAATATCGACATGCTTGGAATAAAAACATTTGGGACAATGGTTGGTATAACCGTTCCCCTTGACCTTGGTCCCGCAATGCTCGCAGGTGAAGTCTTCAATTGTCCTGGTAAACTTGGGCATAAATTATAATGCGAATCTACGAATGAATATACGAATCTACAAATAAACACCAAGAGAATTCAAAAGTCAAAAGTTATAAGTCAAAAGTTTGGTGTCCTTTGGACTTTATTATCTATTTCATTATCTTAGATTAATGTCCGCAGGACTCAATACTTTTGACTTTTGAGTTTTAACTTTTGACTTATTCTTCGGCTTACTCGATAACTACCTTCTTATCAATATATTTGTCCCTATTGTTATAATCATCCATCAGCTGGTCCAGCTCCTTGGGAAAGACGTCGTGGCTGCCCAGCTCTTTCAAAGTCCAGCCTTGCTCGGCGGCCTTTTTCAATCCGGCTACAAAGGCATCCTTGACGCCGGCGCCCTCTATCGTTTCGGCAATCAAAGGATAGCGCGCGATAAAGCTCTCAACGTCGATTGTCCTGCTCGACGCTTGGCTGTCCCATTCATTACGGATCTTCGATGCTTCGGCATTGAACCGCTTCTGCCTTTCCGCCCAATCAGGATTAACCTGTTTGAGCATGATGTCTCCCTTGGCCTCCGGCGGCAGGTAGCGGCGCAGGAAATCTTCGGTCGGGATATAGCCGGTCTTTACCTTATAAGGCAACTCACCGGTAGCCATGGCTTGTTCAAAGCGCTTTTGGTCTAATTGGCCGTCTTTGTCCACCAACTGCATCCAAGCACTGCTAGTTGTGTAATTGGCATAAGGATCTTCATCACCTTCAATCGTTTTGAAGCCTAGGCGCTGGAAGATGGGATGGTCCATTAGCCAAGATGTGCCCATCACCGCTTGGCGCTGGGGATGTTTATCAACGATGACCTTGGCCAACTCGCCAAAAACCCGTTTGATTTCCTGGCCGCTGAAGCCGGTTTCCTGATTCTTGAATTTTTCTTCCATGTGGATCTCCAGGGCTTCGTCATAATCATGAAAGCCGGCTTTTTTCAAGAAACCGATATTACCGCGCTCGGTACGCATGGGGTCCAGCTCGTTATAGTACAAGAAACCGATTCGGTTATCATGTTTTGCCGGCTGCCGATTGCTTTCAAATTTAGCTATGTATTGTTGGATTGCCGCAAGCGACTCTTCAGGCTCAGCCGTGTCATACATCTGATTGATTTTCATCTTGACTTCAGCCAACATCGCCTGCACCCTTGGCCCCGTATCGCTAGCGGACCTAGGTAAGCTCTCGTATAAGTCGTCCTTGAAGCTGCTGATAATCGGCGTGTACTTCTGGAGCACGTCCGCAAAGGCGGCTTGGCTATCCGTTGGCTGCTGGTTATATTTGAGCTGTGCAAAAGCCAGCTCAGCTTCGTTCAGTTGAGATGACAACATCTTTTCGTGTTCCGCTACATCAGCCGTTTCAATCTTCTTGGCAAAAGGCTTGGAAGCTTGCTCGGTCTTAACGTCTGCACTATCTGTCGGTGGTTTGAATCGTTCGATACCCATATGTATAATTCAAAAGTCAAAAGTTATAAGTCAAAAGTTTGGTGTCCTTTGGATTTTTTTATTTTTATTAATTTTCAATAGACGTCCAGCCCGCCCTATACATTCCTCAAAAAGGCTTAATACATCTGATTTTTACAGTTTAACCCTCTTTTGATATGATGTCCATTAGTGCTACGGACGAGTATGCTTTTGGTTTATTTTAATAAAATATCCGAAGGATACGATACTTTTGACTTTTGAGTTTTGACTTTTGACTTCGCCATGCCATTTATTTGTAAATTTGAATCATATTACACATCATTGACGCCCGTCACGCAAGAACCTACAATTAACCCATATGGCAAACGAACAAATCAAATACAACGGCTACCAATCGGAAAAAACCAAAGAATCTCCCAAACAGCAGCTGGAACAGATGATGGCCCAGATCAGCCAAGAGACTAACCGCGGCTTGGGCCAGTCGATCATCAACCAGCGCGGCGCTATCATGATGGCCACTTTCCAACAAGGACTGGGCGGCCCTTACGATGCCGAAACCGCCGCTCACGATACCAAGCATATCGCCAACAGGAAACTGGAATTCAGCGGCGCTTACAATCTGCCCGAAGGGCCGGAACGCCAAAAACACGTAGCCCTGTGGGAAAAAGCCCGAAGCGAAAGCAACCCGGAACTATTAGAGATGGCGGTCACCGGCCTGCTCTACAAGGAACTGAACGAAGATTTCCTGGTAGCCCGCGGAGCCGTTTATGATGATTTTGAAAATGGCGCCGACAATGTCATCGTCAACAAGCATACCGGCGATGTCGTTTGCGCTTTTGATGAAGTGCATGACACCGACGATGGCGAGTATTCACAAATGAAAAACGAAAAGATCTTGGCCACGGCTATGAACGGCGGCGCCAATATCAAATACGGCCTCACCTTCGATCAGGACAAAAAGCTGGTCAAAACCGCTCTCCAGAACATCCCGGTTTTTTACCTCAGCCTGCAAGGCGCTGAACTGGATGAACTGCTGGCCGACCTGTCGACCGACAGCCACAAAACCTCCCCAACCGAACACCGATTCTATGAAAAATTGGTCAACTCTCTAGAGGAGCAGCGCGACACCTTGCTCAGCCAACCCGGCCTGCCCGAGCCGGTTAAGGCAAATCTGATCAAATTCCAATATTCCCTCAACATGATGAAAAAGGCTAAGCCGAAATTAGTTAAACGACAGCCGCCAAAGCTGGTCAAAAAGCCTCAACTTACCTAAAAGCAAAAACCTTCCCCAGCGGAAGGTTTTTGCTTGACAATTCCAATTCAAAAGACTAAGAATAAGAAAAAATTGTTCATTTTCAAAAGGTTAATCATGTCATAAGAAATCGATACCGACGGCCGCATCGCCCTATTTTTGTATGAAATGGGCCATCTGGCCCGTACGCCGCGCAGCGGCTTTGCCAATCTATTGGTCGGCAAACAAAGCGTGGCCGAGCATCTTAATCGAGCCACTTTTGTGGCCTTGGCCCTAGCCTCCAGGTTCGAAGAACCCATCGACCTCAACGCAGTATTGCTCATGATCTTGTTCCATGACAGCTCTGAGACCAGGATCTCCGATTTGAATTACATACATCAACGCTATGTCACTCGCCACGAGGACAAAGCAGAAGCAGACCAATTGCGAGGACTTCCTTTCGGTCCCATGGTCAAAGGCTTGCTGGCCCGATATCACGCCAAAGATACCATAGAGGCCAAAATCGTCAAAGACGCGGACAACCTGGAATTGCTGCTGACCCTGCGCGAATTGGATCAAGGCAACCCGCAAATTTCCTACTGGATAGACATGTGTTTAAAACGCGTCAAAACCCAACAAGGCCAGGATTTAGCCCAAGCCATCATGGATACCAACCCTTGGGATTGGTGGCTGATGGCAGCGGATGAAAAATGGTGGATTCACCGTGAGTCGCAAACTACCTAACAGCAAACAAAAAAGTGAGAATAATTCTCACTTTTTATTTACTATTTTTTGTATTACGGGTTTATCGGCCAGCGCCAGCTGCATCACAAAGACCGCGCCCTTAGGTTGATTATTTTCTATCCAGATCTTGCCGCCGTAGCGGTCAACAGTTTTCTTGCAGATATAGAGGCCGATGCCGGTATGGCCGGTAGCGCCATATTTAAAGCCTTCGGCAAATAGTTGCGGCTTGATTTCGTTCGGAATACCCTGCCCGTTATCGGCCACGCGTATCTCCACTATCCGGCCGATAGTCTTGATTGTAATTACCGCCTGGTCGGCCAAACCATGCAGTTTGGCATTGCGCACCAGATTAGTAATGACAGATTTTAAAGCCTGGTCAGCCAGCACCCAAGCCTGCCCCTTTAATGTTATATTTATATCCGATGTTTCTTTTTTGATCATCTCCACAACCCCCTTCACGTCTATTGCCATCAAAGCTTGGCCGATCGAGACTGCCGATTCCAAATTGCGCATTTCATCCACCAGATTAATGCTCCGTTGGACTATAGCCGCGACCTGGTCCTTCTTGGCCACCACCACCGAATCGGTATTCAAGACATCTAGATACACTTTGACTACCGTCAAATCGTTTAGAATATCATGGCGCAAAATCTGATTAAGCAGCTTCAAAACGCCGTTCAAGTCCAAGATTTTTTTGGCATCATCCTGGCTCTTCACATAGCTGATGGCCAGCAAGATAGACAAAAATAAGATGATAATAGACGCCACTATCATAACGATAATAGTCTGATTACGCATGCTGTCTACCGGAGCAAAAGCCTCGGAAGTGTCGACCTTGGCCACCAAGCCGATCTTTAAGTCTTCCAGATATCGCCAAGCGGAAATTACACTCACGCCGCGATAATCAATCGAGGCTCCTTGCCCGTCTTGGCCGTCAACCGCTTTTTGCAGAGGCACGCCATTTTTGTCCCCCATTTCAATATAGCGGTTAAAGGCTGCGTTAGAATCCTGGCGCAAAGCATTTAAGAAAATAATACGGTTTTCATTCACTCCCGCCTTAAATTTGTATGGCAAATTATGTTCATAGATGCCCAAGACCGTTTCGCCGGTCTTACCCAAGCCTGTTGTATCTTCGGCAATGCCAAAAATATCATTCATGCTAACCTCATAAACAATAATCCCGCTAAGCTTGCCTGCCAGATCAGTCGCCGGCCCCGCGATCATAATTTCGTATTTGGAAGGGTCTGCACTAAACGGAAAGATACCGCTAACAAATGTTCCGGTCCTGGCTACATTCAATAATTCGTTAGTCAGATCACGTAACGGCTGGCCGATTTTTGCGCCATAATTTTTGTTAGCAGAATATAAAACCTTATCATCCAGCCCGACCAACAAGACATCTTCGTAACCATAGACCCTCATAAACGGCACGAGCTGGCTATCCAACTTGGCAACCGCCGCTTTATATTTTATATTGTTCGGTTGGCTGACATATTTACTTAAGACGGGGAGATTAGTTTTGATATCAAAGAAACTCTCAGCCACCAGAAGGCTTGCCTTGCGATCATTCAAATATTCCTTGATGGAGTTTTCTTTGTAATCGGCGATTGTCGAAACATTAGAAAAGGAATTCTTCTCCAAGAGCGAATGCGATGAAGAGAATTGCAAATACCCCAACACGATGGCCACTAACAAAGCCAGCAAAGGAATAAAAATAATATAGCGCAAATTTAAATTGGCTAATTTCTTTCCCAGCAGCCTGATTATCGACTTCGCTCCCAACATACAATCTGCATTATAGCAAAAATTTTCATAGCTTGCCATGTTTATAACTATCGATAGTGTTACACCCCGCCATGAAGGCGGGATTATATGGCCTGCCATTCCATGAATACACGGAACCTTGGCTAATCGAGGTATTCCCCGCCAGTAGGCGGGATTATACGGTCTGCCATTCCATGAATACATGGAACCTTGGCAGCTTTCGCATAAAAAAAGCTCCGACGAAGATCGGAGCTTTTGGCTATGCTTTTTTCAGCAAAGCTATCTTTTGTATTTCGATGCCAAATTTCTTGGCTTCTTGCTTGCTTTCGGTAGTAAAGATATCGACAGTCAGATCACAGTCCAGATCTTTGCTTAGCTGATGTACATAAAGATTGGTATAATCTCCAACTATATATCTGGTTCGTCCGATCCAGACCAGCGACCCCAGCTTGATACTGCGATCCGACACGGCCACATAGCCGACCTTAGGCGGCAAACCGTTGGCCATCAGCTTTCCGGTCTTTAGATACTTGCTGATCCGCGCCAACATCGGCACTGCTGTCCGGCTGGATACGGCCTTATTTTTTTGTACTGTGGCAGATTTTTTTTGCTCTGCGGCCTGCTTGGCATCGCTTGCCAATTTCGGCCAGGGCACGCTGCCTGTATACGCTTTAAGTTGTTTTGGCCTCGCTATATTTGCACTAATTCTACAATACTTTGTTTTTTTTGCTCTGGGCCTGGCTTCTGCCGCACCCGTCAATAAACTAAAAATGATTAAAATCAAGATGATTTTGATTATTTTCAAGCTTCCCCCCTTAAAATCAACAAATTAAGTCTACACCATATCAGAATTTAACATATTTGTCAAGTCATCTTATCAAGAATGCTTGACACGATATTACAAAAATGCTTTATTTTAAGCAATTCTTTGAAAATTAAATCTTTATTATAGGAGTAAACATGAACGACCAGCTCGAAGAACTGGAAACATTTACCTTGGACAACGGCCTCAAGGTCTACTATCTACATCTGCCCAAAAGCAACGCCGTCTACGCCGACTTTACTTTCCACAGCGGATCGCAAGATGACCCGCAGAGCAAAGCGGGTCTGGCCCATTTTGTAGAGCACATGATTAATGCCGCCAGCGCTATGCCAAGCCCTAAGATCATTAACCACTTTAAGAATCAAGGGGGCGACTGCGAATTAGGCAGCACCGGCATCAGCTCGACTAATTACAACTTTCAGTGCCTGGCAGCAGAAAAGAATCTGGCAGAAGCCCTATCAATCTTCGGCCGGCTGCTCTTGGACAACCCCATGAACAAAGGCCTGAACAAAGAAAAAAAGGTAGTAATCCAAGAATTCCAGCGCGCTTTCCCCGATCCAGAACGCATCGGCTTGCTCCGACAGCTCGGCTTGCTATTCCGCAACGGCCAGCTGGAACCGACAGACATCAGCGGTTTGGGCGAACCGGCGAGCATCAACAGCTTTAATTACAAGGATATTATCTATTTTTATCGCCAACACTACAGTCCTTCTAACCTAAGCCTGATTGTCTTTGGCAATCTCAATGCAGATCTGACTCTGACACTAATCAAACAGTCGCCTTTTGGCCGGCAACCGTCTCTGGCTATCAATCGCATGCCGCAGCTCAACTTGAGCTACCCGGCTATCGAGCCGACCAAGATTGACTACCGTTATACCACCGCTTCCTTGGGTTACACCAGAAAGATTATCCTAGACAGCTCTTTTCCCGACCGCGCCAAGTCTATCACCTATCTACTGATCCGCAGCAAGCTCTTTGACCGCCTGCGCATCAAAGAACGGCTCTGCTACTCGATAATCAGCTGCTGGGATCGCGTGGCCAGAGGCAATTGCTATTTCTCTATCGGCTCTTCCGATCTCCATCTGGACGCCGAAGACAAGATTGCCGGACTAGTCGACGACTGCCTGCAAGAAATTATGGCTAACGAAACAGAATACGAACGGACCAAGCGCAACTTTTGGCTGGGCCAGACTCTAAACGACCCCAGCCCGAATGGTTTGCTTAAGACTTTGCGCGGCGAACTGATTAATAAGACATCAACACACAAGCTAAAAGACTGGATCGCCTATCAGCAAGCCGGCACCTTTGCCGAAGTACAACAAGTGATAGAAAAATTCCAATCTTCCTATGCGGAGATCTACAGTAAGCCAAAATAGACCCACAAACACAAAAACAAGGCCATCCTCAAAAGGATGGCCTTTTCTTATATCTATAAAGGTAATTTATACTTAATATTAGCCCTTCGACAAGCTCAGGGCAGGCCAAAAATTAACTAATATTAGCCTAAAATGTATATAAACCCTTGTAGTGAGCCTGTCGAACTATTGACAAATATATCAATATATGCTATACTATAGCCATAAAGTTACCTACATTAACACGGGAGAGAAGGTCAGGGACTATCGGCAATCTAGATCCGGCTACGGCTGGAGCTCGACTGTGATAACTCTCTTTGGGATAGCTCCGCTATATGCGGCCCGCGTCCACAATTCTTTTCCGGATTAATGCAGGTAACAAGTAAATTGTCTTTATTAACACGGGAGAGAAGGCCAGGCTTGACTGGCAATCGCGACGCGGCTACGGCTGAGTCACGACTGTAGTCAAAATCCTATTTCGATAGCCCCGCTTCTCAGCGGACGCGTCGACGATTCTTTTCCGAATTAATGAAGACAATTTTTGTATATTAACAATCGAGGAGAAACGATGAAATTCAAAATCATTACCGGATTCATTAGCGACAGCCACCCGGAGTGGCAAGCCACATTGGAAGATAAAGTCGAGGAATTCACAGACATCTTGGTTCAAAATACCGACTACCAGATTGAAATCTCTTGGCTGCAATCATATAATAACGGCCAAGGGCACACTCAGCTGACAGCTATTATCCAATACCTCAAATAATTCAACCACCAATACAAAGGACAGAACATGATTTGCGAAATCATCACCGGCTTCATCGATAAAGATGAAGAATTAGCAGCTCTAAAGCAAAAAGTTAATAACTTCAGGAAATCGTTGGAAGGCGACAATCAACCCGACGAAATAACAACAATCTGGCTACAATCGTCAAATAGCGCTTTTTTCAAACTAACCGCTATCGTAGAATATGCCAGAGCCCCGAAAGGAAAGACTAATGACATAGTCACGGAAATAGCCGCCAAATTCGACAAGCTATAATATTTTTACACCATCACAAAGGACAGAACATGATTTGCGAAATCATCACCGGCTACTTCACTAGCAAGAGCGAAAAAGTCGCTCTGCAAGAGGAAGTCAATATTTTCAGGTTATCTCTCCTAGAGACCAACTGCGAAGATAATATCAAGACGACCTGGCTGCAATCAGTGACCGACCACAACAAGATTCTCACAGCGATCGTTGAATATCCTAATGCTGTGCCATCCATCACTGAGAAAAAACTGGCGGAAGTCAGCACTAAAATGAAAAAAGGCAAATAATTATCCACCAACAAAGGAATTTATCATGAGACAAGTAGCAGGCTTTTCTGAAGACATTTTTGAAAAGCCGAATAGACCGTCGAAGTTAAGCAATTTGATTAACGATGTCAACACATTCTTGGCCTCACATCCCGACGCTTCGCTGCAATGGCTACAATCTAGCGCCTCCAGCGGCAACAGAGACGCCACTTTCACCACCCTGACCGCTATCATTACTTACACCAAGTAAGCAACTATCAAGCATCCCAATGTAACATCGGGGTGCTTTTTTCATACCCTAAATCCACGCTTCATAAAGTCAACAATAAATGTTATTATAAAAAGCAGTGTCATTCCTGTAAATGTCTATTAATTCGTTGACAGAAGTAGCTAGGGCTTCTAGTTATTACATTTCAGACTCACATCACTTCATGTCATCCCCGTACCGGAGTACCGAGTATAAACTCCGGCGGAGATCTTGCTTGTGAACTACCACTAACGATTAGATTCCCGCCTTCGCGGGAATGACATGATATTTTGCAAATCAAAAACCTCTTTAACTTTATGTTAAAGAGGTTTATTTTTCATCCTACAAACGTATCATGCGAAAAAAATGGGTGACTCCCCTGATTAAAGCCATTGCCCGTAATCGATTCTTTTTCAATATCTTGCTTGGCATTCTTCAAACTGATTCTCAGATCTTTCCTGTAAATATTCAGCAAATCAGACTCAAGCACCGGCACATATTCCAATAACTCAGCGACCGAAACCTTTTCGGGAACTTTCTTCAGATTGCTTTTAATCAAAAACAAAATACCATCTTTGCCCCCTTTGAGCAGCTCATCCAAAGGCAAATCAATAATGCCATTCAAAACATTGGCCACATTTTTCTGCCACAGTTCTTGTTTTTCTTTTAAAACGCGTTCGTAATACGGACCATTAGTCTTCATTACCAGATTCGGATTTTCCTTCATAGCAATCAGCAATTCTTTGTCTGACAATGCCAACAATTCATTGCATTCTTTAATGCGACTAGATAAATGGGCGTATCTTTCGTTAACAACAGCCATAACGGCCTCCTATTATAAATGGACAAAATATGATGTGGATAATACAGGACTCGAACCTGTGACCTCACCGATGTGAACGGTGCGCTCTAACCAACTGAGCTAATTATCCAAAATATTCATTATATATGATGGCGTGATTCTGAGTGGACATGATCCCGCCCCAGCGGGATGACCTCACCGACCCGCCTTCTCCGCCAGCTGGCGGATACGGACGGGCACGTGTGAACGGTGCGCTCCCTGCCTCCCGCTAGGGAGGTAACCAACTGAGCTACATATCCAAAATAAGTTTGTAAAGTTTATAAAGTTCTTAAAGTTTGTAAAGTTATCGGAAATAAAGATTAATTATAAACTGTGCCGCCTAGCGGCACTCCAAAGCTTTTACATTTTAGCTTTTACATTTTAGCTTTTTCTGTCCATCGCATCATTCGCTAGCTTATCCGCCTCCTTATTAAACTCGCGCCTAATATGGTGCCAAGTCACTTTTTTGAACTTCAAAACCCTATTGTAGACCATAACATACAATTTTTCAAGGTCTTTATTGCGTACTTTATATTCCCTTTTCAGCTGTTTTACTGCCAATTCCGAGTCCAATCTGAATTCCAGTTCCTCGGCTCCCAATTCGCTGGCCTTATCTAAAGCCAAAACTATAGCCGTATATTCGGCCTGGTTATTGGTAGCATGGCCCATATAATGGCTGACCTCGCCTACCAGTTCGCCCTCAGGCGTCTTGAGCACCGCTCCGCAGCCGGCATGGCCAGGATTGCCTCTGGAGCCGCCATCGGTATGGATTATTAATTTAGTATATGGCATAAATTGTTGACATCTAAGTGATAATCTGATATATTTTAAATACACTTTGGTTTCCTTGGTTTCAAGGAAACTCCGAGAAACCTCTTTCACCCGAAAGGGGTTTCGTTGTTTATAATAATGATTTCAGCTTTTCTTTTATATTTTTGAAATCGGCTTCTGGCACTTTGCCAATCTTTCTCAATAACCTCTTGCGGCTTAACGTACGTATCTGCGATAGATTAATATCATAGTCTACTCCATTTCTATTCAATATATAAGAATGACGGTCATCTCTAATTTTTGTTGACATCGAAACGCCTAAAAAAGTATCTCGGTTAAATTTCTTAATAATCAATATCGGGCGCTCGAAGGGAGTATTCTTGCCGTTTTGTTCCGACCCTATATTTTGTCCAAGGTGAATCCACCAAATCTCTTTTTCGTAAAAATACACTTCATTGTCAGAAAAATGCGCTCTAATCTTTATCTTAGTCCAATCTACAAACTTTTGCGCTTCCTCACTAGGAAAATTCATAAATCACGGCAGATAAATAATAAACGTCCGAAGGACTCAATACTTTTGACCTTTAACTTTTGACTTTTGACCTACCTAAACCACATGTATATCAACGATCCTCATCTGCAGATTCCTAAACCCATTATACTCATTCCATTCCAAATGATAAGCGATATCCAAAGTACTGCCCACAGCCACGGTCGGCCAACGCTTAGAGGCATTAAAGGCGATGGCCCACAAAGACCCGAAACGCATTTTGAAGTGTTGAGCCTCCATACCCAGGGGCATAAAATCCATCACCCGCACATTGCGAGAGACAAACATCGGGGTGGGATTAGCTTGGCCGAATGGCGAAAAACGCGTCAGCCAATCCGCCAGCTCGCCGTTAACCTCGCTCAGGTTCACTTCGGCATCAATCTTGAGCCTTGGAATCAGATCGTCGTCATTAATAGTCGTCGCGGCCAATTCTCTGGCCTTGGTTACAAATTCCATCAAGACTTCTTTCTTCTTGACCGAGAAGCCGCAAGCCATTTTGTGTCCGCCATAGCGCGAAAGATAGCTCTCAAAGTTGGACAAAAAATCCACGACATTCACGCTCTCAATGCTTCGCCCCGAGCCCTTGATCTGGCCTTCGCTCAAGCAGATAACCAGAGCTGGCTTGGAATATTTCTCGCATAAACGCCCAGCCACTAAGCCGATAACGCCCTCCAGCCACTTGTCTTCCAAGCCGTATTCCAAATCAGGCGAAACCAAAATCAAAATCTTGTCTTCCTTTAACCCGCTCTCGATCATCCGCTCGCAATATTCCACGATCCGCGCCGTCTCTGCCTGGCGCAAAGCATTCTTGTCATTCAGTTTGCTAGCCAGTTCGTCCGCTTCTTTCTGATCTTCGGTCATCAATAATCTATAAGATACATTAGCGTGCTCCATTCGTCCGGCTACATTCAGTCGCGGCGCCAGTTGCCAGCCGATGCTGGCCTCGTCTATCTCACCCTTGGCCGAAGCGGCGGTAATTAAAGCGCGCACGCCCGGCTTGGTTTGCTTGTTCAACATCGCCAATCCCCGCTTAACCAAAGCGCGATTCTCGCCCACCAGAGGCACACAATCAGCCACCGTACCCAATGCCACCAAATCAAGATCAGCCGAAACTAATTTTTCTTTCTGGCTCGAATTAAGCGTAGACATCTGGATTAGCCCGGCGGCCAGCTTGTAAGCCACCCCCACACCCGCCAAATATTTAAAGGGATAAGCCTCGCTTTCAACCATGGCATCCAATACCACGCCCGGCGGCAAATCGGCCGCGTCATCTGGGCCCATGTGATGATCGGTTATAATCGTATCTATGCCCCTCTCCTGAGCATAAGCAATTTCTTTGCCCGCCTTAATGCCATTATCAACCGTAATCAACAGCTTGGCCCCGGCAGCAATAACTTCATCGACAATCTTTTTGGACAAACCATAGCCTTCACCTAGACGGCTGGGAATCCAGACCTCGGCCTTGCCGCCCAAGGCGGTAATAATGCGATTAAGCAACGCCGAAGACGTGACGCCATCAGCATCATAGTCACCGGCTATGGCAATGAGAGACTTGTCCTTAAGATGCTTGATAATCAGCTCGCAAGCCGCCTTCATCTGCGTAAAGGCGAATGGGTCAAGCAAAGACATTTCCCAATCGGCCGAAAAAAAATCGCTCACTTGCTTCTTGCCCTTTAGATTGCGATTAACCAAGAGCTGGGCCACCAGTTCCGGATAGGAAGATAATTCCGCGCGTTGTTCTTCACTTAACTTGGGGTATATTTGCCAAAATTTATTTACATCCATAATGTTCAAATCAGCATATCATAGGCCTTTTAAAAACTCAAACAACTACAAAAGCAGCCTCATTCAAGGCTGCTTGTGCAATAACCATTATTTTATAAACGACGACAGTCCGGCGACGACCATCGATAGGATAACCATGGCAGCCACCAGGCCCCACAGGAATTTTTTCATCAACTTGCGAGTTTTTGGTTTCATACTTATTAATAGTTCTACAAATAAAAATAGGAAAAGAATATATGCTCCTACAAATACAAATTATTACAAATATACAAATATGAACTTGACGTTTAGATACGGATTTGTAGATTTGTAATAATTTGTATTTGTAGGAACTTCAGTTGTTTTTGCTGGAGTGTTATTTCTTCAACAACTTAACAAACGTATCAGAAGGTATTTCCACCGAGCCCTTTCCCGCTGCCATCATCTTCTTCTTGCCTTTCTTCTGCTTCTCTAATAGCTTGCGTTTGCGGGATACATCGCCGCCGTAGAGCTTGGCGGTTACATCTTTGCGCATAGCCGAGATTCTTTCACTGGCAACCACTTGTCCGCCGATGGCTGCTTGAATTTTAATAACGAACATTTGGCGAGGCAAGCTTTCCTTGAGCGTCTCCACCACGTCCTTGCCCTTATGGTAGGCATCATCGCGATAGACAATCATGGCCAAGGCCTCGACAATCTCTTCGGCCACCAAAATATCCATCTTAACCACGTCGGCCTTGCGATAGCCGATAAATTCGTAATTGATAGACGCATAGCCGGAGGTCACCGACTTTATCTTATCATAAAAGTCGGTCAGAACGCTATACATCGGAATATCATAATGCAGGATAACTCGAGTGGTATCGATGTATTCGGTATTTTTGTAATTGCCGCGCTTGTCCTGGACCAGACCCATGATACCGCCGATATAATCCTTGGGCGTAATGATGTCCAGGCTGACCCAAGGCTCTTCGACATGATCCATGCTCGAAGGATCGGGCAGTTTTTGCGGGCTGCGGATAATCTCCGGTTCGACGCCGCTCTTGAGATACACTTTGTAAGCCACGCTCGGCACCGTTACAATCAAATCCAATCCGTACTCGCGGCGCAAGCGTTCTTGGAAGATTTCCAGATGTAACAAGCCCAGAAAGCCGCAACGGAAACCGAAGCCCAAAGCATTGCTTTGTTCCGGTTCATAAACCAAAGCAGCATCATTTAACTTAAGCTTAGAAATAGCATCGCGCAGTTCGGCGAAATTATCGCCCTCGCGCGGAAAAATGCCGGCAAAAACCATCGGCTTAACCTCGGCATAACCCTTAAGCGGTTCAACTGCCTGTTCTTCCTTGGCACCAGCTACTGTAGTAATAGTATCACCCACGCCGCATTCGCGGACTTCTTTAAAACCCGTCACAATATAGCCGATCTGGCCGGTCGCTAACTGTCCAGTAGACTGATATTCCGGGTTTAGAATGCCGACATCCAAGGCTTCGCTTTTAGAGTGGGTAGCCAGCAATTTTATCTTGTTATTCTTGGATAAAGCACCGTCAATCACGCGGATATAGGCCACGACGCCGCGATATTCGTCATAATTGGAATCAAAAATCAACGCGCGCAAAGGTGCGTCCGGATCGCCTTTCGGCTCAGGCACTTGCTTGATGACGGCGGCCAAAATTTCCGCTACGCCTACGCCCGTCTTGCCCGAAGCCAAGATGATTTCGCTCGGATCACAACCGATCAGCTTGACGATTTCCGTCGTAGTCTTATCAATATCAGCTGCCGGCAAGTCAATCTTATTAATCACCGGAATAATTGCCAAGTCTTGCTCGATGGCCAAATATAAATTAGCCAGAGTCTGTGCCTGGATGCCTTGGGTGGCATCCACTAATAACACCGCTCCCTCCACGGCAGCCAAAGACCGAGATACTTCATAAGAAAAATCGACGTGTCCTGGAGTATCGATCAAATTCAAAGTATAGCCCTGATAGCTCATGGTTACTGGCGTCAGCTTGATGGTAATGCCGCGCTCACGCTCCAAATCCATCCTGTCCAAAACTTGGTTTTTCATCTTGCGCGGGTCGATGGTGCCGGTAAATTCCAAAAGGCGGTCCGCTAGCGTGGACTTGCCGTGATCAATGTGGGCCAAAATTGCAAAATTTCTAATTTCGTTCATGGATATTAATTAAGCACTTTTCTAGATCTGCTAACCTTTTTTTATGTTTAATATATGGCTTCAGTAGATATAATAATTTTTCTAATGATACTTTACTGCTAACCCTTACTCTATATAAATCCTTATTATATTTATATTTTTTTTCTTTGTCATATATTTGCCCCTTTTTTCCAATCAAACTCGGCGCAGGGCATTCTATGCTATATTTCTTGAACAATTCATACAGCCAACAAATAACTCCTTGATCATAGCTATCAACTTTGAAGCGAGCCCTACCGTCATAAACGCCAATATTCGCTTCGGCGTCAACATAGCCAGCAGCAAATGAAAATGCCTGCTTTTTGTTTTCACCGATCCATTCTTCAACTTTATTCGGCTTCGGCAACAAAAAATTAAAACTATAATTCAAGAAACAGTTAATGTGATAAGACTTCCTTCGTCTTGAAACTGTCACTTTGCCATATTTTGAAAAAAGGCCTTCCATTAATTCAACTTGATCCAAGCATGTTGTATGACAACGGACAACAATTACTTTTGAATGGATTGAGGTTTGATAGACATTAAAATCACCAAGTCTGAAACCGATCATATACGCCTTTTCAACAAGGCTGCCGTTAAAATCTTTCTTTGGATACCTGTTTTGAATCACAGTCCTTGGCAATGGCTTCAGGCCATATTCATTCATCCTGTTTTTGACGGTCGCAAAACTACAATTATAAAGCTTGCCTATCTTATAATTAGATAACTTTTGTCCATAGTACAAATCTATTAGATCTTTTTTAGCAATGATAATGCGCTTGGTCATTACCTTATTTTATCAAAAATATTAAGTATGTGCAATAATACAAAATATTAAGAGCTATAATTGATTAAAAAGCGAGACTATAATCTCGCTTTTTAACCTATTTAATCTAACACTTGCAAGAAAAATAGTCAAATATTAGCCTTTTTACGGCCTAAATAACTCCTCCTAACAGCTTAATAACGAAACTGACAATCAAATAGCTGGCAAAGACGATTATACCGCCGACGATTGCCGCTACAATCACCTTTTTACCCGTGCCTACTTTACCGGGGTCACCGGCCGACGTCAACATATAAAAACCGCCGACAACGATCATCAAGAGCATCAAAGCGCCGATAAAGCACAAGATGCACATATAGACATTAACAGCCACTTGAACAAAATCAGCCGTACTGTAATTGCCGGAAGAATTTGGCGGGACAATTTGAGGACAGCAACTGTTCAGTGATATATTGATTACATTTTGAGTTCCGCCGGAAGCAGCCGGGACCACCGGCGTCAACGTTGTCGCTGCAGCCGGCACAGGCAATGTACTTTTTTTTGACGGAGGCACATAACATCTAAAGTCGGCGCCATAAGGACAACGATTAGTAATAACAACGTAACCCTGATTATTGATCAAATCGTCTATAGTCGCCGCTTCGGACTGGTTGCTTTTATTCAAACATTGGCCGCCCGTATCCTTACAATCAGCCAAGCGGACGCAACGGCAATGAAAATTTGGATCAGGAGAAGTGCCGTCGCATTGCCTGCTGCAGCTGGCAGAATTTATGACTTTGTTTTGGCGATCGCTTACGCAATTCTTGCGCTCATCCTCAGTTACATACTTACAAGGAGCATCATCGACCCATTCACAAGTAAATGGCGGTACCAGATTGCCCCCGATATAATCATCGGTATTATCACCGCAAACCGGACCGGCCAGAGCCTGGCCCGCCAAACCGAAGATAAACAAAAAAAGTCCCGCAAAAAAAATTTTAAAACGCATAAAATGAATTATTGGCCTCAGCCTTTTCTGGTTCCAGTATAGCAAAAATTACAATTTAAATAAACGCCTGGAATTATCCGTGGTAAACTCAGCCACCCGCTCGACGCTTACTCCGCGGATAGCCGCAACCCTATCAGCTACATATTTAACCAATATCGGTTCGTTGCGCTTGCCGCGGTATGGCTCCGGAGTCAAAAAGGGCGCGTCTGTTTCCAACAACAGCCTATCGGATGGCATTTTCTTTATTAATGAATCCCACTGCTGGCTAAAGGTAACCAAGCCGGTAAAAGAAATGCACATATCTAAAGCAAAATATCGCCAAGCCAGTTGTTCGCTGCCGGAAAAACAATGGATCACTCCCCAAGGTTGCAGCGCCGGCAATAAATCCTTGTGCAGCCTCTTGAAGTCGGTTAACATTTCTAACAAATCATCATGGGCCTGGCGGCAATGGATAATGACAGGCAGCTTTAATAACAAAGCCAGCTCCAATTGCTGCCAAAATACTTTTTTTTGCCGATCTTTCAAATCTTCTATCAATGGTTTGTTTAAATCAGGGCGAAAATAATCCAAGCCAATCTCGCCGATTGCCACCACCTTTGGGAATTTCGCCAATTGCTGATAGGCTACCGCGTTATAAACCTCGCCGCTAATCTCCTGTTCCTGCCCCGTCCATTTTTCGATGCGATCTTCCAGGCTTTCCGGGTGCAAGCCGACCGCCACATTGACATCTTTTTGATATCGGTTTGCCAGATCTAACGCCTTTTTAGACGATTTATAGTCGGTGCCCACAATAATCATACCCACGCTGGCCTCCAGCGCTCGCTTAATGGTATCATCCGCATCATCCTTATAATTCTGCAGATTGATATGGCAATGGGTGTCTATGAGTTGCATATGTATTTATCCGCGCGAACGCGTGGATCTCTCAAACCCGTAGTAAGATTTAATCTTTGATAAATTTCTTACGGCATTTCCAAACAAAGAATATCGACATTTGTTGTTTTGCGACTCTATTTTTAATTATTAAATTACCCACTTAAGCCCTCGTGGGGAGATCCACGCGTTCGCGCGGATAAACTCGAAAAATCACCGAATCGCCACCGGCTCCCCCGGATTCCTCAGATCGATAATCTGCGACGGCTGAGCCGCCAATGGTCCAACCTGCACCACTAATTCGGGCGCTAAATCACCAAAATAGTCCTCCAAGCCCAAAGGCTCCAATAGATTCGGCTGACCCGCTTTATTAAGGCTGGTCGATACCAAAGGAGCATGCAATTTGCTAAGCAAGCTAGTTAAAAAAGAATCTGCCGGCCAACGCAAGGCAATGGTATTCTCAGCCGTCACTAAAAACGGAACGCTTTTCTGCGCCTGCAGAATTACGGTAGTCGGCCCGGGCCAGACCTTTTGCAAAACTTCTTTGTGTTCAGGCGTAATAACAGCCCATTCTTCCGCCATCTCCCAGCTATCGATTAGTAACAAAAATGTCTTATTAATCTCCCTGCCCTTCATCTGACTGATGCGTTCCAAAGCATTAGCCTTGTCCGCCAAGCAAGACAGGCCATAAATCGTATCGGTCGGCAAGGCAGCAACTCCGCCCAATTGTAAAACCTCGACAATCTTTTTGATTGTCTCATCATCCTTGGCCAATTCGTCCGCCGCACCGCTGATTTCTATCATATAACCGCTTTTAACTGACGCAAGATTTCCGGCAAAAACGGTATTAACATCTTGGAATAATCAAGCAAAAATGGCACCAACTGGCTGCCCTTAAGCTGGCTAAAAAACCAACCGCCGCCCGGCACATAACGCACCGTCACATAAAGAATCAGGCCGAGCACCAAGCCGCCCTCCAAAAAGCCAAAAATCGCGCCGCCTAAGCGATTAATTGTTTTCAAAAATGGAATGATTGATATCAAATGAAAAGTTTTGTCCAATAGCGCAAACAAAAGATTGACCAAACAATTCACAATTGTAAAACAAAGGATGAAGGTAATAGTGATGCCCCAGTCATTGTGTCCGAAAGCCAAAGGCTTAATCCAGCCAAAAACCATCAAATAGACTCGGCTAGCCACCAAGGTGCCGACTGCCAAGCCGGCCAGAGAACCGACGGTCTTAATCAAGCCGAAAAACAGGCCATAGAAAACAAATCCAGCCAATATTAAAAGCGTCACGATATCGACAATCGACATAGTTACCGGAAAGTTCAAGGTCATATCACATTGATTAATCCAAGCGCGGGAACAGAGCTTCCGCCTTAGCTATTTGCGTCACACCAAAAATTGAAACTAATCTGGCGCCGGTCTCGGGCAAAAAGTTTTCCAATATCAACCCAGCCGACAATAACATCTGCGCCAAGGGCTCTAGGCATTCTTTGATTTCCTTTGCTTCGGTCATCTTCCAGGGCCGAGCAGCCGATAATTTTTCATCCGCTTCGCTAAAGGCAGCCCACAAGACGCGCAAGGCTTCGTTATAACTATATTCACTCAATTTCTCAGCCACCTTCTCGCCCATCGCGCCGGTCTCTCGTTTTAATTCCAGACTGATATTATTTTTGGCAAGCAATGTAGAGACTCTCGAAGCCAGGTTGCCCAAACCGTTGGCCAAATCTGCCTGAAAGACAGCACGGAATTTCTCAATCGTAAAATCGCTATCTTCAAATGGATTGGTATAGGCCAGCAGGTAATAACGAACGGCATCGGTGCCGTATTCCTTGACCAAATCCAGAGGATTAAAGACGTTGCCCAGGCTCTTACTCATCTTTTCCCCGCCCGAAGTAATAAAGCCATTGACCAATACCTGTCTTGAGGTTGGCAAGTTGGCAGACATTAGCATGGCCTGCCACATAGCCGACTGCTGGCGCAGGTTATCCTTGCCGCAAATCTGCAACCCCGGCCAAAATCGACAATAGTTACTGCTATTGTCGCCCTGAGCGGAGTCGAAGGGTTCGTTACACTCCGCAGGCCAGCCTAAGCATGAAATATAATTGACCAAAGCATCGAACCAGACATACATCACTTGTTTGTCATCCCCCGGAACCGGTACGCCCCAAGGCATCTTGTCCTTGAGCCGAGAGATGGAAAAATCATCCAGTCCCCGTTCCACAAAAGCGCTGATTTCCTTAAGCCTGGCCTCAGGCAAGACAAACTGGGTATTGCTTTTGTATAAATCCAACAAAGGTTGTTGATATTTGGAAAAACGGAAAAAATAGTTCTCTTCATCGATCAATTCCAGCTCCATCTTGGGATGCAGGGGGCAATGACCATCCACCAATTCCGATTCGGTCTTCTCCAGCTCGCAGCCCACGCAATATTTGACATTGTAAGTCTTCTTGTAGATATCACCAGCTTGTTCACAGCGGTGCCAAAACTCCTGCGCCGCCGCCACATGGTGCGCATCGGTCGTACGGATAAAGCTGTTGTAACTCAAGTTAAGACTGTCCTTCATCTCGCCGAATTTGGCCGCCATCTGGTCACAATATTCCTGCGCGCTGACGCCCAGCTCCTCAGCCTTGCGGAAAATCTTGAGCCCATGCTCATCCACGCCGGTATTGAAGAAAACCTCGTTGCCCAGCGAACGCTGCCAACGAGCCAACAGATCCGCCCGCAAGATTTCCATAGCAAAGCCGATATGCGGCTCGGAATTTACATAGGGCAAAGTGGTTGTAATATAATAGTGTTTTTCTAGTGACATACAATGATAGGAAAAAGAAAGTGCGAAGCACACCAAACTTTTGACTTTTTACTTTTGAGTTTTAACATTTTAGGTAATGGAGTCTCTCCGCTCCTTCATATACTTGGTCCATTCTTCGGCCACGGTAATCAAGACCTTGAAAGGCGTTTCGATGATGAAGTCCAGGAAGAAAGCGATAAAGTTGAGGCGTTGGAATTTGCCGGACAGCCATTTACCGGCGGCGATTACCGGCACGGAGACAAAGCTCCAGAGGAAGGTAAATATATTTTCCCTTGGCTCCACTACTACCCAGTATTTCGGCCCGCGGCGCACGCGGATGACGAAGAAAGAGACGAAAGCCAAGAAGAAGACAAAGATGACCATCGACACCCAGCTGAAATGAATCTTATACAGCGCCCAGATGACCAGGCCAAAGGACAAGAAGAAGGTCGCAGCATACAAGATGTTAAAGATAGCGCTGATAATGGCACCGCGGCGCTCCACCCCGCGCAACACTATCGGCTGTTTGCGCGCCTTCTCCACAAAGACAATCTCCTCTACGCCGGCCATCACCTTCTTGGTATTAGCTTCGCCCGGCAGCCGGGTTAAGGCCACCGAAACAAACAACACCAAAGCCGGAAAAGCGATATTGATAGCCAAAGCGGAATAATTGACCACTTCACCGAAGAACTGGATCAACGGGATTTCCATAATGATCACCAAGACCGATTTGGTGGCAAAGATATAAATAATGCTGCGAACCGCATTGCCCCAGAGCTTCTTTTTGGCTTGGGCGCAACGGGCATCGATATCGGCGCGCACCTGGCGCATAAAGCCGCCGGCGTCACGATTTAATTCTTCGTAGGCCGCCTTGGGGTTCTTTTCGATAACGTCCTTTAAGACTGTAAAATATACAGTATATTGATGCACTACGCGATTGAGCTGCGCGGTCAGTGGATGCTCGATCTGCAGATCGATGGCATTTTTCAGTTCATCCAGCCGATCAGCGATGCGATTAATCGTTTCGTCCGTGGGATTAGTCCAGTCTTCATTGAAATATTTGAACAATACATACGACAGAATATGATAGTCATTAAGCTTGAGGTAATTACGGAAAATACCCAGATAGATCTGGATAGACAAATCACGCTCATAAGGCAAATCAGCCGGCAGCTTGACTGCCTTGGCCAACATGTCGTACATCACGGCCACCGTCGTATCGGTCGCTTCGGACAAGCTGAGATTTTCTTCGATTTCGGCGCTGGCAAGCCCGACTATCCAGCCGTTCAATTCGCCCTTGTCATCCAAATCTTCTTTTTGCTTGGCAACATTAAAGTTGATCGACTGGCTGCCCGTCTCCAAGCGCTGCAAGATTGTAGCCCGCAACATCAGATATTTGTGCAAAATGACGGCCACTTCGCCAATCTTGTCCTCGGGCAATTTATTATTCGGCAGATAGCCGGCGCGAATCAATTCTATTAATAAAGTTTTGGAGATTCTGGTCGGGTCAAGCTCCTGGCGAGCTGTCCAAGCGCCTTCGATAATAACCTGGCGCTTTAACATGCGGCTGATTGCCTCTTTGCGCAACAACGATTCCTCGCGATAATCGACGGCATTGCGCACTTTTTCATAATAAAAAGCCATCTTGGAAATCATATCCGAGACGCGGAGCTTGGGCGCGTCTTCTTCGATATCCGAACGGCTTTGGTCCCAAAAAACAGCCTGAAAAATCTTTTTGGCGCCGGTAGTGACTGTCAATTTGTCTCCGGATTTACCGGAATTAACTAAGCTTAGAATAGGCATATACTGGATATACTATAACAAAATGAGGATGAAAAAGCAATAACTTTATAGCGCATTCTCCTGGCCTGAGACATTATGTTTGACTAACTCGAAGCCTGCTGCTCGCGCGTGCCCGCCGCCTCCCAAAAGACGGGCTAAACGGCCGACATCATAATCGTCGTTATTTGACCGCAGGCTCACTTTGACACAACCGTCAGACCTCTCTTTAAGCAAAACTATTACCGCCGCTTCGGATTGCCCGGACAAAAATCCAGCCAAGTCTTCTGCTTCTTGCTCGCTAGCACCGGCAACAGCCAAATCAGCTTGTTTTAGGTATGTATAGGCTATATTCAACTCACAATTTAAGCTAAGTCTCGACAGCGCGATACCCCAAAGCTTAAGTCCGGCCACGCTGCGAGTTTTCCAAGTAGCATTAAAAATCTTGTCCAGGCGCGCGCCTTGCGCTAGCATGGCCGAAGCTGCCGCCATTGTTTCGGGACAAGCCGCCGCATAGACAAAATTGCCGGTATCGGCCGCCAAACCGGTTAATAGCGTGCTGGCAAGCGCACCAGTCAAAGGCAAGTCGTTGGCCGCACAGAGGTCATAAAGCACTTTGGCAGTGGCGCTTGCCGCTATATCACGCAAAGAAAAATCTGATTGGCAATCAGGGCAAGGATGATGATCGATTTCCAAAAATATTATATGCTCCGGCCGAGCTTTAATCCAATCCGCAAGTCCGGTACGGGCGGCTGATCCGCAGTCCAAACTGACAATTAGGTCACTAGCTTCTAAATCCAGCTCGCCTTCAGTTTGCTTGGCTCGGGACAGATTGGATAGATAGCCAAACTTTTCCGGAATTGCCTCATGGCCCAAAGCCTGCCAAGGCTTGCCCAGATTATCCAAAAGCTGGACAAAGGCCGACAAGCTGGCCCAGGCGTCGCCGTCGGGATTCTCGTGGATTACAACCAAGACATGCTTGGCTTGGCAAATCAGCTGCCAGGCTTCTTGATAATTTGCTTTTTCCAACATATCTATTTGAGTTTATCCGCGCGAACGCGTGGATCTCCCCACGAAGAAAGAGGTTATCTGTTTTAACATCAGAAAACCAAATCAGCCATTACGTCATATTCGTCCCCGCATTAATACACTAAGTTTAATTATGCTATCCCTATTTTTTCTTGTGTCATTCCCGCGAAGGCGGGAATCTTGCCCGTGAACTGCTGTCAACGATTAGATTCCCGCCGGAGTCTACCCGTCCTTTGGCGGGCGGGAATGACATGGCAATGATGGTAATTGCGCAACATTAAATTTCTATAATATAAAAACACATGAAAAGGAACATTGACCTTCATGTGTTTTTTCTAATCGAATTATTATCGACATTTATTTTTTCGCGACTCTGATTACATTTATCACAATTACACATTCTCATCTTCGTGGGGAGATCTCCGGGAGTACCGGAGATAAATACTTAGATTTGTTTGAAAATTTCATCCAATTCAGCCGCTTTGGCCTCGGTGTTATCTATCAGCCAATTGATCCTCGGTGCTTCGCGCAGCTTAGCCGCACGGCACAATTCACCTTTGATGGCTGGACCTAATTTGCGCAATTGCTGCAAAGCGGTGCCATTGTATTTGTCAGGCAAAACAGAGACAAAGACCTTCAGCCTTTTTTGATCAGGCGAAAGATAGGCGGCGGCTACTGTTATCATATAGCCGTCCAAAGCCAAACGACGGCTCATTATTTCGGCCAGTCGCTGCTGTACATGTTCATTAACTCTTTCCTGTTTTTCCATGGATATATGTAATGTTTTAAAATCAATATCAGACTACTCTAAATTTACAAACTTTATAGATGAAATCAAAATCCCCAATACCTATAACTTTATAAACTTTATGAACTTTACAAACTTTATAAACTTACTTGATCTTCTTATAAATCTTATCCTCCCGATAAATATTCAAGATGTCGTCCTTCTCCGCCGGGGTGCGTGATTCCAATTTGAAGCCGCACTCACCGCCGTTTTCGATCATATCGACGTCTTCTTTGCCGGACTTGACGCTGGAAATCTTTCCTTCGTCGATAATCTCTCCCTGGCGCACCAGTTCGACTATCGTATTGGGCTGGATAATGCCGGAGATGACTTTGCCGCCCAAGATCTGCGATTTCTTCTCGGAGCGGAAGATGGCCAAGACCTTAATCTTGCCCAGGTCAACGCGCACAATTTCCGGCTTGACCAATTCTTGGATCTCGGCGCGGATATCGTTCAATAATTCGTAAATAACCTTATAAGTCTTGATAGTAACATTTTTCTCACGGGCGATCTGCACTGCTTTCGGATTAGGCTTGATATTAAAGCCGATAACTTTGGCGCCATTGGATTCGGCGCGCGCGATGTCGCCTTCGCTGATATTACCCAGACCCTTATGAATGATCTTGATCTTGACGCCTTGGGTATCGATCTTGTTAAAGGAATTCTCGATCGCCTCTACCGAGCCGAGCGTATCGCCCTTAAGCAACAACACAATCCTGGCAGCGGCATCATCGGTGGCAACTTCTTCGGCAGTCTGGCTGGCGGCTTCGACCATCGGCCGAGAGACGCGCTTCATCTTGATCTTTTCGCCGCGGCCCACTTCGATAATATCTCCAACCTCTGGCTGGATCTTAAAGCCGATAATCTTAACGGGCGTGCTGGGACCAGCCTCGAGCAAGGTAACGCCCAAATGATTTTTCATATTGCGCGCTTTGCCATAATCAATGCCATTGGAACAAAGCTCGTCGCCGATGCGCAAGGTGCCGTTTTGCACCAACAAGGTGGCGACGATACCCTCGGACTTATCCATATTGGATTCGATAATCGTGCCCATAGTCTTGCCGGCCGGATTGGCATGCAGATTTTCTTCTTCCATGTCAGCCACCAAGATCAGAGTGTCCAGGATTTCATCAATACCGATGCGATCTTTGGCAGAAATAGGCAGACAAACTGTTTTGCCTCCCCAATCTTCGGGCAGAATATCCAGCTTGCTGGACAGTTCTTGCTTGACCTTGTCGATGTTGGCATCAGGCTTATCAATCTTGTTAATAGCGACAATAAAAGGAATGCCGGCCGCTTGGATGATGCGGTAAGCTTCGGTAGTCTGAGGCATGACGCCATCATCAGCCGCAACCACCAAAATGGCGATATCGGCTACCTTGGCGCCACGGTTACGCATAGCGGTAAAGGCCTCGTGGCCGGGAGTATCGATAAATGTAAGTTTTCGCCCCTTGCGTTCCACTTGATAAGCGCCGATATGCTGAGTAATGCCGCCGGCTTCGCCTGCCACAACATTGGTATGGCGGATAGCGTCCAACAGCTTGGTTTTGCCATGGTCAACATGGCCCATCACGACAATTACCGGCGAGCGGACTTCCAGTGACGCCTCTTCGGTCATTACATCCTTAATCTTATGGGAATTATCAATCATCACGTCTTTTTGTTCCTCTTCGGCCAACACTTCCAATCCCATATCAGCGCCGATGACGCTGGCAGTATCAAAATCGATCTTTTCGTTCATGCTGGTAAAGATGCCATTTTTCATCAATTCGGCTAGGATCTTGTTGATTGGCAGGCCGCTGGCAGTCGCAAAGTCGCGCACCACAATATATTTGCCGACCTTAACTTGGCGCTTCTCGCCATCTTCGATACGGCTAGCCAAAGCATCGCGCTTCTTCCAACGTTCTTCACGCTCTACCTTGCGCATAAAGGCCGGCCAAGCGGCAATAATCTTCTTGGCGACATGATTATCAACCTTAATTGCCCTAAAACCAATATTAAAACCGAGCTCAGGCAGTTTGTCCTTGAGATCGTTGGGAGTAATTTTGAGAATACGGGCTAATTCGGTTAAGTTCATGGAGTTAATTTAAAGGCTATAACCAAAAATAAGCAAACATTAGCCTATTTCGCTTGATTTATAATAATAAAATAATAATAAAGTAATTTGCGCCAAAAGTCAATGTTTTTAGCCAATATTAGAAATATAATCCAAAGTTGCCAACAGGCTCCTACAAATACAAATTATTACAAATGTACAAATCCGTACCTAAATGTAATGTTTTATTTGTAGATTCGATATGATTTGTATTTGTAGGAGCATACTTATAAAAATTTTAATTATTGGACTTGGGTTTGCCGATGGCTATAGAATAAGCATGGCGTCGCCGTAGCTGTAGAAGCGGTATTTATGCGCAATAGCCTCTTGATAGGCTCGATCAATATTGTCTTTGCCGGCCAGGGCAGAGACCAGCATCAGCAAGGTTGATTTGGGCAGATGGAAATTGGTAATCAGCGCATCGACGACTTTGAATTGGTAGGGAGGATAGATGAAAATATTTACCCAAGCGGATAAACCAGATCTAGGAATGTCCAATATTGGTGGTTGCTTCGCAACATTTTTATTTTCGATGCTAAAAATTTTATCGGCAAAAAACTCTAGAGTCCTAGCAGTGGTTGTTCCTACCGCTATCACTCGATGGCCGGCTTGTTTGGTGGCGATTATCTTGGCTATCAATTCAACCGGCACTTCAGCCCACTCGCTGTGGATCTGATGCTCCTCAATATTGTCAGTCTTGACTGGCAAAAAAGTGCCCAGGCCCACGTGCAGGGTTAGATATTCCATCTGCACGCCTTTGGCTTTTATTTTTGAAATCAATTCCGGAGTGAAATGCAAACCGGCGGTCGGAGCAGCTACGCTGCCCTTCTTTTGTTCGTCTGCGTAAACAGTTTGATAATTTTCTTTGTCGCCATCCTGGATAGTTTCAGAAGCGCGTTGCTTTATAATATAGGGCGGCAATGGAATCTGGCCGATTGCTTCCAATTCGTTCATTAATTCCGATCCGACTAAGCTAAACTTGATGATTCTGATTTCGTCGTGTATTTCCTCCACCAAGCCGAATAATTTATCCGACAAAATAATTTTATCCCCAACCTTCACCCTGCCTTTGACTAAGCACTCCCAGGCGCCAGTCATGAGCTCCGTCGAATGGCTTGCGCCTGCACTGAGCGAAGTCGAAGTGCTGCCTAAGTTCTTGGACAAAAAAATCTCTACTTTCCCTCCACCGCCCGTCCTGAGCCCTGTCGAAGGGCCGGTCATTTTTTTGCCAGCCAATCTGGCCGGAATCACCTTGGAATTATTAGCAACCAACAGATCGCCCGGCTCCAGGTAATCCAGGATATCAAAAAAATGCTTGTGTTCGATTGCCCCATTGCCCTTGTGCAACACCAAAAGACGCGACTGGTCGCGCTGTTGGCTGGGCTGGGTGGCAATCAGCTCCGACGGCAGAATGTAATCAAAATCGGCTAATTTCATAGTAGCTATTGTATATAATTTTTGACTAAGCTTGTCAAATAAAATAAGCCTTTTTCCTATTAGTCGGAAAAAGGCTTAAGAGTTAATCTTTATATGCCACAATTATCATGCGCATAGAATCAAGAGTTAATGGTGCGAATTCAAAATCGCCAAAAACCTTATCGATCGTCATGCCGGCGATCTTGAACATCTTGGTTAGCTCAGGCAAAGTGTAACAGCGAATACTGCTTTCATACAGCTCTTTGCTGCCATCAACATTTATCTTGGTCACTTTTTCTCGGTTGCAACCGGTTATAAAGTCGAAATGCCTTTCCTTAAGTTGAGTCGAACCGTCTGCCAATTCATGATAGGATTTAGGCTGATAATCACGTATCAGTCTATAAAAATTGAAGAAATCCATAATGAATACGCCGCCTTTTTTGAGATTATCCGTCATGCTATTCAAAGCTAATTGGTCCTGCCTGTCATCCTCCAAATAACCAAAGGCAGTAAATAAATTAATTACTGCATCAAGAAAAATTGAATTCTTGAAATGCCATGGTATATGGCGCATATCCTCCTTGATCCATCTAACGTTTACCTTAGCCTCAAGAGCACTTTTCGCTGCAATATCCAAGAATTGCTGGCTTATATCCACTCCAATCACATAATGACCAAGCTTGGCTAATTCGATAGCATGCCGGCCGAAGCCGGTCGGAACATCCAAAATATGTGACATTGGATCAATAAATTGCTCTACAAACCTAATCTCTCTGACTGTTTTGTCATCAGTGAGATTCATGGCCGTAGTCTGCATATAATCAGGGCCAAATATACCATTTTCATTTGCATACCATGGCATTATTTGCTTTTCTTCAGTAGGATTAATAGTTCCCATCTCTAACTCCAAAATAATTGTAAAAAACTGCTTATATTAAAACAATAATTAAATAATAAGTCAAGGGCTTACTCGCCATATTGACATCTTGTCTAAAATAGGCTATTATATCATCATGCTTGTGGGGCGTCAGCCCTATTCGGCTAAATCATAAGCTGAAGGCAAGCATCGCAAAAAAACCGCTATCAAAGCGGTTTTTTTGCATTCAATCTTCTATTGGGTCACCTTTCATAGTTGAAATAAATTTTACATCTCGAAATTTATTAGTAGTCCAGGCAGGAACAATACTCCAAAAATGGATTTGGCCGCTATTACCTATTTGTCTAATGATTACCTTAATTTTTCTTCCATCTATAATAGCGATTATCCCCCAATACCTCACAGGCATTGTTTTTTTACTTTTTTTCTTAAATCTTTTTATTGGAAATTCTTTTAAAGTTTCTTCAAATTCCTGAAAGGTCGTTGTTAGCGACACCAATTTGACTGCCAAAGACAATAATTTAAAACGTAAAATCTGAGATGACCTTTCTCTTTCGCCGTGCTTATTTTTAAATACAATATGATTAAAACCTTCGGCACTAAAACATACATCACAATCAAAGACCGGCGAATAAACTAATCTTATTTCTCCATAGTATTTTCTCGCATTTTCCTTTAATTTTTCATAACCAGAAATATCTTGCATAAATATTTAACATCAAAATAACTTCGCGTTGGGCCCGTCCAGACCGCTCTTCCTGCCCAGATGCTCGTAGGCCAAGGCAGTAGCGATACGGCCGCGAGCTGAGCGATCTAGGAAACCCAGGCGCATTAGGAAGGGCTCATAGACATCCTCAATGGTCTGTTCGTCCTCGCCCGAGGCAGCAGCCAAGGTATTGAGGCCGACAGGGCCGCCACGGAATTTATCAATAATCGTCTCCAAGATAGCGCGGTCGATCTTGTCCAAGCCCAAAGGATCGACGCCGAGCATGGTCAAGGCGTCATGTGTCAGGCCGACATTGACCTGGCCATTATTCTTGACCTGGGCGTAGTCACGCACACGGCGCAACAAACGGTTGGCCACACGCGGGGTGCGGCGAGAGCGGCTGGCAATCTCCAGAGCGGAATCGGCGTCCAGCGCGAAATCCAAAACACGAGCCGAGCGTCGCACAATCGTCGCCAGTTCGTCCGGTTCATAAAAATCCAAATGATAAACCGCGCCAAAGCGATCACGCAACGGAGCGGACAAAAGGCTGACCTTGGTTGTGGCGCCGATAATGGTAAACTTGGCCAGATCGATGCGCAGCGTGCGGGCGCTCGGGCCCTTGCCGATTATTAAATCCAGTACATTATCTTCCATGGCCGGGTATAATATTTCTTCGACCGTGCGATTAAGCCGATGGATTTCATCGATAAACAAAATATCGCCGGCCTGCAGATTGGTTAGGATAGCGGCCAAGTCGCCTGCCTTCTCGATGACCGGGCCGGCGGTGATGCGCAGATTGGAACCCAGTTCGTTGGCTACGATATGAGCCAAAGTGGTCTTGCCCAGTCCGGGCGCGCCATACAACAAAATATGCTCGGCGCCTTCGCCCCGAGCCTTGGCCGCGCTCAACAAAATCTGCAAATTCGCCTTGACCGTTTCCTGGCCGACGTATTCACTGAGGTTGCGCGGACGCAACGAAGTTTCCCAATTGTCTTCTCCCTCGGTTGGGGCGGGAGAGATGATTCTGTCTTCCATATATTCTGAATTTATCTCCGGTACTCCCGGAGATCTCCTAGGTACACACTAACAAGAATTATATTCTACCTTCTTTAAAGCTTTTCCAATTACTTAAAGTTCGTCCCCAATTCAATTCCGCAATTTCATTTCCCGTGACTCTGATTACATTTATTACGATTACTCAATCTCGTCTTCGTAGGGAGACCTCCGGGAGTACCGGAGGTAAACTCGTAAAATTAAAACGGCCAATACACGATCAAATAAATAATTGCAAACAGTGCATAACTGATATACAAAAATTTCTTCTGGCTCCAGGCGAAACCCGGGAAATACCAATCGGATAGAGGCCAGAAAATCTTGGTCGGAAAGCTTTTGGCGCCATGAGTAAAGATATCAACAACAATATGCACAGCCCAGCCAGACCACAATAACGCCGCCCATTTTAGATCCAGCAAATACAAGGCGCTAAATACCGCCATCCACAAGACCAGACTATGAGTAGCCTTGTAAACAAAAAACACAGGCCCGGGGATATACTTGTGAGGCACTTTATTAAAAAACAAAGCGCGCTGCAGATGCTTGGCACGGAACATATAGAAAAAGCCGACCAAATCCGGCCCAATGCCAAAGCCGATTGCCCACCAACGGCTGGCCAAAGGCACTTCATTATAAATCAGATTATTGAGCAATATATGCGAAACAATGTCCATGGGGTAAGTTTGTAAAGTTTATAAAGTTTGTAAAGTTTGTAAAGCTAGTGGAAGTAAATCCCCCATCAAATAACTTTATAGACTTTATAAACTTTACGAACTTTATAAACTCATTATTACACAATCTATATTTTCCGCAAAGTAGGGGCAAAATTTGAGTATTGACAAACCGGCGGATTTTTCATAAGATACTCTATCAACCTAGAGTTGTAGTGCCCAATTTACTGCCTGTTTGTTAGTCCTGGTCGGACACAGGTGTTCTCCCTCCTTGATCATCTGTTCCGGTCAACGGTTAACTTGCAGGCGGTAAATTGGGCATTCCGGCTCACACAAAAAACCCACCATCTTGCTCCGGCGGTTCAAGTTCAAATGTTACCCTCCTGACATTTGAGCGCCCCGGATCAAGGTAGTGGGCTTTTTTATATGTAAAATGTAAAAGTGAAAATGTAAAAGGAATGGTATCCGCCCGAGGCGGATTTTTTAATTGCCCGCCCTGGGCGGACTCTATTTCCTTTTACATTTTCGCTTTTACTTTTTAGTTTTTAGAGGGTATAATCAACCTATGCCCGAAAAAATAAATTCATCCGCAAATAGTCCGGAGAAGCCTGCGATTACGCCAGAGCCGGTGCTTGATTTTGAAGAATTAGCCACCCTGGCAGCCGACGGCGACACCAGTGCCATAGAACAGATTATCAAGGCTTTGCGCAGCCCATCTCCCGAAGACGCTATTTCGGCCGTCTCATACGGCGCCGAGGGCAAGCTATCTGGCAACTCGGAAATCCGCGCCGCTCTACTAGATGCCTACAAACGCAAACTGCAAAAATTACAACAAAGCAACAAAAGCCTGGTCGAGCCAGAAAGTAGATCAATAGCTCCAAATATCGAGCCCCCGGAAGAATTGGCGGTAGAATTGCTCGAACCAGAACCAATGGTTACTGGTAATGCCGGCGAACTGGCACAGGAAGCAAGCGTCGGCAAAGACGAACGGACACGTGCCGAAGCCAAAGAAGCCCTGCTAGCTACTATCAATAGCCCTTTTCCGGAAGCCGCTGTCGTGGCTGTCATTAGCGCGGAGAGCGAAGAACTATTAAATGACCGCGATATCCGCGCGGCAATCATCGGCTATCTGCAAGAAAGATCAAGAGACAAATACGGCAATTACCAAAGCCAGACTTGGTATCTGGTAGACAAATTCGGCTTTAGCGCCGAGGAATGCGAACCCCTGTTCAAGACCGCTCTCGCTACCCACGCCTGGGGCAAAGACTATCTGGCAGAGATCATGACTAAGCTGCCCCTGCCCGCACCCGAAAAGCTCAAGGAAATTGGCCTGGAACTTCTGACCGACAATCTGGAAAGAGGCAACCTGCGGACTAATGCCGCCATCCGGCAAGCCACCGGAATCACTGCCGAAGATTGTCATGCTCCACAGTTCCAAGCACTGGCTCAGAAGTTAGTTCTAAGCAACATCAACAAAGCGTATTACGACGACGGCCTACAAGAAACCTACGGCCTGTCCGAAGATTTTTTCCAAAGCCCTGAGGTAATGGCTGCTCTCAAAGAAAGTTTGACTGCCGCCCTGGACACCAAGACCATCCACAATACGATGCCCCCGCTCCTTAATTTTGCCAAGAAGCACCAGATTGCTCTGGACACGCCGGATATCAAAAAGCTGGTCTTCCCAAACATAATCAAAAAATTATCATTCGGTGAGTTTAGCGACTACCAACGCATCGTCCAAAGCCCGGAATTCGGCATCAGCCCCCAAGAAGCCGAAGCGGCCGTTATCGAATCCTGCAACCAGAACATCCTCTGGGGTGATTATTACGATACCGCCAAAAGCCGGCTGGAAAAGTTCAACATACCTGTCAGCGTTGTAATGCCGGCAGTCAACCAGGCCATGGCCGTCGCCATGAGCAGCGAAAACGCCAAAAACATGGACAAGCTGGTCGCCACTTTCGGCCTCAGGCTCGAAGACTACCAGGAAGCCGCCAAGAAGATGGCGATCAAGAAGTTGTCCCACGGTGACGTCGATGACTATTACAAGATTACGCGCAATTTCAAAATCGACCGCGACAGCATCGCTCCGGATACCATGAAGCAGGCTTTAGAAACCGGCTTGCAAACATCCTTAAGCAATGAAATATCAATTATCAATAACGTACCCGATCAATTCCTCAACTTGCTGAAAAAACCAGATGACAAAGACGCAGCGCTGCTGTCCGAGCAGGACCGGCTAGCTGCCAAAGACAAGCTCTTGAACTTCCTGGCGAGCTTTGACGCTCATGCCAAGATCAACAGCCGAGCTACTCCCGAAGAATATGTGCGGCTCGCATCCGAACTGGCCAAAAAGCTAAACATCACTACCCAGGATCTGGCCAACGCCGATATCGCTAGGCTCAAACAGCTGGCCGGAGAAATGTCCGCTACCAACGCCATCCTGGAACTGCCCAGGCTGCAGCAGACCTTCGACCTGCCCGATACCTACGATACGCCGCTGATCAAAAAGAACGCCGAAGACCAACTGCGCAAAGAACTGACCAGAGAGTACAGCGACAACCGAGAAGTGCGCTACGCCCAGAGCCTCTGCGGCCTGATGGATCCGGCTGACAGGGAAAATATCAAGAAGAATGGCCCAATCCAAAGGCGGATCGAACAGCTTATCGCCAGCTTGTTGGGCGACTATTCTTACAACACCGGCAACCAAGAACAGGCATTATACTTCCGCCCGATAGCCAGCGACAAAACGCTGCGCAATGAGCTGCTGCACAAACGCGCTCTCAATGCTTTTTCCCACTTGCTAGGGCGAAGCGCTCCGGCTAAAGCAAAGGAATTGGCCGAGATGTTCTCGATAGACCGGGCCAAGACAGACGAATTAGTCGACATCAAGATCAAAGACTATCTGATACACGGCCAGCTGCAGTCTTTCCAAAATTTGATCAAGAGCTTTCCGCGCGACAAAGAAACATTAAGCCGGGCCGTCCATTCCGGACTCAAGGAATACGTCAAATTCAACGACAACATAAATGCCGACTTCGTTCAAAAAATTATCGACTGCCTCGGCGACGAAGAGCAAGCCAAACAGCTCAAAGCTGAAGTGCTGGCTGAAAATCTGACCTCCATCGCCAGTTATACTTTCGATAATGACATTACTAAAGCTGACAAAAAAGAAAATTTAGACAAGCTGATTACCTCTTTCCAAAACATAGAAGACAAACTCAAGCCAGACCAAGCGGCAACCATCCGCGCGCTGGCCGATGCCATACCGACTGACTACCGCCTTTGCAGTTCCCAAAACGGAAGCAGATACGGGGGCAGACGCAACTCAGCCACAATCGAAAACGAAGAAGTGCAAGAAATATTCCGCCAGGCATCCAAAATGGCTATTACCGAAGCTCTAAATAAAGAAGATGCCAACCTAGCCGGTGTCATTTACCTAAATTTCAAGCCAGCCGCCAAGGATCTGGAAAACGCGATCTATCAAGCTCTAGAGAATACCAAAACTACCGGCGGCCTGTCGCCCTTAATTGCCGTGCTGCGCCGATCCAGCATCGAGGCCTTTATCCAGGCTGCCGAAGCAGCCATAGCCAGGACGCTAGAAGACAGCGACATCCTGGAGTTCTTGGAAAAAGATTTGATCAAGTTAATCTCCGAGGGCCAAACAGGAGAGGCTAATCAACTGATGCGCACTTACAGCCTGCGGCTCGACAGCCTCAAGACTCCCGGCCTGCAACAGGCGCTCTTCAAGGGCCTGGCCGCCCAGATCCGCCAACCGGGCGGCCTGGGCGACGATTGGCTGATGGATATGGCTCTGCCGGGCAGCAAGCCGGAAGACGCCTTCGCCTTCGCCCAGTCGGAATTCGGCCCCTTCATCGCCCAGATCGAGGCCGCCCAACCCAAGCTGATCGAACAAGCCAAGAAATCACCGGTCTTGCTCTTTGGATTATTGGCCTACGAGAACAAGGCTGATAAATTCATCGCCGAAATAGACAAGAACCAATTCTTCGGTGAAGCCCTAGAAAACAATCCCCGCTTCGGCCCGCTCTTGATGGCCAAGTATCCCAAGCTAGACAAACTGAGCAAAGATAATATTGTCGAACTTTTTCGACACAAAGCGCACATCCTCAAGGACTACCCCGAGCTCGATCCCAACTCCACCGAGTTCCGTCTGGATATGCAAGAGGCGCTCAAGGACTACCGCCGCAATGCCGAGATCATCAAAGCCTGCCGCGATGCCGGCGTGGACATGGACGGCTGGCTGGACTTCGACCAGGAGTCGCGCTTCGCTCTGGGCAAAGAGAAAGAATACAACTACGCCAGTCAGACCCAGCCGCCTGTCGAACGCCTGGAAAAAACCATGGGCAATTATACCGCCCTCGCCCACCAAGCGCTGGCTGACTACAAGCCCGAGCTGGAACAGGCCCACGCCGCCAGCCCCGAGAGCCAAGCTCTGACCGAAAAGATAGACCAACAGAAGAAATTACTAGCTTTTGAACAAGAAAAGCCGGAAGAAGAACGCAACCAGAACAAAATAATAGGCATCAACAAGGGCTTGGAGGCCCTGCTCAAACGCCAGAGCGAACTCAAGCCCGTCACCGTCTGGCAGAAGATTTCTGGCGAAGTCAGCCGCAGCAAAGTGGCCTTCGCCGACACTCTCATTACCCAAAAAGAACTGGCAAGCGTCGAGGACAAAATAAGAAAAACTAATAAGGCTGTCATTATCGAAGAGGATATTAACCAACTAGAGAAACTCAAGGCCAAACTAGAAAGTCAGATACGCAAATGCCGCGAGATTTTTGAAGGCTTCGAAAACAAGCTGCGCGACCTGCTGACCCCGGCCTTGGGCGAAACGACAGAAGCACTATTGCAAAGCCTGCAGGAGGCCGCAACCGAAGACCTGGACCACTATCAATCGGACATCAAGCAATTGGACGAATTTTTCAATCAACAGAACAACCGCGACAGCCTGGAAGGCCGCCCCATGCGCATCGCCATCGCCAGCCGCAATCCGGACGTCGACCTCTATCTGGGCAACTACACCAACTGCTGCATCCGCATCGACAGCAGCTTCCACGGATCAGAATCGCCCATCAGCGACTATATCACCGACCTAGGCATGCACAATGTCGTCATTATCGATGAAGAAACCAAGGCTCCGATCGTGGCTGCCTGGTGCTTCATCGGCCGCGACGAACATTACGACAAGATATTAGTGGTAGATAACATCGAAGCCAACACCAGCTACACCGCCAAGCACCGCGCCCAGCTGGAAATCAAGCTGGATGACTATCTGGAGAAACTGGCCGCCGCCAGCGATATCCGCATGATCTACCAAGGCACGGACAACAACGACCTCTACACCAAACGCCGCATCACCCATGTCAGCAACAAAGTCGGCGGCTACAACCGCGCCAGCGGCTACTACCTGGAAGCGGAACAAGACCGAGGCCACAACGAAGACGAAGATGACGACGATGAGAATGATTTTGAAGATGACGATGACGAGGAAGTAGAGTGGGACGAAGACGAGAACGACAACGAAGACTGGAATAACGATGATGGGGATGATGATGAAAATGATGAAAATGATTTTGACGACCAAGACGACGATTAACTCCAACTCACACAGCAAAGTAAAACAATAAATAAAATAGCTCAGTATTCCAGCATGCTGAGCTATTTTATTTGTAATTATTTCGCACCAAACCCCTGTCTTTACTACTCAATATCAAAAGTTCCCTCCCGTAAACTGGTTTACGGGAGGGAACTTTCTACACTGCTTCAGTTCACTTCAGTAAACTAGTTTACTGAAGTGAACTTTTAGCTTTAGTCAATAAACATGGGATCGAAAACAATTCCGAGGTTTCGGAATTGTTTTTGTTTATTATCTATAGGGACACTATTTCAATTTATTGACCGCCTCTTGAAAAAGGCTGCCGCGCTCTTTGTAGTTCCTGAACATGCCGAAGGAGGCGCAGGCCGTGGACAGCAGCACGATGTCGCCCGCCTTGGCTTGGGCTGCGGCTAGAGCCACTGCCTCGTCCATCGATTTGGCGATCTTAATCTTGCTGGCCGAGTAGCCGGCTGCCAGCAGATTCTTCTTGAGCCTAGGCGTAGCTGCGCCATCGAACAAGACGGCGTATTTGACACGCTTCACTACCTCTTTGGCCAGGCCAGCGAAATCAGCGCCTTTGTCGGCACCGCCAGCGAGTAATATAATCGGCTTGTCAAAGGATTTAAGCGCGATAATGGCTGACTCAGGCGTCGTAGCAAAACTGTCGTCATAGTAACTCGCGCCTTTGACCTCGCGCACTTTTTCGATGCGATGTTCCAGTCCTTTGAATTTGGCCACGGCCTTGATGATCGCCTCGGGCGGCAATTTGAGCACGCGCGCCACCTCGCAGGCCGCCGCGATATTCTCACGGTTGTGGTCGCCCGGCAAGCGGCTGGGCAGGTCGGACAAACCGAAACATGCCACACGTTGTTTGAGCACGCCGAACTTAGCTTCCCATTTGGCCAGCCGAGACTTCAGTTTTTCATTGACCACAAAGATGTCGCTGACCCGCTGCCACTTGGCAATATTGAATTTGCTAATCCAGTAGTGCGCCAGGCTGGGATGGAAATTCGGATTATTCGGGTCGGCTGGCGCCAGATGTTCGGGGCTGAAATTAGTTAGCACGGCGATATGCGGACTGGCGTGTAAATCTTCCAATTGGAAAGAGGATAATTCCAAGACTACGAAATCGTCTTTGGTTAGCTTGTCGATAAAGGAAAAAGGCGCCACTCCGATATTGCCGGCTAGCCAACATTTCTTGCCAGCTTGCTTCAAAATGGCATAGATCAGCGAACTGGTCGTGCCTTTGCCCTTGGTGCCGGTAACGCCGATAATGTTCTTGGTCGGCACGACGTCAAAAAACAGTCTCATCGGGCTGGTCAGGATCAGCTTTTTGTTCTGCTTGAGGCCCGCTTGGACGCCCGGACAGCTGACTGGCCAACCCGGAGAACGGAACAAGATATCATAACGGTCCAGATTGATGTTATATTCGCGGCCCAGCTGCCAGGTCACCTGGTCGTGTTTATTTAGTTCGGTAAATTTGTCAGCCAATTCCTCCTGGCTGCGCTGGTCGCAGATAGTGATATGGCAGTGGATGCGATGCTTGGCCAGCCACTTAACCAGCCAATAATTCTCGACGCCCAAGCCGAGGATGGCCAGGCGCTTGTCCTTTAGATGTGTTGTATTCATAATATTTTTCCTGTTTATCTATTAAACCAGCCCAACTTCGCCGCCACTAACAATAGCGCTGCCAGCAGTGCAAAACCGATGCGGATCAGCAACCGCGCCTTGTTGAGGGCTTTATTTTCTTGCTTGGCCTTTTTGCCTTCTTCCCCCTCCACTGTCGCGAGTTCCGGCGCCAACGGCCGCCACAAAATCAACAAGAATATTACGGCCATCGGCACGACAGTAAAGAGATAGAGATATTTTCTCATCTCGTCTGCGCCCCAAAGCGCTTGGCACAAAAGCATGACGACAGCATTCAAAACAAGCAAGACTACGACTATCAGAATCGGCTTTTTAGCAAATTGCGGCAACTGCATAAAATATATGATTATCCAGGTTTATTGTATCAATATCCGGGCAAATAAAAAAGGGCCTGCTTTGGGCAAACCCTTACTGCTTGTTTACAAGTGTTTACACGCGTCCATGGCAAAGGCATAGGCCTTTTCGGCGTCCTCTCGGCCATAAGCACGATATTCCACTCCATTAAAACGCTTGGTTACCGAACGGCTGTCTTTCAAATAGGCATAATAATGCATAGAGAACTTGACTGCTTGAGCATTAGTCCTGCCCATTTCCTTCCATTGCTCCTTCCAGGCAAAGGCGCTGGCATATACCCCCTGGGGGTCTTCTTCCAGCGGATCGCCGACTATGGGGCGCAGGCTGGAAATGCGATTAACTATCTCTTGGGCCATGTGGCGGTTAGAATATACAAACTGCTGCCGACGAGTAGCGTTGACCGTCTTGCGCTTGGCATCAAATCTATAGCTATTGTCGGCTATAAACCTTTCATCCAATTCCATTGTCATGCGCGCAAAACTTGCTTCATTGGTGCCGACGCCTTCCGCCCAATATGCTTGTCGCGCGTAGAGTACACCGTCAACATCTATGGTCATCTCCGAACCGACGATAGTCTTCTTGCCACCGACTTTTGGCTGGACTTCCCAGCTTCCATTGCGCTGACGATTGACATATCGAAGAGCCTTAACAGTCTGAATGCCTTTATCAGCCAAAATAACCCGCACTTCGCTAAACTTGTAGAATTTAACCAGCTCGGTTCCCTGCCAAAGATAGATTACCCATGGTTCGGCGTCATAAGGCTTCAGCAGATCGGCCATTGCTTGCGCCTCGACCTTAAAATAATCGGCGCAAAACTTGATAGTAATATATCGCAGCTGGCCAGACAATTTGAGCATTTGGCCGTCTTCCAGCAACTCGCCGGCAGACGAACACTTTTTAAATAATTCCAAAATATTCTCCAATCAGTTAATGAACAAAAATTTAATCTCGACTTCGCCGCGGACAGAGACGGCTAAATGCCAGCCTCTATGACAAGCGCGGCAATCACCGGTTATTCTCTTTCAAAGAATAACCCTCGCGAAGCCAATAATTCAGTTAATTCGGCCAGCGATCGCTTGCCAAGGTTTCTAAATCTCAAAACATCAATCGACCTCATTTTAACCAAGTCGCCCAATGTCTTTAAGCTGGTCGCTCGCAAGCGATTCCAAATACGTACCGATATATACGGCCTCAACACATCGATTGGCAGATGTCTCTGGTCAAACTGAGGAATATCGTCCACCAACTTAACATTGTCCATTCTTAACAATCGGCTGTTGAGACTTGCCGTCAAATCATTAACCTTTGCCTCCAGGACCTTATTCTGCGCGCCAACCACCGCCAACCGTTTCTGCATCTCTTGTAAATCGGCGATATTTCTCCTTAGCCAAAGCTTAGCTTTTTCCAAAATCTGACGGATTCTCTCGTGGCCTAGATTATATTTTTGGCCTATCTTGTCCTGCAGCAAGCCGTTAACGTAATATTCCCTCATAACGTCTTGCTCGCGCTTTGACAAACCTCCAATCGTCAGAACCGAATCAAAAATGCCAATCACAAATTCCAGCTTATCAGTGCAAAAACATTTGTTCTGATGCAAGAAATTTTTATCCTTTCCTGCTTTATACAGCTCTAGATCACTTTTTCTAAATAGGGTCCTAGCGCCTGTTTTTGCGGAAATCTCATAATATTTGAGAGGCAAATAACTATGATTGATTAACATCTTAACTATGGCAACGGAAGTGTTTAAATACTTTGCAGCCTCCGCCTCTGTTAAGAATGGTTCATCCAAGTTATTTACTCCAAGACGATCAGCCACCGCCGCTCTATCAAAATAAGTATTGCCGATGCCCTTGCCTTCCCTTATCGGCTTTGGCAAATTGTCTACCGCACAATGATAAGCGATTGCCTTCTTCCCTATTGGCAATATTCTGATCAATTCTTCGATGCTAATTTCAGATTTTTGTTCCAAGACACACTCTCCTTGTTAAAGTACAAAATTATATATATTGCCCTCTTTATAGTACAAATATATGTAAATGTCAATAGCACAACCTGTTTTATCCCTATTATTAAGCAATATTTAAATATTGACATATCGCAAGAAATGTCTGATACTAGAGCAAAATATAAATATTCTTTAAAAACCAAATCGAGGATTAGCATGAGACCAAAAAATTCGGATATTATCTCAAACTTTACTTATGTCAGCGTCAATGGCGACCCAGGAATCTATCTAAGCCCGCTAGTCACCAAACCGGATAACAATCAAGAAGAACGTGAGCTGCCGATACACGAAGACGAACGCGGACGGATAGTCCGAGCCAACTTCAAAGGCGGCAAGTTTAATATCATAGAGACCAAAAAAGGTTTTATGCGTTCGGGCGACCTGCACAAGAGCACCCAATTCGACTGGCTGATATCGGGCAAAGCAGAACTTTGGACTCTGTCTAACAATATAACTAAAGTAATAACAATAAAGCCGACGACCTTTATCGTCATCAAGCCGCACGTGCCGCATCTCTTCAATTTCCTGGAAGACTCAGTGATGATTGAAAAATGGGACAAGCCCTTCGACGCCTGGTTCTACAAGCCCTATCGCGAGCTTATCGACCGGCAATGCCAAAAGCGCGTCGCCGAATTAGACGGCGGGCACTGCCTCGAATAAATGCTTTAAACAATTTAAAGACCAAAAAGACCTTGAACGAACAAGGTCTTTTTTATATGTCATTCCTATAAATGTTTATTAATCTACTTCGTCTTATCTAATTATTTCTTGCTTGATTTATCTTTTTTAACAATCTTTTTCTCTATCACCTTAATAGTTTCCAAATAATCTTTTTCGGCCGAGGACAAAGTTTTTACTTGATACTTGCGATATTCTTTTTCGGCTTTTTTTATTGCTTTCTCATGGCTTACTTTACCCGGGCCTATCAAGACTCCTTCGCCATAATCACCCAACAGATTATCAAGCGCCTTGATATGGCTCGCCATATCCATCGTTTGCTGATTCAGGGCACGCAACTCCGCTAATTCGAAATATGCCGAGACCAGCCGATTCAATCTTTCCAATTCCTCGGCGCTTAAATAATTTTTGGCAATACGCACTTCCTCCAACACCGGCAAATCGCCGGCAAAAACCGTCAAGCCCATAAATTCCTTGTCACTATCGGCACGATTATAGATCGCTTCCGCGGCTGTGTGCTTATGCGCGGCATAATGCAACTTGTTTTGCACGATTTTGAAAAAATCAATTGAATGCAGTGACTTCGGATCATAATCAATGCTGGTGGCATAGAGGTCAAGCACTTGCCGATATAACATTTTTTCACTGGAACGGATATCGCGGATACGTGCCAAGAGTTTTTTCCAATACACTCCGCCGCCATTATTCTTCAAAAATTCATCATTCATGGTAAACCCCTGCACCAGGTACTCACGAAGCCGCGCCGTCGCCCATTGGCGGAAACGAGTAGCTATTGCTGACTTTATTCGGTATCCAAGCGATATAATCAAATCAAGATTGTAATACTCAATATCCCTAGAGACCTCTCTATCACCCTCTTTTTGAACTGTTCGGAAATTCCGAACAGTTGCTTCATGGGTTAATTCTTGCTCTAAATAGATATTTTTTATATGCTCGCTTATATTAGCTTTACTTGATTGAAAAAGCTCTACCAGTTGCGCTTGCGAAAGCCAAACAGTCTCCCCTTCAAACCGCACCTCAATACGCGACTCCCCATCATCCCCTTCATAAATGATTATTTGGTTTTGGTCAGTTTTTTTCATACATATTCATTGTAAACTTAAAGCTTCCCTGGATAATATTCATACTACTACCGGTGAACCAAAAAACTTTTTAATTCTTCCAAAAAAACCTTACAATTCAAGACCTGACACCAATTCATAAATATTCTATAATCCACCTTTGAATACTGTAACAGCAAAAATTACCAAGAGAAAGACAACAACAAATAACACTGTAGCTATACGATTAATTATTTTTTGCAAACCTTCTTTAGTCTTAAACAAATTCAGAAAAGTAAACGGGAATAAAATCAAACAAACAAGGCCTAGAAATAGATACAGAACTCCGAACATGCTCATGTCTAATTTTAAAACCAAAGAAAGCATGCCGAAACATAATAACAATAATATAATAGGATAAAAATCCCAAAAGTTCCTCGGCCTATCGGTTGTCAATACTGCCTGGTTGCTTTGATCAGGAACAACGCTTGCCGCGGCACTCTCCGCTGGCTTGTTTTGTATACGATTATAAACAAAAGACATAATTACCCAAATAATCGCTAAAGGGATTAGCAAAGTAATTGCGGATGTAAAAATAATCCCCAAAGCGGAAATCTGCTCTTTTGAATCTGCGGCCTGCCCTATGTAACTAGTAACAAGCCCGACAATACTATTTATCAAAAGAATTATTGACACAACGACCCAAAAATAATCAAGATTTTTACCATTTTTCCGTAAAAGCGGATAAATATTTTTAAACATAGTGTTTTAATCTTTAATCGATTTCATTTCTTCCCAATTCTCCCCCGCCTTGGCTTCGACTGTCAGCGGGACGCTTAGTTTGGCCACACCTTCCATGATTACTTTCAATTTGGCGGCCAGTTCTGCCACCATTTTTTCGGGCAATTCGAAGACTAATTCGTCGTGCACTTGCATTATCATTTTGACCTGGCCGTCGTATTCGCTCGCTAACATCTTATCCACTTCGATCATGGCCAGCTTAATGATGTCGGCGGCGGTGCCTTGCAGCGGGGTGTTGACCGCCATGCGTTCGGCGGATTTGCGCACCATGGCGATGCTGGAGTTCATCTCGGGCAGATAACGCTTGCGGCCGAACATCGTTTCCACATAGCCCGTCTCCCGCGCCTGTTTGACCGTATTGTCGATATAGGCCTTGATGCTGGTGAACTCGGCGAAATATTTCTCGATAAAGGCCTTGGCCTCGGCGTAGCTGATGCCGGCGGTTTCCGACAGTCCGCGCGCGCCCTGGCCGTAGAGCAGGCCGAAATTGGTAGCCTTGGCCGCGCGGCGCATGTCCTTGGTCACTTCTTCCAAGGGAACTTTATTAATAGCCGCGGCGGTGGCGGTATGGATGTCCAGATTGTTCTGGAAGGCATGGGTCATGCCCGGGTCGCCCGACAGATGGGCGGCGATGCGCAGTTCGATCTGCGAATAGTCCAGGGACAACAATCGGTTACCCTTATCCGCGATAAAGGCCTTACGGATCTGGCGGCCCAGCTCGGTGCGGGTGGGGATATTCTGCAGATTAGGATTGGTACTGCTCAGCCGGCCGGTAGCGGCCACGGTCTGATTGTAATTGGTATGCAGGCGATTGGTGGCGGTATTGATCAGCAAAGGCAGAGCCTTGACATAGGTGCTGGACAGCTTGGTCAGTTCGCGGTATTCGAAGATGCCATCGATAATGGGATGCGTGCCCTTGAGCTTCTCCAGTTCGGCCGCGCCCGTGGACAGGCCGGTCTTGGTCTTGCTGATCTTGTCCGTGCTGATCTGCAGTTTTTCAAATAATATTTTGCGCAATTGCTGCACCGAGCCGATATTGAATTCTTCGCCCGCCAGTTCCCAGACCGCCGCCTTGACGTCCTCGATCTCCTTGTCCAGGTGCTTGTCCAGCTTGGCCAGATACTTGGTATCCAAGGCCACGCCGTTATTTTCCAGTCTAGCCAAAACACCCACTAGGGGTATTTCGATGTCATTGAATATCTTGGTCAGTTTTTCTTCTTTCAATTCCTCGGCGAGTTTCTGCGCTAGGCGCCAGGACATATCAGCGTCCTCGCAGGAGTAGCTGGCCATGCGTTCGGGCGTGACCGAGGCGAAATCCAGATTCTTGCCTTTGCCGCCGGTCAATTCTTCCTTGCTGATCTTGGTAAAGCCCAATTCGGTAAAGGACACGGCATCCAGGCCGTGCTGGCGGTTGTCAGGTCGTAGCAGATATGATGCTATCATAGAGTCAAAGACCACGCCCTTGACCGTGATGCCCAGGCCGCCTAAGACCTTGAGATCGAATTTCAGATTATGTCCGCATTTGTGCTGTTTGTCGTTTTCCAGGATCGGCGCCAGGGCCTTGAGCCAGGGGTGCATTCCAGGGGCGGACTTTTCTTCAAAATTAAAGAGATTAACTTCGGTGGTGTGCCCCTTGGCTAGCGACGCATAATAGGCCTCGCCCGCATTCCAAGAGAATGACAAGCCCAAGAGACGAGCATTGAAGTTGTCCAGGCCGGTAGTCTCGGTGTCGAAGGCAAAATATTTCTGCTTGGCTAGTTTTTCCAGGAACTTGGTGAACTTGGCTTCGGTATCCACCAGTTCGTATTGATGGTCGCGGTCATTGCGGCCGAATTTGGCCTCCGCCTTGGCGCCGCCCTTGTCCTCGATCTTGCCCAACAGGTCATTGAGCTTGGGCAATAGCGACCGAAATTCCAGTTCAGAAAACAGCTTGACCGTCTTGTCTTCGTCAAAGCCGCCCCAGCGGGCCCGCTCCAGGTCGAAGGTGATGGGCGCGTCGCGGTGGATAGTGGCCAATTGCTTGGACAGTTCGCCCATCTTGTGCCCCTCCACCAACAGCTCGCGCACCCGCGGACGGATCTTGTCGCTGTCGATATGCTTGTAGATATCCTCCAGGCTGCCGAAATCAGTGATCAGCTCGGTGGCGGTCTTCTCGCCTATGCCTTTGACCCCCGGGATATTGTCGGAGGGGTCGCCGCGCAGGCCTTTGTAATCGATCAGCCGCTCCGGCCCGAAGCCGTATTTGGCCTTGACCGCCTTTTCGTCATACAGGACACTATCAGACAAGCCGCGGCTCATAGTATAGACAAAGGTATCGTCATCCACCAATTGCAGGGTATCCATATCGCCCGTCACAATAATGGTATCAACCTGGTCGCCCACCTTCTCGGCGATAGTGCCGATGAGGTCGTCCGCCTCGAAGCCATCCAGCTCAAAGATGGGGATGCCGATCGATTCGGCCACTTCCTTGACCCGGCCGATCTGGTCGTACAATTCTTGCGGCGCCTTGACGCGAGTCGCCTTGTATTCTTTGTATTCCAAATGGCGGAAAGTCGGCCCCTTCTTATCCAGCGTCAGGGCGATATAGGTAGGCTTGAACTCCTTGACCGCCTTGAGCAGAAAGGAAGTGAAGCCATAGACGGCATTAACCAGCTCCCCTTCCTTGGTAGTCAGGGTCAGCGGGATGGCATGAAAACTGCGATGGATCAGCGCATTGCCGTCGAAAATGAGAAATTTTGGTTTATTTTTAGACATATAAGAATTATAGAGCAGAGGTTGATTATAGTCAAAAACACTCTTGAATGAATGTTTTTGTTCATTTACCATTATTAGCAAGCATTAGTCCCTGAACTAATATCTTTATCCAATCCAAAGAGTAAGTAATTGCAAATTTGACTTTATTTGAGTAGTAAAATAATTAATGACACATAACAATTCTTATATCAGTTGGTGATGTAAGGATTAATTTTATTATTGAAATCGTCCATTGAAACACATTCTTTTTCTAAGATTTTGCACTCTACAATAGTAGTATCGTCTTTGTGGCCCACTGACGTTATACCGTAATTAATGTAATTTTCTGTGATATGGCCAAGCTCTAAATTATCTTCAACATCATAAACAATTTGTGAGTATGACCAAAGTGTCATTTCTTTTTTTTCATTTGTTATAGCCGTTAATAATCTTGTGCGATTTTCTGCAGAAAAAGTAAAACTGTATTTAACAACAATATAACACTTGTTTAATAATTTATTATAATGATTAAAATAATTTAATGATATGACATAAGCACCTTTAACTTCACCTCTAAAGTTTTTAATGAATTACCCCGCAGCAAGCTGACGGGGTATCAGATGAGAGATAATTGCTG
>JBAXSE010000039.1:0-6068 GCA_037130845.1 Candidatus Falkowiibacteriota bacterium | reverse complement strand
ATGCCATCATTCAATACGCAGCAAGCTGCGGGGAATTTACCCCAAGGGATTAAAGTTTATCTGGACAAAATTTATGTCAAAAAATTTACGCTCATTACCCCTCACAGATCCCTGCCTGCGCAGGGATAAAATCACTAAGACAGACTTCTATTTTATTTATATCGCCATCATCGGTTTTCTGGGCATCTTCTCTACCACTATTTCCAAAAGCCCGGTCCTGCCTTTATTTGTCAAAGACGGCTTAGGCGGCAGCGACGCCATTCTAGGACTAATCGCCTTTTTCTCGCCTATGGCTGGCATGCTCTTTAGCTTCCCGATCGGCTTTTTGATGGACAAGCTGGGCTTCAAAAAACTGATCTGGACTTCCGTCGCCATCTTTGTTGCTTCACCGCTACTCTACATGTCGGTTACTAACGCTTGGATGCTGATCCCAGTGCGCTTTCTGCATGGCCTGGCTACCGCTATCCTAATACCGATAGTCACTACCGCCATCTCGATCAAATACTTTGCCAACAAAGGCCAGAAGCTGGGGACATTTTCCTCAGCCACGCTTATCGGCCGAACTATCGCGCCAATTGTGGGCGGTTTCATTATCAGTATGGTTGCAGCCCAACATTACCCTGCCTTATTCTCCTACAAAGCGGTCTATATCATGGCTTTCTTGGCTGCCCTGCCGATCATCCCACTAACCATCATGTTGACCCGCGGTGACAGCGTCAAGGCCGGCAACGGCAACCATTTAACTTGGGCCGATTTTATAGCGGCGCTCAAAAAGTTTATCGGCGATCATCGCATGCTAACCACCGCCTTGGTCGAAATGGCCATCTACTTCTGCTACGGCATTCTGGAAACATTTTTGCCGGGCTATCTCAAAGGCCTGCACCTAGATGCTAAGGCCATCGGACTAGTCTTCTCTATCCAAATAATCTCCATCGCCCTATCCAAACCGCTGTTCGGCAAGATGGCTGACAATATCGACAAGCGTTTCCAAATTATCGCCGGCATTATAGTCGTCGGCCTATCGCTCTTTCTGACCTCATTTTTTGTCAGCTACTGGCTGATTGCGCTGATGAGTATTTTCTTCGGCCTTGGCATAGCTCTGGCCACCGTGGCCACAGCCACCTACATTGCCGACATCACCGACAAGGCCAGCCTAGGCAGTTCCATGGGCGCCCTGAGCTCTATTATGGATGTCGGCCAAAGCACCGGCCCCCTGATTGCCGGCGCCCTCATCACCTACTACGGCTCCAATGCGTTGGGCTTCTCAATCGGCACCGCCCTCTGCCTACTCTCGGCCACCCTCTTTGCTATCTTTAACTTCCGCCGGGCCATTCCCACAAAAACAGCCAACTAAAAGCCCTAAATACCCCCAGACTTGATTATTTTCAAAGTCTATGTTATTTTACAATTCGTATATAAAAATCCCCAACACCACTAACTTTAAGAACTTTACAAACTTTAAAAACTTTAAAAACTTATACGGACGGCTAGCTCAGTTGGTTAGAGCGCTACATTGACATTGTAGAGGTCACAGGTTCGAATCCTGTGTCGTCCACCTTAAACATTCTATCTATATCGCCAATCATATGAATAATGCGATTTTAGAATACAAACTCCCTGTCTCTATCATGCGTGAAGGAGACAGTTATATTGCTTATACCCCGTCCTTGGATTTGTCCACCTACGGCCAAAGTTATGAGCAAGCCAAAAAACGATTTGAAGAAATCGTTAATATTTTTTTTGGCGAGATCATCGAAAACGGAACACTTGATGAAGTTTTGAGCAATCTAGGTTGGGAGAAGAAAGAATCAAAATGGAACCCACCAGTACTGATATCCCAAGAACTGCAAACAATCAGATTGTCAGCTTAAGCATATGCCCCACCTAACGCCAATCAGTTGGAAAAAATTTGAGAAATTCTTACTGTTTATCGGCTGTGAGTTCAAACGAGAAAAAGGTGACCACAGGATATATTGGCGTTCAGGTCTTGCTCGGCCAGTTGTCATACCTCAGGACGGCGATTTGCCAATTTTTATCATTAGAAACAATTTGCGCATTTTAAAGATTTCTCCAGACGACTACCTAGAAATTTTATCCAGAATTTGAAAAACCCCAGCACATTAGGTGTTGGGGTTTTATTTATTAAAGCGGTTCATTAGGCATCAGATGATAACACAGCACCGACGGCATATTAGCGCCGCCCAGATCAAAATTGCAATCCTGAGACAGGCGGAGCGACTGCTCTTTATAGATTCGTTTGAACGCAGTCTCCGGCATCAAGAGCTCGGATTCCTTACGCTGCAAAAAACCAGTGGCCGTCTGCTCGTAGTTAGCCTTAGGAGATTGGCTATGTACCCGAAGCGTCAATAAATACACAAACTCATTCTGAGCCAAGGGCTCATTGGGTCTGAGATTGTAATACAGAACAACCGGCATATTCTTGGTACCGAATGTAATATGGCAACTCTGACTAAACTCTTTCACCTGCTCAATATAAATCTGGCGGAAAACCAGCTCTGGCAAAATAACTCCCGCCTCCCCGTCATCTGGCATATAATGAACGCCAAAAGAAGTACGCTCATAATTGAGATGCTTCATTCCGCAATAATACTTCAAAGTTATGACATAAAAGAACTCTCTCATCCTCGCCTCCCAATCAGTTACAAAATACTGTTATAGTTATAATCGATTCCGGCCCTCCTGGCAAGAACGTAAAAACCCTCCGCAACATTATGTCGCAGAGGGTTTTGTTTATTAGAATAAATATCTAATAATTTTCTATAATGCGTGATTAGCCAGCGGCTGTTTGCCAGACTTGGCGGCATAGGCCTTCTTGTACATCCCAAGCAGTTTTAGGCCGTCTCTTTTGCCCATCACCTTCTGCTTGCAGAAAGTTTTGAAGGATACTTTAGCATTCATCTGCTGGACCAACGGATCGTTATCAAGAAAAGCAGCAATATAACCCAAGCCATTGGAAGCTGGCAAGGCCTCCTTGAGCATAAAGACATCCTTGATCGTCAAGGTGAAAAACTGCTTGAAGCTCAGACTCTCCGAAACCTCTACAGTAATAGCCAGCCAGATGTCCAGGAACGGACTAATACTCTCGCTGACCTTCAGTTCGCCGATCTGATAGCCATGCTTGACCACATCGGCCATAAAGCCGGCTAGCTTTTTTTTCTTGACGTAGTCAAAAGTGCCAAAAACAAAATGGGCAGCTACAAAAACCGCTAAACAAATTAAGGCTGATTCGAAAAATATTTCCATCTTAAACTCCTGTATTTAATGATTGAATAACTGCTTGGTTGCCGGCTGTCTTATCAGCCGTCAGCTTATCGATTTCTTGGACCAAGGCCCAACCGTCGTCATTGCCCTCTTTCCTGATCCTGTCCTGCACCTGCCAGTCTTCTCTGGCGAATAAGGCGCGGGCATTATCATCGCAATCAAAGAAAGTAGCGGCCGGCAAGTACAGATTGTAATTACCCAGCACCGCTTTGACCATCATCAGCTGCCTGGCGTTTAGCTCGAAACCGTTAGCAACAGGCAAACTGGCCTGGTCTTGGACCAGAATCTCTAACGACAGATTACACTTCCGGCCGATTAAGGTGTCCGGATTGGTCTTCAATCCGACTATAGCAATCTTATGTTTGATGACATAGACGAAAAAATTCTTGACTGCCGACCTGATATACAAGTCTGCTTTCCGCTTGAAATAACGGACGAGAAACGGCAACGAGATGGTTTCAAGCACCACAAAAGCAAGGACACACCATGCTACAAGGCTCATAATAACTCCTATCTATAATGAATGATTAATTTTCAAATAACGATTAGCGCTTAAGGCGCTAGAATTTGATACTAAAATAGCATACTTTGGCCATTTTGTCAAGGTAATAGCTGATTTTAACCTAATTTTGGCAAAAAAAGAGACACTTTTGGCGTTATGCCTCAAGTGTCTGTAAATATCGTGCTAAAGGTAAATTACTTTACTTCTTTAGCGGTTCAAAAGTGACGAAATAACCACGGATCATTCCGCTGCCGTAAATATCGGGTGTAGCACTCACATAACGCAGCTCATTATGGTCTGACTTAAATCTGACCAAAGCATTAGCGTAATCAGCGCCGACAAAGGGGAAATAATAGACCCCCTCACCATAAACAACAACCTTCGAAGTATTAGCTGTCGCTGAATTAACATTCTGAGGATCAGCAGCGGCGTTGCCTCTAAACAATGTGTACCAAAAGGCGAATATGGTTACTGCGATAACGATAATAATGCCTATAGACTTGATAATTGACTTGATGTCCATCGATAATCTCCTGAAATAAGTGGATAATTAATCTAAATTTGGCGCAATCACCAATTGCCATGCGTCCGTAACCTTTTTAACCACTGAGCACCTGATGCGTTCAGCTGCCCGCTTGGCTGCCAATTGCAGGGTGGGCAGTTTGAAAGACCGCGTCTTATGCAAGTCTACCCAGAACAGCTGGCTCACCCGATTATCCCAATCCGACATGGCTCCGCCAATCGTTAACGGGTTGAAGTGGTTCAACGCCCCATCGAAAATCAATAATTCGTAGGCGGTCAACCGCAGCGAACGGTAAGTGGACTGCGGGTTGGCAGCATTATCGACGAGCCAGACCCCGAGCGAAAAATCCTTCGATTTGCCGACGCGGGCCAAGGCAAGGCGTTCGATGCGCTGGCCATTCTTGATAATGCTGACGAACAACCTGGTGATAAATACCTTCCGGAGGCTGTAATTAACTGTGCCCCAGACAAAGACGATGATCAGGCTCGCGGCTATCAAGCCGACGACCCAAGCGGTAAACTCTAAGAAATCAACCATTACTGTAACTCCTGTATATACTGAATAATATTAATCAACTTTTGCCGTAATTCCGGTCGCTGCCTTGATTTTGGATTCAAGATCGGCGACTCTGACAGCCATGCCTTTTTGAGCAAAGCTCAATCTGATGCGGCTGACTTTACCCATCGCCTTAGCGTACCTTTTGCCATTGACTGTCTCCAGCCAATAGCTATAAGCCTCGGACGAAGCGGCTTGCTTGCCATATTTAATGAATATCTCATTGAATATCAACACTTCATAGGCACTCAAAATCATTTCGACATACTCATCAGGATGATGAAACCTGGCACCATGCCGGCCTCGTACCCAAAAATTCACCTTGAATCTGGGCCTGCGTCCGTCCTGCGCGATCACCATGCTGATAATCTGCTGTCCGTCGCTGAGCGCCTGGATAAACAATTCGGCGAGCTTGGTTATATTGGCTTCGTAATTTGCGATTTTCACAATGTACTTGCCGATGCCTATCAATGCCATGATTACAATAATGACAAAAATTGTCATAAGAACTCCCTCTATAATATAATAAACTTAATTTTCAAATAACGGGTGCGCTTGCGCGCATTAATCCGGAAAAGAGTCTTGAGCGGTCTTGGTGGCCAAGCACGTCTCTAAAGAAATAATCATAAGCGGAAACGAGCCGTAGCCTGTTTATGCGTAACATATTACCCCTTGTCTTCCTTTCCAGGTTAATGTGAACAAGATCTAAAGTGGTCTTATAATAGCATACTTTTGCTGTTTTGTCAATCCTTCGACAAGCTCAGGACAAGTATCTTGACTATTTTATGGCCAATATTAAGCAAAATATAGCATTATAATAGCCATTTTAGCCCGCCCCTTTATTTTTTCCCGCGTTTCTGTTTTAATGATGAGGTATTAACTATTGATAATTAATAATTCGTAATTGATAATTGTTAATTGATTCGCACCTGTAGCTCAGTCGGTTAGAGCACTCCGATGTACATCGGAGGGGTCGATGGCCTGCCACTACGGTGGCGAAGCCACAGGTGGTTCAAGTAATAAAATTAGCGTCCATAGCTCAGTCGGTTAGAGCACTCCGATGTACATCGGAGGGGTCGATGGTTCACCCCAGCCATTCGGCGGGGTGCCCCGGGTTCATCCCGGGGCAAGTCCTACCTTACTACATAACAAAAATTAGCGTCCATAGCTCAGTCGGTTAGAGCACTCCGATGTACATCGGAGGGG
>JBAXSE010000038.1:0-6952 GCA_037130845.1 Candidatus Falkowiibacteriota bacterium | reverse complement strand
ATCTGCGGGTCAAAGGTTGCTTGCCACCTCACCGCAGCTTATCGCAGGCTGCTACGTCCTTCATCGTCTTTTTGAGTCAAGGCATCCACCGTATACCCTTACGAGATTTTCCCACACTTTTACCTTTAAAAGTGTGGCTATATATACTGGACTCCAATCTTATATTTATTGATCTATTTTTTTACTAGCTTATTCAGTTGTTAAAGTGCCATGTTAATAAAAAACCGCTCGATTGAGCAGCTAATCTAGAGCTTTGTTCAAGCCTTTGTTAGCCACCTTGGGTTTCACCCAATAAATTAAACAATTTTTTCATATTATTAACAGCAATAGCCATTATACATTAATAAAAATATATGTCAAGAGTTTTGGCTCGCCGTATTTTAAGCCAAGGTTAGGCTCAAAATATGAGCCAAAAAGGCAGCAATAATCATAACCATCAATATAATTAACAGATTAACCAAGTTTACCCCCAATCAACCGGTTTTAAGAAGGAATAGCGGCGCATAAAACAAATGCTCCTCCATATAATATGGAGGAGCATTTTATTTCAATCGATTCTTGTTAGTTGGTAGCGCAGTTGGCGGCTGGAGCGGCCCCGGCAGGAGCGGCGGCAGAGCCGAAGCCGGCGGCTGGAGCAGTAGCATCAAAAGCCTTGGAACATTCGGCAGGAGCCTTATTGAAAGCTCCGCAGATGACCTTAGCCAAAGAAGCGGCGTCACGACTGGCAGAAATCTCTTTGCCATTAATGATCAGGGTTGGCGAACCGCCAACGCTGTATTTCTTGTTGTCAGCAGCGTAAACCGGGAATGGAGGGAACTGGCTGCCCCAAGCGCTCTGGCCTTTGCCAAAGACTTCCATAATCTTGAATTGCTTGTCCACCTTTGCCACACAGGCATTGGCTTTTTTGACATCAACCTTAGTAGAGGCGGCGCAACCGGCCTGGTCGCCCGCGGCTGATTTCACAAAGCAATCGACATAAGTCAACATTTTGTCATGCTGCTCTTGATCGATGCAATACTGGAACATGTTTTCCTTAAGCTCCTTGTCGCCATGCATAGCATAATCAACGAACTTGATTTTGAAATCAATAGTCTTGCCCAAAGCCTGGGCTACAGGAATAATACCCTTTTCAATCTGAGTGCCATATGGGCAATAGCTCATAACGAATACTTCAACAACCGGCTTATCGCTCTTAGGAGCTTCGGTGGCTGGAGCGGTTTTGGCGGCGGCAGCCGGATCAGTAGCGCCAGCGGCTTTTTTGCTATCAGCGGTTTGCTTGGTAACTTCGGCAATGTCCATACCCTGTGGCACAAACAACTTTCCGTCTTTAGTGATATAAGACTTGATTGGCTCCTTGGAACCATCGAGTGTTACATCAACCTCATACAACCCGGCATTATATTCCTTAGCATCACTCAAGGTGAATTTCGTACCTTCGCTCAACAAATTATCCTTGATGAACTGTTCGGTCTTAGCTTTGGCTTCGGCTGGAGTCAAAGTCTTGGCAGCCTGATTTTTGGTCAGAAAAACTCCGACCACAAAGAGGATGATCACCACAGCCAGGATGATCAGATTCTTGCTCTTCTTTTCATTACCCATATTTTTGTTACTTAATTGTAAGGGAAGTCCGCCCCTCCAAAGGGACGCCAAACAATCGCTTAATTAGCTTTTAGCTTAACTTCATATCATTTTATGGCTAATTAGCCCGGCTGTCAAATGAATATTATCAAAAAAAGCCTTTAAAATTAATGTATTTTTAACATGTTCTCCTTTTCTCCCTAAAATTAAACAGTTTTTCACAGCATAAACAAAGTTAATCAAAAAGAAGTCTGCAAAGCAGACTCCTTAGTTTTTAGTTTTTAGCTTTTCGTTTTTAGCTTTCTTAGATCCAAGTAACTCCCACAATACTATCATCAACATCTTTGAAACGCATCAAACGAATGCCTTGAGTATCGCGGCCTGTTTCATTAACCGTCTTAAAGGGCAGGCGAATTACCTGGCCATGAGCCGAAATAATAACCAAATCGGCATCTTCCATTGATTCGCGGTTCAGCACAAAGGCGTTGGTTAACTGGCCGGTCTTGGTAGTAATCTTAGCCGTCTTGATACCAGATCCACCTCTGGACTGCAGGCGATATTCGGTTAGCGGTGTGCGCTTGCCATAGCCATTGGCCATGACTGTCAACACCTGATAAGACTTGGCTGCCTTTTTGTCCAATCCTGGCACGACGCCCATACCGACCACCAAATCTCCCTTGTGCAAGCGGACGCCCAAGACGCCGGCGGCATTGCGTCCCATTTCACGCACATCAGATTCCTTAAAATGGATAGACATGCCCTTGGCTGTAATCAGCATCAATGAATCGCTGCCGCTAGTCGGCTTGGCCCAGATCAATTTATCATCGGTCTTGATCTTGATGGCAATCAGGCCGGAACGGCGCACATTGGCGAATTCGGACAGTTTGACCTTTTTGACCAAGCCTTGCTCGGTGGCAAAGAACAAATATTCGATGCCTCCCAATTTGGCCAACGGCAAGACGCTGGTAATGGCTTCACCTGAGCCGAGTTGCAAGAAATTGACGATCGCCTGGCCCTTGGCCGTGCGTTGCGCCTGAGGAATCTCGTAGGCCTTAAGCTGGAACACACGGCCTTTGGTAGTGAAAAACAGGATATCATCATGAGTCATGGTAGAGAACATAAATTCCACGCCATCCTCCTCTTTGGTTGTCAAGCCGACCACGCCCTTGCCGCCGCGGGATTGCACCTTAAAAGTATCATTAGTCAGACGCTTGATATAACCATCGCGAGTCATCATGACCACCACCTCTTCATTAGGCACCAAATCCTCAACCGAAAAATCCTTGAGACCCTTGGATACGACGCGCGTCATGCGCGGACTGGAGAACTTGGCCGACATATTAGCCAAGTCTTCTTTGATAATGCCCTGCTGGCGTTCTTTTGATTTCAAAATTGCTTCCAATTCTTTGATTAGCTTTTGCTTTTCATTCAATTCGGTTTCAATGCGCAAGCTTTCCAGATTAGCCAATTGACCCAAACGCATTTCGACAATAGCAGTCGCCTGCGCCTCGCTTAGCTTAAACTTTTTCATCAAGTTTAACTTGGCTTCGTCGCGATCTTTGCTCTTTTTGATAATGCGGATAACTTCGTCGATATTGGCGATAGCAATCATCAAGCCTTCCAAGATATGAGAGCGCTCTTTGGCCTTGTCCAAATCAAACTGGGTGCGGCGGACGATTACCTCGGTGCGATGCTTGACGAATTCCTCCAAAGCGACCTTAAGATTAAGCACTTTAGGCTGAATGCCGTCGACTAAAGCCAGCATGTTGACGTGGAAGGTTTCCTGCAACTGAGTTTTTTTGAACAAACTGTTTAAAATTTTCTTTGGATAACTCTCTTTCTTTAAATCCAAGACGATGCGCACGCCTTCCTTGCTGGACTCATCGCGCAAGTCCTTGATGCCCTCTAATTTCTTTTCCTTAACCAGATCGGCAATCTTTTCTACCAAGGTCGCCTTGTTAACCGCGTAAGGTATTTCTGTAATTACAATATGGAATTGGCCGTTCTTACGCTCTTCGATTTCAGCCACGCCGCGCATCACGATACCGCCGCGACCGGTGGAATAGACCTGCAACATGTCCTGTTTGTTATAAATAATGCCGCCGGTTGGGAAATCAGGGCCCTGGACGAATTGCATCAAGTCGGATACGGAACAATCCGGATTGTCGATTAGATGGCCGATAGCTGCCGACAGTTCGCCGAGATTATGAGGAGGGATATTGGTAGCCATACCGACCGCAATGCCCATCGAGCCGTTCATCAATAGATTGGGCAAGCGGCTAGGCAAGACGCGCGGTTCTTTTTGCGTGCCGTCGAAATTAGGAATAAAATCGACTGTATTTTTTTCCAAATCAAGCAGCAATTCTTCTGCGGCATAGCTCAATTTAGCTTCGGTATAACGCATGGCAGCAGCTCGATCACCGTCCATGGAACCGAAGTTACCTTGTCCTTTGACCAACGGATAACGCATCGCAAAATACTGGGCCATGCGGACCATCGATTCATATACCGCGCTATCGCCATGAGGATGATATTTACCGAGCACTTCACCGACGACAGTGGCTGACTTGCGGAACTTGCCACCAGGACGCAAGCCTAGATTCCACATCGCGAACAAGATACGGCGATGCACCGGCTTCAAACCGTCACGCACATCAGGCAATGCGCGGCTGACAATTACGCTCATGGCGTAATCCAAATAAGCAGTGCGCATTTCATGCACTATCGATTGCGGCTCGATTTGACCGACGCCCAAGTCCAACGGGCCCTGTACGGCTTTAATTTCTTGTTTTTTCTTATCGTTTGGCATATGCACACATATTATTTTATCTTCACTAGCGAGTTGCCGGCGCTACAGGAAAAGGCTCGCTGCTAGTCGGCGTACCGGTAACAGTATTAAGCTGATTAGCCTGTTTCTTAAGATCATCTATGCCGGTAATCACCCTATTCATAACCCTGGTAAGATCGTCCTTGGTTTGACCGATATCAATCTGTTCAGGCTCACTTTTCTTGCTAAACGAAGGAGAAGCCATTGCCCTAATTCCGGCCAACCAAAACAGAACGATAATCAACATAAAAAAAATGGTACCGATCCACATCATCAATCGCTTATTACGATCTTCCAAATATCTAAGTTGCTTAGCTAAAGCCCGATCTCGATCATGGATAATATCTTCCATGTCGCGACGCAAATCTTCTTCCAAATTTTCTTCCTGGGCCAAAAGCTGCTTAAGGCGGATAATCTCTTCTTCATCGATAGTCGGCTCGACTAAGCGGCGGCGGAAGACTCTTTTTGGGGCCGTTACTTCGGCCGCTTTTTTCTTAGGCATATGGTCAGGGATACAATTTTTAATTTTTAAATTTTTTATTTTTAAAATAATTTAGCTAACAGCTAATAGTCAAAAAGTTAAAAAATAATTCAATCAATACACAATTTTGACTACAGGCTCAAGACTACTAGTTCGCTGTTTTCTACCGGCAGGTCGCGTTTGCTGATTTTTAGCTTATCTTCGTAGCGAGGCGGCAAGCCTAGCTCTTTGATAAACTTATCCAGAGGCGCCAAGTCATATTTTAATCCCGGGACCATATAGTGCATCGGGATTATAATACGCGGTTCTAATTGATTAACCACTTCTACCGCCAACTTGGCATCCAGAGTATATTTGCCGCCGATCGGTATCAATAATATATCAGTCCCTTCTAAATGTTCAATTTGCTTGGCATCTAATATCGCGCCTAGATCTCCCAAGTGCGTAACCGTCAGGTCGTCGATCTCAATGCGATAAATAACATTAGCTCCGCGATCCTTGCCGTTTTCCTGGTCATGCCAAGAATCGACACCCTCAACATAGATACCTTTGAATTCATATTCACCGGCGCAATCGACAGTAAAAGGATCGCCTTTGATGCCCTTAAGATAATTATGGTCGGCATGCTGATGACTGATGGTTACGATATCGGATTCCAAAGACTGCCATTTTAGGCCGGTCTTTTCCGGATCAAAAGGGTCGGTAACCAAAGAAACGCCTTCGGCGCCGACCTTGTCCTGCAAACGAAAAGAAGAATGTCCTAGCCAAGTGATATACATACGGGTAAAATATCAAAAATTAAATATCAAAAATCAAAAATATCATGTTTGCTTCACTCACTTTTATAAAAACGAAGAAAAATAAGCAGGTTAAATCCGATGATTTATTTTTATAACTTAATAATAATACGCTATTTATAGGGTGTTGTCAATCAAAAAAAGAGCCTTGTTAAGCTCTGCTTGCATTTATCTCCTCCTCCAGCTGGCGGACCGGAGATCTCCCCACAAAGACGTGATTGCGTAATTCAACAACATAAAAATAGAGTCGGGAAACAATAAATATCGATATTCTTTGTTTGGAAATGCCTTAGCTAATTAACTATAAATATAATCTTACTGCTAATCTAGGAGATCCCCGGGAGTACCGGGGATAAATGCGATAGACGCCTATCAGAAGAAGCGCAGATGGCAATAGCCAGAGCGTCAGCGGCATCATCGGGCCTGGGAAGTTCGTCCAGTTTTAAAATCAATTGCACCATCCGCTGCACTTGTTGTTTGTCGGCGCCGCCGAAACCGCTGACCGCCTGTTTCACTTGCGATGGTTTGTACTCCAAAATAAAAAGATGTTGGCGAGCCAGCGACAACATAGCCACTCCCCTGGCCTGGCCAACCACCAAAGCGGTCTTCACGTTTTTGGAAAAAAATAATTCTTCGATAGCCGCCGCCTGAGGCTGATACTTGGCGACAATTCCATCCAATTCATCCGCTAAGAGCAATAATCTCTCTGCCAAGGGCATACCAGCTGGCGTCTTAATGCTGCCATAAATCAAACAACGGACATTGCCTTTGTCAGATTCGATAACGCCATAGCCGGTGTCGGCGATGCCCGGGTCAATGCCTAGAATAATCATAATGTATTCATCCGCGCGAACGCGTGGATCTCCCCACGAAGAATAAGGATTAATTTAATTATGCAAGAAAATCAAAACTGCCGGAGCGTCAAATTCGTCCCTAGCATATTTATCTCCGTGAACACGGAGATCTCCTGAACAGGTGCTACTGTGAAAAATATCACAATTGTAGTAAAAACTTTCCAATTACTTGAGGTTCGTCCCCTCCTGTATTTATCTCTCTGCCCACCGGCAGGCAGGCGGTACGCCCATGGATCTCCTAAACCAGTAGTCAAGCTGTTAGCTTAAAACTAATTAAGTAGAGCTTTTCCGAATTATGAATATCGATAGTTCTTTTATCGCGACTCTGATTATATTTATTGCAATTACACAACCTCATCTTTGTGGGGAGACCTCCTGGAGTACAGGAGGTAAAATGCACACGCAATTTCATTTC
>JBAXSE010000037.1:0-7028 GCA_037130845.1 Candidatus Falkowiibacteriota bacterium | reverse complement strand
ATGCCATCATTCAATACGCAGCAAGCTGCGGGGAATTTACCCCAAGGGATTAAACTCGGCCTTGGTAGATAATTGGTTGAATTGTTCTGGTGTTAAGGTCATATGCTTCGCATTATTTCTCATGAATAACTATTATAGCAAATTACCAGCAAAAAACAATCGCAAATGCCTCAGATAATAATAGCCTATTCTTCCCTTTTTGCCAGAATAGAGTATGATATATAGAGCTATTATTTATCTAAACCAAACATATGGGCGCAATCTGGTCACAACAAGGCAGTCTCAAACTCAGCCCCACCGATGGGCTCATCGAACGCGAATTATTGGTAGTCGGCCAAGAATACCCTTTCCAGAGGAACAAGCACCGTTTGTATATGCTGGACACTCCCATGGAACTGCTGACCGCCGACTGGCAGGCCATCGCCCGCATCATCGTCACCGAAATCACGGTCGGACACAACATCACCAAAGGCAGCTACAAAGTCCTCAAGATCTATAGCGACGAAGAAGTCCGAGTCATCTCCGACACTATCATCCCCTACCAAGAAACACGCGAAAATAAATAATATGGCGGACAAAATTTTGCTCGACAATCAAGAATACCACTTCAGCACAGACGCCCTACCCTGCTTGATCACTTATGCCGAAAAAAGCGGCGGTTCTCATTTTTCTATTACAGTGTTGGCCGATCTGTTTTTACGCGGCGCCAAAGTCTTGATGCTGACGGCTTACCCGGCAGCCAAAGATAATTTTCTGGAACAAACCCAAGGCCATGAAAACAAGATTATCTACGCCACCGACGCGGACCAATTAGACTCGGACTCCCAGGCTATTATTCTGGAAAGCGGTAACGAACGATTGTTCATGCAGGCTATCTTGCAACTGCCCGATCTCAAGGAGCGTGTAGTACTTATCAAAAATATGGAAGTCTTCAGCCAGGCCGTCTTTGACGCCTGTCATGGCTTGCCCAAACTCATCCTGTCCGGCGACCTGGACAAATGCGAAATTAAAGACCAGATTGCCGCCAAGAAGTTTAAGGCTATCATCGCCTTTACCAAGCCACAGACAGCATTACCGATTGACATCCCCGATCTAGAAAAATACACAGGCTATCTCTGGAGCACCGAACAACAAGGCATCGTATCTATAGAAATGAATAATCAATAAATCACTATGAAAAAAGTAATAATCATTGTTTTGTTATCATTATTACTGACGGTCGGTCAGACGGTTCAAGCGCAGGTATCAAAACCTCTCAAGCCCGTCACTATTTATAAGTCAAGGAACACGACCATCAGCGCCGTCTGGAATGATCGGCAACAATTTTATTTTTATAGCTTTCTACTAAACAATAAGACACTGGAAGGCAAAAATTTCAATACAAATGATTTTGAGTCTCCTCAGACAGATTGGTGGATGCGTGGCGGACAGACTAGTTTCAAGTTATATAAGACGGACGTCAAGAATGTCTTTGTCACTTTTGTTCATAATGATCCCTATGAAGGCGGCGAAGATTTTTACTCCTGGAAATTTGTCGATATAGGCAACAAAAAAATACTGACCGACATCAATGTGGAATTTTGCGCAATCTGCCAAGACAACAAACCCTATATTCTCTATTTTAATTCAGGCAAAGACAGTTATGATGTTATTGAAGATATAGTCGAGAGCAAAGGTTGCGAACAAAGGTCAATAAGCAGCGAAGCAGATGCAAAAAAAATAGAACCATTGTTCAAAGGCTTTACGTCTAATGACGGTAAACAGATCTACAACACCAAAACACTTTCGCCTCTCTATTGCACTTATAATAACCAAAAAAATAGCGCACGATTTGGAACCGTATATCCTCAAATAAATTATTATTTTATCGGTCTAGGCAAAGACAAGACAAGTGTCTATTTTTCATTGACAGGCAAAGATTGGACTAGTTATTACTCCTACAGTTTAGCTACCAAAAAAATCACTAAAACTACCCAGAACTTCGTCAACAAGAATAAAATGAATCTGACTTTACTAAAAACCTTATGAAAGAAACATTCAGTCCTATAAAAAAATTTGCCAAAGACCCGGACGACCTGCGGATGTTACACCGTTCTATCGAATCCAAGGAACTGGACCAAGAAATGATACCGATTATCGAAAAGTTTTTTACGCTACCCCTGACCCCGACCGAAAGCTGCTATGGCCACCCTAAGCAGGCCAAGAATCCTTATCTGACCTATGTCGAAGACGAAGTCACAAGTGAACACGACTCGAAACAACAAGAGCTTTTCAAAAAGCAGATTCGTAGCCTAGAGACCAAGATAAATAATCAGCTAGGCGGCCAAGCCGTAACACTGACCATGGACAAAACCGACTACGGCCCAGGCCATACGGACCACACTCTAAAATTTAACATCACCGATACGCAAGCATTCCAAGAAAAAGGCCCGGAATATCTGGAAACGATCTGGCAAGAATTTTCCAACTATCTGGACGGCCTCAAATAAATATTATGCCCAAAACAATTTTGAAAATTAAAAATCTCAGCAAGAGCTTCGGCAAAGTCCAGGCTGTGCGCGACGTCTCTTTGGAAATCCAAGAAGGCCAGATTATCGGCTTGCTGGGGCCCAACGGCGCCGGCAAGACCACGACTATCAATATGATCATGGGCCTGGTAACGCCGACTACCGGCAGCATCGAGATGTTCGGCTTGGATGCCGCCAAGCATCGCAGCGCCATCAACAAACGCACCAATTTCTCCGCCGTCTATTCCTCATTGCCTGATAATCTGACTGTCTATCAAAGCCTCTACGTTTTCGGCAAGCTCTATTCTGTTCCCGACCTCAAAGAAAAGATCGGGCAACTGATGGAAGAATTCGATCTCAAAAAGTTCGCCAACACCAAGGCGGGAGTGCTATCGTCCGGAGAGCAGAGCCGGCTGAATTTCGCCAAGGCCATCATCAATACTCCCAAGCTCTTATTCCTGGATGAACCGACCGCTTCCTTGGATCCGCAGATAGCCGGCATCGTCAGGAAATTGATTGTAGCCTATGTCAAAAAACACCAAGCAGCCGTCCTCTGGACCTCGCACAATATGAAAGAGATCGAGCAAACTTGCGACCAAGTCTCCTTCCTGTCACATGGTCGGATCTTATTGAGCGGCGACCCCAAAGTATTGCCGGCCGAAAGAGGCAGCCAAGATCTGGAAGAATTATTCATCGCAGTGGCCAACGAACCACTGGATAGCGAAAACTAATATGAATCTCGATAGGATATACGCCATCTTCATCAGGCAATGGTTCTTGCTCCGCGGCAGCCCCATCCGCTTTTTCACTGTCTTCATCTGGTCTATTATCAGCATCTTCGAATGGGGCTTCATCAGCCGATATGTCGGCAGCTTGGGCATACAAACCTTCAACTATGTTTCCGCCATCCTCGGCGCTTTGGTGCTGTGGGAATTCAGCTCTCGCGTCCAGCAATCAATCTTGACCGGTTTTCTGGAAGACATCTGGAGTCAAAATTTTATCAATATTTTTGCCTCACCGCTCAAGATTCGTGAGTATCTGACCGGCCTGATCCTAAACAGCGTTGTCACCGGCATCGTCAATTTCACCCTGATCGCCCTGCTGGCTGGCATCTTCTTCGGCTACAATATCCTCAGCCTCAGCCTGATGCTGCTGCCCTTCATGCTGGTCTTGTTCGTCTTCGGCATGGCCATGGGTATCATGTCATCAGTTATCGTCTTCCGTTTCGGTTCCACTGCCGAATGGCTAGCCTGGCCGATCGCGAGCGTCATCGGCGTCGTGTCAGCCGTTTTCTATCCGGTAGCTGCTCTGCCCGCCGGCCTGCAGCTAGTGGCCAAATTAACCCCGGCCTCCTACGTCTTCGAAAGCTTGCGCGCGCTGGTCTACCACGGGGCCACTTTTTCCCAGGTCAGCGGCAATCTCTTGCTAGCCTTGCTATTGTCCGTTGTCTATCTGCTGCTCATTGGCTGGCTCTTCGCCGCCGTCTACCGCCGCAACTTGGACCGAGGCGAAATCACCAGATTCAACAGCGAAAGCTTCTAAATTTTTCACTTCAGACTACTAAAGTCCACTGCAGTAAACTAGTTTACTGCAGTGGACTTTTTTCTCAGCCGCCGGACGGACAAAAAAAGACTCCAGCACATTGCGTGCTGGAGTGAAACGGGAGACTGGGACGAATCCCATTAAAAGAACTTGAAGATGGCGGCCATCAGCAAGAGATGGATGGTATTGTCGACTACCGTATAGACGATGGCGGAAAACGCCACATCTACTTCCCGTAGCGGGTCTGTGGAGCAAAAGGCCTCCTTCAGACTTCTACCTCTAATCTGCTTAAGCCAGAGATCAGCGAGGGACCATCTATCGACTGGAAAATGGCTACAGAAAATCAACGCGATTTTAAGCGGATCGACAGTAGCTGTCATCAGGCAGATGGATAAGGTGTAGATCAAACAATGCGCTAGGCAATATGTCCAACCCGTCAGACCTTTAGCCGATTTGGCGATTGCCATCGCCTTAGGCTGGAGCAGATAATCACCGATCAAATGCCCGAGCAACAATTTTTCAAAGATCGTAAACATTTTTTCCTCCTGTGATTAAAGAATTTACTTGCCCTGCCTTGAGGCGCAGAGTTTCCAAAGAACAATCGGTATCGATGATGCCAAGCGCCAGTTTATATTTTTTTGCCAGACTCATCGTCTCGGCCCTGCCAGGAATCCTAGAGATGAAACCGGCCAGCTCGGGCGTGCCGCGAGCAATCACTCTTTCCAGATTCCGACGATCATCGCCGCAACCCAGATAAATTACCTTGCCGCCCAAGAAGCGGAGGATCAGCTTGTCGGTTTGCAGCCCGTAGGCTACTTCGACCAAGACATTGGCTCCAGCCGGCACCGTCCTCAAAGCTGCGCGCAACAGTTCGAACCAAGGTCCGACTATCGCTTTCTTCAGTCTAGCTTCGTCATCCGTAGCCAGCTTGATCAGATCGCCTTCACCCAGCTGGGCTTGCAACAGCGGCCGCAACTGCTTGTTGAACTCATCGGTCTTGATGACATAATTTTGGCCATCAAGCTGATGTAGCATATCCAGGAAAGTTGACTTGCCCGAACCGGGCTGGCCGACTACCAGAAAGATATTCCTGGCCCGCAACACTTTTTCTAACAAAGCGGAAATGACCAAAGGCGAAACCAGGCGATAGAGGCTGCGCAGATCTAACTGTTCAGCTGCCTGTCTGGCAGCGGTTGATGAGACATCACGATACTTGTCAGCACCGAAGATATAGAAATATTTCGTAATCCCGAACTGCTCGCGATTAAGCATCATCACCGCTTGTTCCTGCGCGCAGTCGCTGGCATCCCGCAAACCTCGTATCAACACGATACTCGACTTCCGGGGCGATAACTGCTTGAATTCAGCCAAGGTCAGCACCGTGACATTCCGAGGCAAAGAGTAGCCCGCAAACATCGCCTTACACTGATCCGGCGTAAACCATTTATCGGTCTTGTTCGGATTTTCGGAACAGACCACCAGCAGAGCCGGCAAGATGGCCGCCGCTTGGCGGATAATACTGATGTGTCCCCGCGTAGGCGGAGCAAAGGTTCCGGCATAAACATAAACCGCTTCCATGGCTATCCTCTGATTGATTGTTAATGAACTGTTGTGATTGCAATATATCACGCAATTAAAAAGCTATTATAGGAATATAGCGCTTTTTGGCACCAGGCTTGAAATTGTCCTTAGATTAAGGTAAAATAAAGCTATTATTGTCGAACTTTTTCGACAACAGCCAAAAATATGACCAAAGAGATTAAAAACTACCTCAAAGAGCTGGGCTTCCACAAGAACGAAGCCGCCGTCTATCTGGCCTTGGCCAGCCTGGGCGAAGCCAAAGCCTCGCAGATCGCCAAGGCGGCCGAGCTGCCTCGCACCACCGCCATCAGCATCCTGGCCAAGCTGGCCGGCGAGAACTACCTGACCACCCACGTCTACAAAGGCATCACCTCCTATTGGATCGAATCGCCCCAAGTCTTGCTGGACAGCCTCAAGCTCAAACTGGCCGTGGCCGAAAAGTTGCAACTGGCCCTGCCCGACCTCTACCAACTCCAAGGCCGCTTCCCCCAAGCCAAGATCTGCGACAACAAAAGGAGCATCAAGCAGTTCATCGAGAAGACACTCAACAGCCTGGGCAAAGGCGACATCATCTACACCATCGACACCCCGGGCGAAGGCAACTACCGCAAGATTTTCCCGGATGATATGGAAAATATCATCGTCAGCCTCAAGCAGAAAAAAGGCATCATCACCCGCACCCTGGTGCCGGCCGGCTCCTACACCGGCATCGAGCCGGACAAGCTGACCCGCCAGCTCATCACCATCCGCGAACTGCCCCAGCACTTAGCCTTCCAAGGGTCACTCTGGATAGTCAAAGGCATGCTGATCAATTTCTCCGGCAACCCGCCCTTCCTGGCCATGACCAAACACGAGTCCATCACCGCCGGCATGAAGGGATTGTATGATTACCTCTGGGCCATCTCGGCACCCAAAGCGACTAACAACAACTAATTTAAAATTATGTTTCCAAAACCGAATAAAAACGCGATTATTTATCAAGACAAAAAACTCTACGCCTGTCTAGCCAACGAACCGCTGGCAGCCGGCCATACCGTAGTCGCTTGGAAAGCCAAAGTAGCTGACCTGCATCTGCTAGGCAAAAAGGATTATGAATATCTAATGGACAAAGTGGATGAGATCCGCAACACCATGCTCAAGGCCCTCAAAGTAGACAAAGTCTATCTAGTCTACATGGATGAAGCCAAACAAGTCCATTGGCACTTGGTCCCCCGCTATCACACTAAGGGCTATAAACTATTCACCCACAAGCCAATCAAATTAAAAGACTTTTCACTGACCGCCAAACTCAAAAGCTTCCTAAAAACTAATATTTAGCGTCCGCGTAATATAAAACTCCCGTTCTGAACTGTACCCACTTTAGTGGACACGGTTAAAAAACTCCTAGCGGGCACTCAT
>JBAXSE010000036.1:0-7080 GCA_037130845.1 Candidatus Falkowiibacteriota bacterium | reverse complement strand
TTCAGCAAAAGAAAAAAGTGGACACTAGCGTGTCCACTTTTTGGGGTACAGTTCAATTAACCGGAGGGTATTATAATGATTAAATTGATATTCTGTCAACTAGGGCAAAACATCTAGTGGATTAGTCGGGATGCCGTTCATGCGTACTTCAAAATGCAAGTGAGGACCGGTAGTGTATGGACCGGCTCCGTTGGTGCCTGGCATACCGCCGGACAAGCCTATGACATCGCCCTGGTTTACATATTGCTCTTCGGACACATAGATCTTGGAGACGTGGCCATAAACAGTAGAGCGCCCGTCCGGATGAACAATCATAATGTAGCCATAGCTGCCGCCTGTGCCGACTTTGACTCGCGCCACATAGCCGGAAGCCGCCGCCTTAACAACCGTGCCTTGCCCGGCCCTAATATCAACAGCCGGATGCTCCATAACCTTGCGGAAAGGATAGCTGGGATCATGGAAATAAGCAGTAATGGTATTCTTGGGCACCGGCCAGATATAGCCGGTTGAGGTTTCGCCAATTTCCTTAAATTTGCTTGAATTGGCAAGCTTTAAACGCACCTGTGCTTCCAGCTTGCTGACATCGGCATCCGCCTGGCGCTCTTGCTGCAAGGCTAAGCCCAACAAACGCTGATACTCCGACTCCGATTGATTAGTCTGGCTGAGCACCATCTGTTTGCCTTCTTTTTCGGCGGTTAAGTCTGCCAGCTTGTTTTGCAAATCTTCCTGCAAGCTTTTTAGAGTTAGGCGCTTAAAGGCCATATCGAAGCGATTATTCTCCAGCTGTTTGATCGTTTCCTTGATTTGCTGCAAGCGTTCGTTGATGCCGTTATTTAGATCCTTAATGTGCTGCACTTGATCGATAAAATCAGAAAGATTGTTATTTAGCAACATGATTTCCAGATCGCTCTTGTCGCCGGTCTGATACAGGATGCCCAAGGCCGTTGCAATCTCTTGCCTCTGTCTTTCGATATCCGCCTGGCTATCTTGGATCTGAAGATCAATTTTCTTGATTTCTAATTCTGTTTTCTCGATGTTCAATTGGACGTCTTCGATATTCGCCTGGGCGGCGGCGATACGATTATCATAGATGGCCAATTCATTTTGCAGGCTGTCTTGTTCGGCTTGTTTTTCTTGGATGGCCTGCTTGTATTGGTTCTGTCTGCTCTTAAGCTGGTCGATCGAACTTTTCTTGCTTGAGATATCCTGGTTGATTCGTTCAATCTCTGGATTGCTTGCTTGCATTGTGGGCGCAGTCGTCGCCAAATCGGCCGCTTGGCCCAGGGCGTCATAAACACGCCAGACAGCGAAGCCAAGCAACATCAAACAGACACCGGCGATGGGGATAACTTTTTTACTATTAAACATAAAGTTATTATAGCACAAAAAGAAAAATCAAGGCAAAAGCCTTGATAATTCAAAAGTTAAAAGTAATAAGTCAAAGATATTGAGTTTTGACTTTTCTATATGTTTATTTATGCGATCGCCTGGTCTACCCGCTTGAGGCTGTTTTCTTTGCCCATTACGCCCATCACTTCAAAGGGGCCGGGGCTGTATTTCTCGCCGGTCAGGGCCACGCGCAAGGGCCACAAATATTCACCGACTTTCTTGTCATTTGTTTTCAGCCAAGCCATAATTGATTCCTCCAGCTTGGCTGTCCGCCAATCATCAATGCTAATCTGCTCCAGGATTGTTTTGAGCTCTTGCAGATTGATGATTGCCTGTTGGGACGTCATGGTTTTCCAAGCCAGCATCTCCTTGGGAAAGGCTAGCTTGTCGATAAAATAAAATCTGGTCATATCCACCACGTCTGACAATTTTTTCAGCCGCTCCTGCACCGTCGCCGCAACCGCTTCCAAATAAGCCGGCGTCTGTAGGCTAAAATGCGCTTGAACCAGGTTTTCGGTCAAAAACGGCCTGATTAACACAGCCAACTCGGAGACGGATTTCCGCCGCAAATAATAGCCATTGAGATAATCCAGCTTGTCCAGATCAAAAATCGCCGGACTGGCGCCCATGCCATCAAGACTGAAAGATTCCAATAATTCGTCCATAGTAAACAGCTCCTTGTCTGTCTTGTCATGCCAACCCATCAAAGCGCAAAAATTGATAATCGCTTCGGGCAGATATCCCTTGGCGCGAAAATCCTCGACAAAAACATCGCCTTGGCGCTTGGACAGCTTGCCGCCGCTTTTGTTTAGAATTAGGGCAAGATGGATGAATTTTGGCACTTCCCAGCCAAAAGCTTGATATAATAAAACATTTTTAGGGAAACTAGGCAGCCATTCATCGCCTCTAGTGACGTGGGTTATTTCCATCAGATGGTCATCAACCACACTGGCAAAATGATAAGTAGGCACACCGTTAGACTTGACCAAAACCTGATCATCCAGATCAGAGGCATTAAACTTAATCTCGCCGCGCAAGATATCATTAACTATTACCTCGCCCTCCAAGGGCATCATTTGACGAACCACATAAGGCTTGCCTTGATCCATGTTTTCCTTAATCTGCTCGACGTTTAGATTGCGGCAAAGGCGGTCATAGCGAGGCGGCAGCTTCATGTCAGATTGTTTCTCGCGCATTTCTTGCAAGCGTTCCGGAGTACAGAAGCAACGATAAGCGGAATTCTCGGCTAATAATTTTTTAGCATAAAAATCATATGTATCCAGGCGCTGGGTCTGCACATAAGGGCCAAATTCTCCGCCAATGCCAGGGCCTTCGTCAAATTTGATCCCAGCCCAATCCAAGACTTTTATCAGGCCCTCTACCGCTCCTTCTACCTCGCGCTTTTCGTCTGTATCCTCGATGCGTAAAATAAATTTGCCTTGCCCTTCTGCCAAGCCTTTTTTTGATTTTGCCAGCAGATAGCCATGCAGAGCGGTGCGCAAATTACCGATGTGCAGGAATCCAGTCGGGCTGGGCGCAAGTCTTAGTCTAGCTTTTTCCATATATATAATCTTAATTTTTTACTGTTTTATCTTCTGGCTATAGTTATGGAACAAATCACGGAATTTAGTATAGGCCATTTTGGTCACCGGATCAGCCTCTTGCAGCAATCGATCCATAGGCACCCATTTGTAGTCCTTATTTTCGGCTGACAATTTAATATCATCGGGCTGTCCGAGGTATTCCAATAGGCAAAGGCTTTGCTGCTGTCCCTTGTAGCCGCCCAAATCATAATGCTTGGGCCAGCGGTATTTGAAGACGTGGCGGTAACAAGCGTGCAGTTTAAAATTGGTGACACCCAGCTCTTCGGACATTTCTCGCAAAACCGCTTGCTGCGGGCTTTCGCCTGCTTCTATACCCCCCTGGGGTAATTTCCAAAAATCGCGAGGCTCTTTATTGGAGTTTAGCAACAACACCCGCCCCTGACGGTCATAAATAAAACCAACGACATTCGGGCGATAAAAATACTTATTGATAAAATCGCGTATTATAAAATGGAGAGGAAAGACAATCACGGCTCGCAGCACTCGCTTTGTCCGCGCGCGCGGATAACGCACCAATCGCCACAACCATTCCAAACCGATGCTGCGCAGGATTCGCGGCGACCGCTTGGCAAGGCCGGTCAGAAAATCAAAGCTGCCGCCTACGCCCATTACCAGGCGCAGGCTGCGGCCTTCATCGCGCAGACGAGCCGCCAGAATATCCTGCCATGGCGCGCCCAAGGAAACCAAGACCACCTGCGGATCAAAATCAAAATACTCAACTGGCAGATCCTCTCCCCGCTCCAGCTCAAAAATACGAACACGGGACCCGGGAGCCATTTTATTGAGAACTGCTTTTATTTGTTCGGCCGAAGACAATCCGCCCCGCCAACTAATGGCAGCTTGACGCAAGCCCAGCTCGCCGCCTTTCTTTATAATGTATGGCACCAAATCGGAACCAGGCACTCGCGACAAGCGCGCGCCCTTTACCCAGCCGGCAATTGATAAGCCAAAGCCATCCGGCACCGCCAGATTGGCCCCATTTAAAGCATAGGCATATTCGTCATTGTGCTCCGCTTCCAGCAAAATCTCCGGGTTCGGCGTAACAATCTGCCGAGCGCGCCGAGAAAGCAAAAAATGGCCTATAATTTGATACACTTCCGGCACAGGCAACACTGCCAGATTTACTCCCATTATCTTTATTTTTTTCATAAACTTATTTTAGCTAATAACCCGCAAATATTCAAGCAAAAACGCGCCAACTGCCAAAATTCTTCCCCAGCACTGTAAGCCCCCGTTTGAAGAAAAAACTGTATCATTATTTTGCCTTATATTAGCCAAAATATCTCCAGATGTTGACATCAATTAGCCCAAATAGTATATTATCTTAGCACTCTATATATAAGAGTGCTAACAATTCAATTAATCCTATGTTTGATAAATTTACCCATAAAGCTCAAGAAGCTATTATTAATTCCCAGGTAATCGCCCAAGAATTCGGCCAACAACACATCGGCAGCCTGCACATGCTGCTGGCGCTCATCGAGCAGCCTGATAGCTTGGTGCGCTCAATTTTGGACAAATTTAAGATTGACGACGGCATGGTAATCGAAAAATGCGAGATTGAGATCGAAAACTTGCCCAAGAACCAAGTCCAAGCCAGCATCGGCATGGTACAAGGCACCCAGGAAATGGCCGAGGTCTTTGAAGCGTCAAACGCCGAATCGATCAAGATGAGCGATGAATATATCTCCACCGAACACATCTTATTGGGCATGTTGCAAGCTAAATGCAAAGCCAAAAAAATCTTGATTGAAATCGGCATCACTTATGACAAGATGCTATTGATCCTCAAAGACTTGCGCGGCAATACCAAGATTGATTCCCCTTCGACCGAAAACCAACATCGTGTTTTAGAAAAATATACCATCAATCTGACCGAACTAGCCAAAAATGGCAAACTGGACCCGGTGATCGGCCGTGACGAAGAAATCCGCCGCATCATGCAAGTGCTATCACGCCGCATCAAGAACAACCCGGTATTAATCGGCGACGCCGGCACCGGCAAAACTGCCATCATCGAAGGACTGGCCCAACGCATCGTCGAAGACGATGTGCCGGAAACGCTCAAGGGCAAAACCTTGGTCAGCCTTGACTTGGGCGCCTTGATTGCCGGCACCAAATTCCGCGGCGAGTTTGAAGAGCGCCTAAAATCCGTACTTAAAGAAATCAAGGCTGCCGGCGGCAAGATTATTTTGTTCATCGACGAGCTGCACACAATTGTCGGCGCCGGCGCCTCCGAAGGATCGATGGATGCTTCCAATATGCTTAAGCCAGCCCTCTCGCGCGGCGAGATTATTACCATCGGCGCAACTACCACCAAAGAGTACCAAAAATATATCGAAAAGGATTCCGCTCTGGAACGCCGCTTCCAGCCTGTTTACGTCAAGGAACCGTCGCTCGAAGACGCCATTGACATCATGCGCGGCATCAAAGAAAAATACGAAGTTCATCATGGCGTCAAGATTACCGACTCAGCAGTTGTTGCGGCTGTCAAACTTTCACATCGTTATATCGCCGATCGATTTTTGCCTGACAAGGCAGTCGACCTGATGGACGAGGCCTGCAGCGCTTTGCGCATGGAAATCGATTCCTGCCCGGACGAACTGGACGCCCAACGCCGTGAAATTAAACGCCTCGAAATCGCCAAAGCCGGCACCGATCAAGAACTGCGATCGGCAGAAAACGATTTAGAGAAAAAGAAGGTGCAAGCCAAAGCCCGTACTATTAACGCGCGTCTAGCCAAGATCAAAGAAGTTTCCCACCAATTGGAACTGCACTGGCAGAACGAAAAAACTATTATCTCCGGCATTCGCGCCGCCAAGAAAGAAATCGACGAACAGAAACTGCAGGCCGATATCTTCCAACGAAACGGCGAAGATCTGGCCAAGGTTGCCGAGATCCGTTATGGCCGCATTCCCGAGCTGGAAAAAGAAATCAAAACATTAGAAACCGAGCTGGTTAAAATCCAATCCTCAGGCCAAAAGATATTAAAGGAAGAAATCACCGCCGAGGATGTGGCCAAAGTTGTTGCCCGCTGGACCGGCATCCCGGTATCCAAAATGTTAGAATCGGAAATCAAGAAGCTGACCCGTTTGGAATCGGAATTGGGCGTACGCATCATCGGCCAAGACATCGCCATCAAGGCAGTCTCGAACGCTATCCGCCGTTCCCGCGCCGGCATCAACGAAGAAAAGAAGCCGATCGGTTCCTTCTTGTTTGTCGGTCCCACCGGCGTCGGCAAAACCGAACTAGCCAAAGCTCTGGCCGGATTTATATTCAACGACGAACAAGCGATGATCCGCATCGATATGTCCGAGTTTATGGAGAAACATTCAGCCGCCAAACTGATCGGCTCGCCTCCTGGCTATGTCGGCCACGATGATGGCGGACAACTGACGGACAAAATCCGCCGCAAACCATATTCGGTTATTCTGTTTGACGAAATCGAAAAAGCGCACCCGGAAGTCTTCAATATGCTATTGCAAATACTAGACGACGGCCAACTGACCGACTCCAAAGGCCGCGTTGCTAACTTTAAGAATACCATCATCATCATGACCTCTAACCTGGGCAACGAAGTCATCCAAGAGTTCTCTATCGGTTTTCTGGACACCACTGACAAAACGCAAGCGGACAAATTCCGCCAGAATGAAATGCGTGAACGCATCGACAAGATCTTGCGCCAAAACTTCAAACTGGAGTTTCTTAACCGTATCGATGATATCGTTATCTTTAAATCCTTGACCAAAGAAGAACTGGCCAAGATTGTCGACCTGGAACTAGCCAAAGTCGAATTGCGCCTGGGCAACAAAGACATCAAACTGCGCATAGCCAAAAAGGTCAAAGAACTGCTGGCTAACAAAGGCTTCGACCAGACCTTCGGCGCCCGCCCGCTCAAGCGCAAAATCCAAGAACTGATCTTGGACGAATTAGCCATGGAGATTATCGAAGGCAAGATCAAAGAAGGCGACCTGGTCACTATTAATGTCGGGCTAAAGGACCAGATTGAGTTCGCCGTCAAATAATATCAAATAATGAATTACCCCGCAGCAAGCTGACGGGGTATCAGATGAGAGATAATTGCTGT
>JBAXSE010000035.1:0-7621 GCA_037130845.1 Candidatus Falkowiibacteriota bacterium | reverse complement strand
AAAAGTCGGTTCGAACTTTTTAATTAAAGATCGAACCGTACTTTTTGAGCCACGCTCTGCGTGGCGAGCCCTTTTGGATTCAGGACTTTTTGGGGGGAATTCAGAACAGACGGCACTTCGTGCCGACCATATTTTTGGTTCCGAAACCCTTTTCGAAAAATTGCGGAGAGGGAGGGATTCGAACCCTCGAACCGATTGCTCAGTTAACATCTTAGCAGGATGCCCCATTCGGCCACTCTGGCACCTCTCCATGGTTATCAATGCTCTTAAATAACGTTTTGTGCTGTATTTATTGTTTAGATTCCCGCCTTCGCGGGAATGACAAATAAAGTGGTCCGCCTCGGGCGAATCTAGCAGATCTCTAGGTTTATATTATAAAAAAGAGTTTATACATCTAATTTTATAAACTTTACGAACTTTATAAACTTTATAAACTGGCTTGTTGCTATGCAAACTATTTTTTGCTATGATTAATATAACTTAAGAAACCACTATTGTCAATTTACTCATATGGCGGGAGCTAATTACGGCCAGGAACTCGCATCGTGGCAAATACCTGAATTCATAAAGCATGATCGAGAAAAAATTTGGTATGTTTTATTGATTATAATTGATGCTGTTTTGTTGTTTTTGTGCTTTAAAACGCCTAATTTCATGTTTTCTAGCACCAATTTTTTGTTTGCCTTGATAATTATCCTTGCTACCGTTGTATTAATGATAGACGACTCACATGAACCAAGGCTCGTTGATTTTATTATCGGCACCGAAGGCATCGTAATTGATGATACATTCTTCGATTATGATGATTTTACCAATTTTTCTATCATATTCAAGCCAGCCGAAGACCTTAAAGTCCTTTATTTGACGCATCATGGCTTCTTTCGACCTCGTTATAGCATCCAAATGGACGAAATGGACCCAATCGAGGTGCGTAACCTGCTAATACGGTATTTAAAGGAAGATCTTGATCGCACGGATGAGTCAAATACTGACTTTTTTGCCAGAATTTTGAAGATTTGACACTTTTATATTTTTATTGTAAATTATTTTCTAGCAGTTACCGTGGTTTGACGGTATTTGCATTACATGGTCTCGTCGTTCAACGGATAGGACATTAGCTTGCGGAGCTGGTGATACAGGTTCGATTCCTGTCGAGACCACATGTTTATTTATCTCAGCCTTCCCTGGGATCTGTTAGAAGTAAAAAAATATTATCTTTTTAAAAAAAGCATCACTTATTGATGCTTTTTTTGTATTCCAATATTTAGATTTCTTATATATACTATCTACCATGGATACACAAACATCTATCGAGTCTTTGCCCAAGGTCGGCAAGGCTTCCGCGCCCAAATTACGCAAACTGGATATACGGACAGTCGCCGATCTACTAGGCTACTATCCTTTTCGCTATGATGATTTTACCGAGACAAAAAAAATCAACCAATTGAAAGCCGGGGAGCGCTGCAATATTACCGGCACGGTCGAGATGATAGACAGCAAACGCAGCCCGCGCAAACGGATCAGCATTACCGAGGCATTAATCAGTGATGACAGCGATACAATCAAGGCGGTTTGGTTTAATCAGCCCTTTATCGCTACAACCATCAAGGCTGGTGATCAATTATCAATTAGCGGCAAAGTCGACGAAGATTTCGCCGGTCTATATTTTAGTTCTCCGTCTTATGAGAAAATTGTTAATGGTTTGTCTATCCACACCCAAGGACTAATCCCGAATTATCCATTGACTGCCGGATTGACGCAAAAGCAACTTCGTTTCTGGATCAAAGAAGCGATACAGCTAGCAGGAGAGCTGCCTGAGTGGCTCCCCGATGAGATGCTTAAGCGTTACAACTTGTCGGCCTATAACCAAGCAATCTTGCAGGTGCACTTCCCTAAGAATCAAAAAGACTTGGATTCAGCCCGCCATCGTCTGGCTTTTGATGAACTGCTATTGGTGCAATATCGCTCCCAACTGGTTAAATTGCGTCTGGAGCAAACCAAGGCTAAGGCGATTGAATTCCAAGAAGAGGCTACTCGAAAATTTGTGGCTTCTTTGCCTTTTGCCTTGACAACGGGCCAGCGCCAAGCCGCATGGGAAATACTGCAAGACCTGGCGAAGGACAAGCCGATGATGCGCTTATTGCAAGGTGATGTCGGCTCGGGCAAGACTATAGTCGCCGTTATCGCCATGCTTAATGTTGTATTGAATAATCGCCAGGCCGCATTAATGGCGCCAACCGAAATTTTAGCCAAGCAGCATTATCAATCAATCAGCCGCTTGTTGATGCCTTTAGGCATTAGAGTCGGCCTGCTGACCGGTTCGGATAAAAAATATTCTCAATCAACTGATGGCAAGAAGATAAAGGCCGATAAGATTGTCAAAGAGGCGCAAGTAATTATCGGCACTCATGCCTTGATCCAGGCGGATCTGGAGTACCCCGATCTTGCTTTGGTTATTATTGATGAACAGCATCGCTTTGGCGTAGAACAACGCCAGGCATTGTCGGATAAGGCTAAGGCTAGCGATACAAATTTTGAGCCTCATTTATTATCCATGACCGCAACCCCCATACCGCGCACTTTGGCCTTGTCTCTTTATGACGATCTGGCTGTTTCGTTGATACCCGAAATGCCAAAGAATCGCTTGCCCATAATTACCGAGGTAGTGGCGGACCACGAACGGCACCGAGCCTATGGTATGGTGGCAGCCGAAATTTCTGCCGGCCGTCAAGCTTTTGTTATTTGTCCTTTGATTGATCCGGCTGATAACTTTGGAACTAAGTCGGTCAAAGAAGAATACGAGCGTCTCAAGAATGACCCTGCTTTTGCCAATATCGAAATCGGCCTGCTGCATGGCAAGCTGACGCCTAAGGCCAAAGACCAGGTGATGGCTGATTTCGCCTCAGGACAAATCCAATTAATCGTAGCGACCGCAGTGGTAGAAGTTGGCGTAGATGTACCGAATGCGACAGTGATGTTAATCGAATCAGCCGAGTCTTTTGGTTTAGCCCAGCTGCATCAATATCGCGGCCGTGTGGGCAGAGGAGCGCATCAGTCGTATTGTTATTTGTTGGCAGGCGATTTGTCCGACAAAAGCCGCCAGCGCCTTGAGGCGATGACCAAATATAATTCAGGCTTTGCCTTGGCCCAAGAAGATCTCAAGTTCCGCGGTCCAGGTGAAGTCTATGGCACGGTTCAAAAAGGCTTTCCCGAACTCAAGATAGCCAGCCTGTTTGACTTTGCTCTAATGCAAGAAGCCCGCGATGCCGCTCGCTGGCTGGCGACAAACTGCACGCAAACAGAATTAGCTTCCTTGAACCAGAAATTGGCAGAAATAAGCAATAAGGCGCACCTGGAGTAAAGATAAAATATCAAAATTTTTGACTTTTGACTTATATCTATTGACATATATCTAAAATCGTACTATTATGCAGCCAGTTGTTCATTAAAATACGAGGATAGAAATGTCTGGATCTCATATTAACTCAAAAATTGCCATTTGCCCGATGTGTGAATCAAGGGTCTCTTTGGCAAACGCCGACTTTATTCCTGGCTTTAATGGCCGTTATACGCACTACAGCTGTCTTAGGCGGGCTTTAGCGAAGAATAGGATAATTATTCCTATCAAAAAACCCGACTGGATTAACGAGCCTCAACAGGCATTTGAATTTTTCTTTACTTTGATTCAAATTCATGACCTGATGTTTATTGATAAGCCGGCAGCCAAAAAAGTAGCTTCTAGTGTTTTTTTAAAAATCTTTAAGTATTTTGGTTGGTACTCCATGCAAAATAGCAATGTCAAAAAGGCCTTGTCGACTTATGCGGAGTTTGCTAATGCTAAAGTATGTGCCTGTTGCGGGATGCCAGTCGCTATGGATAATGATGATATTGTTTACGGGCAAGATGGCCAATTTTTAGGGCATTATGCTTGTTATCGTGACTATTTGTCAGCAATCGGCATAACATTAGACTTGGAATCGCCAAGGCTAACCAATAGCCAAGATTGGTATCGATATTTCTTGGCAAACTTTAAATATCACTTTGCCCAAGCTAAGCTTCCGTCAATAGAGTTTGTTCGAATGCAATTCTTGGCCGTTAATGACATTTTTGCCAAGCTGCAATGGGATAATCAAGAGATAAACAAGCTTATTGAGCTGTATAATTACTGACGGCTAGAAACATCCTCAAATAGCAAAAAGAACCTTAAAGGCTGGTAATCGACCAGTCTTTTTTATTTAATATAAGCTATTTTTAGTAGTTTAGCCTGGTTTATGGTTGACAATTATGCCAAAATATGCTATAATTGGGATACAAAGTTCATTACAATTGAATATTACAAAAAATAAATATAGAGGTTTATCGTGAGTATAACTAAATTCGAAGAACAGAAGCAACCGCAAGAGACAGCTAATTCCCGCATTATCGTGGTGACTAATCCCAATGCCCATTCGACTCAGTCTGGAAACAGCGAGCCGGCAGCATATCTAGGGACTAGAGTAAGGTTTAATAACACTACGGCAGAGGAAAACGCCAACAGGGGAATGTATCAGCGCCCAAGATTCACTGATGGTGAAGATAGCGGTTACAATCGCAATAGTGATCATGACTACAGCGGTACAGTCCCGCCGGTTGATCCAACTAACCCAAGGCAATCCAGTCAGCGCCGCGTTTATACTCAATATCCGATCGGCGTTGTCGCAGCTGTTATAGTCTCTTCAGTAATTCTCTTTATGTTAATTATTGCTTTGCTGGTAGCTCTTAACGGTCCTGACGGATATGAAAATTCCGGTACGCCCGAACATCGCAGGTTTATGAAGCAAATAAGAGAGTATAAAGCTCAAGGCTTCAACCTGGATGAATACGTTAGGCGTAACAAAGGCGAAGTTTACAGCAGACAGTGCAAAGAACAAACATTGTTCCGTGTTGTAGGTTCTAAAGCCTATACCGTGTTGGCTTCCAATGATACTTCCGGACCGACTCACGTCGGGGTAAGGCAGTTCTTGGATCTAGGCTTGGTCAAGAAGGACTATGTGTATTCATTGCAAGCCGAGGAAAATGGCACAGAGATCGCCTATATGTCCAGATTAAGCGACAGTCAACGTAACCCGTTTGAGCTATTAATAAATCTGATTAGCACAATCTTTAATGCCTTGCTTGATTTGTTTAGCATAGGACTATTAAGCGGGTTGTATATCATTATTGCCGCAGTGGTAGTGATCGAAATAATTTTGATCAAGAAGCTAATCCTCCCCAGCGGGAGATAAGTGTAAAAGAGGCCGACAGTAATTGTCAACGGCCTCTTTTTTTGTTACAATGATAAAAACTAAACCTATGCCTAAAAATTTTAAATCACTTTTGGTCATTATTGCCTTTTTTGCCCTGGCTGGGCTGCCGGCTTTGGCAAACCTGGATGGCAAAAAAATCGCCCAATGCTCCGGCGGCAGCTGTTCGGTAGGCGGATCGGCTGTCCCCATTTCTTCCGGCATGAGTTTTTCTGAATTACACAACGCTTTAGGCACTACCGATCCATCGGTGGTGATAGGCAGAATAATCAACTTTGTAATGTTACTAATCGGTACCTTGGCCTTGATCATGATAATCTATGGCGGTTTTCTGTGGATGACTTCCCAGGGTAATGATGCAAAGGTCAAAACGGCAAGAGCCATCCTGCTATGGACATCGGCTGGCATACTAATTATCTATATGGCCTATGTGCTTGTACACTTTATCTTTGAACTAATCGGCAAATAATATGAAAAGATTTGAAATAATATTTTTTTTAGTCTTGGCGTTTGGGATAGGCAGCCAGGCATTAGCCAGCGATTATTCTTGGATGTCTAGCCAGGCAACTGGCTGTGTGCCAGCCGCTAGCGATAGTCTTTGTGATAGCGCGCGAAATATCGGCCGTTTGGCAACTCTTAAGAAGCGTTTTGGTACATTGAAATGCTATCAGTGCAGGTCGGAAGAAGGCTGCTGTTTGTATAGAAACAAATTAGTATCCTTAACTGAACCGCCTGATGCTATCCAGTTGAGCAGGGCGGATTGCTACGGCGAGACAGATGATAATAATATTTTGGATTTTAATGTAGCTAAGACAGCGGTAAATAATAAATGCACTGACTTAAAAAAAGATGGCTGCTGCCAGTGTTATCCGCCTTTTAGCAATGGCGGAATGAAGCCTGGTCCTGAGCCTGGGTTTAATGCCGACTATAGCTATTATACAGAAAAAAACAAAGATGATTGTATTTATAATAATGCGAGTCTAACAAGGCTTTGTGAGTTTTTCCCTGACAGGATAGTTAAAGCTGATGGCAGCGGTTGTGGCCTTAAGTCTTCGATTACAGCCAGTAGAGCCATATATCCTACTCCGACTCCGACGGTTCCCGCAAGCCCGACTACTCAAGGTACCACGCCGGTAACCGTTGATAGCCTAGACAACCCGATCGGCACCGAGGATCCGGTTGCTGTAATAAATAAAGGCGTGAATACCGGTCTTGGCCTCTTGGGCTCTATTGCCATGCTTATGATTGTCTGGGGTGGCTTGCAATGGATGTTGGCTGCCGGCAACGATAGTAAGATTAAAAAAGGCAGAGACACCATGCTGTGGGCGGCGGTCGGTCTTATTATAATCTTTATGGCATATGTGATAGTTATTGCCGTTATCCAGGCTGTTGGAGCGGTCTCGCCCTAGTCTTGCCTTTTTTAGCCTATTGTGTTAATATACCGATAAACCTAGCCAATCACAGCTTATTGGCTAGTTTTTACTGAAAAATTTGTTTCAGGCTTCCTTAATTGATAATTGATAATTGTCAATTGTTAATTGACTTGCGCCGTTAGCTCAGTGGTAGACCCGCCGGCTGGCGGGCTATTAAGCACAAGATATGTTCTATGTCTATGCTATTAAAAATGAATCTAATCAAATATACATAGGGCAGACTTCGGATCTGATTAAGCGTTTAGGGAGACACAACCACATATTGCCTAGCCCAGCTAAATCCTATACATTTAAGCATAAGGGTATATGGAAAGTGTTTTATCAAGAAGAAGTTGGCACAAGACAAGAAGCGCTTTATCGTGAGAAACAACTAAAAAGCTATCAAGGTAGGCTGTTTCTAAAAAAATTATTTTAACTTTGCGCCGTTAGCTCAGTGGTAGACCCGCCGGCTGGCGGGCTATTAAGCACAAGATATGTTCTATGTCTATGCTATTAAAAATGAATCTAATCAAATATACATAGGGCAGACTTCGGATCTGATTAAGCGTTTAGGGAGACACAACCACATATTGCCTAGCCCAGCTAAATCCTATACATTTAAGCATAAGGGTATATGGAAAGTGTTTTATCAAGAAGAAGTTGGCACAAGACAAGAAGCGCTTTATCGTGAGAAACAACTAAAAAGCTATCAAGGTAGGCTGTTTCTAAAAAAATTATTTTAACTTTGCGCCGTTAGCTCAGTGGTAGAGCAGGTGCCTTTTAAGCACAAGGTCGCTGGTTCGATCCCAGCACGGCGCACAAAAGCAAAGTGTATATAGTTAAGCTCAGTGGTAGACCCGCCGGCTGGCGGGCTTTTAAGCACAAGGTCGCTGGTTCGATCCCAGCACGGCGCACAAAAGCAAAGTG
>JBAXSE010000034.1:0-7837 GCA_037130845.1 Candidatus Falkowiibacteriota bacterium | reverse complement strand
ATTAATTAATACCCATAGCTAACGCTGTTGCGTTAGATTCTAGGGACTACCGTATAATAAAACCCGGATTTACTAATCTGGGTTTTATTATATGTAATTTATAGACGGAATCGAACTGGTTGGAAGTGAGCTACGCAGGTCTCAGCAGAGACCTGCGGCAGCGAACGATCGCAAACCTTCCGGGGGAAGGTTTGCGCCAACCCTGGACAAGTGAACCCCGACGGGTAGTCGGGGTGAGCGCGAAATTCCCCTAGGGACTACATAACAAAAAATCTCAGCTTTAGCTGGGATTTTTTAATAACTCTAGATTAATGACCAAATGTATTATATAATAAATGTCACAAGATTAATTAACAAACATCATTATGAGCATTATCAACAAACAACTGGTCTGGGAGGACAAATACAGCGTGGGCGTCGAACAAATCGACAATCAACACAAAAAAATGTTCGCCGTTATCAATGATCTTGTCTCAGCCATCAATTCCAAGCCCACCGAAGAAAAACTGTCCGCCATTATCAAGTCATTAATTGAGTACAAAAAATTTCATTTCGCCACCGAAGAAAAATATTTCAAAGAATTCAACTACGATGGCGCTGCCGACCATATAGCCAAACACCACGAATTCTCACAAAAATTGGAAGAGATAGAGTCAAAATATGTCGGCGATGTAGTCGGATTAGCCTTTGAGCTGGTCGACTTTCTAGAGGATTGGCTGATTGAACATCTTATGATTATTGATCAAAAATACGTCCCTTGCTTCAAAGCTCACGGGTTAAAATAATTATCATAAAAACGGAAACCTCTATGATGTCAATTACTTGTGCCTCAATTGGAATGGACTGCGATTTTACAGCCACAGGAGAAACCGAAGAAGATGTGATTAGCATTCTATCAAAACATGGCCAAGAAGCGCACGCCGAAGCCATGAAGGATGTAGACCAAGAAGAAATGGTCAGCATGATGCGAGCTAAGATAGTCGAAGAATAACATCTGTTAGCAAAACCGTCCCGAAATACATCGGGACGGTTTTTTGCTAATATTAAGCATATATTAATACATTTGCTAACGTCATTTGACAAATAGTCAAATACGTGTTAAACATATTAGACAGTTCATTTTTATTTATTATCGGAGATTTAGTTATGGGCGGAAAAGGTACAGTAATGCAGAAGATTAGGCTGGAAAATGCAGAAAATCAAAAACGTCTGCAAAGAGAATTGCAAATTAGGAGAAACCTAAAGAAGGTTAATGCGACAAGTAATAACTACCAGCATAATGCTAATGAGATAACATCTACGCCAAACTAACAAATACAAAACCACCCCGATGTAACATCGGGGTGGTATTTTTATACGCAAGCTGCCAAGGTTCCAAGTACCCTTGGAATGGCAGACCGTATAATCCCGCCTTCATGGCGGGATATTACACTGCTAGTGCAAGGTTCCAAATGCCCTAGGCAATGTTTATCTTAGAAAGAAAATTTTTCAAAATGGATCTGTTTCTCAGGAACACCAAGCCTGGCAAAGGCCGGAATCAATGATTTGGCCATCGGCGGCGGACCGCAGAAATATACATCACGCTCGGCAATATCCGGCACCAGCCGTTTCAATCTTTCCTCATCGATGCGTCCCTTTTCATCAACCTCTACGCCGGCATCGGAATATACAAAGGCGCATCGTGTCTTCCCGCAAGCTTTCTCTCGCAACTGCGCCAGCTCGTCATTAAAAATCATATCCTCCGGACGGCGATTAGCGCACAGCAAAATTACGTCCAGTTGCTTGTCCGCGGTTTCTTCCATCATGGCCCGTATCGGCGTAATGCCTACACCGCCGGCGATAAACAAAAATTTATTGGTAACGGCTTTGTCTAGCGTAAAGATGCCTAACGGCCCCTCGACCCAGACAAAAGTGCCAGGCTTAATTTTTTGATCAAGATTATTCGTAAAGTCGCCCAGAGCTTTGACCGTAATGCGCAGACTTTTGCCATCAGGAGCAGCTGATAAGGAAAAGGGATGGGATTGCCAGCAATATTTATTCAAATATCGTACCAACAAAAATTGTCCGGCCCGAGCCTTGAATTTTGCCATATTACGCCCGCCGATATAAACAGACCAGACATTGTTACCCTCGCTTACCACCTTAGTAACCTGGAAACGAAAACGCCAGAAATTATACAAAGGCATGATAAAACGATACCAGACAAAAACGCCAATAAAGACCCAGTATAAAGACAACCAATAGGTCGCGCCTGTCTTGTTCTGCAAATCCCAACCATAAACCAACTGATGGCCGAAAGCCCAGATAATACCTAGGTAAACCGCCAGATGCACATAAAACCACAATTCATACTTTAAATGTCGTTTTATAATCGCTAGCGATAATATCACAACAATCAGGAAAGCGGCTACAGCCAGATAAGCAGGCAGCATTTCCTCCCAGTTAAGAAAAGCGATCATTTGCGTCGGCAAGCTCCGGCCAAAAGACAAAGCATAACCCAAACCGGTAAACAGCGGGTGTAAGATAATAAACAATAGGGCCAGAATACCGGTCCAATGGTGCCAGCGCGCCAGCTTGTCCTGGCCAAAGCTTTGCTCTAACGGCTTCACTCGGCCGATGAGCCAAAACTCCCACAGGATAAAATACACAGCCAACAAGGCGGCGATACGTCCGGCTAGTTTGAAATTATAAGCCCAAGAAACTCCGGCATAAGCCCCCGACTGCCACCACCATAAACCAATGATAGCCGCCAGGTTAAGCCAAAAGAAAAGCCAGATTAATATTTTTTTCATAAACGGATTAATAGCTTTGTTTATTAATATTTCTAGATATCATAATCGAGACTAACCAGACAACCGCAATCAAGGCTGTCGCCGCGCAAGCATAGAGCAAATGCAAATTCCAAAAGTTGCTAAAAAAAGGAACTATCTTCGCGCTAAGAGCTTGGCCGTTAATTTCACGTCCCACCTCTACCGCTCCATAAGCATAGACAACAACCGAAATAGACAATTGCATCAATCTGCGCCGTAACCAGCCGACCAGCTTTGCCAAGCCAAAAAGAAAATAATGGGCAATCATAATAACAAAACCCAAGATCAAAGACGGTTGGATATAGGCCAATGTATTTCCAGAATCAAAAGGTTGCCGGCCTATTCCGCCTATTAAATACACTGCGTTAAAAATTATATAAAACAACAAAGGCAAGTACCAGGATTTGGAATATGCCCAATTTGACTCTATATTAATCTCGGCTTGAGAACTCTTCAAGGATGCGGCCGCCGCCTGATGCTCTGCTTGGGCACGCTCTAGCTGTTCGTCTAGCATATCAGACTTTAATATTCATCACCGTGACCGCCTGTTCGTAGACTTTAGCCAATTCGGCCACAATCGGACTGGCAAGGCGTTTTTCTAGAATCAACAAGACTTCATGATAGAACCAAAGCTTGGAATCGGCAGGAGAATGGAAATCACTCCAAATCTGCTCGCCTCGATCAAGATAAGCCTCTATCAATGACTGCAAATTGTGAATCTTGTCGGCAGCTGTGATATACAGGGCGCCTTCTTCATTTGTTTTTAGATTTGCCAGATACGCATCCTTGCGCTCGCGCCATGGCAATTGGCTCATACCAACGCTCTTATCAACCTCACTCACCGACTGCACCAGACTGGCTACTCTAGGGCCAAAATCAAGCTCCAGCGCTGCCAAACTATAGCCCGCCACGTCCTCTATAACATCGTGCAGCAAAGCGGCGGCGATTACTTCTTCGTCCTGGCAATAATCGGCCACAATCCAAGCCACGCTGTAGGGATGGCTGATATAAGGCAATTCGATCGATGCCTTGCGTACCTGCCCGGCATGCAGCTTGGCTGCGTAATTAATGGCTTTTTGGATGAGAGGGGTTAATTTCATATACTTTAATAATACAACATCGCTATTTAAATTGCCAATTGCCAAGGACGGAGCCTTAACTAACCTCACCCCAAATCGGCATATCTAAGCCATCTGCATCCTCAAGCTCCTCCTCGGCTATCACCCCCATACTGGCTACCAAACGTACGGTCTTGGACCCATAACGGCTAGCCAGGATATCCACCGAAGCAAAGACCCGTTCCAGCTTAGCTAGGCGGTTGTAGCTGAAAATCTGGCCTTGCTGAGGGCGTATCGGCTGAAGATTGGCCAAAGTAACGCCGGTCGTGCGATAAAGAGTGTGCGCTGAATAGAGCTTAGAGAATTTATCTTCGATATGAGCCATCAACTCTGTGGGCAGATTGCTCGACTCAGACAAGCGGCACTCGGCGCTATAATAACGGAAGCTTTGCGTCTTGAGCCAAAAAGACAATTTGCCGGCAGTCAGCCCCTGGCGCCGCGCTTTGCCGCAGACATCTTCCAGATGCCGAGATAATTCGGCCAACAGGAATTCCCGCCGGCCTTTGACCGGCTTGAAGGTCAGGCTGCCGGTCATCGACTGCTGGGCGTCAGCCTCGGCGACTATGGGCAGCATCAGCCGGCCGTTAAGCTCGTGCCAGGTCTGCTGTTGCGGCTTGGTAAAATACCGCTTAACCCACGCCAAATCGCAACTAGCGAATTCCCAGGCTGTTTTAATCTCCAGTTCTTGAAGCCGACGCGAACTGGCCGGGCCCAAGCCCCAAACCTTGTCCACCGGCGTAGCCCGCAAAAATTCTTCGCGGTTTGCCGTATCGATCACGGCCAAACCGTCAGGCTTAAAATGCTTGGAAGCAACCTTGGCCAGAGTCTTAGTTTCGGCCACGCCAAAAGAAAAAGTAAAGCCCAATTCACGCTGCACCTGGTTCTTGATCTTGGCAGCCAAAGATTTATATGACCCATGCAAGCCGTCCAGGCCGGTGACATCAGCGAAGCACTCGTCCACACTGTAATGTTCCACGCTATTAGCCCAGCGCGCCACGATGGCGGCCATACGCAAAGAATACTGGCTGTACAGCCGGTAGTCGGACGGCAAGATAGTTATGGTCGGACACAAAGCCCGCGCTTCTCGAGCACTCATTCCCCTTTTGACGCCAAATGCCTTGGCCTCGTAGGTCAAGCTGGTCAGCATCCCCCGCTCGGCGCCGGTCGCCACCGGAGTACCGCGCAAAGCCGGGTATTTGGTAATTTCGCAAGCAGCGAAGAAAGAATCGCCATCGAGATGCAAGAGCATGGGTATAATTTTTAATTTTGTAATTTTGTAATTTTTTACTATTTGTTAATTGGCTTAATAATTTACAAACAGTTATCTTGCTTAATTTAAAATATAGCTCGAGCGCGGATAAATAATTTTTTACTGCCTGTTGCTGGTATTCCAGCTTACAGACAGTTATCCTATCTTAGGGTAATTTTTGAATTTCTCCTCAAAGCTATTTAACCAGAGTATTAAAAATTTAGATTTATTTACATAATTAAAAATTAAAAAAATAAAAATTGTATCAATACTTCCTCACGACCCCCTGCACCACGGCGGCGATATTGAGGTTGCCTTTGGGGTAGATGGGCTTGAAGCGGCTGTTGGCCGGCTGCAGCCAGAATTCGCCGTTGGTCTTGCGCAGAGTCTTGATGGTCCATTCGCCATCCACCTCGGCGATGACAATATCGCCGTCGCGAGCCTGCGCTCCCCGCTCGGCCAACACCAAGTCGCCCGGCATGATACCCAGGTCCTTCATGGAATAGCCGGAGACTTTGAGCAGATAGGTTGCCTGGCGGTTCTTGATCAAGTAGTTATCCAGATTGATAGTGCCGAGCCGCTCTTCCTCGGCCGGCGATGGGAAACCGGCCTCGACTTGGCCCAATAATTTAAAACCCAGCAGCCAATCGGCCGCCAAAAGATGGCCATGCTCATCCTGCTTGAGCAAGCCTTGCTCTTTGAGCGTCTGGACCTTTTTGAAAACCGCATTCTTGGAACGATACTGCCACAGCTCGGCCAGTTCGGCGAAGCTGGGCATACGATTGTGGCGAGCATAGAACTCGGACAAAGGGGCGAGGAAGTCTTTCATATATTTGCAATTTACCTCCTGTACTCCAGGAGGTCTCCCCACGAAGGACAAGGCAAGTAATTTAATTAATCGAAAATAGAGTCGCGGGAATTGAAATTACGGAATTAAATCGGGGACGAATTTTACGTAACGGCAGTTTTGATTTTCTGACATCTATAGACTAGCTCCTCTCCTTCGTGGGGAGATCCACACGTTCGCGCGGATAAACTCATAATCATAATAGTGAACATCCGTTCACTTGTCAAACATACCGCAAATAATTGACTTTTGACAACTTGAGTAATATGATTATTTGGTAGTTCTTTTAACATCTAGTGGAGTACACATGGCTTTAAGACAAACCCGAAGTTTGCCCGAAGACCGTCTATGCCAACCGTGGCAGTTTGACGAAATTTTTACGGTAATCAACCCGCAACGATGCGAGTATACAGCTCTCACCATAGCGCTGAACGATATTCAGCCAACCGAAAGCTTTTTAATCAAAGATTGGGTTGACGAATATCTCAAGAATCCGGACCTGCTTTTCAGTCCAACAGAACCGATAATTCTAATGAAGAGTCGAGATCCCAGATTTTCTTATTTCACCCGCAGCGGTGATCATCAGCTCTATGCCTTGTGCCGAGCCGGCGTCGAGCAAGTAACTATCGCGCCCTTTAATCAGTTACTAGCCGAACTGCTTGTCTACCCGGACAACCAGCTCAACTTAGCCAAAGAAACCTACGACGAAGGCATTATCAGCCTTGAAGACTTTGCCAATAGATTGGTCAACGAAGAAGAATACTATCGTCTTATGACTCTGCGATACCTCAATAACTAAAAACAAAGGGCGGATTAATTCCGCCCTTTTTGAATACTTATTTCTATAGCTTGTTCTGCGCCACACGGCTCGCCAGTATTTGCCTGACCTCATCCAATTGATTGGGGCTATTGACAAGATCGATTAAGACAAAAGATGTTCGTTTGCCGTGAGCTGCGAGTTCCAAATCAGTCTCTTCGGACAGATTATCATCCAGCCAGAGGAAATCGCTATCCCAGTCAATCGCTTCGGTCTTAGCGGCCCACCAAGCAGTCGGCTGGATCTTTTTTAAGACCGGCTCCAAACCTTTAGGCAAAGTGCGCAACAGATAGCTAACAGCTGTATTATTACCACCGTGATTATGCGTACTTAACCAATAACAATCAAAATGTTCGGTCGCAAAACGTAAAAAATCAGCCACATGTTCTGCCGGCCGCTCATCCATTGTCACCAAAACGCCGTAAATATCAAGGTATATCTTCATTTTTTAGTTTTCTTTCGCCGTCGGACATCCTTGATCCAACCGTAACGATTTTCAATATAGATAATGCGCCACCACGTCTGTCCCAAAAAATATCCGCCAACCAAGCCCGCCAAAATCAGGCCCAACTGCAAAACCGGATGCAAATAGCATGGCCAACCGAATATATAATAAGCATAAGGAGGCGTGTCGACATGCAACATTTGGCGGATATACAAAATTTCTATCAAACAATGGATAATCACTGACAACAACCATCCCAAAAGCATAGTCATGGCGACGTAAATCGCTTTTTTTATTTTCATATGATTAATTTAAAATAGCGCGATTATATTATCTCTCTTTACGCCATTTTTGTCTATAATAAATATCCAGCCTCTTCGCTCACTCCCGACACAAACAAAAAACTCCGGGCGCTGGGCCCCGAGCCTTGAGTTATCCACAATTAGACGTTCTTCTCAATGACAAATTAGCACATTTTTTTATAAGCCGCAAGATGTTGTATCAGTCCAGGACATTTTGGACAACTGATTATTATTAATTAAATAATTCAC
>JBAXSE010000033.1:0-8412 GCA_037130845.1 Candidatus Falkowiibacteriota bacterium | reverse complement strand
AGATTGAACATTTTGTACTCCTTCGGAGTCCAAAATGTATCTGAACTTATTCATCCCTCGGGAAAGGGATTGCTGTTAAAAAATTTCAAATAAAACCGCTTGCGGTCTCCAATACGCATTTTATCCCTACGCAGGCAGGGATCTGGCAATCCGCTGCGAATAAATGATTTACCCAAAATAATCAAGAAGAAAGCTAAAGATATATCAAATACAAAGTAGCAACATTATCTTTTTGCAGTAAATAGATATTACTACTTCTAGCAGATCCCGGACGAGTACTCCGGGATAAAATTGTTAGCGCTTCTTCGGCGTCACCCAGAAGCCCATGTATTTGCCGAACATCAATCTGGTTTGCGCTTCTAATCCAGGCACGGCGCCAAAGATGACGATAGCGACCGGCAAGAAGGCCCACTCCAAGAACACTTGGATATGCTTCCAGAAAGGGAAGTTCTTGGGCTTGGGCGGCAACAGCAACATCGAGACGACCGCTGACAACAGCATACCAACCATGGCCAGGTTCATCAGATTCTGACTGATAATCGGCAGATTAGTGCTCAAGACGCTTGAGGTAAAATGGCTCCCACCCAACCACAAGGGCATGCGGCCGATCAAGGCGATAATCAAGGCGTTGGTCGCCCAACTATGGAAGCCGTGGATCTGCACGCTAATCTGATAGATCGCCTTCTTCTTAGGGATAGTCTTCCAATGTTTGATAGTATTAAAAATGAGATAGGGCACGTTTTCCACTCCCCAGCCCCAGCGCCGCTGTTGCTTGTACAGATTTGAGGCAGAACGCAAAATATTCTTGTCCATCACCGCATCCATCGACACCGGAAAATGCAAAGGCTCGACGCGATAGTCGCCGTTATAAAAAAAGAAAGAATGGAAAAAGATGCGGCTGTCCTCGGATACCATCTTAGGGCTCCAAAAACCGATTTCCGACAGTGTGCGCCAGGTCATTGAGTGCGAACTATAGGTGGCCAATTTCTCTTCGCGGATCTGCAACATCATCTGCCAGAATGTATTGGAAAAGGCGGCGATGCGGGCGAAGAAAGGCGCCTGCCAGATATTATTATTATAAACAGGAATCGGCTGATAGCTGGAACGATGCGGATGTTCGGCATGGAAAAAGCGCCAGGTCAGATTATGAAAGTAGCCGGGATAGACAACAGTATCGATATCAAAGACGCTGACCAAGATCGCGTCATAGTCCAGCCCTTCCGGATCGATAATGCGCGCCTTGAGCTCCTTGGCCGCCCAGGATTGATTGGCTCCTTTGCCTTTCAATTCGCCGACAATACCATCCGGATGCATAGCAATAATCATGCGGCCGAATTTATTGCCGAATTCTTCTTTAATCCGCTCGGCCGTTGCCTTAACCTCAGCGCCTCCCCGCTCTTCGATAGCCAGGACGATGATCATCCGATCCTTGGGATACTGATCCGCCATCAAGGCATTAAGCGTGGTCTTGAACACGGCATAATCTTCGTTCAAGGTCGGCATGATCACCACTTGCCACAGATCAGTCCAGGCCATAGCCTTGGTTGTCACTGAACCATCAATATTTTTTATCTTAAATTCACGAGACTCTAATTCAGAACAACGCGTCTGCCAATCCACCTTCTCATTTTTTCGCAAGGCGCGGAAAGAGGCAACCAGATGGATAGCCAGATAGGCCACCAGCAGCAGCCAATAGATATTGAACAAGATAATAAACACTGCCACCCAAACCGGCTGGAAGTATGAAAAGATAACCAGAATAATCAAAGTGCCCCAAGACAAGATGCCGGGCAGCATTTCCAAAAAACGGTAAAGTTTGTATTCCTTACCGGTCAAATCTGTCGCTTTGCCTATTTTGAGATAATCCATCTGTATTTATCTCCGGTACTCCCGGAGATCTCCTTAATTTGTAAAAACGGCATTATAACATAAACTATGCTAAAAACACACCAACCAATCAATTATCGTCCCCGCTTCATATTCGACTTTTGTCCATTAGCGCGCCTATTTACTTTTGTATCATGGTTAGTAGTTCCTGTCTTCGTGGGGAGACCTCCGTGTTCACGGAGGTAAAACGCGTTAACAAACAACATATCCCCGGCCCAGTATAGCAAATAAAGGCATATTGTAAAGATAAGCCAATTTTTCAGGCGTATCCACTCATAAAAGTAGGGTAAAACCGATTGCAGCACCATAAACGGCGCTGATACCAGCTGCCAGCTATTCCAACGGTCCAAAAGGCCCAAAAGCACCCCCAAAGACACCAACGGCATTAACAGCCAGACAAAATATCGTCCGATTTTCGGGTTATAGATCTTGGCCAGCAAATTCTTCATCCGCCGTGTCAAGAAAACAAAAGAAACCCAGCCAGCGCAGGCATAAGTAAAGAAAAAGATAATCGCCCAAGCCTGCTGGCTGCAGACTCGGTAATACGAAGACATCTGGCAGCCAGGAACAACCAAGTGCCGGACATCGGTAATGATATAAGCGGCATTGGGGATAAAGGCTAGCCACAATAAAAACCAAAAAGCAGCCTCGGCTTTCGCTTTAGCTGACTTGCACTTCGTCTTCTTGTAACAACGCTCCAAACTGATTACCGCCCACAACGGCACCAGTAATAGTAATAAATTCCAAACCAACGACAACAGCGGATAGCCATTAATCATCAACAAGCTCAACCACGGCGAGTATTCAAAAACCTGGTCAAGGCTGCCCGGCGCTTGTTGTCCGACAAATTGCCAAATCATAGCTGTTTATTCATCTGAACCTTCTTCTGTTTCTTCCGCCTTGACCGGCTCTTTGGAGGTATCGATAGTTCGGCCGCGGAAATCTACGGGCGCTCGCCCCAGCAAATCGCCTAGGCCGATCTCTTCTTTGGGCAAAACAGGTTTGACCAGTTCCGGTTGCGGTTTGGCCGCCGGTCGTACTGTTGCCTGCGGTCGAGCCGCTGGCTTGGCAAAAATCTTGGCCGCAGGTGCCGTGTGAGCTGTTGTCGGTCTGGCGGTTGGAGTATGATTGGCAGGTGCAGTACGCACAGGCGCTGCATGTGGCGCTGGCGCGGATCTAGCAGGGGCCGTAAGCGTAGCCGGAGCCGGCGTGGCAGGCATGGTGACCGTGGCTAATTCAGCCGACTTGCGCTTCTTGCGCTCCTCAACTTCTCGCGCTCGTTCCTCCTTGGATTTAGCCAAACAATTTTTACAAAAGACCGGGCGCACGCCATCAGGCTCAAAACCCAGGATCACTTCCTTGTTGCAACTGGCGCATTCAGCCTTAAAGCCGCCATTGGATAAAGTTGGCCGGTCATTGTAGGCCGGACGTTCGGGTCGGTCTCCCGCCGCGGCAACAGGCGCGGCAGCACCGGCCGGACGGTCCTCCCGCTTCGGCGCCGGTTCGTCCATGTGCCACTTAGCAATCGCTTCTTCAACTTCCAACCGAGGCGAAGCGAATTTAGCGCGCGTGGCATCGATTACTTTTTGCGCGTTGCCGGTCTTGGCGCCCTCAGGCAAAGGTGGCAAACATCTGGCGCTAAATGGGTCAGAAGCGATACCGTCAATCATCAATTTGATGCACAGATTATATTTAGGCAGATTAACCAGATCTTCTTCGGTAAAAACCGGCGCGAATTCTTTGACCAGCGAACTGGCATCGGTAGCACCCACACGATAGACCACCAAGGTGCCGACGTTGCCAAAGACAGCCGATTTCACTTTCTCATTCAACTGTTCGATATATTGATGCGCCATAATCAGAGCCAAACGGTATTTACGCGCTTCGGACAGGATATTGGCAAAAGATTCGGTAGCAAAATTCTGGAATTCATCAACATAGAGATAAAAGTCATTGCGTTCTTTCTCGGCGATATCCACGCGGCTCATAGCCGCCAGCTGGATCTTGGTAATCATCATAGCGCCCAACAGCTGGGAATTATCTTCACCGATGCGGCCTTTGCTCAGGTCCATCAACAAGATTTTCTTTTCGTCCATAATCTTGCGGATATCGATGCTGGATCGCACCTGCCCGACGACATTGCGGATCAGCGACGATGACAAGAATTGTCCGACCTTGTTCTGGATAGGCGCAACGGCTTCGGAAGCGAATTTGTCCTGGTAACCGGCGAACTCTTTGACCCAGAATTGCTTGACCACCGGATCCTGGATATTATCCACCACTTTCTTGCGGAAGGTTTTGTCCGACAGCATGCGCGTCACAGACAACAGCGTCGAACCCGGGTAATCCAAGACGGCCAAGATGGCATTGCGCAAAATATATTCCAAACGAGGCCCCCAAGAGTCGGCCCACAGCTTTTGGAATACGCCAATCAAACCGGACGACACCAAATGGCGGAATTCCGGCGCAACTTGTTCCAGGATATTAAAGGCGATGGGAAATTCCGTATCGGCCGGATTAAAAAAGATAACATCATCGATGCGATTATCAGGGATATATTGGATAATCTTTTCGGCCAGCTCACCATGAGGGTCAGCCACAGCCACACCCCGCCCGGCACGGATGTCTTCCATGATCATATTCTCGAGCAAAGTGGATTTACCGACGCCGGATTTACCGATCACATACATATGGCGGCGCCGGTCGTCCTCCTTGATTCCGAATTTGCGATATTGGTTACGGAAAGTAGTTTCCGCAAAGACTGTTATTTCATTTGCCATAATATTTCGTATTTATCCGCGCGAACGCGTGGATCTCCCCACAAAGAATGATGATTAATTGCTTACCTCTAGAAAATCAAAACTGCCGTTGCGTAATATTTGTCCCCTTTAAGTTCACCACTGCTCACCTCAACACAATCCATTGACTTTATATTCAATACCTGCTATACTACCAATATCACCATAAGAGAGCTACCAAAGGGTTTCATCCCGAGGGAATCTCTCTTTTTGTTTTTTCTACTTTTTTCCGAAATAAATCTATATTAACTATATACCTAGCAAATCTCCTCAGCAATGAGGAGTATTTTTTATTAGGCACAATTATCTTGTATAGCTTGCCATTTTCCGCTAGATGCTCGACTAAACAATGAAAATCACCATCTCCAGAAACAATCACCGCGGAATCGTAATTATTATATTCTATCATCGTATGCAACACTAACTCAGCATCAACATTGCCCTTAATCTTAATGTGTCCCCCTTCTTTTATTGCCAATGTCGGTTTAAAGATGCACAGATAACCCGCATTCTGTAATTGTGCATACATAGATTCATTGCCTGGCACATAGCCGATAAATAAAAAGGCTTTCTCGACAAAATATTTATGCTTCAATAACTTCCTAAAACGAACAAAGTCAAGTTGCCAACCTTGCCCTTTTACTCCTAAATTAAGATTCTGACTATCGATAAACGCATAATTACGAACGCCCTTTGCCATAATCTTATTTTAATTTAATCACTTGCCGAGATAGATTGCCCTTAGCATCAAGAGCGATATAGACTAACTCTAAAGAAAAAATATTGATGATGATTAGTTTTTTCATAAGTACGATTTACATCTTTAAGCTGCGACTATTTATTTAAAAACTTTCCAAACCAAGAATATCGATATTTCAATTTCTGCAACTCTATTCGTATTTATCTCCGGTACTCCCGGAGACCTCCTAAGTAAGCAGTAAGGTGTATTTAAAAAAATCGTTTACAGCATTTCCTTAATATAAATATCGATATTTATTTTCTCGCGACTCTAATCACGCTTAATGCAACTACTCATTTAGCCCCTAGTGGGGAGATCCCCTGGAGTACAGGGAATAAATAGCACTCAATCAACAAAAGGCAGATTCCCCGGCGGCCGATCTTCCTTGATCTCCTCCTGATGCTCTTCGCGCTTAATCTCTTCGGCCAAAAATTCATTAAAATCAATCTTGGCTTCTTCGGCCTTTTTCTCTTCCGGCCACGTATAACCAGTCGCAAAGATGTTATCATGCGTAACAGCTGCCGCTGTCTCCATAGTCGGCAGGCTCATCGGCGCTTCAATCCGCCTGGCGGCAGCGCGTTGAAGCAACGGCGCCTTAGTTACAGCATCAAGAGGCAAATGCCACAGCGTGGCCAACTCTTCGACATTTAAGACGTAGGAGTTGCTTCCTTTAGATAAGCTTCGTCCTCTATAAGCGCTTAAGATATTATTTTTGCGGCTATTCAAACGGCTGGCAGCCATAAAATAAGAGGTAGAAGTCATGGTCGGCGAATAAGGCCGAAAACCGTTCAGATTACCCTCGCCAAACTGGCGCATATAGCCCATAAAGCCATTAACCACCTTTGCCTTGTCCATTAATTTCTTTTTGGCAAAGTAGACCACCCTCATCTTGGTATGGAATGCGACTTTGTTTTTCTTTTCACTGGCCATTTCCACCTGCTTCCTTTCGATAGGCGTCTGAATCATTATCTTCTCCTTATCACCGATTAGCTTGGCGATGAAGGCATCGGCGCCCTTGGTCCAACCCGCATCAGCCGGCACCAGCACCATCTGGAACCACAGCTGCTCGCCGGGTCGGAAACTGGACATCAGATCCATTAAGGTAGCCAAGGGGTCTTTGTAGCTGGTGCCTGGCGCGCCGCCGGCGCTAGAGAATTCTTTATAACAGCGAATAGGCAGATACTGTGAGGCCACCGGCATCATCTCCGCTCCCCAAATATCATACTCGGCATCGGGATATTGCTCCGGCACACCCACCAGATAATCGGATACTTCGCTAATCTCGGCATCAGGATATTGCGAATAGATAGCCGTTTCAATATTAGGGCGGAAAGCGGAAGGTGTCCGCACCAAAAATTGGATATAACCATCAATACCCACAATTTCAAAAGAAAAACCCAATTGGAATTTACCCTCCCACCATACTTCCAGTAGATTGGGATTAGACTGCACGCCCATCAGATAAGTAAAAAGATTCTCAACTGCCTTAGGCGACTGATCATTCATCTTAGGCACATCGATTGCTAACAAAACAAATTTCTGCGTTGCCGCCCATTTTCCGCTACAATAATCCAACCACAATATAGAAGCGCCGTAGAGAAAAGTAACCGCTACCGGCAACCAGCCGAAATACCAAAAAAAGATGCGATAAATCGCCTCCCAAAATGGCAAGGAAAACAACTGAGCGTATTCGGCTGTATACAAAGTAATCTCCATAAAGCAAGGCTCTTGGCGCTAGTCATATTTTATCACAAAGCCCTGCTAAAGTCCAAACGCAAAAATAGTCATCGTCTATTCCGTTAAATAAATAAAATAGCTCAGACTAAGCTATTTTATTTACAAACATACCCATAGCCGCTAATACGGCAAAGACGGCGGAGTAAAATTTGCAGTCCAACGGGCAATACCTTTTGACACACGCAATTCATCTATATAGCCATTAAAAAAAGTATTAGGATTATTCCAACCATTACACCCAATGGTAATATAGTCCTGGGAATTATTAGTAATAGACATCACTTTTGAGCCATACGAAACACCGTTCAAATAAATATAGTCACTGGTACCAGAACGTATATAAGCTAAATGATACCATTGACCAGGAACCATAGCCGGGACTGTAACAGTTAGGTTTTGTGAAGTCCCGGCAGTATACAGCGCAATTGTCGTAGTATTGAGCAAAAGAAGTGACCAATCATAATTTAGACCGTTCTTGTCCTTAGAAATAATTGCCTGACTACTGGCAAAACTATTGGAATTAAACCAAGCGTCAATCGTCCAATCACCACTACTTAGATTAAAATTTGAACTATACGGTAAGCGTAAATACTGATTAGTACCATTAAACTTACCTGAGGTGCCATTGTAAAGAGACTGAGCACTAGAGTATGCTACCGAATTATAATTGGTCAAAACATTACCTACAGACGAACTATCAATAAAAGTTGTGTTTCCGCTAGCCCCGTGCATATGAACCAAAAGCTTAGTGTAGCTATCATTACCACTTTCAACAGCTTGATTCACGGGCGTAACATAATGATTACCGGCGCTAACCACGCCAGAATTCATACCCAAACAATAGCCCAATAAATACCCTACGCTGCTAGTTATATAGATGTACTCAGCCCCGGAAGCGCAAATACCGTCATTACTTGGCTTTGGATTATATGGCACCATAACGTCATCACCGCTGCCATCTCCGAATAATTGTCCAGCAACCAACATGGAAGGATACGAGTTATTACGATTAAAATACAACTCCAAAGCAGCTTGCACCTGCTTCACGTCAGTCATCCGCTTTGAATCTCTGGCTTGAATACGCGCAAACCTAATACCCGCAATTACCAAAGTTAATAGTACGGCTATTATAATAGTTACAACTAATATCTCAATCAAGGTAAAGCCAAAAGCGGAAGATTTTCTTGTTCTCATAAATACGGTAGTCCCTAGAATCTAACGCAACAGCGTTAGCTATGGGTATTAATTAAT
>JBAXSE010000032.1:0-8848 GCA_037130845.1 Candidatus Falkowiibacteriota bacterium | reverse complement strand
GTGAATTATTTAATTAATAATAATCAGTTGTCCAAAATGTCCTGGACTGATACAAGGGATTGCTGTTTTTATCTAATTAATGTTATAATTAGATTAATTTTAGGTGCGTATTTATAAAAATAATTAAATATTAGGTATGTTAAAAAAAATCGTAAGCTTTGCGGCTATTTTGTCGTTGTTTATGTCATCAATTGCGTCTCAAGCTTTGGCGGCGCCGGTTAGCGGCGATTATCCCAATACTCGTCCTGCGCCAACTGCACCTGTTGTAGTCAATAAAGAAGCGCCGGTATTAAAGCCATCGGCCAGCGGCCAAAAAATGATGTTTGTGCCTGGCAGTTTGATTGTTAAATATCGCAAGACCGGTCCGAATGCCGTCAACGTGCGAGCTTTGCCGGACAAAATGCCGCCGGCTAATGCCATAAGGCCCAATAGTGCCTTGTTGTCCGATCAGACCGCGATGAAGGTGAATAATTTTGCGGTTAAATATAAATTAAATGTCCGCGATAACTTTAAGACTTTAAATACGGTAGTCTACAATTTTGATCCGAGCCTTCAGACAACTGACTCTTTGATTGCTTCTATAAAAAGTGACCCGACTGTGGAATATGTGGAAAGGGATTATGTAAATCGTTTTGATTATCCGTCTACCAATGACGCGGCCATTAGCAATACTTACAACTTGGATAATTCCGGTAATTTTTATGACAGCCAGGGATTGCATTCGACTTTGACCGGCGCCGATACCTCGGCTGCTAAGGCCTGGACGGTGGCCGGTAATTCGGAAGGGCAAGGCGTCTTGGTGGCGGTTATCGATACGGGCGTTGCCTATAATCATCCTGATTTGGCTGTCAATATGTGGGACGGTTCGCAGGTCTGCAAGGATCGGAATGGCGTTGTGGTAAACGGCGGTTGCCCTAATCATGGGTTTTCATATTATTTTAGGTCTCTGGGCGACAATAGATATTCTTCTACTGAGGATAATAATCCGGCAGCCAATAAATATATGCCAATACTGGAGATGATTTATGGTCCGGTTCCGGCGAATATTATCGCGGCCAAGAGCCACGGCACTCATATCAGCGGTATCATTGCGGCCGGCAAAGGTAACAATGTCGGTATTGCCGGTATTGCGCCGCAGGCCAAGATTATGGCCTTGCAAATAGATGGCAGCTCTTATAACGAATTAAAGGCTATTAATTTCGCTATCAATAATGGAGTCAAAATTATCAATGCCAGTTATGGCCAGGACTCTTTTAGCCAGGCTGATTATGATGCTATCAAAGCCTTTGGCGGTAGCGGCGGGCTGTTTATCGCGTCCGCAGGCAATAATAGCCGCAATAACGACAGTACTGCCCAATACCCATGCAATTATAATCTGAATAATGTTATTTGCGTTGCGGCGACTGACTACAATGATGGTCTGGCGTACTATTCAAATTGGGGCGCGACTTCTGTCGATGTGGCGGCGCCGGGCAGTATGATTTACAGCTCAGCTATCAAAGACTTGGATGACAATGGCCAGAAAGAAGGCTATATGTATATGTCGGGTACCTCGATGGCCACGCCGGCTGTGGTTGGCGTGGCTGCCTTGATTTGGGGCAGCAAGCCTAATTTGACTAATCTGCAAGTAAAAGAAGTTTTGTTAAGCACGGTTGATAAGCTGGGTTCTTTGTCTGGCAAGGTTGTCTCCGGCGGCAGAGTGAATGCCTATAGGGCTTTGCAATTAATTAATGCAGAAGTTAATAAGTGCGGGAACGGCGTTTTGGATAACGGCGAAGTTTGCGATGGCTCGCTGCTAAATGGGCAGACTTGCCAAACACAGGGGTATCAGTCTGGCGCTTTGGGCTGTGCCTCTGACTGTTTGTCTTTTAATAAAAATGATTGCGTTAGCAATACTTGCGGCGATGGCGTCAAAAATGGCAGTGAAGAATGCGATAGAACGGACTTGGGCAATGCCACCTGCCAGAACATGGGCTTTGCCGGCGGGACTTTGGGCTGTTCGTCCAATTGCACCTTGATTATGAGCAGTTGCACTAAAATAAATAATTCTGTTTGCGGTGATGGCATTAAGAATGGCTCCGAAGAATGTGATAGAACTGATCTTGGCGGCGCCAGCTGCGTATCCAAAGGTTTTGCCGGCGGAACCCTGGGTTGTTCGTCCAATTGCACCTTGAATACGGCTAGTTGCATTAGGAGCAACGCTGTTTGTGGCGATGGCATCAAGAATGGCACCGAACAGTGTGATAGGGCAGATTTAGGCGGAGCTACTTGCCAAAGCAGTGGATTTGCCGGCGGGACTTTGAAGTGCACTTCATATTGCGTCTTGGATGTGGGCCAATGTGTTCCAATCAGTAACCCGGTGTGCGGAGATGGTATCAGAAACGGGACAGAGGAATGCGACAGAACTGATTTTGGCGGGATTAATTGCGTGTCCAGGGGCTTTACCGGCGGTACGCTAAGCTGTTCGCCTGCTTGTATTATGAGCACTGCTAACTGCACCAGGGTTAATAATCCAGTCTGCGGCGATGGCATTAAAAATGGCAATGAAGAATGCGATAGAACTGATTTGGGTGGAGCCACTTGCCAGAGCAAAGGCTTTGATGAAGGGTCATTAAGCTGTAGCTCAAACTGTTCTTTGTCTACCAATGCTTGCAGCAAGAGAATTGTGACAACGCCGCAGGGCATTAGTTGCGTAGCTCAACTGAATAAAATTGGTTATTTGAATTATTTGAATTTGACTTTAAACGATTCTTTGATGGCCTTGGCTGGCAATGCCGACGATGCTACGAACGCCAACAAATTAGGCTTGGTAATTGAGGCTGTCATGAAGCAATACGGTGTTAACGGCCAGGTGCCGAAGGTGAACCAGCCTCTCTTGGGTAATTGTACCTTTATGGCGGATGACAGTGGCCAGCAGTGCTATGTCTATTCCTTTAAGAAGGACGAATTCGGAAATAATCTGGGCAAAGTAAGCGTGACTGCCAATCCTTTGTGCTCGGATGTTGCTACACAGAAGGCTAATATGATGGACGCGCTAAAGGCGGGCAAGTGTTGCAATGATGGCGTAGCTTGCGGCGTGCCTTTGACCAAATATCCATATCTGACCGGTTTCTCCGCTGCTGATACCCTGGAGTCGATTGCTAGCGATGTTAATAAACAAAAGTCTTTGATTGATCAGGTTTTCCATGAATTCGGCGGAGGGAATGCCGATGTCCCGAATACATATACCGACAATGTCGGCCTTTGCCGAATGGTCAGGCATTATTACGGGTCTTATTGTTACGTGTATAGCCGTTTGCCAAAGTATGAGAAAAAGGTTTCTGAATATACCGATGCAATTTGCGGCAACCCGTATGACACTAACGACGATATGCAATCTCTGGGTGACTACAGCAATAATAATCAAAAGGCCAGAATGTTGAAGGCTCTGCAGGCGAATCAGTGCTGCATTGCCAAGACAGCTGCCGCAGGCAAGCAGGTGGCAGGTGTAAAAGTGACCTCTGACACAGGCAATCATGCGGTACAGATAGAGAAAGCTGATGCAGGAAGCTTTTCTTTTATGGCTAATGCTATGCAATTGGTGTCATCGCTTAAGTCTGTCACCAGCCAAGTTATGAGCGTTAAGATTAAATCATTGCTTAATTTGTTCGAATAATCTTAGAGGATTAGGTAGCGCAAAAATGGCTAGTCGGTGATTAGCCATTTTTGTGTGGATTGACAAATATAAAATATTGTGTTTCTGTGTAGGTCTATGACTATTTTTGACCAAAGCCGGCCTGGAGTTTCGATGGCCAGGATTATAGCCGCTGAGTTTGCGGCCTTGACCTTGATTATTATCGGGCTAAATGTAATTACCTAAAAACCCTTGTAAATGCAAGGGTTTTTAGGTAAACAAAAGGCCTGTCGCTATCGGCAGGCCTTTTGAGAGGATTTAAGCTTTGGCCTTGACTTGGTCACCAAACTTGGTGCTGAGGGTCTTGAGGCACTTGGTGCAGGCTTTGAGAGCGCCGCCTGCCAGATTCTTAGTCTGCAGGTTGATATGCTGGCGCTTGATGGTTTTGATATTGGAGTGGGAGCGGGAAGCATCCTTGGTGGAGCCGCGTCCGCAGAGGTCGCATGTTTTGGACATAAAAGTATCTTAGGCGTTATAAAAATAAAACAAGTTGTTTCTTGTTCAGATAGAGCAAATTTAGCACATAATTATTAAATTTGTCAAACCTGGGAGTTCCTTTTGACTTTTTGGCATAAATTGGCTAAGATAAATGCCTAGAAGATGCATTTATTCAACAAATTTTATGATGTTAGCTATTGTAATTATTGCTGTTTTGATTATGTCGGCTGCTTTTCATGAGGTAGCCCACGGGCTGTCTGCTTATTGGCAGGGTGATACTACAGCCAAGGATGCCGGGCGTTTGACCTTAAATCCGATAAAGCACCTTGATCCTATTGGTTCGGTAGTTTTGCCCTTGATTTTCTTGTTGTCTAAGTCAAATTTCTTTTTTGCTTGGGCTAAGCCTGTGCCATATAACCCATTTCGCTTGCGTGATGCTAAGTATGGTGGGCTCAAAGTGGCTTTGGCGGGGCCGGCGTCAAACTTTCTATTGGCCTTGGTATTTGGCTTTGTTTGTCGCTTTATGCCGATGTCGTTGGTGGCTAAATATGGCTTAGTTAATGCTTTTTTTAGCGGTTCTGGCGGTTTGATAGGCGGGGATTATAGTCAGCTAATGGCCCTGATGAGCGGGTCAATGTCGGCTAGTATTTTTGTCTTATCTTTTATCATTTGTCTAATCAATCTGTCTTTGATGATTTTTAACCTCATTCCACTGCCTCCTTTGGATGGATCCAAGGTGCTTTTTCCGTTTTTGCCCAGAAAACTGCAAGAATTGTATTTGCGCTTGGAATTTAGCCCTTTTGGCTTTATTATCGTCCTGGGATTGCTCTATGCCGGCTTGTTTGACATCTTTTTTTCCCTTATTCCTGTGCTTTTTTCGGCTATTACCGGTATCCGTTAGGCAAAAGTGGCTAGCTATTGACTAATTACGTATCTTTTGTTAATATTTATCAGAATTCATTTCCCCACGCGGGATAATTTTTTTGCAACTTTAATTGTGTCCAACGGGACTCAGCACGGGCTCTGTTCCGGTCCCGCCCGGCGGGCTCCTTCACAGATTTTTTTTACTTTTTATTTATTATTTAGAATCTTCTTTCTGATTACAGGAAGAAACATAGACGAATTATGCCTACAACTAACCAACTTGTGCGTTTTGGGAGAACCAGCAAAGTGACTAAATCCAAGTCGCCTGCCTTAAAGGTTGTTTCCGATACCTTACACCGCCAGAAGACTATCCAGTCGGTCGGCGCCCCTTTTAAACGTGGTGTTTGCCTCAAGGTAACCACTACCACTCCTAAGAAGCCTAACTCCGCTTTGCGTAAAATCGCCAGAGTCCGTTTGTCCAATGGCATGGAAGTAACCTGCTATATCCCGGGCGAAGGCCACAATTTACAGGAGCACTCGATCGTGTTGGTCAAGGGCGGCAGGACCAAGGATTTGCCAGGTGTTCGTTATAAGATCATCCGCGGCGTCTATGATACCCAGGGTGTGGCCAAGCGCACTGCCAGCCGCAGTTTGTATGGCGCCAAGAAGCCAAAGGTCAAGCCGACCAGTTCCAAGAAAAAGTAATTATTATTTAATATATAGAAGTCTAGAGCGACGCATGGCTGCGCCACTCCAACCAACGTATGAGAGGAAAACAAGCCCCAAAAAGAAAGATAGAACCTGACGCCAAATATGGCGATCTTGAAGTTGCCAAATTCATCAATTATTTGATGTATGACGGCAAAAAAGCTGTCGCCGAGAAGGTTCTCTATGATAGCTTCGAAATCATCCGCGAAAAGACTAAAGCCGATCCTCGCCACATCTTCAACAAGGCGTTGAAGCAAGTTATGCCTTTGTTGGAAGTCCGCGGCCGCCGCGTGGGCGGAGGCAACTACCAAATCCCATACCAGGTGCGCGGCGATCGCCGTTTTGCTCTAGGGTGCCGTTGGATGATTGATGCCGCTCGCGGCAAAAAAGGCAAGCCAATGGCTGAAAAGCTGGCTGACGAAATCATCAACACCGCCAAAGGTGAATCTGCCTCTCTCAAGAAGAAGCTGGATGTGCACCGCATGGCCGAGGCGAACAAAGCATTTGCTCACTTTGCTAGATAACATAAAGGCCATAAGTAAGCTGCTTATGGCCTTTTAAGATAAAATTTATAATTATAACTCATATAACTTTATAAACTTAAAAACTTTGTATACTAAAATAATAATCTAACCTATAACTTTATAAACTTTAAAAACTTTATAAACTTTATAAACTTAATGTATGTCCCGTGAATATTCGCTAGAAAAAACTAGAAACATCGGCATCATGGCCCACATCGATGCCGGCAAGACCACTTTTACAGAACGTGTGCTTTTTTATACCGGCAAGAAGCATAAGATCGGCGAAGTTCACGAAGGCGCTGCCGAAATGGACTGGATGGAACAGGAAAAAGAACGCGGCATCACTATTACCTCCGCCGCTACCACCTGTTTTTGGAAGGATAATCGCATTAATATCATTGACACCCCAGGACACGTCGACTTTACCGTCGAAGTAGAGCGTTCGTTGCGCGTCTTGGACGGCGCTGTGGCCGTCTTTGACGGTTCGCAAGGCGTTGAGCCCCAGTCCGAAACCGTTTGGCGCCAGGCTGACAAATATAATGTCCCTCGTTGTTGCTTTATCAACAAGATGGATAAGATGGGCGCCGATTTTTATATGAGCCTTGATTCTATCCGCACTCGCCTGAACACGCGCGCCGTGGCTGTGCAATTGCCGATTGGCGCCGAAGAAACAATGCGCGGTGTGATCGACCTGTTGACTCAGAAGGCCTACGAATTCAAAGGCACCAACGGCGAACAGATCAATGAAATCGATATTCCGGCCGACATGAAAGAAAAGGTAGAGACTTACCGCGCCCAAATGATCGAGCGCGTGGTGGAGTGCGACGAAGTTACCATGGAAAAATATCTCTCCGGTGAAACCGTTTCGATTGAAGAATTGAAAGTGGCTATCCGCAAGGGCGTTATTCATAATGAGATTTATCCGGTCTTCTGCGGTACCGCTCTTAAGAATATCGGCGTACAGCTGATGTTGGACGGCGTGGTGGATTACCTACCCAGTCCCTTGGACGTGCCTGTCATCTTCGGCCATAATGTCGAGGATTATAGCATTTTGACTCCGGTTGAGGCTTCTGATGATGTGCCTTTCTTTGCCTTGGCCTTTAAGATTGCTACCGATCCTTTTGTCGGCAAGCTGTGCTTTGTGCGCGTCTATGCCGGTGTCTTGGAATCCGGTTCATATTGCTTGAACTCCTCCAATGGCAAGCGCGAACGCATCGGCCGTTTGGTCCGTATGCATGCCAACCATCGTGAAGAAATAACTAAGATCTATGCCGGTGATATCGCTGCTGTCATCGGGCTTAAGGATACCGTGACCGGTAATACTCTGTGCAGCGAAGAAAACCCGATGACTCTGGAATCCATCACTTTCCCTGAGCCAGTTATCAAGATTGCTGTCGAACCAAAAACCAAAGTTGACCAAGAAAAGATGGGCTTGGCCCTGGCTCGTTTGGCCGAAGAAGACCCGACTTTCCGCGTGGAATCGGACGAAGAATCCGGCCAGACCTTGATTAGCGGCATGGGTGAATTGCATTTGGATATCATTGTCGACCGCATGAAACGCGAGTTTAATGTAGAAGCTAATATCGGCCAACCTCAGGTTGCCTATCGTGAAACTATCCGTGGTTCTGCTCAGGCTGAAGGCAAATATGTCAAACAGTCCGGCGGCCGCGGCCAATATGGCCATTGCTGGTTGCGCCTCGAACCGAATGGCGAAGGCAAGGGTTTTGAGTTCTTGGATGAAGTCAAAGGCGGATCTATCCCTCGCGAGTTTATCCCGGCTATCAACAAAGGCGTTAAGGAGGCTATGGATCGCGGCATTTTGGCCGGCTATCCGATGGTCGACGTCAAGGTGGCTGTCTTCGAAGGTTCATACCATGAGGTCGACTCTTCCGAAGCAGCTTTCAAGATGGCCGGTATCATGGCTTTCCGTGATGCTTGCGCCAAAGCCAGTCCCGCATTGTTGGAGCCGATTATGAAGGTAGAAGTTACTACTCCGGAAGAATATATGGGCAATGTCATCGGCGATTTGAACGCCAAGCGCGGCCAGATTGAGAAGATGACCGACCGCGGCAATCTCAAGGTGATCGACGCCAAGGTGCCGCTAGCGGAAATGTTCGGCTATGCCACCGCCTTGCGCTCGATGTCCCAAGGACGCGCCAACTACTCTATGGAATTCTTGCACTACTCTGATGCTCCGAAATTTATTGTTGATAAGATAATTGGAGAAAAGGGGAAGAAGTAGCTGATTATTACAACTGTTGGTTCTCGCATAATATATTCTCATTGCTACGTTTCACAGATCCCTGCCTTCGCAGGGATAAATATGAAAAGCTCTTCAAAATTGGGGGAGCTTTTTGTTTTGGCTGTATTGTGGGGTAGTAAAAAGAGGTTGTCATAACCACGTTTTTTTGCTATTCTGTTAGAATATGGAGAATAATGAAAAGCCTCTAACAAAAAAGGATCTTGAGGATGCTTTTGTCAATTTCAGCACCGGCCCCTTGGTAGAGATTCTGGACAAGTCTTTTGCTAATTTCAGCACCGGCCCCTTGATTGAGATTCTGGACAAGTCTTTTGCCAACTTCAGCAAAGGGCCCTTGGTTGAGATTCTGGACAAGTCTTTTGCCAACTTCAGCAAAGGGCC
>JBAXSE010000031.1:0-10188 GCA_037130845.1 Candidatus Falkowiibacteriota bacterium | reverse complement strand
TTGCGACTCTATTTTCAAATTATTGAATTACGCACGTAGCCCTCGTGGGGAGATCCCAGGGAGTACCTGGGATAAACTCATACGACATTTGTTGTTTCGCGACTCTATTTTCAAATTGTTGAATTAGGTACTTTCCCCTTCGTGGGGAGACCTCCTGGAGTACAGGAGGTAAACTCACTTGGCATCCTTGTAATACTTGCTGGAATAAATAATAAATATCATCTCGAGCTGATTTAGGACTGCCTTTATCAAGTCGGCTTGCCCTTTTTTGATATCCATTTCCGGCAAAGCGCAAAAGGCTTTGATAGTCAGATTATCCTGGTCGGAGCTGACGGCGCAAAAGCCGTCGCATTCACCGCTCAACAAGCATTGATCGCGCACTTCCGGTCGATTGATATTTTGGTTGCCTCTGATTTCGACATGCTCGCGTATGGTACGGCCGTTAACAGAATCAATTAGGCGGATTATCAGCCAGTCGGCATTAGCGATAACCATCAGTTTTTCGGCAAAGAAGGCCAGTACGTTTTTAAAGTCTTCTTTGCTCTTGGGATATTCTTTGACTGAGGTTAGGGCACCGCGGACAGCGTCCAATTGGACATTCATCGAGCCGATGTGTTTGACGGCTTCTAACAGGTTAGCTTCCAGTTCACCCTTGTCTGCCTTTAGCGCTCTGATTCTTTTGAGTTGCTCCATGTTTTTTTGATAAAATTTGGCGGATAACCAGATGCTGGCAGCCATGGCGGCTATTAAAATTTCTTGCAGTACTTCCTTGGCGATGGTGTAATTGTTAAAGTCGGTGCCGGTATGGATAAGCTGTGGAATAGAAATAGCCAAGATTAGTAAGATTAGTCCTATTCCTCCGTAGATAAAACGCAGCAACCTGGTGCGGTTAAATTTATTATTTGTATTGAGCATAGGCTTGTATTGTATAATAAATAAAGCCTTTTCTCAAGGGATTGACAATGCGTCATATTTGTTGCAGGATATACTCTTAATTGAGTTCATTAAAATTTTTATCATAAATTTGGGAGTAAAAATGACTGTTCCAATCAAGGTTTTTGCCGCTCCGGGATCAGAAGATATCGTGGAGGATATTTGTACGTATTTGCAGGATTTATTGGCGGACAAAAATATCAAGCCGGGCGAAGTGACTGTCACTGTTTTTGACAATGACAATCTGGAAGTGCAAGTCGAAGAAGTGCGTGGTTGTTTCGTGGTAGTTGTCAGCACGCAGGCTCCGCCGGTCAGCCAGAATCTGGTTGCCTTGCTATTGATGCTTGATGCTATACAAAATGCCTCGGCCTATGGCCTGTTCTTGCTTTTCCCGTATATGTTCTTGTCTCGTTCCGATCGCAAGAACAAATCGAGGATCAGCGTCGGCGGCCCATTATTGGCCCGTATTATAAATCGGATTTTAGGAGTCAAAAAAGTGGTCTTGTTGGACACGCATGACCAGCACACTCGCAATGTCTTTGAGCCCAGCGCCGATGGCATTACAGCCGTTTATTTGTTGGCCGATTACTTGAAGCGCACTACTGATCTGGAAGAAAATCCCCAGAATTATGTTTTAGTCTTTGCTGATGCGGGGTCAGCCAAACGTTTCGAAAAGTTGGCGGATTTCTTGGGAGTGCCTGTTGCCTATATCGACAAAAAACGCGAGGTAACCAAGATTGAAATCAAGCAAGTAGTGGGCGAGATCAAAGACAAGATTTGTGTCTTGGTTGATGATGAAGCCTTAACCGGCACTACCGGTATCAAAGACTGCAATGTGTTGATTTCCGAAGGGGCAAAAGAAGTTATTATGATGGCTGTCCACGGACCGCTTTGCAAGAAAGGTGAGAAATTCGACTTCGTTATTAATGCATTTGAAGCTTCGGGCTTTTCTAGAGTAATTATTACCGATAGTATTCCGCTTAAGAGAAAGCTAATCGATTCGACAAAGTTCGAAGTTGTGTCGGTGGCCAAATTGCTGGCAGAAGTCATCAAGCGGGTGTATACCGATAAATCATTGTCTCATTTGCATAAGCCCGAGAATGTTCGCCTGTATAGACCTGATGATAAGAATTGACCATTAGCAAGGGCGACAGAACGCCGCCCTTGTTTTTTTTAGCTTTTTTGCTAAGATGTACTGGCAATTAAGTAAAAGGTAAAAGTGAAAAAGTAAAAACTTAGGAAGAAGATTAATACCTAATAGACCCAAAGTATTGTCGATTTGAATTGATAATTGAAAATTGTTAATTGACTAAGCGGATATGGCGGAACTGGTAGACGCGCTACGTTCAGGTCGTAGTAGGGGTAACCCTGTGGAGGTTCGAGTCCTCTTATCCGCACAAAATAATAAAAAACGAGCTTTAAAGCTCGTTTTTTTAAAAAAGTGATTGTTCGTGAAACTCGGAAGGTTTTTTTATTCTTGATTATTTGTTAAATTTTTAACAATTGCTTCAACTTCGTTAATATTAATGTATTTGAGTTGAAGGCCTGTGTCATTTGGCAATTCGGTAGAAATAAATTCATTAATAATATAGATAATTTTCGGATTATAGTATCCTGAAAATCCAATCTCGGCCAGCACCATTCCGCCGTAGCCTACGCAAAACATGACATCGCATTCCTTATTAAATTTTGATGGTTGAAGTGGCCATTTGCCACAAGATATTATTTCACCAAGATCTATGTTTAGGTGTGGCTGATACTCATCATCTAATGGTACGACTTCATAAATTTTTTTGCCACCGTGTTTTAGATATTCTAAACCAAAAAATTCCATCAATGATAGTTTGTCAGGTGTTAATAAAATTTCTAAATTTGTTGATGCAATGATTCTTGCAACGCTAGAAAGATTATTTTTTCTTTCATTAATCTCATCTTCTGATAGTTGAGGGGTTCTATTGGGTCCTATTATTCCTATTCGCATAAATATGTTTAGTTATTTATGAATTATATATAGTAAACTGATATAAGTTTACTGTGTTATTGTGGGTACAAGTATTTTAACACAAAAATACTCCTAAGGTTAGGAGTATTTTTAAATGGGTGGGATACGGGAATCGGACCCGTAACTCAAGTACCACAAACTTGCGTGATAACCGCTTCACCAATCCCACCATGCGGTAAATATTTTTCTAGCTATCTATTTATAAGGTTTTTTGTAAATTATGTCAAGGCCTGCTGCTTAACGAATGGTTTGATAATAATACAAGATCTCTTTGTGCGGAGCTTCGGTCTTGTAGGGCTTGTGGTTGGGGAAGGGGAAGATATAGCTCAAGAGAGTGGCGGTTGGTTTGGCTTCGGCCAGGAACTTCTTTTCGATATGGACCATCTGTGGCACCAGTAGAAAACAGTAGAACCAGTCATATTGACCCCAGTCGTCTTTGTAGATATTGATTTTCTTGATAGTGACATTCGGGAGTTTGGCGGTACGCAGTTTGGCTATCCAGAAAGGGATGATGTTTTTTTCTAGCCCTGTGAAGCTGGCCTGAGGGAAGCGTTTGGCCAGGCGGGCCAAGATTTCCGCTCCGCCGCAGCCCAGTTCGCAGAATTTTTCACCGTCTTTGATCTGCAAGTGTTCGCAAACCCATCTAATTATATATGGCCGAGAATAGATAAAGGGGCCTTCGGTGATATGCATCGAATGCCAAATCCAATTGACGGCCAAGGCAAATAATGCAAGCTCCAAGACAATCAAGAAGATTAATAAAATCATAATATATCTTTTGCGATTTCTATGATGACATTTTCGATGGCTTGGCGTTCTTTGGTCGGAAAGCGTGACAGGACAAATTTCGCTGCTGTGGTCTTGAAGAGGCCTAGGCGTATTTTGCCCAATTCTTCGGTCTTGATACCAAGACGCAGACGGGTGAATTTTTTGGTGCCCAATGTATCGATTATCGACTGCACGCCTTTTTGTCCGCCTGAGGTGGAATCAAAGGATTTGCGCCAGCTACCCAAAGGCAAGTCTAGGTCATCGTGCAGGACTATCAGCTGGTCGCTGTAGCCGTCTTGCGCGTCGGGCTGCAGTTTGTAGTAGCGCGCAACTTTGCCCACTGCTAAGCCTGAGTCGTTCATGTAGGTATCTGGTTTGACCAATACCAAGCCGCTGCCTTTAGCCACGGAGGCATTGAGGCTTTTTTCAATATGCCAAGCCAGGTTTAATTGCTGAGCCAAATAATCCACCGCCATAAACCCGGCATTATGCCGAGTAGCCATATACTTCTCTCCTGGATTACCGAGGCCGATGATGATACGCATAAATTAATGACCAATTCCTAATGACCCCGCCCGAGGCGGACAAGCAATGACCAATTTTGGAATGGGGAGTTTTTATTTTTTATTTGGCAAAAGTAACAGTAGTAATCCTACTAAGCCAAGGGGAAGTGCTATAATTGCTGTTAGCACCCAGCCTCCTAAAAGAGACCCATCGCTCATGGAAGCAGAATTATTTCCGTTTAAAAAAGGCCCGATAGCGGGAGCAGAAATCAAGATAGTTAAAGAGACTATAATCAAGATAATACCCAAGGATTTTTTGCTCATATTGTTTACAAATAGAATAAATTAAACCGCTAAAGTCATTTTAGCGGTTTAATCATATTATTGCAAGGATTTTAAATCAAAATGTCGCTTGCGACTCCATCATTGGTCATTAATCAACGTCTGCCTTGCCATGAACTGAGGCGTTCTTTTCGACCCACATCTTGACCGGCGTGCCGGTCAGTTCGTAGCGTTCGCGCAAGCGGTTGGTGAGGAAGCCCAGGTAAGAGTCGGCCAGATATTCCTTGGCGCCGACCTTGACGGCGAATTCGGGCGGGTTGGTGCCGGTTTGGCGAAAGCCACGTACTCTAGGGTAGCGTTGGCCTTTGCCTTTGGTCGGCAGATGCTTGGACACGCAATATTTGATGAAGGGGTCGAGCTCTGACTGTGGCACAAAGAGATGGCGGTTGTGATCCAGTTTGATGACCTGGTCTAATACCTTGTCTACCTTCTCGTGGGTCTTGGCACTGATAAATTGGATAGGAGCGAAATGGGCGAAGGGGATAGTCTTGTGGATATCTTGTGTATGTTTTTTGGTGTCGCGATCTTTGACTAGGTCCCATTTGTTGGCGATGATCAGCAGGCTCTTGCGGTGCTCGATAATCTGTTCGACCAGGCGGACATCTTGCTTGGTTAGACCTTCATTAATATCCAGGACTAAGATGGCGATATCGGATTGATCCAGGGTGCGCAGACTGGCTTCGATGCCACGATGCTCCAATCGTTTGCTGAGAGCGTCTTTGGCTTTTTTGGAGCCACCCTTGAGGCCTTGGCGGTGGATGCCGGCGGTGTCGACTAGACGAATTGTTTGTTTTTTATAAGTCAGCACCATGTCCTGCGGTTCGCGGGTGGTGTGGGCCTCCGGACTGACGATGACGCGGTCATAGCCCAGGATAGCATTGAGCAGACTGGATTTGCCGACATTCGGCTTGCCTAGCAGACAAGCGCGGATCTCATTGCCGCCTTCGGGTATCGGCGCGGGGGCATTGGCCGGAGCTTGCCAGTTGACTAATCGATTAGTGATGTCGTCCAATAAGTCACCGGTACCGGAGCCGGTAGCCGCCGAGACCAGATGAGGCTCGCCCAGGTTGAGTTTGAAAAAGGCGCTGGACTCATTGCGATAGCGTCCGGAATCGACCTTATTGACGACTAGGAATAGTTTATTTTTTTCTGGTAATATTTTCTTGAGCACTTTGGCGATGGCGGCATCGTCGGCCAGCAGGCCGTCCTTGTTGTCTACCATAAACAAGACCAAATCGGCGCGGGTCAAAAAATCGCGCGCCTGCTTCTGCACTTTTTCGTCGATGGTTTCGGCCTCGCTTTTTTTATTGCGCAGGAATTCGAAGTCCATGAAGCCGCCAGTATCTATCAAAGTGAACTCCTGATTTTGCCAAGAGACTTGTCCGATATTGGCATCGCGGGTGGTGCCGGCGATATCAGAAACCAACGCTTTTTTCTTTTCGATCAAAGCGTTGAAGAGGGTTGATTTGCCCACATTTGTCCGTCCTACCAGTACGACCGTCGGCAGCTGTTTGTCTAATTGTTTTGCGAGCATATGTAGTATTTACCTCCGGTACTCCCGGAGGTCTCCCAACAAAGACCAGTACGCATATTAACGCAAATCTTAGTCAGAGTCGCGAGAAACGAAATTGCGGAATTGAATTGGGGACGAACTTTAAGTAATTGGAAAGTTTTTAATAAAATTTTAATATTCTTCACACAACTGCTAATCCAGGAGACCTCCGGGAGTACCGGAGGTAAATCCTGAATCACTCCGCTTTATTAGCGTCTGTGCCGAGTATCAACACTAGCTCCGGATGATCTGATTTATTAGCTGTGATGTATTTGGCCAAGTCGTCTTTGAGCCAGTCCGGCATATTGAAGCTGACGTTGGCGCCGGTTTTTTCTTTGAGCAGCTTGAGCGCTTGTTCCTTTTGGCCGAAAGTCAGATCGTAGATGACCGAAGTTTCGAAGTCTTGGCGGCTGGAATTGGCCAGGCCCACAACCTTAAAGCCCATCTTTTCTAGATCGACTGCCATTTTGGAGGCCAGACCGTTAATCCAGGTCCCGTTCATCACTTGTATTTTGACGTTATCTGATTTAACTATCGTTTCGGGTGAGGCCGGCGCGCTAAAGATATTCTTGAATAGATATTGCACTTCGCTAAAGTTGCCGGTGCGCGGCATCAGCAGATAGGCGCCGCCTTCGCCGACCGTATCCATTAATAGGCCTTCAGGGGAATTGGAAAGCACTTTAGTAGCTATATCTTCACGTTTGACATCTTTGACTAAGGTCCATAGCTTGGCCATTTCCCAAATCTTCATATTGGAATCGATATGGGATGTCAGGTTGCTGATCATTGATGCTATTAGCGACGGATTAAAAATAGTATCTTTTGATAGCAGGCGTTCTTTGACCGCTTCGATAATCTTTTGCTGCCTTCTGGCGCGAGCGAAATCGGTGCCCTCGGCTCCAAAGGAATGGCGGGATCTGGCATACTTGAGCGCTACGGTGCCATTCATTTTTTGGCAGCCTTTTTCAAAATGCAAGTGTTCATAGCGGTTGGCGTAAATAGGATTATCTTCTTGGCCGTCAGCCGGGTAGGTCATATCATCGAATGTATTATCGACGCAGACGTCTAGCCCGCCCATTTGATCGATAAGCTTGACGAAGCCGTCAAAATCAACCTTGACGTAATAATCTATTGGCGCGGCTAGTACATTGGAAATCGCTTGGCTGGCAGCCGTGCCGCCGGAGCCTGGTGATTTCTGTTCGCTGAGTGCGTTGACGCTATTGATCTTGCGCCAGCCCATACTTTCGATTGGTACGGATAAATCTCGAGGGACAGACAGCAAAGAAACTTTTCTGCTGGCGGTATCAAAGCTCATAACCATCATGGTATCGGTTAGCTCCGCGCCATCGTGGCCTTTGCCGCCAATGCCTAGGATTAGAATATTGATTCGTCCGCGTTCTTCACCGCGCAAGGGAGCGGAAGAACCTTCGGCCATTTGTTTGATTTGGCCGATGATCGGGATATAGTTAATCCAAGCTAGGCTGTCATTCTTAGTAGAACTGCCGTGCAGATAAAAGGCTACAAAAAGCACTACAAAAAAAACCAGGGTGTAAGCGGATATCTTACCCAGTTTGATCATGATGCTTTGCAGCCAGGGCCGTTTTGGTAAATCTAGCGGATAGGCCCCTGGATGGGCGGGTATTTTGTCTAATATGTGGTGTTCGCCCGAGATGTTATCGCGGACGTACGGTTCTTTGTCGTACATAATTTGGCTAATTTACAAACAAAATTGTAATACATTTATTTTGTTTTGGCAAGAGACTTCGATTTATTGGCTATTGACAAATATTGATAAATGTGCTATTATGTAAATATAATAAATAAAAAATAGTACATTTATCAATTTAGGAGCAAAAAATGCCTTTGATTAACAGTATTTTGAGATATATCGGCATTTTAGCCGTAGTTACCGCTTTGTGTTTATACGCCAGCAATATCGATTCAAATTTGCCGGATACCCAGTTTTTGTCAATGTTGTTTGACCAAGTATTCTATGGCACGCTCTGCTTGGCGCTTGGATTAGGCCTCTGTTGGCTGTCTGAACACCTGGGCATTTATCGTGAAAACGGTAAATTGGAGTACTATTTAGGGAATAATGAATAGAAAATAGCGCAATGCTATCAAGAAAGCCTCGCCGATGCGGGGCTTTTTTATTATGGTTAAGGGTGTATAATAGAAATGTTCTATGAATATCAACTTCTTACATACTTGGCCGCCGACTAGACTTGCTTTAGTTCTGGGCCCTTTGCACATCTATTGGTACGGCCTTTTGATGGTTTTGGCGATTTTAGCGTCCCTGTTTGCGCTTAATCGTCTGGCAAGACTAGCCAAATGGCGAGACAACTTGGTGATTGATCTGGCTTTTTATTTGGTAATTAGCGCTTTGATTGGCGCTCGGCTCTATCATGTGGCTGTCCAATGGGCATATTATAGCCATCACCTAAACGAAATTCCAGCGATTTGGCAGGGTGGACTGGCTATCCACGGCGCAGTGTTGGCAGGGGCGCTAACTTTATATTTGTTCGCTCGCCGGCATGCTATGAATTTTAGGTTTATGACGGCGGCCCTAGCCGGGGTTTTGCCTCTAGGCCAGGCTATAGGTCGTTGGGGTAATTATTTTAATCAAGAACTATTCGGCCGTCCTACTAATCTGCCTTGGGGTATCCCGATTGAGCCAGTTTGGCGAGGAGCCGCTTACCAGACGGCTAGCTATTTCCATCCGGTGTTTCTGTATGAATCGTTGGCTGATCTGCTATTATTTTTAATTTTGTGGCAATTTGCTAAAAGGGCTTTGGCGAAAAACAGTAAGCCTTGGGCCAATCTGGCTATCGCCGGCTATATCGCCGGTTATTCAATGATCCGTTTTTTGATGGAATCTTTGCGTGTTGATTACACGCCCTTGGTCTTGGGCTTGCGTTGGCCGCAAGTTGTTTCTCTGTTTTTCATAGCCTTTGCCCTGGTGTGGTATGTTTGGCAGCAATTAAAAGTTGTCAAAGCCAAGACGACAGACGCCAGTCTTGCAAAATAAGTCCACTGTGGTAATAATGAGTTCATAAAGTCCGTAAAGTTTATAAAGTCTATAAAGTTAATTGAGTTGGGGATTTTAAAAATGCTCAAACTTTATAAATTTTATATTATTATTCCTTTAACTTTAAGAATTTTATAAACTAATAAAAATTCTCCAATTCCACTAACTTTATAGACTTTACAAACTTTATCAATCAATAAAAGTTCCCCGGTTCCACTAACTTTAAGAACTTTATAAACTTTACAAACTTTATAAACTTACTCTATGTCCGGACATTCCAAGTGGGCGACTACTAAAAGAGCCAAAGCCGTAGTTGATGCCAAGCGAGGCGCGGCCTTTACTAAAGTGGCAAAAATAATCGCAATCGCTGCTCGCGGCGGAGGCGATCCCGAGACTAATTTCCAGCTGCGTATCGCGGTCGAGAAGGCGCGCGCCGTCAATATGCCTAAGGATAATATCGAACGTGCCATCAAGCGCGGCACCGGCGAAAGCGGCGGCGCGGCCATCGAAGAGTTGGTCTACGAGGCCATGGGCCCGGCCCAATCCCAGTTTATCGTCAAATGCCTCACCGACAGCCGCAACCGCACGGCGGCCAATGTCCGCCATATTTTTGACAAGCATAACGGTTCGATGAGTTCGGTGATGTGGAACTTCGACCAGAAGGGCGTCATTATTATTTCGGCCGAGGAGGCTAAGAAAGTCGATTGGGATGATTTGGAAATGAGCCTGATCGATGCCGGAGTCGATGATATCATCAATGAAGAAGCGGGTGTGACTATCTATACGGCCATGGCCGATTTGCAGAAAATCAAGCAATTGTTGGAGTCCAAGCATATCGTTACTGAGGCGGCAGATATTGAATATGTGGCCAAAGAAAAGATCGAGCTGAGCGCTAATGACAGCGAGAAAGTAGAGAAATTGATCGATGCGCTGGATGACTGTGAGGATGTTTCGGATTATTATACTAATTTGAAATAGACGCATTTACCTCCTGTACTCCCGGAGGTCTCCCCACAAGGGCGGAAGTACTCAATTTATTAAATTGCAAATAGACTCGCGG
>JBAXSE010000030.1:0-13652 GCA_037130845.1 Candidatus Falkowiibacteriota bacterium | reverse complement strand
AACTTTTCCGGTTCAACTATCAATAGTGATCTGCTCTATACCTATAAAGCTTCAGGCTCCAGCACTTGGACTGCGCCGGCTACTTTGGTTAGTGGCATTTTAGCTCAAGATGGCCTTAAGATTACAGCTGATAGCAACCGAAATCTCTATACCGTCTTTACTAAATATTATGCCTCAGGCAATAATACTATCTTTGAAACAGGGTTGCTGAATAATAATACAAAAAATTCCGAGTTGATTGACAGCGAAACCAGCATAAACAATGGCAGTAGTGGATACAATGCGTTTAGTCCATCATTGTATATTGATTCTTCCGGTGGATACCATGTAGTTTTTTACAGAGGTAACTTTTCCGGTTCAACTATCAATAGTGATCTGCTCTATACCTATAAAGCTTCAGACTCCAGCACTTGGACTGCGCCGGCTACTTTGGTTAGTGGCATTTATGGGCAAAGTGGGCTTGATATGGAATTGTATAGTGCTTGTGGTAATGGCAATATTGATACTGGCGAAGTTTGTGATGGCACGAATATGAGTGGTCATACTTGTATTACAGAGGGTTTTGACGCTGGCACCGCGACTTGTGCTAACGATTGTAAATCAGTAGTGACTACAAACTGCACCAAAAATTCGTCTTCCAATCTTGATTTAGCTATCATTGACGCGGGCGTGAAATATTTTTCTAGCACTGATTTGGATCCAGCTGGTCATATTTATGTTAGCAATAGCGGTTATTACTATTATGCCGATGTTAAGAATGTGGGCGTTGATTATGCCTACCAAGCTTGGGACAATATGTCTTTCACTTTTGAAGGTCAGTCTGGCTGGCTTGGTAGCTCCTCTGATTTAAGTTATTATCGCTCCAGTATTATGTTTGGCAATTTTATTGTCGGCGGTATTATTAAACAAAATACAGTTTTTACCGTAACTGGACCGTCTGCTAGTCAGGCCTATAGCGGAACCTATAGACTAAAGGTGACTGTCGGCTACAAAAATCCTAATGGCATAGCTGTTGAAACAAATCTGACAAACAATAGCTTTACTAAGTATGTGACTATAGGTAATTCCGCTGTGCCTACCTGCAATGACTCTGATGCGATGAATTATAATAACAAGGGGTCTGTTTACGGCTATGATAGCGTCGGCAATAATTATAACTATTATGACAGTTGTAGCGCCGACGGCACGCAGGTGATAGAGAACTATTGCTATGCCGGTAATGGCGGCATGTTGACTGCTAATTCGACTTACACTTGCCCTAACGGCTGTGCTGATGGCGCCTGCAAGGGAGCTAACGTTACCCCGACTTGCGTTGATACGGATGCCCGGGATATATATAATAGGGGCAGTGTGTCCGGTATGGATGCGAGCGGCAAGAGCTACACTACCTATGATGAATGCACCGGTTCCGGCAAACAGCTCAACGAAATGTGGTGCTATGACTTGAATGGTGGCAAAGTGGCCGGTAATATGAATTTTGATTGTGCCAACGGTTGTGCCAATGGCGCTTGTCTGGCTGCCAAGAGTAATAAGACTAACGAGGCGATCTCGTGCTACAAGAATCTGAATAGCTACTCGTATCTTATTGGCTTTGCGGAAGGCGATACTTTGAGTTCTATTATTAATGATGATGCCAAGCTTCGATTGTTGGCCAAGCAAGTTTTGGCTAAAAAGGCGCAAATTAGCGGTTTGACCGGCCGTCGACTAGACAACAATCAGGTTCCTGCCACCAATGAACCGGTCATCGGCAGCTGTAAATGGTTTGATGCGCCGAATACGGCCAATTGGCATATCTATAGTTATCAGACGGGCGGCAAAGTATCTATTTCTCCTGATGTTGATTATTTCAATATCGCCGAAGCTGAGGCTAGAATGGTTAAAGCGATTAAGGATGGTTATTGCTGTTGCGGCAAAGCGGCTCCCGCCAAGAAATATACAACTGAGGCTGCTTTGATCTTTAACAGTGGTCGCAACGCCAAGGGTTTGCAAGCGTTGTTGGCGGCCTTAAGTAAAAAAGATAATACCAAAGAGAGGACCGCCAACTTTACTAAATATGTGAAACCGCTAAACACTAAGTGCGGCCCAATTTCATTAGTTAACCAGTATGCCATCGGAAATTACATCACTTTTGGCGCACCAGGCACAACTGCCAAATGGACAGTCGTTCAGCGTTATCAGTCGGTAGCCGATTTCTGCAAACTCTACCAAGACTTGCCATCTAATTTGCTGGACTGGACTGAACTGCTGAATACAGCCACGCTGCTGCAAGTTAAAGGCGTCAAAATTATTGATCTCTGGAATATGGTCCAGCCGATGGTTAATAACTTCAAATAAAGATATAACAAAAATCTCCCCCATTAGTATGGGGGAGATTTTTGATTTAAGATTAGAATACCAGATGAATGATGATGGCGACTGCCAGGCCGATGAGAGAGCCGACGGCCAGTTGGGCGGGGGTGTGGCCTACCTTTTCCAGGAGGTTGGGGAATTTTTCGCTCAATAGTCTTTCTTCATCCAGCTCGCGGGTCAGTTCATTAATCATGGCACCTTGGCGGCCGACTTGGCGCCGCAGGCCGACCGCGTCGCGGATGGTGATGAGGGCAAAGATGCCGGCCAGGGCAAAGGTAGCGGTCTGCCAGCCTTGCTCCAGGCCGATGATGGTAGCCAGGGAGACGGTGACAGCCGCGTGGCTAGAGGGCATGCCGGAATAGGCAATCAAAGCGCGCCAGCTGAAATGCGTGCCGTTGGACTTGATAAAAAACTTGGTGACTTGAGCGATAATGGCCGCTGTTAGCGGCACGATAATGAATGGGCTCATAGTTGCCTATTAAAGTAAGTTAATTTATAATAAGCTTAGCAGAGATTTTTGGATTTGTCAGTATACTTGGCGATAGGGGAAAAGTATTGGTTCGGTGGGCTATAATTTGGGTATTTTGGCATATTTAAAGATTCGACTTTTATAAATTATTTAATTCCGCAGCTTAAACATAGAGTGCCTCCTTATTAAATCTATGTAATATTAATATTGCTATTTACTTAGGAGATCCCCGGGAGTACCGGGGATAAATTCATATTATGAAAATCGTCATCAGGGCAGGGGGAACAGGGACGCGTTTGTGGCCGATGAGCCGCCAGAATAATCCCAAGCAATTTCAACCGGTGGTGGGTGAGGACACTATGATTAAGGTCACCTACGATCGCGTCCGTCCGGCAGTGGATTCTGCTGATGATCTTTTTGTATCTATTAACCGGTCGATGTCTGAATGTTTACAGTCTGCTTTGCCCGAAGTGGTAGAAGAGAATATTATCACCGAAGCCGAGTCGCGCAATACCGGTCCGGCCATGTGTCTGGAAGTTTGCTTTTTATCCGTCTCTTGTTCGCCTGATGATGTGATTGCTTCTTTGCCTTCCGATGATTATATCAGCGACGCCGAAGCCTTCCGCAATCTGTTAAAATTATCCGAAAAGTTTCTAGCTGAACATAATGATTATATCTTGACGCCTGCAGTGCGCCCTGCTTATCTGGATACCGGTTATAGCTACTTCAAAGCCGGCAAGAATCTGGATTCCGACGGTGAAGAAGCGATCTTCAAGGTTGCCAAGGTGATAGAGAAGCCCAATGAAGAACGCTGCCAAGAATTGATCGACAGCGGCGTCTATTATTGCCACACCGGCATGTATATTTGGCGCTTGGGCTATATCAAAGAACTGTTCGAAAAGCTGCAGCCTGAGATGACCAAGATCTGCCAAGAGATAGTCGGCCTGATGCAGCAGGGCGGCCAGGACAAGCAAATCGCCGATCTCTACGCCAGCCTGGAAAAGATGACCATCGAATCGGCCATCACCGATAAGGCGCCCAACCTGGCCATGAGCGTCTCCAGCGGTTTGGGCTGGAGCGATCTAGGCAAATGGCATGTCATCAAGCGCATGTTGCTGGAAGACGAAACCGAGAACCTGACCAAGGGCCGCGTGATCGCTAACAAAGCCAAGAACAATTTGGTCTATACTACCAATAACAAAAAAGTGGTGGTCATTAATGACTTGGACGACCTGATCGTCGTCGACACGCCCGAGGGCTTGTTCATATCATCCAGCCTGCGCAGCGCCGAAGTCAAGGACTGCGTGACCAAGATTAAGGAAAAAGGCTGGGAAGAGTGCCTTTAATTAACGTGTCCCTAGCGAAGTGTACTCACGAAGGGGGATTTTCAATTATCAATTACGAATTATCAATTAAATACGGAGCATGTTTAAAATATTTAAAATCTTTTTAATTTTTATTGTCGTCATTGTCATTGCCGTTATCGGCTTTTCGATTTGGCTTTTTAACGGAATCAATAGTGCCGCTAATAATGCTGCGCAGAAGCTGACGATTGAAAAAGGTCAGACGGTTTTGCAGTTGGCGGCAGAGTTCAAGCAGTCAGGGCTCATCAAGTCTGATTTCCAGTTCAAGCTGTTAGCCAAGATCAAGGGGCTGGCAGCACATTTGAAGGCGGGCGACTTCACTATCCCAGCTGATGTCAGCATGGATCAGTTGGTTAATATCCTCATAGCCGGTCCGGCCAGATCCGAAAAGACAATCCTGGTCAAAGAAGGCATGACGATCAAGGCGATAGAAGAATATTTGAAAAAAGAAAATTTGATATCCGACGGTTCATTTCAGAAAATAGCTGGTGGTACGGTGGAGAGTTTGCCTGACGGCTTGAAGGGTTATCCTTCCTTGACGGCAATACCCCCTGGGGGTAATTTGGAGGGATTTTTGTTCCCCGATACTTATAGCCTGTTTGCCTCTGACAATGGCGAAGCCTTGATCAAGAAGATGCTGGATAATTTCCAGGCTAAATTGCGGCCGGAGCTGGTGACCGAAATCGCCGCCCAGAAAAAGCAGCTATACGAGATCATTATCATGGCCAGCTTGATCGAAAAGGAAGTGCGCCATCCCGCGGACATGAAGACAGTCTCGGGCATCTTCTATAACCGCCTCAAGCGCGGTCAACGTCTGGAGTCGGATGCTACGCTCAGTTATGCCTTGGGTGATAATACGCCCGGGCATTCGTTGGCGCAAACGGCCATTGATAACCCTTATAATACCTATCGCAACGAAGGCCTGCCACCCGGACCGATTGCCAACCCGGGTATAGAGGCTATCGAAGCAGCCATCTATCCGGCTACGACCAGCTATAATTTTTTCTTGACCGATCCGGCGACCGGCAATACCATCTGGGCCCGAACTTTTGAGGAGCACAAGGCGAATAAGCTCAAGTACTTAAAATAATTTTAGAACGTAAAAGCCCTCCCCGAAATGTATCGGGGAGGGCTGTTTGTTTAATTGGGGCAATAACGTAAATGGCTATTTGGGATGGTGTTGCCTGGCTTTTTGTCAGCAGGCTTTGTGTTGACCTTATCGATCTTTGACTTGTTGGCAAGGTTCCGCTTGACTTCATCTACAAAGCTTTTGTAACTGCCGGGACTGGCGTTGTTGATGGCGATCGACAGGCTTTCGGTCTGCTTGACATAATTCAGTTTGAACTGGAAGCCTTGATTGCGTCCTTCGAGTTCGTAGCCGATAGTCATAATTAATTTGCCATAACCGCGCCATTTATTAAGGCCGGTTACTTTGTGGGTGACTGCTTCCAGTTTGATTAGCCGGTTGAAGTTCAGGCAATTTTTGCTAATCTTGCCGTCTTTGCTGGTCCAATGTTCCAGTTTGTTTAGGTCGGTATCGATGACTATCAGCTGGCTGTCGCGACGCTTGAGCTTTTTAAAGGCATTTCTGGCCTGTTTGTACAGGAAGGGTAAGGCAATCAGCCAAAGTGTATAACTGCCGTAAAGGGCTATTGCGGGCCCTTCTTTGTATCGGCCGAGATAATTGCCTAATAAGCCGTGTAATAAGTGTTGTAACTGCCAGGCAGCTAGGATTATTAAGCCGATAATGGCTAAATTTAAATAGAAACGCCCGCTAAGCGGTTTTTTGGATTCTATTGCAACATTCACGTGTTACTCCGAATTAGTTTTTAATTTACTTTGAAGCCTATTATAGCACTTATTGTCTGGTTTGTCAAGATAATGTATACATTTTGGCTAATGTTGGGATAATATCATAAAAAGTCAAAACTCAAATGTCAAATGTCAAAACTATGGAGTCCTTCCCGAGGCAAGCTCGGGACAAGTCGGACGTTTTTTATTGTATTTATTTGTATATTTGTAGCCATATTTGTAGATTTGAATTGTGCGGTAGCGTGGGGTTGACAAATCTCACGCATCTGTTATATTAAGGCAGTCAGAGATAGCAGGTTATCAATAAATCCTGCCGAGACAGCCGATTCTAGCCCTTTTGAGGGCTGTGGATTGCTATCTCGCTGCTACTTTGGCAGCGTTTTTTTACGCGAAAGCTGCTAAGGTTCCAGGTACTCCTGGAATGGCAGACCGCGTAATCCCGCCTAATGGCGGGGACATTCATTGATGTTTTAAAAAGATAATATAATATTTTCTGCGGGTCCTATTTGGGACGCGCCGATAATGGAATTATTTATGGCAAAGACAAAGGTCCAAAAAGCCACCATCCTGCGGGATTTGGAGACTAAGCTGGGTGAGTCTAAGTCCGTAGTGTTCGCCAATTTTTCCGGCCTAAAGGCTGCCGAGAGCCGTGAGCTCAACAAGCAACTGAAGGCGGAAGCCGGTGAATGTTATGTGGCCAAGAAGACTCTGTTGGCGAAGGCTCTGGAGAACAAAGGTTTGCCGGTTTTTGAAGCCAAAGGCGAAGGCCAGTTAGCCGTGATCTTCGGATATGGCGATGAGGTTGCGTCTGCCAAGGTTACCAGCGCGTTTGTGAAGTCGACCGATGGTCGGTTGAATTTCGCCGGTGGTATCTTGGAAGGCAAGCTTCTCGGCAAGAACGAGGTCACTGCGTTGGCTACAATGCCGTCCAAGCAACAGTTATATGGTATGCTTGTCCGCACATTGAACGCTCCGGTTTCCGGTTTCGTAAACACCTTAGCTGGTGTTCCACGCGGATTCGTCCGCGTCCTCTCTGCGATTGGAGAGAGCAAGTCCTAATTTAATCTCTGTAAAACAGAGGTCTTGTGGGTATAACGAATTATGCTTGTTTATATAAATTATAAATAAGTCGAAACGAAGTATCAGCAAAAAGGAATTTACTTAATAAATCATTACTGTGTCACGATTTCTCTGTTCTAGGAGATTTCCGTGTTCACGGAAATAAATGCAAAAATTATGTCCGAAGAAAAGAATGTCGTCGTCCCAGAGAAGTTCGCTTCCTTGGTCGCCTCGATCGAAAAAATGTCCGTTTTGGATCTTTCCGAATTGGTCACCATTTTGGAAGAAAAGTTCAATGTGTCCGCTGCCGCTCCTGCCATGATGATGGCCGGTCCTGCCGCTGCCGCTGCTGTGGTTGAAGAGAAAGATAGCTTTGATGTTGAATTGACCGAAGGCGGTGCCAACAAGATCAACGTCATCAAAGCTTTGCGCACCATCACTGAATTGGGCTTGAAAGAAGCCAAGGATTTGGTTGACGCCGCTCCTAAGATGGTTAAGGAAGGTATTTCCAAGACCGAAGCTGAAAAGATTAAAGGCATCTTGGAAGAGGCTGGCGCTAAGGTTACTCTCAAGTAATTATTGACTCATACAGAAATCCCGCTCCGGCTTATTTGCCGGGGCGGGATTTTTTATCCTTTATGATAAATTATTCATATCTTGGTGTTGAGTAATTTATTAATGGAAAGATCCCTGCCTTCGCAGGGATAAATTGTCGAAGCTGGTGCTAAGGTTACTTTGAAGTAATATTTGACTCACATAAGAATCCCGTTCTGGCCTTGGTCAGGGCGGGATTTTTTATTAGCTTGAATAAATGGAAAGATCCCTGCCTTCGCAGGGATAAATTGTCGAAACTGGCGCTAAGGTTACTTTGAAGTAATGCTTATTGTCTCTGTATCTATAAATTAAGAAGACTCCGACGTTTTGTCGGGGTCTTCTTTGTTAAATAAAAAATTAAATATCACATATCAAAAATATTGTATCCGCCTAGGGCGGATATTATTTTAATAAAAGTTGGCGTTAGCCAACGCCTTACTTTTGACTTTTTGTGTATAAAAAACTTCGACCGAAGCCGAAGTTTATTTAGTTTATTTAACCTCTGCTCCTAGGCTTATGGCTAATTCTGTAAGCTGGTGTTTGAGGTCGATAATGGAACCGATTTGAAAATCACGCAAAGAGTTAACAACGGTAAACAGAAATCGTTCCGGTACTAATCCCTGCTCGACAAAAGAAAAATATTGATCAGAGAAATATTTGACCCGATCATCATGGCCGGGGTAGAGCTTGTTAATTTCTTTTAGCCAATAGTCTTCAAAGTTGCTGACTATGCTGTTGGTGGCAAAGTATTGCTTGGGTAGATCGCTGATAATCCGCTTGTAGCGAAAATTACTCTTAAAAAAGTGTTTGCTCAAGTTTTTTAATAGGCGAAGGGCAATCACGGCGTTGTTGTATTGCAAGCTATCCATCAGGGCAGTTAATTCTTTTTGCAATGCAGTCCATGCCTGTTCTTTGTTGGCTACAAAACATAGGGTCATAAGTTGAATTCGAGTAGTGCCGTCTTTTTTGATCAGGTTTTCTTTGATCGACTTTAATTCGATTTCATTCAGTTTCTCGTGGCCAGGTATCTGGCTGGCGGCAAAGGCGGCCATAATAAGGTTGCCGTCTTTGATTGCTGTGTTGCGCTTTGCTGCTAGAACATCTCTGTTTAACTCAATCATGATTTACTCCAAATAGTGATAAAATGAACTGCGACTATTGTACACAAAATGACGGAAAATGCAATATATGGCTAAAAATAGCCTGATGTTATAAGTAACAGCGCAACTCAAAAGGCAAAAGTCAAAAGTATCGTATCCGCCCTAGGCGGATTTTACTTAAAAGTCGCTTTGCGACACCACACTTTTGACTTTTGAGTTCAAAAAAGCGACCTATATCGGGTCGCTTATGATACAAGGAGATTACTTTAATTGCAGTTTATACACGCCATTGTCGGTCAGTGCGTACAGGCTATTTCCGCTGTCCGAGAGACTGAGCGCTTTGATCTTGCTCCAGCCGTCTGAGCTATATTGCTTGGCCAGCTTGCCTGTTTTGTCAAAGGCTAAGATGCGCTTGTTGGCGCTGTCAGCCAACGCGATAAAGTCGGAGTTTTTGCCGGTGGCAATCGCGTCGATATTGGTTAATGCCGGCGCAACGGTTTCTAGGCTGAAGCTTTGCTCTTTGCCGCTGCGATATTTGATGATATTCGCCCCGCCGGCAAAATAGATATAACCGTCGATGCCTAGGCCGCCGGCTGTTTCAAGCGCGGCTGGCGCGGCTAACCAAGTTGTCTTGCTGCCCCAGCTGTCCAGTCCGCCGCCCCAGCGATAAATAAATTTGTCGCCAGCTGCTAGATAGAGTTTGCCATTATAAAGGCCGCCGCCGGTGATGTTGGCGGGTAAATCTGTAATCGCCTTGGCAGTCGCTTTGCGGGCAGTCAGATCGAGAGTGATTAGATTGGAGCCGGCTAGGCAATATAGCGTGTTTGGCGATTCGGAGGCGGGGATAGCTTGGCAATTGTCGGCGCCAATGTCAGAGATGATCGTTTCGCTCTGGGTGCCATATTTGTTGAGACTGCGTCCCGTAATGCCGTAATAGCTGTCGTTGGAGGCCCAAAGCGTTCCAATGCCGGCGCTGTTCGGCAACATGTCCGTGGTTGAAACCCTGATGATATTGTAGGTTTGGTCCAGGGCGGTTTGGTAGCGCTTTTCGGCATCGTCGGCAATCTTTTGCTGTTCGGGAGTGGCTTTAGGCAGTTGGCTAATCAGTGTTTTGATGTCTTGTAGATATGTTTTGGATAACTCGTGATTGCCATAAATGGTGGCAGAGGCCAAGTCGTCGTATTTTTTGCTGATGTTGTCGATTATTAGCTTGATTTGCTGGGCTTGGTTTTTCTTGATGCGTTGCTGATTGGTAAAGATGATGTTGATGCTTAAAGCAAGTAAGGAAATAAGCACCAGGCTGAGCGCCACATAATGCTTGGTTTTTAGTTTGCTTTTTTTCTCGCGGTAGGCGGCCAACAGGCTGAGACGAGCTTCTTTGTCGGTTGCCAATTGCCAGATTTTTATTATAACACCGGCGCTGAACATGATGAGCTGGGTAGCTCCGCTGGCCAGTTTTTTAAAGATTGCCAGTGACTCTCGGCGGACAGTTTCGGGGCGATCGATAGTGAGTTTGTTCTTTTTGCCGCCCTTAGGCAGGCTCTTTTGCAGAGAGGCGAAGATATTCTTGATAACCGTAAGATTAATGAGGCCGGTCGGGCGCATAATCTCGGCTGTGCGCGATTCGGTTTGGTTGAGGGTGCGGATTGATTCTTTGTCCACGTCGCGTTCTGGGCCCTGGGGCAGATTTTCGCGGCTGGAGGATATTTGATGCACCATCGGCGAACTTGGCAAGTGAGTGCGCACTTTGAGATCGGTTGAGCTCGGTCGATTGGGATTATTGTCAACTACCAAGGGCTTTTGGTTCTTGATGATTAAGGACAGGAAAGGTACCGATAGAGCTGCCTGTTCCAGGACATTAAGGAATTGCTTGGCGGCGCCTGCCGGGGGGAGTGTGGAGACGATCTTGATTAGTTGTTTTTCGGCTATAAATTCAAAGAGCGCTTCGTTGGTAAAGACAAAAACGCCGCCCATAGGCACGGCTCCCTTGATGATGCTGGCAAATAGCTTGTCTTGATTAAATATTTCTTGGGCGGGGTCGGATGTCCGCTTGGTGATATTGACTAGACTGTAGCCATTGGATTGGCCATCGGCATTTTTTGGTTCATAAATCAACAGTGCCTTGTTGGCGCCGATGTTGGAAAAATAAAGGCGGTTGTCAGCGATGACGCCGATTGTGAAATTAGCCGATTCGGGGCTGAAAACAAAGTGGCTGGCCTCCATGTAGTTAGCCAGCTGTTTGTTGAGTTCGCCTACTGCCGTTTCGAAAATCACTTCTGGCGAGACAGCTCCGCCTTGGCTCAGGAGCGCCAGTTTGTCGCCGGCGTAATAATTGTTTTCCAGTTGAGCAAAGAGAAAATTAACTAATTCCAGATTCTCATGGCGCTTGTTTTGAATTTCCGCGACGACAAAAAGACGGCCCAAGAGTTCTTCTTCGGCCATGCTCGGTTGGCTGATTAGGATTTTCCCAATCGGCCCCGATTTGGATTCCGGACTGATTACTAGTTGACCTATTTTACAGCTCATAAATAACCGCGTCTTCTAATTAATTCTATTGACTCGGCTCTTGATTCATTATAATATATTTCTGTGAGTTTGTTAAATGGTCGTAGTTTAAGAGGGGTTCAAAAGAGCCTTATTTAAGCTATACTCTTCCCTAAGGCGCCTCTCGTAATCAGAGTCTATTTTTTCTGGCTACCTTTGGCCTAGTTTATCCCCAAGGAGGATAGGAGATTATATTATGCTTGATAAATTATTCGGTTCCAACGCGCGCGTTAAATTGCTCAAATTGTTTTTGCTGCACCCGGACCAACGCTACTATATTCGGGAGATTGCCCGTGAATTGGATTTGCAGCTTAATTCAGTTTTCCGTGAGTTAAACAATCTGGAAGAGATGGGTTTGTTGTTATCCGAAAGCGGACCGGAACCTGAGGAAGAACCGGTTTGGGCTATGCCGGAGCCAGAAGAAGAACCTAAAAAGAAAGGTCGCGCCAAGGTTAAGGACGCCGATAAAGAAGTCAAGAAAAGCGAACGTAAGTATTACCGGGCCAATACCGAATTTATCCTCTTTAACGAGATTAAGGCTCTAATTGTTAAATCTCAGATGCTCTATGAGAAAGATTTTACCGATAAGCTGAAAAAAGTCGGGGATATCCAGTTATTGGTGTTATCCGGCTTTTTTGTGGCTAATGCCAGCTCGCCCATTGATTTGCTGGTAGTTGGAGATCTAAACAAGAAAAAGCTGACAAAAGTGATCCAGGAGCTGGAATCAGAGCTGATTAAAGAGGTAAACTATGCTATTATGACCGAACAGGAGTTCAGTTATCGCCGGGAAATAGCCGATGTTTTCCTTTATACGATTCTTGATGGGGATAAGCTAGTTGTGGTTGACAGGGAGGGCATATTGTAGGGAGCTTGACACCTCTTTTGTGTTTGTGTTGAAAAGTGTTGACTTTTGTTATAATATGTGCTATGATTTTCATATAAAGGTCACAATACAAAAATTTTATTTAATTTAAGCCATTTTTTCGAATCTGGCGGTGTATATTATATGAACGAAGAATCGCTATTAAACCAAATCATGTCCAAAAACAAGGAGGACGAATTGGCTAGTCTGAATATTGCAGATTTTGTCAACCGCCTATTTTCTGGCTTGAATAAGCGTGAGCAGGAAGTACTGCTTAGTCGCTTTGGCTTGGGCGGTTTTCCCAAGGAGACCTTGGAGGCTATCGGTAAGAAACACCAATTGACTCGCGAGCGTATCCGCCAGATCGAGACTACCAGCATTGCTAAACTCAAGAAATTGGGTGTGGCTGATCAAGTTTTGGCCCGTTTGGGCCAGGCTATCTCTGAGATCTTGGAGGAACATGCCGGGACGATTGATAAGGATTACCTCAAGGAAATCTTGTTTGAACTGTCTCATGGCCGCGAGAATCTGGGCCGCGAAGCCCATGATCGCTATGTTGATTTTGTGACTGCCAAACTTTTGGACAGCCACTTTGAAGAGGTTAAGAATTCTGACCATTTCAATTCCTTCTTAAAGCTCAAATTCCGCGAAGTCGACCACATGGAACAAGTAGCCGAAGAGCTTTTGGCTAAAGTGCGTGAGATGAAGACTTTGCTCAACACCGAAGACCTGATTGCCATGGCCAAGGGCCTGGATGCCTACAAGCAAAATCAGGATAAATTTAAGGCCCCGGGCAATCTGAACTTGCGCTTGCCTTTGGAGAAAGTCATTGATGGCTTTTCCGATGGTATCTACGAGAACCGCAGCGTCTACAACATGCTACGTTCTCTGTCCGACTTGCAACAGAACAAGTTTAAGCAATGGGGCGCCAGCGATTGGAGAGAGGTCAATCCCAAGACTATCAACGACAAGATCTATATGGTTTTGAAGAGTGATGGCAAGCCGATGTATTATGGCGATATTGCCAAGCGCATCGCTGAGATGGGCTTTGATGCCAAGGGCGTCAATGTGGCCACTACTCACAACGAACTTATTTTGGATGACAAATATATCCTAGTCGGCCGCGGTCTTTACGGGTTGCGCGAGTGGGGTTATCAGAGCGGTACGGTGGCTGATATTATCGCCTCTATCCTCGAGAAGCAATCGCCATTGACTAAGGAAGACATCATTAAGAACGTTTTGCAGCAGCGCATTGTCAAGCAGACCACCATTAATTTGGCTCTGATGAACAAAAATCGTTTCCGCAAACTAGATGGCGGCGTCTACGAACCTGTTGTCTAATATTAATTACAACCAAAAGATATAAATCAAAAACCCGCTTAGCAATAGGCGGTTTTTTGATTATTATTTTTGTGTTATAGTGTTATTAATAAAAAATTAGTTGTAGTTAGCGACTAGAATCTAACGCAACACTTTTGCCATTTTGGCTAAAGATGCTA
>JBAXSE010000003.1:0-87866 GCA_037130845.1 Candidatus Falkowiibacteriota bacterium | reverse complement strand
CAGATTGAACATTTTGTACTCCTTCGGAGTCCAAAATGTATCTGAACTTATTCATTAATCAATCACAACTGATTTAGTGAATATAATTATTCATTTACCAAGGTATTCCAATTTTCTGCAATCTCAGGTTGCAGCTACAATTCACGGCAACTCTCGTTACAAATTTATTTAAAAGCCGGCTATGATGCCGGCTTATTTAGTATTAATCGCTCCATGGATTACAACCGCCTGATTGGTCAGCTATTGACAGCACCTAGCTATAGTGCTTGAATATGGACAGTTATTTGACAAACGCCCTATAAATAGGAAAAAAATCGGCGCTGGAGCTTTATGCCGTTTTCGCGGCATGCAAAGCAAACTTCGCCGGAAATATCATATTTTTTAACATTTTTCAGGAGTTCATCATGGGAGCATACGACCGCGGATGGGGCAATGGCAGAGCCGATGCCAAAGCCAACAAAAAAAAGAATTATACAGACTACAACAAGCTGACGGCTGCCTTGTTCAAAGGATCATACGACCAATATGTTGCGGGTTACGACGCCGGTTATAACGAATTAAAAAGCAAGAAGAAATAGCAAACAAATTTATCAACCAAACATTACGGAGGACAAAATGTCAAAGCAGAAATTAATCAATATCGACTACGACGAAGGATATAACCAAGGCCTTGCGGACGGAAGCAACAATAACAAATTCTTTATCAACGGCCGCGGCCGCGATGCTACGGGCAAAAATAACTATACCATTGGCTATAAAGAAGGCTACAAAAATGGCCAAAAACGAGCCAAGAAATAATAACCACGCTAAAAGAAGGCAATATTGTCTTCTTTTTCTATTCCGCAGCATCATTGACATTGCCGCGATAAAGTGGTTAAAGTTAAGGCAAATACAGTATTATTAACAATTTTATATGGTGGAACATGGCCAAGAAAACTATAACCAGGACCCGCACAGCTTTCGGTTTCGGTTTCGGAAGAATAAAAGAAAAAGTAGTAATCGAGACTCCTGACGAAGTTAAGCGAGTTGAGACAGCCAAACAACCGTCCAAACAAACCTTGCCCAAAAAGCCAAAACAGCAGGCTAAGCAGTCTCTGCCTGCCAAGCCAAAACAGCAGGATAAGCAATTGGCAAACAAGGCGACGCCTCCTGCCAAGCAGAATAACAAAGCCAAGCCGGAGTTAAAGCCAGCTAATGCGTCTCCTGATAAGCAAGGCGCCAAAACAAAGCCGGCACAGAATCAGCCCAAGACATCGCCAAGAAAGCTAGGCTTGGCTGGCTTGTACCAGCAGCAGTCTAATCAAAAAAAGACGGCGCCGAAGCGGATCGAACACAAGGCGACTCCGGAGCAGCAGGAAAGGTCATACTTAAACATTACCCGCTACCCCGTCTATGGCAAACTCGATCCGCGTAATGACAAAGAATCAGCCCTATACAAGGTCGCAGCGCAAAATGCCGTCAATCACATTGTTTCTGGCCAATTGCCCAATACTTGGAAGTTAAAACCGGGAATTGATTTGCGATACTGTAACAAATGCGGCCGCCCCTTTATTCCGACCTATTGGCAGACACAAAAGGAAACTTTCCAGGAACATCTGGTGCGGGTCAAAGGACAAGCAGTGTATTACAACAAGCTCTATGACTGGCAGCAGCTCAATGCTACCCAAATAGTCCCCCGCCTTTGCCAGCAAGGCATTCTCTGGGGGAAACCGGAAGATCATTTGAAATAAGCAAAAACTCTCACGCAAGTGGGAGTTTTTTATATTACAGTTATAATTTTTTATTATATCCTAGTTTTCCAAGCATTGTCGGCCGCTCCCTTGAAGGTGCTCATCGTACCGCCATTATTAGTATGCGCTTTGAGCTCAGCCATAAATCGCTTGGTCTGGGCCATGGCCCGCTCAAAGCTGTCCTTGGTCAACACGCCTTTGTTGTCGTATTTTAAAATACCCAAAGCCTCATGATTTTGCCGCAACATATTCAATAGCTGCAGATTATTCCTTGACGTCATCTTGTTTTCAAAGATACCGCTAGACTTGGCTATCAAATCGCCCATCGCCGCGTTCGCCCGGATTTCGTCCGAATCGATTGACAAAGAATTGATATAGCTCTGGAACTTTTCGGCATCAGGATGGTTGTTGAGAGCCATTAGTTTGGCAATTCGAATAATATTTTCTCGATTGTCGCTGCCTTTGAAGGCGGACATAACCTGTGCCCCGCTCAGGCTAGAGATAATTAAATTAATAACCTGCGGATCTTTTTCATTATTTAAATCAATATTGCCGATTGACTCCGAATTTGAGCTCTGGAGATAGTTGCGCAAAGCCCTGGCATTAAAGAGCCGGCCCTTGGGCGTATCGCACATAAAGGCAGTTTTCACATCGCCGGTCAGATCAGCCGCGGCGGAGCGCAAAACCAAAGACTTGCGGTTTGCCAGCACCTTATCCATTATTTCTTCCGCCTGTTCCACCACATAGGCAGAGGCATTGCGCTCGGCTATCTCCTTGGAATAGCCTTCGGCCATCGTGCGTTGATAAGCTTCGGCGTAGGCCTCTTTGGATAATTGATTCAAATATTGCTTTTCCCAAGCATTGGCAGCGGCAATTTGAGCCATAGCTATTTCGTGCCTGCTGTTTTCGTTGCCTTCGTGGCGCAAGGCTTTATTTTGGCGGACATACTCTCCCGGGCCCAAAGCATCATAGGCGGCATCTTGGACATTCTTGACAAACGAAGGCTTGGCCCCTTCGACATTATACGAAGACAATTTAACTTTACCTGTTTTAAAATCAGTTGTCAGGCTTTCCCGCTGGCCGCTTTGTTTGTCAGACAGATTGTCATGCACAGCCCAAGGCGCTTTTTCTCTGGCCAGCTTCATAAACTCTTTGGCCTGCTGTGGTTTAGCATCAAACAAACGCTTGGCCTCAGCCATCACCGCCTCATCCTTAGGCCGAAAGCCACCCAGCTTCATTAAGGTCATGTAGATAGCCCGCTTGTTATCTTCGTTGGGTGTAATCGCGGCCTGGCTAAAAAGCTCCCCCTCGCTCATTTTAGTATACTTCTTCATGTTCTCTTCCAATTTTTGGCTCTCCTGTTGCGACCTGGAGATATCCTGCTCTTGGATGCCCTTGGCCGAATGACGCCCTTCATAGAAACTTCGGCTAAAGTTATTCATCGCCTTGACCGGACGGCCGTCAATTTCCAACAGCTGCCCGCCCTCCACCATTTCTCCGCCCTGCGTACTTTTTAATTCCGCGCGAAAATAGCCTTGGCTATCAGGCTTATACTTAACTCCTTGGGCATCCGTATATTCACCCATAACAGTCGCCTCGTGGGCGATCTTGCTATAGGTCCGGCCCAGCCAACAATCGGCTCGCTGTTTCCAGCTGTCTTTTGACAAAAAGTCTTTGTGAAACTTTTCGATCGGGCCCGCGGGCGTACCGGTGCGCCTCTGACCCGACAAACGCTGTGCTTCAGCTTCCGGATTATCCCGATTTGGCTCATTATACGGCTTATATTTTTCAAACGTCATATCTATATTATTTACCAATTATTAATAATACCAAAAATTAGCCTCAAACGCCACCATTGATGCCTAGTCTCATGCAAAGATCAAAATATTTATTATCCATCAAAAAGCTCAATCTATGATTGAGCTTTTTGATGGCCGCTAACTAAGGATATATCAAAAAAATTTAATCCACGTCTTAAATCAATTACTACATCCTAAACCCCCAGAAGCACCACACTAGGAAATTTAGTACGCGGGAAGCAAGATATTCAAAAGATTGCCTTGGACTTACGATAACCGAAAAATATTTTTGGAAATAATTATCACAGTCTTTGGCAATCTCTTCCGCGCTCATCTTGGTGTGGGAGCGGTCGGCTGAGCAGGCGCCCACGACGATATTAGCCGATTGCGAACCAGGGTTTTCGGCACCCCAAGCATGCGCCATTTGATAACGAGGCGGATTCTCGTCCGCAAACATCTTGTCGCTAACGGCAGAACAAGTAATCAGCTGGATATTCTGCGATACAAAGTGATAATAATCCCGCGAGCCTTTCTCTAAAAAACGCAAGGCCAGGCTGGCATCATGACGGCAATCATAGTCGCCTGCAATCTTGATCGGCTGGACAGAGGGATCAGGCAAAGCCGGCAGATAAGTGACAGTAGACGTGCTATTAGCCGAAACATTTTCTACCCAATAATCTTTTCTAAAAAAATTAAGAAACGCTTCCCAGGTATCAACTTTTACAAAAGTTTTATAATCACGATAAGTGCAACGGCCCTCTTCAGAGCCGGTATTGGATTGATAATAAGCATTAAAGTCCTTTGCCTTGCCGTAAACATCGTAGTTCTTGAATTCAACACTTTCCCAAGCATGACAAGCCTCGTGGACAAGGATAAAGGCCATGGTTTGGGCATGCGTAGTGAAAACATCCGGCAAATGACAAATATGAATAGTTGGCGGTGTTTTATAATATTCCATTTGAGCTCCATCACAATCAGGCGACTCGCCAGTGCAAAGGATTAGACCGGTGTATTTAGCCACCAGAGCATAATCTTCGTTTGATTTCTCCTCCAGCAGCCGCAATCCCCGCTTGACCTCGCTGCGGCAGGCATAATTACCCTCAATCTGCAGCTTGGGCAAAGCGGCGTTCTTGGATTGAGGTCGATAAGTTTCGGTTTTAACGGTATCATTAAGCCGCAGCAAAGAATTAAAGCCAAAGAATATAAATTGGAAGGCAACTAAGATTAAAAACAAACAAATAGCCTTCACAAGCCAACGCGCGCGCCTTGAGTTCCTGGGGAAGACTTTGTCCAACAAATATAAAAACGCAAAAAATCCGGCCACGCCCAAAATATGCTGCCACCAAGCAAAGGTCAAAATATAATCCTTAAGATTTTGGTAAAACATTTATCCGCAACTTAAATTAATAATTATCAAGCTCTGCCAACACTTCATTCCGCGACATCCAGGGCGGAGTCCACGGCGCATTGTATCCGGCATACGATATACTTCCTTGCGCTGCTACTTTATCACGAGTTAACGCCGCCAGCAATTTCTCTTGCATCTGCTTGACTCGCGCATCAGTGCGGTACCATGAAAACCGCTTGGCAGCATATTTCTTGGCCGGAATCATTACGATTTTTACCCTAGGGTCATTTGGCGTCGGCAAAGTCTCTATAGTATAACCACGAGGCATACCAAAGGAGACGGTCTGCGAGTTTCCTTTGGCCGTAGCCACGACAGGATCAGTCATAGCAATGCTTTCTGCTTTATTTTGCCCACCCTTTTGAGCAACCACGGGAGCAGTCATCGCAATGCTTTCTTTCTTTGTATTGCCGCCAAAAATATAGCCAGCTACAATCCGAAAGCCTTGGCTCAGCGCCTCTCCATAAGGCCCTTTAACCACAGTCTGCGCCACTAGATGCGCCGGATATTCCCGTATTTCATAACCCTTCATTTTCTTGATAACGGTATATTCCGCCTGCTCCACGTGCGAACCAAAATACCCCCAGATAGACCAAAGTCCAAAAATAACAACAAGGATAATAAAAAGAGTGTACATATTTTTTAATTAAATTTTATTGCCGCACAACTTCACATTATTTAATCAAATCAAACTTGTAATTATTCTTGTAGGCAATATTCTAATTTAAACTTGCGCCATGTTACCTCGGAGTCAAGCCTTATATTGTATTTCTTTATACACAATATGGGGCGGTATCCATATTTTACCATTTATAATCTAAAATAAACATAGAGTTTGCTTAAATTGATACTTTAAAAGCCGTCCCGAGGTACCTCGGGACGGCTTGTTTCTTTTATTCCTTAAATAACATCATTATCTTCATGATGGCCAGCCAATACACGCCTGGCGGCATTAGTCGCGTCTCCATAATACGCATCCTTGACTGCGGCCGCTTTGGCCAATGCTTTCTTAACATCCTTGCCCTGCCGGCCTGACATCGATTTGATCGCCGCCAGTCTGACATACTTGCCTTCATCTTCAGATAGCCTAATTAAAGCCTGATCGATATTCTTGCCCGGTCGGCCTGCCATAGCCTTGGCTGCCGCCCAACGAATGCTATCCAAAAATTCATCGGCATTACTCAACCCTTTGGTATCATTATTACCAAACTCACCTTCGTTCTTGCTGGCCGCAATCAGAGTCTTGTCTATCAAAGCACCGGGCCTGGTCCTCAGAGCGCCAAAGGCTCCCTGATGGCGGTTCCATCTTTTATCATAAGCACAATCAACCAACACCTGATCAACATCAAGGCCGGGCCGATTAGTCAGCGCGTCAATCGCATACATCAATACATCAAGCTCATCGTCCCAAACGCAGTCCATTAAGAACCCGGTCACCAGATGGCCCGGCCTATCGGCCAAAGCCTTAAAGATGGCCACGCACACTTCATGCCTGAGGCGCTTTGGATTACCAACTGTCAATTGCATCAAGGCAAGATCGATTAACCTGCCGGGTCTGGCGCCCAGCGCAACTATAGCTGATACGCGGATTGCCAGCGAGCTTTCCTTGGCGGCATTTATCAAGATCTGATCAACTTCAGGTCCGGTTCGTGAAAACAACATTTCGATAGCTAATTCACGATTTGCCGTCTTCGTCTCTGGATTAGAGACGATGGATACTAAGCACTCGGTTGATATATCGCTGACAGTCAACATCAAAGCCTCTTTGCTAAAAAATCCAGACTGGTATTTCTCGGCTAAATATTCAAACTTCTCAAACTCAGTCATCATCCTTACTCCCAATAATTGTTAAAATACTATATAACTTTGCTTCAGCACTAACATTAAACTGACAATATGTCAATAGCACGAGACGATACACAAAAGCCCTGCTCCAACGTGCATCGGAGCAGGGCTTTTAGAATTAAAATACTATCGCAAGCTGCGCATCAACCACATAAACATCGGCATAGCAACCTGTAAAGCCAGATAAGCAATCAAGAGCCAAACCCAGACATTAAGCCCCTTTTTAGCCGGCTTGGTCGCGTCCGGACCGCTGCCAAAAATAGGATTAGGCTCCTGAGGATGCTGTTGGGTATATAATTTATAAAAAATAATAGCCAGGATGCTCAAGGTGCCGTCGATAATGCCCACCGCTCCCAACAAACGAAAATACCCTTCGCCCAAGACGCTAACCGCATTAGTGACAAAAATGATCGGCAAAAACATCACAAAGACAACAAAGATAAAGAGAAAATTGGTGACAATAGTAGTATCCAAATATGACTGCCTGCCTAAGGCCTTAGACAAAATATCCATATGCAAAGACGCAAAAGCGATCACAAAAAAAGTCTGATAAACTTTCCAGACAGTGGCGGCCGCCAATACGTGCCAGATGCCAAAAAGCGAAGTCACAAAGCTAAGAACGATAATCATAAACATCATCGTAGAAAAAAAGGCCAATCGTTCAAAGGTATTAGTCCGTTCATCATCCCAGATAAAGCACAGGCAAACGAGCGAGTGCAGCATAACCATAAAAAGAGTCAGCAAGGCTTTGGCGGCTGTTTCGTTAAAGGTGCCGGCCAAGACAGTAACGACGGCTACTCCGGCAGCTCCTATCAAGGTCCCGATCAAGGTGTAAAGAAAGAATTTTTTAAATTGCGAAAGCGTGAGCATAACATTTTAAGGCTTGCGAGGCCCTGTTAATAATTAATAATTATTGTAAGTATTGTCAGTCCTTCTTTCAATAGCTAAAATAGAGAATTTGCCATCATCTAATTTTCGGTAAATAATCCTTAGCTTGCCCTTTCTGATTCGAAAAATATTGTCATTATTTTTTAGTTTCATTAAATCTAGTCCAACCAAAGAATTATTCTTAATTTTAAGAAGAATGAACTTTATTTGCTTCCTTTCTTTTAGAGAAAAGCTTCTTAAGGCCTTGGCCAGTTTATCCATATCCTTACAGCGCAGCCAAAAGCGCATCTAGATCGACTCCGCCTTTTTTGACTTTAGTAAAGTTCGCCGCCTCTTCCCAAGCATCACCAGAATCGATAGGCGAGATCTTAAACAGCGGCTTATTCTGCTTTAGAACTATGAATGACTTGCCAGCTTTGACGGCAGTAGCGTATTTTTCCATATTAATCCGCAACTCCTTAAGAGCAATGATATTTTCCATATTTTTATTAATTATAAAGATTAACAAAAGGTTAACAAAAGATAATCCAATTGTCAAATGCCCTCCTTAAGTGTTTTAGGGCCAGATCCCGAAACTTAAAATGCAAAACCTAACCCCAATAGTTTAAAATTAATTTATACGTTATCAATTATAGCCTTTATTATTCACCCCCGCAAACTATTAAGCAAAATAGCCTATTTTACATTTAAAAAGCCGCCCGATTAACAGGCGGCTGTGTTTTGTAACACCAATAGCAATTCATGTTTTACTGCCCGGATTATCTATGGGCAGCATATTTTTTTAAACAAGGTACCCTTCGATGTCTGTAATTCCAACATATAGACCCCGGCCGGCCAACCATCCGGCAATCTTATTTGTTGCCAGCCAGCGCCGGCAAATCCGCTCCAAAGAACATAGCTCCTGCCTAACATATCAGTAATTAACAATTTTGCTTCTTGGTCATTATCCAAATAATAATCAACGAGGCGCCCCTGCACCTTCCAATTGTAAGACCGATCGTTATCTCGCCTGATTCCGTCCGGCTTGGGCATATATTCCACCAAGATGCTTTTCCCAACGGTTTGATGCAAAATCGTATCCAAGATATCCTCGGGATTAAAAACGATTTGATAACTCAAGGCGGCTTGCACCCGGGCGATCATAACCACCGAATCCAAACTAAGCTTTCCTGAACCTGATTGATCCACATCGTCTTGCCCTAAATAAACAGAAAGCAGTCGAAAGATATTGGAATTATTTGCCAACAATTGACATTGTAAATTTCTAGGCAAAATAAAATACCACCCATAATCACTGTCAGCCATAGTCGCATATTCCACCTTTGCTCGATTACCGCCAATCATCTCTATTTTAACATTAAAAGGAAATGTCTCTGAGCCTCTGCATACATAGTCTCCCGCCAAATCATTATCGGGAGCAATATACAGATTAGAACCAGGATTATTTTCCAGAGTCACCCAAAAAACCAGTTTGGTAATATTAGTATAGCGTTCCGGAAAATACTCACAATCCACATCCACCGGAAATGACTCCCACCCAATATCGGACTTTGCCAAATGACAAATCTTTTTTCCGCTTTCGATATACTTATCACTAAAGTCCAATGGCAACACTGGGCCTTTCGACTTTATCGTCGCGCTATCCGGGCCTACATTACGATAACACAACACCGCAGTCTTTGGCGTCGCATCTACTGCCACGGTATCGGCCATCGGCTCCATGGCCGTCGGATACCACATGCTATGACCGCCGCTGATATGATAATTAGTATCCACTCCAAAAATGACCGAACTGATCGTCAAGCTGCCATGATGGCCAGGAACAAAGATGTGCTGATTGAACCCCAGCCTAGCCCTGCCCATAAACCAACCCAAAGACTTCTTCAAACCAGCCGACTCTGCATAGTTCCTGGCATAGCCGACAGTATCGGCGTAATACCAAGATTGATAAGTCGTCAAACGGCCTTCAAAGCTGTGCTTATCACGTCGAGTGACCCACAGAATATTCGAACTGGAACGTTCATTAACCGAATCGATATAACTCTGGGAAAAAACATCAAACGCCAACAACGAATCGAAAAACTTAAAATATAAGTCCATCCGGTTATAAAAAACCGTCTCTTGTCCAACGCTATGAATCCGATATATTGCCGTATCCAAACCACTGCTGCATAAATCAAACAATGGCGGGTCCCCATAGGGCACATCCATAGTCGCATTAAAATCCATACTCAAGACAATAGTATCTTGGAGCATAACATGGTCCGGCAACGGCTTGCCAAAGGCGTTCATCGCGCTCCAAACCAGCAAAAGCAAGCAAATTATCATAAACCCAAGTCCAAATCTTTTCATTTCTTCTCCTTTTCCAAAAATAAACAAAATTGTTAAATAGCAAAATATGCTATAAGCATTACACAAATACCGAAAAAAGTCAATAGCACAAAACAGGCGTTTTTCAAATAACTCAAGAAAAAAGCATATACTTTGGCTATAAAATAAAATCCTTAACGAAGCCTTGTATTGTGCATTTTACGCACGGCACAAGACTTGACCCCAATACAAAAGTTAAAACACCTGCCTTCGTTAGTAAACTAAGGTAAGGCAGGCAAGACCTTGCTCTATTACATTAACCGATTTTAATGAGCTGTATTATACTAAATTATGCTAATTTTTCCATGACTACAGTAGGGCCTTCTTGAGCCGTAACAACAAAGCCGGCATTCTCATACAAATTTTTGGCTTTGTTTTCACAAAATACCCTTAAAACCATCTTTTTCAAATGATGCTGACGCGCCCTTTTTTCAGCTAAAGCCAGCAAATAGAGACCGATACCTTGGCCCTGAAAACTTTTTTTCAGCTGCATGTTATGTAGATACAAGGCATCGTCTTTCACTTCAACATCAAAAAAACCGATCAACTGCCCCTGATATTCCAGCATAGTGATCTGCTCGGGCCTGATCTTGCTCATAAACGCTGCCTCATTCCACGAACCCCAATATTTGCTAACCATTTCTCCCATATTTTCCCGAGAAAGGTCGTGAACAAATTGTTTGTCAGCATCACTACAAGGACGCAATAGCAAACTGTCTACTAATTGTTGATTGATCATAATTTTGTCGCCATCCAGCAATAAGAATCCTGTAATGGGGTCAGGTCTTGCCTGCCTTGCCGTAGTTTACTAACGAAGGCAGGTATTTCAACATTAGATAAATAAGATTAAAAAACAAAAACACCCTAAAAATTCAAGGTGTTCTTGTATGGTGTCTTTCAACACCTTAATGCTCCCGGGGTGGGATTCGAACCCACGACCAATTGATTACACTTGTCCAATAGTTTCCCAAAGGGGTGGACTATATCATCACCCGCGACACTTGTCGCGGGGTAAGGCGCTTCCCAACCTGACCCCGTCAGGTAAGTACTCCCTTTCGGGATAGTCTCTGAACCTGCCTCCACCAAACTACGGCATACAAGCCTTCTAAACCAACATGATTTTAGCTTGCTTTGCAATCCGAAGCTTTAGCGAAGGATTGGCTGCTGATTACCATATTCGCCACTTGGCGACTTTAGGCTTCCAGTCCCACTCATACAAAAATACAAATGGGATTCCGATTGAGCGTCGGAACAATTCACCTTATTTTTCGACCTTGATTGCTCAAGGAAGCTGCGTTATGCCTTCGTGAATTTCTCGGTGACAATTGGCACACAATAAAATGCATTTATCCAGCTCTGCCCTCACCTTATCCCAGCTTCTGGTATAACCTTTTTCGGAAATTCCGAAATCCTTACCATCAGCACCGATATGGTGAAATTCTAGAGCCTTCAAACATTTATCGTAGCCACACACCGAGCATCGACTACCTTTATATTGCAGAGCCATCTGGCGGATTAATTTCCGTCTTTTGTCTACTGCTTTCTTCATGTAGTCGGCACGATCAGCATAGGTACGTTTTTCAATTTTTGCCATAAAGCAAAGATTTAAAACCGTGTTCACAGTCAACTGCGCTACCGCTGCGCTACCCGGGAATATAATCAGTTAACGATCCGAAAACTGTTAACTGAAAGAAAAGAACGAGGTCTATTACAACAAAAATGCCAGTCATAAACCGTAGATAACATTATATTATTTTCTGGCGAAAAGTCAAGGGTAAAAAAGAGCCGCCCCGAAGAGCGGCCATATTATTAGGAAAGACCTGCCAACAGACCTTTTGCCGACATCACATTAAACTGCAAAACACTCATTGCAATGGCATTGCCGAAGTCATCGTGGATGATAATCTGCCTGTCCAGAGGGACATTTTTGTCAATCGAGACAGTGGGACAGCAGCTGCCATTGATACAGGCAGTAAATACGATCTCTTCGGTTGGCGATTTTTCACTCAACATCTTTTCTCCAAATAATAATGATAATAATGAACTACTGGTGGATTATTACACCTTTTGAGGTATGTGTCAAGCTACACAAAAACAAGAGATGTCAGAACTCTTGTTTATATATATCCTATTTTCTAAACTTTTTCGATATAGCTCCCAGGCGAATTCAATATAGCAAAGATGCCGTTCATATTACCATTGGTATCACGTATAGACAGCGAACCGGACTTCCATTGATCCACTTTTCCCGAACGCTCTTTGCCATCGGAGAAAAACTTAACTTCATCACCGACCTCTATTCCGTTATTAACCAAAAACAAACGGTAGGGGTCGTCTTCTTTTGGGACTCTATTATTGGTTAAATCCCACTCGCCATAACCTTTCGTATCATAGATTTTCAATTCAGCATCCAAATCCGCTTTGGTCAGCCTTCGACTTTTAATATTTTCTGGAGCTGATATTTGGATTTCGTAGATTGAGGTAGCAGTCTTGATAAAATATTTGCCGCCGACTTGCGCAATACCTTGCACATTGCTTGTATTGCCTCCGTTGGTAAACTCTACCGGACTGCCAACCTTAACATCTCGCTTAAGTTCGCCTTTCAACTGATGGCCAACATCCAAAGCAGACGGTCCTTGGGCATGATTCTTGACTAGAGAAAGATGCTTTCCGGCAAATAAGCCAAGACTATTAGTAATCTGCTCGCTGTCATCAGGTTTCTTGGGCTGTGTAAATTTTTCAACAGGCATATACAATAATCGTAGATTAAACGGGTCCAGGATCCCTGCCTGCGCAGGGATAAATGCGAAATTCAACGGGTCCAGAATCCCGGACGAGTACTCCGGGATAAATGGCGAGAGACTAGTAGTCGATCAACTTCCGAATCCCCTCTTGCTTCTGAATCTTCTCCAGGGCTTTGGCTTCGATCTGGCGGATGCGTTCGCGGGTGACGTCGAATTCGGCGCCGACCTCTTCCAGGGTGTGGGCCACGCCGTCTACCAGGCCGAAGCGCATTTCCAAGATCTTCTGCTCGCGAGGGCTCAGCTTGCTGATTACCTCGCGCACATAGTCCTTGAGCAGCTGCAGAGCGGCCTCACGATCGGGCGTGACGGTCTTGACGTCCTCGATGAAGTCCTCCAGGGTCGAATCCTCGTCATCGTCGCCTACAGAGGTCTCGAGCGAAATGGTGTCTTGGCTAATCTTCAGCACATAGCGCACTTTCTCCAAATCCTCACCCATCTCGGCGGCGATTTCCTCCGGCAATGGCTCGCGACCCAAAATGGACACTAGCGACCGCTGAGCTTGTTTGCATTTATTAATAGTCTCCACCATATGTACCGGAATGCGGATAGTACGGCTCTGGTCAGCTAGCGACCTAGTGATAGCCTGGCGTATCCACCAAGTAGCATAGGTCGAGAATTTATAGCCTTTGCGATATTCAAATTTTTCGACGGCGCGGAACAAGCCGATGTTGCCCTCCTGGATGAGGTCCAGCAGTGACAGGCCCTTGGTGCCGGCAAATTTCTTGGCGATCGAGACTACTAGGCGCAGGTTGGCCTCGATGAGGCGGCGTTCGGCGCGCTTGTCGCCCTTTTCTTTGCGTTTGGCCAGTTCCACTTCTTCTTCGGTATTCAAGAGCGGCACTTTGCCGATCTCGCGCAGATACATCTGGATGGAGTCGGCGGACAGTTCGGAAATATCAAATTTGATGCGGTCTTTGTCTGTGCCCAACAGGTCGTCGATTTCGGCCTTCTTTTTCACATTCAAGGTAAAGTCCAGCAGGCCGGTGCCGTCTTCTACAATCTGGATGCTATTGCGCTGGAGGTCTTCCAAAAATAATTCGTAATCAAAAATATATTCTTCGACCTGCGGAAAAGCGGCCAGCAATTCGGTCTCGGTGACAAAGCCGCGAGTGCGGACTTTGGTTATCAGTTTTTTTAAATCTTCTTCGCCCGGCTTGACTAAAGGCAAGGCCACGCGAGGAACAAGCGGTTTCCTTTCGGCTTCCGGCTTGGCCTTGTGCCCGCCATGATTGTCATGATTATTATGATTGCTTTTGCTCGGTACCGGCAATTTGGCCGGTGGCTTGACCTGCTTTGTAACAGGCTTCTTATTTGCGGCCTGTTTGTTCGAAACGATTGCAGCCTTTTTGGGTACAACTAATTTAGCAGGCTTCTTGACTGCTACCGGTTTTTTAGCTTGCGCCTTTTTCGGTTCTGGCTTTAATTTTGCTTTGGCTTTTGGTTTTGCAATCATTTTTTTTGGCTGGTGATTAGGCTTGGCCGTGGCTTTCTTGTGAGCCGCCGGTTTGGCTGTTACTTTCTTAGCAGACTTAAACACAGCCTTGTGGGCCATCTTCGCGGAGGTCGCTTTTTTTGCTTGAGGCTTGGCCGGCTTCTTGGCCGGTTTAGCCTGTTTAGCTTTAGCCATAGAAAATATTAGAGAGTAATTAATCGTCTAAGTTCTTCGTTGAGGATAGCCAGCTCGCGCAAAAGGCTTTCTTGTTCTTCGGGCCGGCCGCTAACATCCGACTGCGAAATCAAACTGGATATTTCTCTGCGTCTTTTGTTCAAAAAGATGGTTTTCAGCTCGCGGGCGATCATCTTGATTTCCTGGTCTGCCCGGGCCGTATCATAGTTAAAAAACTCTTTTTCCGCAAGGATACTCAGCTTGTCTAGGACAGCTGCCTCTCTTTCTGACTCTCGACCGAGCAGCCACTCCTTGAATTTAGCGTAATCTAAAGCAAAAATTTCAAGACGGTCGCCTTGAGTATTCCTTGCTTCATTATAATAAATAATGAGCTTGCTGTAAAGGGCTTGATTAGCTATTCCTCCCAATTGGTCAGTATCGATATAATCGGAAATATACTTAACATAAGCATTAAACTTGAGAACCAAAGACAGTAGTCTTTCGGACAACACCTCTTCTCGGCTCAAAGGCTGATGCATACTCACGGGTGCGGCCGGCGCCTTGAGGCCTGTCTTCTGACTTGGCCGATTTATCTTGGCCAGCGCTTCGTTCAAAAAAGTTGTCTCCACATTCACAGCTAAGGCCAGCTTCTTGAGCCAATAATCCTTTTCTACCGGGCTTTCCAAACGGTCCAGCACTGGCAGAAACCTGGCCACAGCCTGCTTCTTGCCCTCTACCTTGCCCAAATCCAACCCTTTGATCGAACGGTCAAATAGGAACCCAGCCAAACTCTTGGCCTCCAGCAATGCCTGGCGCCAAGCGTCGATATTCTGGCGGATAGCATCGTCCGGATCCTTGCCTAGTGGCACTTCTACAATCTTGATATTCTTGCCCTGGCTGCGGCTGGGGTCGATGAACATCTTGAGCCGTCCCCAACGGTCGGCAGACTCCACCAACTGTTGCGAATCGGCCGCCATCATCTCGCCCGCCCGCTCCGCTGCCGCCTGCCCCGCCTGATCGGCATCCAAGGCCAAGACCACATTCTCAGTATAACGATTGAGCAAGGCAAATTGTTCCGGTCCCAGCGCGGTGCCCGAACTGGCCACCACATTCTTGAAGCCGAACTGATGCGCCGTAATACAATCCATCTGGCCCTCCACGATTACGGCTTCGCCGGCGGCATGGATAGCCGTCTTAGCCTTGTCCAAGCCGAAAAGCATCTTGGATTTATCATAGACAATGGTAGCGGGACTATTGATATACTTGCCCATCTTGTCGTCCCCGCCCGGCAACAGCCGCGCAGTAAAGGCAACGACCTGTCCACCCGCATCACAGATCGGGAACATCACTCGACGGCGGAAACGGTTGTAAAAACGGCTGCCGCCTTGGCCGCGGCTGACTAGCCCGGCTCCCTCGATCTCACGCTCGCTATAGCCTTTGCTTTTGAGATGATTAATCAGATCGTCCCACGAATCTGGGCTAAAGCCGATTTTCCAATCTTCGATTACCTCGTCGCTTAAGCCGCGCTTTTCCAGATAGTCGCGGGCGATAGATGAGTTGGGACCATCTTCCAACATGCGATGATAAAAATTAGCGGCCTCTTCCAGACAATCCAAGATACGCGTCTTGAAGCTGGATTCTTTTCGTGAGTATTGTTGCAGCTCGATACCCGCCTTGGGCGCCAATAAGCGCAAAGCCTCAGGGAAGGTCAGGCTTTCTTTTTCCATTACAAATTTAATGACATCGCCGCCCTTGCCGCAACCAAAACAATGCCAGATCTGCTTCTCGGCGCTAACCAGAAAAGACGGGCTTTTCTCATTATGAAAAGGGCAGAGCGCCTGAAAATTAGCGCCTGCCGGTTTTAGTTGTATATACTCTCTGAGCACCTCCACGATGTCCAAATGAGCTTTGATTTCCTCTGCGGGCAACATATGTAAAAGATAAAATATCAAAAATCAAATATCAAAGATGGATGAAATTTATACTTATGTCGTTGTAATTTGTTTTATTTAACTTCCAGTTATGTCATTCCCGCGAAGGCGGGAATCTAGTTCGTGATGCACTACCAATGATTAGATTCCCGCCTTCGCGGGAATGACACTGCTGTTTTTTTTAAAAAATTGTCCGTCCTGTCCTGAGCTTGTCGAAGGAAGGACTTGATATTTTTAATATTTGATTTTTAATTTTTGATCTTTAAAAGATCTGCCACCAAGCCTTCTTGGGTTTGGGTTGTAGGTGCCGATGGTCATCCAAGGACCCGTGGCCCATGGCCAGCTTGCGGCCAGCGTATTTGCCAATTGCCTCCGGCGTCTGCGGCTGATAGGCTGTCGGCATCGGCTTGGTCGATTCTGGCACCGAGGATACGGGAGCATCTACACCAGCCAATCCGGCTATATGAGCCAATTCGGCCGATACCAAATCGCCTTCATATTCAGCATTATGCATATGAGAACCTTCGTAGCTGGCCTGCTTATGGTCTATGTGCAAATCCAAAATCAGCAAACCGCCCTCTTCTTTGATATATAAATGGAAACGCGGATAATTAGCGCGCGCCAAAGACCGCATATAGCTATCCTTACCAGTCTTATGATCGGTCACAAAAAGATAGCCCGCGCGCTTAAGCAGCTGCGGATAGGACTCGACCAGATTAGCAGGATTAAGCTTTAGTTTCATGTTATATGTAAAAAGTAAAAGCTAAAATGTAAAAGTTATGGAGTCCGCCCTGGGCGGACATTAATTAATTCCGCTTTGCGGACAAAATACTTTTGTCCGCCAGCTGGCGGATTGAATTTTAACTTTTGAGTTATTCTAGTCTATTATATCCCAAATAATAGCGCAAGTAAAAGCGGACTGATTTTTGTGGCTAATCTTCGTTATTTATTGCCAAAACGCTCCGGAATTACTCCGGAGCGGTTTTTTTTGCCAAAGAGATTGCTTGCTGCATCTCTTGTTCAATATCTGTTAACAGCCTATGTCCCCAAGTATCAGGGAATTTAATACGGCCAATGTTTATATAGCATAACAAGCGATGATCATAATCATGCAAATCACTGATGATAGCGATAGCCTGTTCAAATGATGGTTCATCTCCCGCCAATATCAAGTCTTTGACCAGATTGATAAAAACCCGCAGTTTTAGCTTGAATTTAAGTGTTTTAGACGCTATCATCGCCGATTTATAACCATATTCCTTATACATCGCCTTAAAGGCCATTTTCATCCAGACATTTTCATCATCCAGCTGATCAAAGCCGTCCAAAACAGCGCAATCAATCGTTTCCCGGGCCAACTCCTTGCGCCTGGCATCCATATACTCTTTGACTGTAGTCATGCTACACCTTTCTTAATGAACAAATACCCATACACTTAAGCACTTTTTTGGCTAAGTGTAAAGGCAAATATATTTGACAAGCAGACAAAAAGTAGTAAGATGGCCTATTGTTCGTTTACAATCAAAAATAATTCTATCACATAAATAGTCGGAGGATTCATGTTCGATATCTTTAATTGGGGAAACACGGAGCCAAAGGTCAAAATGCCCAAAGCGGCAAAAATACCAAAGGTCAAGACCGTCAAACCTCTTAAACCGCCCAAAACAGCCGAGGATTTTAAGGTCTATATGCTAATATTAAGCATTATTTCGGCTATACTGGTGCCATATTACGCGGTCATCCTCTTCCACAAAGACGGGGCATCATTCTACTTTTATACTGCTGTTATTTTTAGCGTTTTCTTCTTCATAATTGCCGAAATTATGATGTATCTTATATACGATGACAAAAGGGCCATGGAGACAGAGGCCTGGAAAAAGATTATCGAAAGAGTCTGCTGGGACTGCCCCACACCCCTAGAGCGCGGCACCTTAATGCACAAGATGACAATAATCCAAGGCAGCTATAATGACAGCGGTTTTATCAGGCACACGCCGCCCTTTGCCCTGGTGCTCTATATTTTATTCGTTTGTATCTGCTTTAACTACATTCTGTTGGACTTTAAGCAGTTCGATGCCTGGTTCAAAAGCCCGACTAACATCATTCTTCTGGTGGTTATATTCGGCCTCTGGGCGACTCTAACGGTCAAGTTTATTAATGATCTATACAATTTAGTCAATAATAACCGCCGTATGGCCAGACTCGAGAGAATTTTCACTCAAAAAGGCGGCTAAACACCGCCTTTTTTATCCCCTTCGACAAGCTCAGGACAGGCCTTCGACAAGCTCAGGACAGGCTAAGATTAGCCAAAAATGTCTATAATCAGTAATAACTGGCTATATGCCTATAGGTATTGACAATAGTCAACCTTTGTGCTATAATTGGATGACTTAATTAGATTTTAATGGCTTTGCCTCTGGCACGGCCTTTAGTATTAAGTACCTGCCATAATGGCAGAAATTGATTAAATATTACATCGATCTTTACAATCATAATACAGGAGTTGAAATGAATACACCCGATATTGTTCATGGGTTAAAGCCAGTAGTCTTTGGCAAAATTCTAAAACTGGAAGAAGTTGAGAATATCCTCGGCAAAGACCACGTTATCAGCCTTGATGAATCTATCAATGCCTGGGCCAGAGTCACTAATCTTTCTACCATCGACGGTCCGCCGATTGTCAGGTACTTCAAAGGCGTCGTCAAAGGATGCGCCAGAGAGAACAACCGCAAACGCAATCCGGCTAATTGGCATCTCATTTATCTGCCAGGCATCAGCCTGGTCGAGATGATGAAAGTTTTCAGGACAGGCCCCGCAGTCTCCATCCCCTCTTTTACCGGACCATCCACTTGGATCTCCAAAAAGAGCGAAGCCTATTGGGCCAACCAGAAGATTGCCGCCGGCTACTATCTCATCAATCTGATGCCTTGCTACCCCGGAGCAACACCCGAGGAAAGGAACGTATTGTTCGGTGACCAAGCCAGCACTAAACTGGCACCTGCTACCGCCGCTCAATTCGTCTGCGCCATCTTCACCAGAATATTGGTCTCACCGGAAAAAGCACGCCAGCATAGGCCCGACTATTACCATATCTCGACCGAAGTAGCTGCCAAAGGCAGATACGTAGCGGCTGGTAATTACCGCACCAACAACGGGCTGGACATCAATGGCGTCCTGAATATCGATCCGACCGCGGATCAAAACGTAATCCACGGTACAGCAACTGTACGCATTTTCAATTTATAATCAAAAGCCCCCGGCATCAAGTCGGAGGGCTTTTTCTTTTGCTATTTTTATACTCGTATTAAAAGGCGCAGAGCTTCTTGGCCGGTCCTATCAACTTTTTCTGGATCATTTCTGTAATCTGATAAGCGTCATAAAACGGCGTCTTCTCGATCTTGCCTTTTTCATCTTTCCTATCGGCCTTGTCTTTGGGCCAGAGCTTGCTTTCGGCCACCGCCTTCTGCAGATAGCTGAAGCCGATGCCTGCCGCATCAGTAATATCCGCCAGAAAGATATTGCCCAGGTATTCATCCTTGCCCATCTTTTCTAATACCTCATCTTGGGACAGGCCGGAGATTTTGATCAGTTTATTCAATCTGAAGGCCACAGGCAACGATGAAGTGCCGATGGACTGTTTCTTGAATTTGGCAAAAAACTCTTCTTTGTCCTGGCCGGTGACCGCCAAGAATCTGTTGACATCGACATTGCCTTCCAAGATTTGGTTCGTCACATAATGATTCATGGCATCAATCGTCTTGTCGAAGTCATAATAGGTTTCGCCGGCCTTCCTGATACCTTGGTAGCGCTCTTGCAGATTGGCGCGGCTGATATGCAGCACTTTGACCGCCAGCGCCTGCGACAGCACCGACCGTTCATCATGGGAGCACAGCCCCTCCGCCGAATCAGGCATCTGTTGCGGTTTGCGGTTGATATGCAGCTTGGTATCGACGCCGCTGTATTTGAGATCGGACATCGTGCCGTCGTGCGCTTTGCCCGAGGTCAGGATATCGCCGTCTTCCATGCCCAGGATTTCCGCTACCAGCAGCTGGGTCTCTTGTTCGGTGTTGCGGTCCTCAAAATTGTCATCGACGATATCATAGACATCGCAATATTCTTTCTGCTTGTAATCCTGCTTGCGCAAGATCCTGCCCAATCTCTGGGCAGCCAAGACTCGGGACAAGGTCGGGCGCAGATTGATCAGCACGCTGGCCTTGTCATTGTCCCAGCCCTCCTTGAGCGTATCGACGAAAGTCAAAAAATCTATTTCGCCATTGGAATATTTCTTGTACATCTCTTCGCGTTCTTCCGGCTTCATATCGCCATCGATAGCCTGGGCCCGTACATTCCTTTCTTTGCCGTCTTTGGGGTCGATGATGATCTGCTTGGCCAGTTCCTCAGCCACCTTCCAGGCATGGGCGCAGGAGCGGCCGTCTTCGTTCTTGGGCACGCAGGAGATCAAGCCTTGCTTGCCCTTCATAATGCAGTCCATAGCGATATTGATAGCGATTTTGTTGCGTTCCGGGTCATCCAAGGCAGCCAAGTCTTCTTCGCTATAATCGCCCTTGCCGCCGGTCTTCAGTTTGACCTTGAATTTGGAATCGATCACGAACATGCGCGGATCGGCCACCAGATTCTTCTCGACGGCATCCAATAGCGACAATTCATGGATCTTTTCACCGAAGATTGATTTGACTGATCGGCCATCGGTAAACAAAGGCGAGGCGGTAAAGCCGATCTTAAGCGCTTTGCCGGCGATTCTGGGCAGATTATTGCCTATCTTGTTGCCTAGGGCCCGGTGCGCTTCGTCGGAAATGATGGCGCCGAAATGATCGCTCATCAACATGTCGTAGGCTTCTTTGTACTCCTCTTTGCCGTCGTCTTCGTAGCCGCGGATGATGGCGTTCAATGATGCATAGGTCATCACTACCACGTCCCCGCTCATATCCTTGCTCTTGTCAAAATATTTGGTGGCTCTGATGTTCGGAGCGAATTGCGCAAAACCCTTTTTGCCTTTGCCCTCATTCGCCTCCCTGTCGCCCACGATCTGATTGCACAGGTCGGCCGACGGCGCCAAGACCAAGGTCTTGATGCCGGATTCGGACGGCTGGTCATATGGCTCTTCTTCTTTTTTATTAATCAAGTTCTTGACGAATTCGACAAAGACAACTGTCTTGCCGGTGCTGGTGGCCGACTCGATATAGCCGGTCCGCTCACCCTTGTCGATATGGTTTATCAGGTCGGTGATCATATCTACCTGGTGGGCATAGAGGCTGCTCTCTTCCGGATTCATGGCTTGCAGCGCCGTCATCAAGTTATATTTGATCTGGCAGTATTGCTCATCCTCCAAAAAGTCCTCGAGCTTTTCTTGGCCGGACTTGCGCAAGGAGCGCAAGATCTCCAGATAGACCGGATACTGCTCCGGAAATTCCTCCACCAGTTCCCTGGGGGTTTTGTGATGGCTTTTTACGAAGTCCTTTTTCTCGACCAGGTCTTCGCCCCAATCCTTGTTGACCGCTTTGGTTTGATGATACAATTCGGCCGGGCTTTTTTCACGATTCATATATTGGTTGATTATTTCTATCTATAATACTATCAAAGGCTGGAAAATAAGGAAAGACCTGCTTGCTGCTGCACAAAAAAGCAAAAAGAGCCCGGCTCTGCCAGGCTCTTTTTGCTTTAAATATTTCTAATCGTCATCATCTTCGTCATCATCATCCTCGTCGTCTTCTTCAAAATCGTCCTCGTCAAAGTCTTCATCCTCATCACCGCCTCCGCCGTTATTGCCTTCCGCTTCCAGGAAATAACCGTCTGGCCGGTTGTAGCCGCCGACCTTGCCCTCTACATGCGTGACCTTGAACTTGATATCCAAGTCGTTGTTGTGCGGGCCCTGAATAATGATGCGGATGTTGCAGGCGGCGGCATAGTCTTGCAGGTATTCCTCCATCTCGATCTCGATCTGCTCCCGGTGCTTGGTAATATAGCGGTTATTAGCCTCGATGTTGTCCACCACCAGGATGCGGTTGTGGCGGTCGTCATAGCCGATAAAGCACCAAGCGGCAGCCACCGGCAACCCACTGCGCTCATCGGTCAGCACCACGTTCTGCATGCCCAAATCGGTGACATAGTCACTGATGGGCGACTCCGCTCCTTGGATGGTGCTGTCGATGCGGATGCAACAGTTGGTATAATTACCCAGATAGAGGTCATTGTCCGGATTGCGGCCGGCCACCGCCACGCTCATCGGCACGCCCTCCAGCTCGTCCCTGTTGCCATAGTGGTCAAAGACACTGGCTATATCATTGTTGTCATCCGTCAGATGATCCCAATCTTCCGCTAACGGTTCGTTGATTTCTTGGATCAAGGCTTCGGCCCGGTCGTCTGACAAACACTGCGCCAAGGTCTCGCGCAAAACCTGCTCGAAGCTGTCTATCAGCCCGTAGGCGGTCTGATATTGATCTTTGAAACGGTTGCGCATGAGCTCGATCTTCATTTTAGCCTCGTTGATATCCTCTTGATTATCCAGGGCCGTTAATTCTTTCTCTTGCCCGGCCAGATCCTTGTGCGTCTTGGCGCTGTCGTCCAAGGCGGCCTTGACGCGGCCCATCTCGCTGGCCAATTTCTCCCACAGGCTGGCGCCCTTACTCTCGGCAGCTCGCTTGCGCAAGGCCTCTAGCCCTTTGTTGATGCCAGTGATCTTGTTGCGGCTCTTGTCATCGCGTTCCGCTTCCGGCTTGGCCAGTTCGGCCTGGACCAAGGCCTCTTGGGCCGCAATCTTGTCCTGCAACGCTTGCTTGTCGGCGCTAGCGCCCATGGTCTTGGACAAGACATCCTTGTATTGCGAGGCTACCTTTTTGACCGTTAGCAGATATTTGGCCACGCTCGCATCGATACGCTGGAGCGGGCCATGCAACTGGTCAGCGAAGCTCAGGTCGCTCTCCTTGCCCAGAGTAAACTCCCGCTTCTCGCGGTAGTCCAGCCAAGTATCCATATCGACGCCCGTCTCTTGGCAAGCGGCCACTATCTCCTTGTTACGGCTATAGCTATGCAATTTCTGTTGCATCAAGATGCGGAAATCGGCCGAATCGGGATCCAGCTCAGGCTGGGCCGCCATGATTTCCTGCTTGTATTTGTAAAGGGTGGAAATATTATTTTTGGACCGCTGGTCAAAGGTCGGGAATTTAGTCAGCATCAGGGCCGCGTAGCGCGGATTGACGGCCAAGGCGTCGCCCAAGAAAGGATTCTGGTCCAGGATGGCTAGGAACTTCTTGCGGTCGCCCTTGTGCTTGAGCAAAGTCACCAGCAGCGACGGTGATTTGCGCGCCTGAGTGATAATCTCCGGATTACGCTGCTCTACCTGGTCGATAAAGGCGGCAAAATGGCTATAGCAATTTTCGTAGAACTGGCTGGGCGGCAAAGTGACTAGAAACGACGACGTAATAGTCTCCACCTGGTCGAACTGGCGCTGCTTGATCTGTTCATTAATGCCTGCAAAGATGGCCTTCTGCATCTCCGGCGTCTGCAGGATCTCCCGGCCCAGATGGAACTGATCGACTATCTTGAGCGACTCCTCTGCCTTGCCTCTGGCCAATTCGTTCTTGAGGTCATTGACGATGATAGTCCGGATATCAGGCCGCTCCATCATCTTCTTGATCGGCTCCGCCGACTGACGACTGAAGTAGCCGCTATCGGACAACGCGCTGACCGCCGCTACGAAGCCGCCCTTGGCCACGGCGTCTGCCAAGACCTGATCGATGACCTCCTGCCTGTTCTCTTCTGATAGATTGAACTTATTGGCTATATCACCCGCCGTACTCCCGTCGCCATTGCGCAATGCTTCCATGGCACCAGCCATCGAGCCTTTGGCTAGGACGGCTTTGACTCGTTCGTTGGTGATCTCTAGAGAGCCTTCGTATTTGTTTCCAAATACGCTGCCATAATGACCACGTCGTTGGCCTTGGTTAAAGTCAGACATCTCATCAGCCAAATCTTTACCGAATAATTCTATCAATTGCTCATCAGTCAACTCGAAGCCATCTGCCATGTTGCTATAACGACTACATAACTGACGCAACTTCGACTCTGCTTCGCTTTTGCGGTATGAATAGGAGCTGGTATCGTATTGCGTGGTTTGATTAAAAGCAGCCGTCAACCTATTGCCAAGCTCCTTTTCTACCATCGCCTGCGCCTCCGCCTGGTCATCCAATCTGGCTAACACCTGTCGCATCAACTGCCAATTATAGAAATTATCCGCCTTGATATTATTGACGCAAAAGTCCTTAAGCGCCTTCTGCGCTTGCTCGTGGCTGACTGCAAAGAGTTCTACGGCTTGGTCGAATTTGTCCATCGTCTTGCTATCAAACAACAAACCATACAACCCATCAGAAATTACGTCCGCCACCTCATCCTGGCTCAAGCCGATAATACGCCGCGTGTCTGCGGCTATATCCAGTTTGCCATTATAGATAGCATATTTAAAAACACTGCATGAATATTCTCGAAATCTCTGAACATTAAACCAATCGCTAAATTCAGGAAAAGTGCTATAGCCTGGCTTTATTTCCATTTTAGCTTCTTCGGCTTCTTCTTCCTTGGACTTCATTCTCACCATTTCTATGCGTGTTTTCTTTTTCTTCTTAGTCTCATCCGGCACCATCTCGTGGATATATTCAACCGGAAAAACGCCTTCCAGATTTTTGAGATATTTGAAACGTTCTACTTTCTCTCCGGTCTCCTCAGACATGCCCCGCAATTGCATTATCATCGGCTGATGCATGGTCGGGTCGGCGCGTAATTCGGCCTTGCTCTGCTCGGTCAACAGGCTATAGGCCTTGCCGGCAATTCGGGCCTGATCATTATCCCCGCCCGGACCTCCAAATAGGCGCGTACGATAGGCCAGCTTGACATTGGCCTGCACTTCCGGCAACTGGAACATCTCATCCAAACCGAAAGTCTCATGCAGATCAGCCAACTTATCAACGTCATTAGGCGTGTTGAACTGCTGCACGATCTCCCGCACGAATTGCAGATCCTGCTCGGTCAGCAAATCCGGGCCAACGCCGTCGTTCTTCAGAATCTCACCGGCCGCCACCAGATAATCATCCGGCCGCTTGTCATGCGCCAGCCTGCCCTCTACCGCGCCCTTGCGCAAGAAGGCCAAAGCCTTGTCCTTGATAGTCAATAAGGTCTCCTCATCCAACTTCTTATTCTCTTCCGGCATTGACTTCATCAGACGCTGCCTGATCTGCTCATGCTCACCGCTGAAGATGCGCGCGTCTTGGTCCAGGCCATTCACCAGCCCCTGATGCAAGGCTTGCTCTTTCTCCCCTTCCGCAAACTCTATACCGCGCCAGAAATATCTATTCGTATCATCAAATGCCTCCAGGCCGCCTAAGCTTAGTTGTTCCAACATCATCTTCTTGGCCTGTGACTTATACTGTTCCCTTTCAAACATCATTTTCTTTTCGTCCGAATAACTGTTCGGATTCGCCTTTTCATTGGTGCGGAAGTTGTCCATAATCTCCTTGACATCCTGGACCTGGCCGCGCTGGAAGGCCGACAACAGCTTGTTTTCGGCAATGGCCTTGATTTCTTCTTGAGACAGGCGGCCTTCTGCGATCCTAAATGCGTCTTTATAATCTGCGCTGACCATCACCTTGCGCGTCACTATCTCCTTGGCCACCATCTTCTTCTCGTCTGTGGTCAAGAATTTCAACAGTCTGGCGCCATTATCCTGATTGATAGCCGCTGCTATTATCGGGCCTTTGTAATCTTCGTCATCATCCTTAATGCCGCCATTACGATCCATGAACTCAATTATCGGCTCCAAGGGCGATCCCAGCTCCAGATTCCGCCTCAAGGCCGCCAGGGCAGCCTGTCTAGTCTCGGCGTCTGCCAAGGCGTCCTCGGGCAAACCGAAAAAGGCGACCAGCTCGCTGATGTGTTCGGCGATATTGCCGCCTTTGCCGCCATAAGTATCGCTCAAGGCTCCGCTACGCAGATATTTCTCGCGGATAAATTGCTTGACCTTGTCCTGATTCTCCGGATTGGCAATCGTTTGTTCGGAGATCTCGGCCCACCCACAGAACTGCTTCAACAGCGCTACTCGACGATTGGTAAACTCCTCAAAATTTTTATTTAAAACTTCTTTGCCCAGCTCCTTGGCTTCTTCCGGCTTGGTCCAGCCGATCTGGGGCAGCATGTTTATGGCATTCAAGTCATCAAAGCCATTATAGACAAACTTTTCAGCCAAGGGGCGTAATTCTTCTTTGGTAAATTTGAAAGTATTTATAAAATCTCCCACTCGATTATTGGCGCCGGTCCGCAAGGCCGCCTGCGCCTCGTCGCGAGGCTTGTCCCACCACTTGATGCCGTTATTCACCTTGCGCTTGGCATCCCAAATAGCCTTACGCTCATCGTCACTAACATGCACATTCGGCAGCTCCGCCTTGACCTGATACAGATTCACGAAATCATCATGATGGTCGTCCGTGCCGACCTGGGCCAGCTCGCAGCAATAGCCGATCGCCTCGGCCCTGACTTCCGGATCATTGATCAACTCGGCCTGCGGGCGGGCGATGATATCGGCAAAGACCGACTCCTTGAGCCCCAAGCGCAAGCTCTTGAGCAGCTGCTCTTTGGCCGGTAAACGGGGCTGTTCGACTGTCTCTGCCTTTGGCTTATTTTCTGGCACCGGCATCTGTGGCATTTCGGACGGCTTCATACGTTAGGATTAAATATTATCTAGTAATTTTACATCCTTCGAGATACTGACGCAAGCAAAATAAAAACGGCAAGCTTATTGTAAGCATGCCGTTATCAGATACATCGATTATGTATGAAATATTATTTAAATAGACGAAACTTTTTGCTAACGCGCATTATCATTCCCCGCTCATAAAGCTTGGTTGCTCCCTTGGGCAACAGCTTGCTTTCGCTGTCATTCTCGGAAGTAGCAGCTGCCGCGCTGGCTAACTCCGGCTTGCCCCAGACCTTGGTCGAATCAATCATCATCCGAGCAAACCAAACAATATCACCTTCACGATGAGTAGTAGTATCAACTGCAATCTGGTAACTGCAATCGCCTATACCCATGGGTTTGATGCTAATTATATAATAGCTGGACCCGAAATAATAACAGACACTCGCCGCAAATAAGATAATCACTACAGTGATAATCGAAGTTTTCATTAATTCCCCCCTCTGTATTAATTAAAATGTACGATAGAACTTTTCTATTCAATCATATTCTACCCAGTATTACAAGCCTTTATACCCCTGCTCAATTAAGGCGATTCGGCTTTGTTCGCTGCAGTAAACCAGCTTACTGCAGCGAACAAATACCATAAACAATTTTCATACTTCCTGCTAACCATGTATTCCTTGGAGCAGTATACTAGTATACTGCTCCAAGGATAATAATTTGGCAAAAAGAAAAAGTGCTCCGATTGGCTCGGAACACTTTGAACAAGAGTATTCTTGCATTAGTTTATTTTTTATCAAGTAATTTTTTGACCCACCTAATAATGTCATTAGGAGACTCCCAAACCAAGTCGCAACCAGCCGACAATTGCTGATGCCGATACTCGGAGTGATAAGAAGACGCAACCATCGGCCCCCTAAACCCCTTGCGCCGAATATGCTCAGTTAATTGCAATGTATCCGGCTCTAATTCTTCCAAACAAGAATCCATTACGATTATATCAGCATCCTGATGGCTGGCAAACTTCTCGTAGCCCTGGCGCACTGTATAAGCACTAATGATTTCAGCCTGATTAGCAAAGGAATCGACAAAATTTTTGTGCAAGGCTCTGACATCTTCTATCAGTAATATTTTTTTCATTTAACCCTCGATTAATAAAAGAACTGTACACATTATTTAGACACAGCCGCGCTAAATGTCAATGTCGGTAATAAATACAGCCTTCCTATTGAGGTCGGCTGTAGTCTTGGCTAAAAGTAATTACTACCTTTGCGCTATGCTATCGATAATCACCCATCGATAATAGGTTGGAATAGCCGAGCCCATCGGATTTTCAAAATTGATAACAGTATCTGACGTGTAGACCATCCCAAAAGTACTTAATCTCCAGACCATATCAGTTTCAAGTATTGATGTAGGTTTGCTTGCTTCCAGCAAAATCTTGTCGCCGACCAGCATATGATTGGTCAGCTTGTCAGCTATAGGCAGGATGATGATGCTGCCATTGTTGACAGCCTTCAGGCGGACATTCAAGTCGACCTTGTCTTTCTTTTCAGTAGAACAAGCCGACAAGATAACCAACGTGCATAAGCAGAAAAATACGAAAAGCTTTTTCATTAAAACTCCGTAAATGTGGTAAATAAATGATTTCACTATGATAATGAAATGAACGATTAATTGCCTCAGTTCGCTAGCACTGCTAACGATCTAGGGTAATTGCCCAAACAGATTTGATTCTGTTTGGGCAGTTGCGACTTGACATGCGTCAATTCGGGTAAACCCGCCTCGACTTATGTCAATTCGGGCAAGCCCACCCTGACTTGCGTCAATTCGGGTAAACCCGCCTCGACAGACGTCAATTCGGGCAAGCTATTGCGGGGGCTGGTCCATGATATAGAGCCTGTCAGCTAGGACATGCTCGGTCAGTTTCTGGAAAATTTCGGCTGAAGTACCGTTAATCAGGTCATGCTTGGCGGTTGCCAAGTTGAACATATTGAGCTCGGCAGTGTTATCGCTATAGAAATAGAAATAAGTTCTGGTGTCCATATTATTATGGACATAATAATTCGTGACACTTTCGGTATCAAAGAAATAGGCTCCAGCAATTACCAAGTTCGGGACGATTCTCCCGTTTCCATCCTGATAATATTCTTTCTCGTTATAGACTTCCACTCCAGGGATAGCTTCCAACAATGATATCCAGGACTGCCTGGCAGTTTCATTAACCGCAGCCAATCTGGCAGCAAGATGGAATAGATATTCCATCACATGTTTCATTTGTTCCAATAATTCCATTCGATACTCCACAATAATGATAAAAAGGACATGACTTATCTAAGACTGTAATCCTTGATTGCAGGCTTGGAAAAGTGCAGATGGATTATCCATCTGCGGTTTTCATAACTACTGCTCTATTCAAGCGGCCTTATTGACGATGTACGTCGCAATACGCAGAGTCGCCATCTTGGCATACTCGTCAAAAGGCACGGGGTTGGCTCCGTCCAACAACAAATTTTTCATCTTACCGAAAACTTTGTAGACTTGTACTGCTTTTAAATACTCGTCTTCGCTCAGCTCTATGCCTTGGATAGTGCGTTCCACTAAATGCAGCGGATAATTTATCCTTGACTGCCCGTATCAATGCTTTCTTGCTCAATCAAATCTCCTGTAGTTATGGATTATAAATATACCTATTAAGGCCCTATTATAGCACGTCTGACATAATTTGTCAATATAATACTACATATATGCCTAAAATTAGCCATTTTATTACGTTTAGGTATGTCATTCCCGCGGAGGCGGGAATCTTTATTGCCAATTAGCACCAAGATTAATTATCCCGCCATGAAGGCGGGATTATGCGATCTGCCATTCCAAGAGTACTTGGAACCTTGAACAGTAGTGGCATTAGCCGGGATTATACGGTCTGCCATTCCAAGAGTACTTGGAACCTTGGCAGCTTGCGTATAAAAAAGCCCGATTTACTCGGGCTTATAGGTCAATCTTCGCCATTTCTGGCGGGATGTTTCGTCTTGCGGGTATAAGTACCGCCCTTCTTGGCTGGTTCTACCCTGGTCCCCGGCACGGTGCCGATCAGCTCGCGAGCGAGCCTTTTGACCTTGGTGGCCTGGTCCTGGACACTGTACTTAACCTTGATAATCTCTTTCTTGCCTCTACCCATCGTAAACTCCGAAAATTAATGAACAAAATTTATCTCAAGGCTCTATGCAAGATAAAGCGTTGGGATAAATGCGGATGGATGGTCCATCCGCAAGAAGTAGGGAACGATTACTATAAGTAATCGATGACAACCCACTGTTGCCAAAGACTGTCGTACCTTATGACGACTTTGCCATTTGGCTTGAAAGGCAAGCTCATGCTCACCTCGGCCACCCATCCGCCGGACGGGTGCTGGTCGGTAGCCCGACAATGGTAGATAAGGCCGAGCGTCGGCATCATCCTGTCCATCGCGTCTACCATCTGGCCGGTCACTAATTGTACCGGCGCTGGTGTTAAGTCCATCTTAACTCCTTGATTGGTGGAACAAACATGATTAAAATCCTGAGCGTAGTCGAAGGACTTATCTCAAGCTCCCATTCGACTGCGCTCATGGCAGGCAAAATCGGAGACTAGGATAAATGCGGATGGATTGCCCATCCGCAAAAGTTATTAAGCTCTAATAATCACTATCGTCTAGAACAATTAAATGCTCTTCGTCATAATAATTATCTGCGCACTCGATATATTTTAATATATAGCGAGAGTTGCTTGGCACGTTTTCAATACGTACATCCGCACCATTGGCCGATGGCCAAGCATGGTAAGGATGCGATTTTAAGACAGCTATCAGATCGCTGTCTTCGGGGTCAAGCTCAAAAAGATTAACATCTTTTAAGCCCTTTCGTTTAGCAATTTCCATTGAAAAAGTCACTGTGCTATTCTCACCGTATGGGCTTTTGCCCTGCAGAACGCGTCTGTTGACTACAACTTCGACTATATCCTGATTCTGTGAATCAGTGCTTGCAGATATTCCTGTGTCCATGAAAGTTATCCTTGTTGGTGATAAAAACTTTTTATCTACCACCCAACAATTGACTATAGACCGGACTAATCACACAAGCGCCAGTATTCAGCCACCGGGTCGAAATGCATCTTGGCGATGCGGAAGGTTTCGAAAGGCATCAGGTAATCATTGCTCAGCTTGATCAGCCAGGTGTCTGGCCGAAGCTGTTTGATCGGTTTGCAATAACTGACGGTAGTGCCGTAGTTGGCCACCGCCATCAGGCGATTGGCAACCACTTTCGGCTCATAGACACGATAGAAGATTTCATAATCGATACGGGTATCAGGCAACGCCAGATCGCGGACGTCCGTCTCTGCTCTGCCATCGGCATCTTCACGCAATGGCACGCGAGCGGCAAGTTCCAGCTCGATGCGGCGGTAATTTTCGACCATCTCCCAGGCCTCATCCTTGGCATCTTCAATAGCCTCGGTTTGGTCGAGATAGGCTTTTTCGATTTCTAAAAGTTTCTTGATTTCGTTAACGACCACGGCGTCCATCCCCGCGACTTCTCTGCCGTCCATTGCGATACAATGGACTTTGTAGCGGAATACGTCATGGTGATAGCAATACCTAGAAGGCATAGTAACCAACGGCACGCATCTCGCTGCCGCCTCGGTAACCGTACCCAGGCAAGCGATGACAGTAGTCGAAGTATAGTCTTCGTAAAAACAATCGGGAGCCGGAGAGCTGCCTATAACCTCGATGGCGAAAAAATATTGCTGTTCTATCATTAAACTCCTTGTTTTCAATGAACATACTTATCTCAAGTGACAATCAATGATTATCAATTGGGATAAAGTGCGGATGGATGGTCCATCCGCATGATCAGCCGAAGCTGATAGGGTCATGGGGAATATTAGCCCTTGGCAGGGACAAATACCTTCCCATCTATAATCCAGCCGGTTTCGGTCAGCGGAATAATCCACCAACTACAGCTGGCATGCCAATAATATTCCTGCCCGCCGGTATAGTAGGCTACAGCCAAGATGACGCGGATACCATCGCCTCTTTGCAATGCCTCTAATAGTTCCTGGGCTGTACTGGTCCGACTGATACTGAATTGATGGCGACTTCCTTGATATCGAACATTATCAGCCAATGCCAGAAACATACTGGAATTGTGGCGTTCGTGACCTTTGGCTTCTTTGGCCGACAACAGCGGCGAGCTGGTCTTGCCTTTCAAGAAGTCCTGCACAAAAGCCAGGCTCACCTTGTCGCTTGATGACTTTTCGTTGTCATTATCATAATGACACATATACAATTTGACCGGCTCTATAGCCTTGGTAGTCGCTTCCATAGCCAACTCCTTTAATAAGTTTATAAAGTTCGTAAAGTTTTTAAAGTTTATAAAGCATGCCCGCCCATAACTATGTACTCATAGTGACGGAGGGTTAGTGGAATTATTCCATTTACTTTTTAACTTTTCTAAGTCCGCTACTACTCCAGTAACGACCTTGGAAAAGTGCGGATGGATGGTCCATCCGCAAGTTGTCCTGTTTAGACATTATACAGGGCGGGCCAAAGCAACATACCAATGTCTGTTTTTGCTTTAGCCATAGCACCATCTACACCAGTTTCGCCGCCTGCTGGCGGCTTCACGGTATACAACGATACTTACTTTATAATTGAGTATATATTACTGCTCCCCAGCAGATTTATTGCCTGTTAAGATTCCGGCTTATCCTTGAATGGGATAGTCCTCTTGCCATTTCTGGTGTTGAGTTCGATCCCTGCCGGATTCAAGTTGGTGATAGTGACCAAGGCACTGCCCTCACGGCGTTCATAGCTGTGGTCCTCAAATACCTGCTTGGCTTGCAGATCCTGGTGACCCATCACATAAACTTCGTAGCGGACCTGAGCATCGGAGATGAAGTGGTCAATCTGTACCTCCAGGACAAAGGCCGCAAGGCCCAAGCCGGTCGGGATCGATTTCTGCTTGACGTTGGGACGATTATAGGGAACCTCCTGAGGCATGCCTGACGGCAAACTCATTGGCTGATCTCCATAATAAGGGCGCATCTGGGGCTGACGCTCCCAGGATTTCTCCAGGTCAGTCATCATGCGTCCTATCTCCTGCTCTACCTTGACGGCAAAGGCGGCGTGTTCGTCGGCGGATAATAGTTGAGTCTGCGGCTTGGTAATAGCCGCAAAGCTGAACTCTGTCCAACGTTTGCCATCCTTGCCATTCAACAACTCGATTTTGAATTTGAGTTGGTCGGCTTCCTGCCTGGTTTCGATGCGGCCGATGCCATGGATATCCAAATCCCAACGATCCTTCCTCTCGTCATAGCGGTCGCGGTAGCACCATTCCTGGGTTTTCCGTTCGCCATGGCAGATCATGATCGCTTGACTGAAATAACCGATGCCACCGGAATTTCCCCACTCTGATCTGCCGGATTTGCATACGACAGCGTCAGGATCGATTACCTTCAGACTGCCTATCGATTTCTCATCCATGAGGTCTAATAAGCTGTCGCGGGTCAATTGGGAAATTTGGCTTCCGCCCAACATCTGGTCCAGTTCGGCTCCGTTCTTCTCACGCTGGGCCTGTTTGGCCTTGAGCTCTTCCGCCGCCTTGGCTCTTGTCTCTGCTTCCTTCAGCTCTGCCATCGCTTGCTTAACCGCTTCTTCACCCTGAAAGGCATAGACTTTCAGGAGGTCAAAGCGCCAGCTATATTGGCGGTCGCCGTGGTATTCGACAAAAGGCAAGTTAGTGAACTTGCTGCGTGAACCGAAAATCTTATCCAAGATCTTTTGCGCTGCGACACAGCTGCCGCAGTCAGAAGGAGTCTTGAAACTGAATCTCCAGCTGTCTTCGGGCGGCATCTTGTCATCTTGCTTGTACGGCTGGCCGCAACCCATAGTCCGCTTGCTGGTATATCGGTGCAAGACCTCGACTAACAGCTGGCACATGTCCTGTAAGTCCTTCATCTTCAGTTTGAGACCCTGGTTGAGCTCGTATCTAATGCTCGGTTCTGAACTGACGATCTGACAGACAAAGTCAGGCTTGTTTTCGGCCGCCAGCTTGGCGACTTTTTCCGCGAATTCATCCGGTGTAGCCGTAGAATAGTAAAGGCAGCTGCCGCGCTGCTCTTCGAAGCTGATGACCTCAACAGGTGTAAAAAAACTTCTGGCTAATCTTTTGATGCGGGGTGATGTGGTAAATGGATTCATGGTTAACTCCTGTATAATAAGTTTTTGAATGTACATACTTATCTAAGGCTCCCATTCGACTGCGCTCATGGCAGGCAAATCAGAAACTTGGAAAAGTGGCTGATTTTTGATATTCAGCCGGACCCCGTCATACGACGGGGTTATGCGGTCTGCCACTGCCTAGAGTACTTGGAACCTTGGCACAGCAGTGACGCATCCCGCCATGAAGGCGGGATTATGCGGTCTGCCATTCCATGAGTACATGGAACCTTAGCAGCTTTCGCATAAAAAGTGTGCAGATGGTTGCCATCTGCTGGGTGTCCTGTTTAGGCATGATACAGGACTGGCCAAAGCAACATACCGATGCCTGTTTTTGCTTTAGCCGACGGGGCAATGATGGTGATCACTGTCCACCTACATGATGTCTTGGGGACTATCGATGTTTTTGAAAGAGAATGAATGTTGGCCAAGCCGTGATGTACAACTTGGCCGCCGATGACGGTTGTCTGCCCTATATGCCAACCGATGCAATGCATGTAGAATTCTATCTTCTCATGATAATATCCTTTGGATTATTTTTGGGAAATATTATTATGGTGTCTGACCTTGATCTGGAAAGCTTTTTCCAGAACGGTTGTCAGCTGGCTGATAGTCAGCACGTCATCCGCCAAGCGGAAGCCCATCCAGACGGTCGGGCCATCTCCGGGATGCCTGTCAAAGAGATAGGTACCCATATGGTCCGAGGTAAAGAGCCCCAGATAATGCTCGGCCTCGCAGATGCGGTCGCGGCAGGTGCCACAATGGCCTTTCTCTGCTATTTCCAGATAGGCCCAGGTCGAGCCGTTTTCCGTAATCAGCCGAACTTCGCGTTCGGTGCTCCAACCATGGATGCCGATCCAGAACGAACTGATCTCTGCCAATTGCTCGGTCTTGGGATAGACCAGCGTATAGCCCAGATCGGACATCGCCTTGCCATGCTGGCAATAATAGCCTTCGCTTAAGTCGGTCAGGACTTCTTTTGGCTGCTTGTCGATACAACCGACCACCAGCATGCGATGGACAGAGCCTCCGCGATGCACCAGCGCGACCTGGTCATACTTTTGGTATGGTTCGGATAGCTGGAAAATGGCATTGAATTTGATGTCATCCGTTTGCGGATTGCGATTGAAAGAGACGCTGCTGCTGATCTTATAGGCTTGCTTATCCATTCTTATTTTCTTTCTGTATTAATGTACGAAAACTCTTCTAAGCCGACCATTCGACACTGCTACTTCGACACGCTCAGTACGGGTCATGGCAGACAAATCGTAGGCTTGGAAGAGGGAGCGAATTGTTTCGCTCATTTTTGGCGGGGGTTGCCAGAGGAGGGTGTCTAGGCGGGCTTGGGAGGCGGGTTCTAGGCGGAAAAGATGGTGTGCCATTCCCGCAACAACCGGACGTAACCGCGAGCGCTGAAGTGCTCATCACGATCACGGTAATTCCAGAGGTTGACAGTGCTGACAGCACCACTACGTTCATCGCGCTCTGCAAACTCGCTTTGCAGGTCTTCGATGAATGCTTCTTTGGCACCGGCGTATTTACGCCCGTCGAAAGCAGCTAGAGTGCTCATAGCAAACTCCTGATTGGTGAAAAAAACGTACTTTGTGTACTTATCCAAGATTACTACCGCTGTAATAAGCTTAGAAAAGGTGCGGATGCTGGGCATCCGCGGATTGTTTGCATAAAGAACGATACAGTCTTGCTCTTGGGCCCATCTACGGCTGGACTAAGAGCAAAAAAGAGGACATCTAAGGATTGCAAATCCTCCGGGCTAGCTTGGATGCTCTCCACGGCCGCCGCAGCGTGGCTTAAGCGCCAATTTACCCGAATCCATGTCGCCATGGCTAGCTGATTGTTTGATTCCGGATTTGGGGTCCGCGGGTTTTGCTCTCCGCCGCCAGCACCAAGAACCGGCTGTGTTTGTGGTGTCGTCGCGATCGACATTACACCGGAATCTCCCCGCCAAAATTTACAAACGTATTTATAAGCTTTGGTGGGTGGCTGAAGTTGTCTTCAGCCGCTGGATATCAATGATAGAAGTCATCATCTTCATCCCTGGGCTGGTAGTTTTCCTCTACCTGTTCAATAATCACACGGTACATATAAAACCGCAGGCAGTCCGGATCAGGGTCAAATGCCCTGGTCGAACCGTGAGAATTGAACATAATCTTGTCGCCGACCTTCCATTGCGCCGGTCCGTATGGACAGATCAGCGGGAAGACAAAGTCGGTTTTACTCCCATCATTATTGATGTAGCGGCAAGTATACTGAGTCATGATGACCTCCAAAATTAATGAACAAAATTACTTATCTCAGACCCTGATAAACATCGGGGGCTAGGAAAAGTTGGCTTAAATTATTCAAGCCAAAATATTACTTGCTGTGTTATCCCCCACCGGCAGGGAATAACACAACCTCTGCAAGTCTTCCAAACAACCTGCTGACTTTCGCTTCGATACTACAATTCACATAATGGAATTGCGGTGTCGCCCTTTTGGAAAAGATTGCTAATTTGCAACTTAGCTTTCAGGGTATTGCCGCCTTTTTGAGGCCGGTTCCTGCACCGTCTTGGCAATAGCTAGTAACTCGCCTGCTCTAGAGGCAGACTTCCATCACCGGGTATCTGAATCTCATCATCAGCTCCTTGAATATAGGTTAAGAAATTGCAGATAGCCTGATCTGCGTTAAATTAAAGTACATGACTTTTCTGAATTGCCCATTCAACTACGCTACTTCGACCTGCTCAGTACGAGTCAGGGCGAGCTGTAAAAGACGAAAGTATGAGCAGCTCGGAGAAGCCGGCTTGAATTGTTCAAGCCGCCGCCGGGGTGAGCAGCTTGCGCCGCTCCACTCTCTTGCGGTATTCCGCCTCTTTTTTGTCCCGTGGCAGGGTCGGATAGAGCCACATTATATCGGACAGCTGGTTGGTCTTGATAACCTCGGTGATTCTAACACCTTTCATAGAACACTCCTTAAATATTTAAAAAATTGTTTTCAATATAATCCCCTCTCTCTAAGCTCTCCATTCGACATGCTCATGGCAGGCTATGCCACAAAGAGCTTAGAAGAAGGGCCGAAATTGTTTCGGCCGAAATATATTTGCTGATGTTAAGATTGCTGGTTGGTTAGTCCGATCTTAACTTTCCCTATTGCTACATGCGTTCAGCGACGCACAGTCTTTTCTACGTCGTTGTTGTAGAATTGACCCGGGTTGGCCATAAGCCAAACAATGCTTCCGCGCAACCACTGCGTCCACATACTCACGGTAATCTTTGAGCCACGACTCCCAAAGATCAAAGGCTGATAGATTTTCCTTAGCTGATCGGGCTAAGTAAGTCTACCGCAAAGAGCGTTGCCTGACTGTTTTCATCTCAAACTCTTTCTGAAGATACAATTGATAATTATATCCTCGGATGAGTGGCCGAAAATTACTTTCAGCCAAGGAACGAACAGTAAAAGTTTTGTTTAAGGGGAGATTCACTGCTAGGCGAATCTGGGCAAAGATGTTTGTGAATTTATTTAACCGCTCTAGAATCGGTCAGACAAATTTGTCGAATATATTCAAGCGGGCTGCAGTCCCGGTCAAATATGTCCAACGAACAATCTTGGCCGGGAATGAACCAGACGTACTCAAGCGGCCATAGGCACTCGCTCTTATTGTAGGTCTGTCACTCAACTCCTTCCCTTAATACTCAACAACTACAGTGGAGCTATATACACTCTTATGGATTATTCATCATCGGAAATATTCTTTCCGTATTTGCCTTTGTAATGCACTTGATCCTTGCGCTTTTTGTCGAAATTGAAGTCTCGTCTTGAGTCATAATAATCCAAGGCCGGCTTTTTGCCCGAAACAGGATTATCATTTTCGCTATAGGAGTCAAATTCGCCAAAGATATGCTTGATATCGATCTGAAAGATCTGATCCATCATGGTCATAATCATGGTTATGCTCCACAGTTGGTTGTAAATGTATCTTGATCCGAGGATCAAGCAGAAGGGCCTATCTCTTCTTGGCTCATCGTCTCTAAGGCATGGGAGGAGCCGATGAGGGAAAGAAGAGACAGATAATTTGTTTAATATTGCGAGACCGAGGTCTCTGTCACCATTTCGCCGTTCAAGGCGGACAAAACAGTCAGACAAGGCTATAAGCCTCTAGTTCTAACCAATCCGACTACTGCTGCCGTTTAAATTTGTTTTAATAAAATGCAGGTTTTTCAGATTGTTGAAACATTATATCACACAAAAACAATCTTGTCAAGAGTCTTTGACAAGAATAGATATTATACTTACTTTTTATTTAATATTGGCTAAATATTATTGTTATATTTTGCTAATATTTATCCAATGCAAAATATTTTGTCAGATATTATTTACAGTTATTAACAAAAAAATGCCATATAGAGACCTAAATATAGGTATTATATATGGCATTTTGCTACTAGCTATTGACAATTTATCAAATATATGATAGTATGTATGAGCAAATGTAAATAGTAATTAACAATTTCCTTAACAATCCAGAAAGGATACCATGATGATTCACTTATCATCCAGTCCAACAATGAGCCGCTCGATCACTAATATTGGCGGCGCGGTTCAACAGCATCGAGCTGATTCAGCTCGTTATCGATCGCACGAATACATTGAAGCCGATAGCCGAGGAGCGATTATCTCGCCGGTATGGCCGACAAGATCTGTGAACGACGAAGATGTGAACAATTGTTAAACTAATGATAAGGAGGTGCATCATGGGAGATTGCTAATCTACCTAGATGGTGTCTTGGGGGCTAGCGCACGGCTTCATTACCGTCGCTAGCGAACACCTACAGATACATTCACCAAAATTACATAGTTTAAAAAATCCTCATCCGAGGAAAAATAAATAACAATTCGTTCATTAATTACACAGGAGAAATTCAACATGGGAGATTTATAGCAAACCGCTACTGGCGAGACAAAATACTTGGCACGAAGCGGCAAAGAATATACAGGAAACTTTTGGGAAATGCCTAACGATTTGTTAACGACATTATAAAGAATATGTCGTTCGCTAGGATTCCGCAACCAACAAAAAAGCGCTAAAGAATTAACGCTTTTACCAATGAGCATGGCCCATAGCCAGAAACTGGCTATATACAAGGAACGCTGAGAAATCAGCGTTCTTTTTCGTTTTCGTACTTTTCGGCTGCCTCCCAGGCCAAGTCGAGGATGGCCGCCAAGGATTCGGCAATCTCTTTGTCTTCGATAATAATACCTCCGATTTTATTTTTTAAATTAGCCAAACGGATCTTGTTGCCGGCCACCGTAATATCAGCCGAAATAGGAAACTGGTCATAGGGTACTTTGCGGCGCTTGCTCAATTCGTCACTCTGATGACTACCTTCTTTATAAGTATAGATAACCTGGTTAATAATATGTTTGTTCTTGCGCTTCTTGATCTGGTCTTGTCGTTCGCTGTCATTGAAGAAATTACGCACCGCATCAACCGAATAGGCCATTTTCATGACATTCACATCCGTATTCATAAACTCGTCGTTCATAGCATTGATCCCCGCCTTGCCTTCGTAATATTTAACTACCGGCTTGCTGTCCTTGCGATTATTGATCGAATCCAGCTGCGGCATGATCTTGACCAATTTCTCCCGTCTGGTTTCCAGGCGGGCTTTTTCCGTATCCACCAATTCCAACAGGCGCTCCGGGCTGGTAGCCACGAAGAATTGCTTCTTGCCCTGGTAGAAACTGGACATCAGGCCGATATTGACCAGCGTCTCGATAGCCACATAAGTAGTAGCGCGGTTGACGTCGGCCTTGGCCGCAATCTGCTGCACCGTCGCCTGGCCCAATTCCAAAGCCGCCAGATAGACCTTGGCTTCCTTGTCGCTGAGACCGTAATCCTGCAAATCTTTATCTAACATATAGTTGCTATTATTTATTGACATTTCAATTATAGCATATTTCTAAGGTATTGGCAAGAAATCGCGTATTTGTCAAAAAAGCCTGACATTATCAAATAATTTTTTGGGCGCAAAAAAAAGAGGTTGGTCAGACCTCTACATTTTATGACCTACAATCTCGGCTACCATTCGTCGCCGTCGCGGGGAGAACCGTCATCGTGCCAGTCTCCATCATCGAAGTCTCGTCCATCGAGCTCTTCTCTGCTGGCCATCTGGTTGCCGAATCTCTCCTTCAACTTGCGCTGGTTCTCCGGTGAGAATTCACCATGTTCATCCCATGATGATTGGCTATTCTCAAAACCCGGTTCGGCGTACCTGATAAAGTACTGGCCGTTTTCTTTTGTTACCTCTCTAACGGTAACACGTCCACCAGTAACATCGCTGATGCTGCTGGAGTAAGAATGGATGTACAATACGTCTCCTACTTCAGGAATACGATGCGTTTTGGTAATAGTAGTTTCGATCGTTCTCATGACAGGCTCCTTTCAGCGAGTATGGTTTTGGAAAATATTTAAAGTAAAAGGTACTTTGTCAATACATTGTAACATAGTATTTGCATCTTGTCAATACCTCAACTCCGCTCGGCACATGTAGCCATAATTTGCTTAATATTAGAGAAATATCCCCACCAGTAGCCGGGATTACGCGGTCCGCCATTCCAGGGATACCTGGAACCTTGGCAAGGTTGTGGCATTTCCCGCCAGTAGGCGGGATTATGCGGTCCGCCATTCCAAGGGTACTTGGAACCTTGGCTAATCGTGGCATTTCCCGGCAGTAGCCGGGATTATACGGTCTGCCAAGGTTCCAGGGATACCTGGAACCTTGGCAGCTTGCGTATAAAATAAATAGCCTGCCGTTGTGGCAGACTATTGTGATAACTAATTAGGAATATTGCTTCATCTCTGCTATTTCTCTTGCTCGAGGCGAGGCGGCATAGAGATGCTCGTCATAGCCTTCAGAGAAGATGTGTCTGACAACTGCCCAACTATATGGAGACCAGACATTTTCGACAGCCAGTATCACGTCTATGTGTTGATTATCAAAGCCCAAAAGCTTTGCTTTGACCGGATGCGCAAATAAGTCCGAAACTATATTGATATTGCGACCAATATATAATTGCAACTTTTTGCCAGTTTCCATAAATTCTTCGATAGAGAGCTCAACTATAACATTACTCATGGTAAAACCTTTCTGGATATAATTATTAATACGGTATATTGTCTTCTTCTACAGCTGGCGGCAGATTTTCTGCTTGCAGCTGGTATATTTTTCTGATTGCTTTCAATCGGTTGGCGGTGCCATCTTTGGTCAGTTTGTAGACTTCTTGCGCCTGCGGAATCGTGACGCAGACATCAATCCAGCGGTCGGGCAGATTCTCCATGAATTCATTGTATTCCCGATGATAAGAAGCGCTATTATGCAGAGTCTTAAAATCAGCAAAAGTCGTAGATAGGGCTTGGCGTCTTTCCATGGCCAGCAATTTTGCTTCGCTTCGGTCCGGAGCGTTGTTAAAGGCGGCATAGGCCTCATCGAGCGTCTGAGCTGTGACAGCCTCATACTTCGAAATGGCATTCCAGGTGCCTAGGGCATCCTTGTAGCATTGATGATGATACAGCTCCTTTTCATCATGCATAAAATTGCAGATGGCGTGGGCCTGTTGCGAGGTTCTTGCGGTTTCTATCCATTTGATGCCGGCGGTAATCACTAGCGGGCTTGCCTTAGGGGCCTGACGACAAAAGTCACGATAGTCATCATAGGTCTGGCATAACTGCAGCCACCGCTCCAAGATCAAATCAATCTTAGTATGCTCGTAGCCAGCCAGCTTGAAGGCTCGCTTGGCTTCCTCGGTCGAGGCAAAGTCTAGATCCATATCCAGGGCCAGCTTGAACTCAATCTCGCCGATGCCGGTTAAGTCGCTCAAATCCTTAAGATTTACTTCTTTCATTTTTCTCTCCTGAAATTGGTTATAAAATAGTTAAATCTTCGCCGACGATATCGGCCGATTGTAGCTCCGGCGGTATCATCAAAAGGCAATCTTCACAGAACTGATCTAAGACCTGACGATATTCCCGCAGAGCCTTGACGTAATGGTCGGCCGAAGGGTCCTTGGCCGGCAGGTATACCTGCTCCAAGGTGTCGAGGCCGGATTCCAGCCAGGCAGTATCAACCTTAAAAGAATGGCTGGCTTTGTCGTATCCCCTTTCTATCAACAACTGCTTGAAGTCGCCTAATAATTGGCGGGCTTCGGACAGATTGTCTGCTGGATGCAATAAAGCATGCATAATGCACAAGAAATGCTCGCTGATTGCGTCGCGGAGCGGTAAACCGAAATCATTCATAGTAATATTCCTAAATTGTGAAAAAACTGTTTTTTTGTTAATTGCCAATATTAAAGCATATTTGATTTGGAAAGTCAAGCAATGCATTTTATCCCGGAGTACTCGTCCGGGATCCTGGATCCGTTTTATCAATCAGAATAGCCGCAGCAATATCAAAATATATATAAAAACACTATTAACGTGTCACTCTTGTCTTTTCCGTGTCATTCCCGCGGAGGCGGGAATCTTAAAGTTTGTGCTATGTGACGATGTAGATTCCCGCCTTCGCGGGAATGACATATGCTATGGTATTTTAATAAATTTAACAAGAAGAATCCGTGACCAAATAAAAAACGGGTCCGGGATCCCTGCCTTCGCAGGGATAAAAAAACCTCCAAGAATTAGAGGTTTTTGAGGCGAAGGATTAGTTCGTCTCTTTTGATTTTCTTATTAAGCTTGGCAAGCGCCCCACGGCTAATCTGACGGACACGCTCGTCAGACATATTTAACTGAGGACCTATATCCACTGCTATCTCAGGCTCTTGGCCATGCAGGCCAAAAAGACGCTTAAGAACATCTCGTTCACGATCTTTCAGCTTAGCCAGGTAGTAATCCAGATAGTCAAGCTCTTCTCGCCTTAGACATTCTTCGATAGAATGCTTGTCCGGCAAGATATCATAAAAAGTCAGTTTTTCATTTTCTTGGCTGACAGAATCTTCCAAGTACACCGTATAATAGGCGGACATCCGGCAAGCATTACCCGACAATTTATCAGCCGTCATATCAGTCTCAGCTACCAGCTCATTAATAGTCGGCGTTCTGTTTAGCTTGGACATCAATTTTTGTTCTGCCTTTTTTATCAGCAAGTTATCCGTAATGACATTCATCGGGACATGGACTATGGGTACATATTCGGCAATCAGATTACGGATAGCATTTCTGATATAAATATAGGCGTGAGTAGAAAACTTCATGCCCGTACTGGGATTATATTTATCCAACGCCTTAAACAAGCCGAGGTTGCCTTCTTGGATCAAATCATCCAGAGTCAGACAACTGCGCTCCGGTAACAAATGATAATTATCGCGCGCGATTTGCACGACCAACAACAAACAAGATTCAATCACGTGATTCCTGGCTGCCAAATCAGCTGACCGTATGCGCTTGGCAAGGTCGGCGGTCTCCTTTGGACTTAGGCCGCTATGGCCACGCAGTCTTTTGACTTCATCTAGATACAGCTCTTTCACTGCCAACCTCAATTTTAATGAACAAATAATAAATTATTTTATTTATATAAAAAATATTATCCAAGATCTACTGCTGCCGATTGTTTCCAACTATGATCAACAGGTCTGCTTTGCTTGGTTCTTCGCCCGATGGCAAAGCTTTCAACTCTTGGGCTTCCAAGTCCTTGGCGATCTTCGAGCCTGTCGAGACGTATTGTCCGCCGGACAAATCTATCAGCATAGTCTGTTGATAGGCATTATCTTTGGCTTGATTGATATCCAGGATGCTTAGGCTCTGATCCTGGGCCAAGATTTTGGCCAGCGCCGCGGCCGCTCCCAGATTGGTCGAACCATTGCGGATCTCCACTTCGATCTTGGCCGGCTGTCGGATAACAGCCGCCTTTAGATCGCCGACATAGACAACTTTGTTTTGCGCCGGACGGAAGACTAATTGCTTGCCGCCTTCCGGATACGCCAACAGCAAGTCTCCCCGCTCCAACAAGCTGCGAAAAGCCTCGGTTTTGTAATCATCAGGATTGCTGATTTCGCTAATCTGAGGATTCTCGGTCGGTACCACTGCCAAGCGGCGGACCGTCTGCGCCAGATTATTCTTGTCTTCGGCCAACCAAGCGGCCGGCCGGCCCGATCTCTGGGATGACCAGATAATCAGCACCAAGGCCACGGCCAGCAAAACAGCCATAGGCCACAATACAGGCAAAAGCCTCATAAATTGTTTACCGGTGATTATCATACTATATGTTTGACAAATTTTTGCATATTTTACAAGATGTAAACGACAGTTCTTTAAATATTCATTATTTTGGAGGCAATCATGCCACATGCCATCAAATATCACTTAACCAGGCTAATGGACGCTCAATTGGCTACTTTGGCTACTGCGGGCGTTCCTGGACGAATTATTCGTAAATTGGACAGCAAAAGATTCCTGCTATTAGACGGCCAAGTAATAATAACCACGGTCTCTCTGCCATTTTTACCGGTAATCCCATTTAGCCATTTAAATCTTAAACAACAAATGCTGATGGTTGGGCATGCTCACCATCCAGGCATTAGCAAGCTCCAAGAGTCAGATATTACCGATATAGAGCCGGCCAACGAGCCATACTTTATTTGCGATATCAATGAAGGTGAAAAGCTATTAGGCAAAAGCGCTGTAGATGTTAGCGACTATTTTTTGCGGACAAACCTGCATCCGCTAACCGCGGCTGAGAGCTTGGCGCTGGCCCTGCACACCAATGTCTTGCAACGTCACAATCTGATTGCCATTAACTCCAATTACAAAATTGGCGACCAAGTCATTTCGCTAAGCCTAAGCCAACATCAACCGGCGCTTAAGCATGCGACCACCCACTTTGCCGACAGGACATACGGCATACCTTTTTACCAAAAAAGAGTCTAAACAAAAGCGGAGAAAACTCCGCTTTTTTATTTCGATTTTAAGCCTATTATTCCTTGGCAGGCAGTTTATCAATAATCCGCATCACCTGAGCAACATGGCTCTTAACAATCTCCGGGTTGCGAAAGTTTTTGGCAAACTCAGCCAGGTAGGCAAGCGCTTTAAGGATTGATTCTTTGGTAGGTGCCTGGAAATCTCCGCCTGTTTCTTCGAATGCCTTTTCGACCAAATCGGCGCAATAACTTCTGGCCGTATCGGATGTATCCGCGCCCAGTTCAGCATCTTCGGTGTGCGCCAAGCACAAGCAATCTACCAAAGCCTCCCGCGTTTGGCTGGCTGTAAAGGGAGCATCAATATCTACGCCATAAATAACATTAGCCATAAATGTATATTATTTTATATTTCTAACAACCAAAGCTCCCAAGAAAACAATAGTCAAAATCAACAACCAGGCGATAGTAGCAAACAAATGCTTGACCGCTTCTTTCTTGGCGCCATCCAAATACATCATTAACGGCCGGCCCAAAACCAGGCTGGCGGTAATAGCAGCCGAAACGACAAACAACAACAGGAAAGTGATCGGCGCCACCACGCCGGTCATCTGGCCAAAGATATGATTAGCATTAGCCAAGAGCCAAGACACTAAACCGATGTAGACCGCGGTACCGAGAGCGCAATAGAGGCTGGAGCTCAAAATCTTTTTGTTCATATTTTATTGATTTAAATTAGCAGTGCGAACGATGCGCTGGAATAAATCAAGCAGCTCTTGGGAATAAGCCGGGCGGCTCAACTCAAATTTATAAATATACTTGGTTCCCTTGAAATAAGCGCTGGCATAATAACTGTCCAATAGTCCGACGCCGTCAGTTACTGTCAGCGGACCATTGGCGATCGCCGCGTCTCTATTGCTATACTCATTCTTGCCGTCGGCAATTTCTTGGTCGATCATCTTTTCGCTGCCGGCCCTATCATAAACCGCGATATAGAAAAAATTATTGCCGTCTTTTTCATAATTAGCCGTGACCGTATACAAAATATTTTTGGCCATCGCCACCTGCGAACCGGTGAATTCCATATAGTCAGGATACAAGAAAGTAATGCCGTATTTATCATTCTGAAACGTCTTCCAATTGGTGGTATTGGCAGTAAAGTCCGTCTGCGGCGAAGCCGAAGCTTTGGACTGGACGACATCCGACGCTAAGAATGGCGCGACAGGCGCCTGCACCTTGCTCGTTTGAAGCCAAATATACGCCGCTATCATGCCGGCTATTATTATGATAATAATAGCCACCAAGATTATCTTGACCTTGTTGTTCATATTTTTTGATCACCCTTAATAGCCATATTTTATCACAAATCCAAGCTCGCAACAAATCAGCCTTCCTTAAAGCGATTATTGACTAAAAATGAAAAATATTCCAATAATTAAGCCAAAGTACGTTAACAATCAATATTATCAATTATAGTCAGGAGTGAACCGTGGATAAAAAATTACGAGCCATGTGCTGGTATTCAGCCGCCGGGACCTTTGCCCTAGTTGCGCTAACCAGCTATTATTCCGGCGCCTTAGCCGTTACTATCAAAGAATTGCCCTGGCTGCTAGCCGGCTGGCCAAATCTGATTGCCGAGAAAAATTTCTCTGTTCTTGATATGGCCCTAGCTATCACTGCCGCCATTAGTCTTTCTGTCATTTTATCTTTTGTTGGCCTGGGCGTTCAACATTTATTCTTGGGCAAAGCCAAAGACAGTTACTGGTCTAACGTCGGCATAGCCCACGACCTTCCGCCTGTTCGAATTTTTCTAGCTTTTTTCCTTATGGCCTTGGCCGAAGAAATATTTGCCCGTCAGATTTTCTTGGGCATCTTGCCCAAGTTTTTCCCCGGAGCATTCGCTTTTCAAGCTTTATTCTTGTTGGGCAATGGGCTTTGGGCCATTAATCACAAATATAACTTCCGCCATTTTGAAGATCAAAAAAATCTGCGGACTTTGCCTCAATTTTTGGGAGGGATAATCTTCTCCTACATCTTCATAAAGTATGGCCTGTTAGCCAGCGTCTTGGCTCACTTTGGGCATAATGCTATTATGGCCGCCTTGAATAAAAATGAAAAGTTCAAGCCAATATATTTACTCTACGCTTTATACTTCTGTATTGGCGCGGCAGCCTGTTATTTGCTGCAAACCCAACCGATAGCTGCCGCTTCCAGCTGGTTTATCCCGATACCGGTCTTCAAGCTCGCCGGCTGGACGTTTTGGAATTACATCTGTTTGGACTTATTTATTTTTCTGTCCGTCAATACTGTCTTTATCTTGCTTGGCTATGACGGCCTGCAACTTGACTTAAGGACCAAAGAGGTTATCGTTGGCGAACTGGATAAGCAAAAAAGCCTCTGGCAAACCAACAAGCTTGCCTGCATCAGGCACTACGTGTTGATGCCGATGCGAGGCGCAATCGGACTGATGATATCGACTTATCTGCTCTACTGGATTAGCGGCTTATTTACCGACAACGTGCCATATCGCATTATCACCTTATCGCTCTTAGTCTGCTTTTTGCAGATGCAGCGCACTCCCAGCGCCATGGCCAAAGCCTTCTGGGTAAACCTGCCCAGTATCTATCTGTTTATTTGCGTCATCCAAGCGCTGGACAATCCGCTATTGATTTTTGCTTTTGCGTGCATCAGGGTCTTGGTGATCTTGCCTTCTAACTTCATCTTACTTAGACAAAAAATTGATAATTAACTATCTGTTCATTTTAAATCAGGAGTCATCATGGTCCAGAACAAAAGTTACGCCGCATTTATGGGCACCGTCGGCGGCTTACTGCTCGTCAATGGCATCAGTCTAATCCAAGACAGCCGGCACATAGACAGCGACCACGCTGCTATCTATCTCGGCTTGGCCTTTATCGCAGTCGGCGTCACTTCGCTATTTATCGAATTTGGCGCGTCGCCTAATCCAATTGCCGACAAAAATAGAGCCGGTCTAGCAGGACTAGCCTATATAGTCGGAGGCAGCGTTATGGTCATGCACGCCAAAGGATGCAATGACAGTCAACAATTATGTTGGGGAGTGCTATTTATCACGGCAGGCTTGTTGCCTTTCAGTAAAATAGCCAAATCAACATATTGGTTCTTGATTTGGGTATTAGCTATCTTGCTGCTATCTCCAGACAGGGCATCTGTTATCCAAAAAAGGATTGAAGCTAATGCTAATAATAGCTAATCGAAGCTCAAATCAAAGGCGGTCAAATGGCCGCCTTTTTTATTGACATTAACATAAATCAATATTAGAGTGGTGTGGCTATGTAGTACATTTCAATCAACTGTCAAAGGAGAACCTAATGATGAGTCTACGATTAAAATACGAAGCTTTTTCCAAATTAAGCGAAGAACAGCTCTACGGCCTCTTGGTCGGAGCAATGGGCATCTTATTCATCTTGGCTGCCATCAAGGTAAATAGCCAAGAAGACTACAGTGAATTTTGGCTAATTGTCGGCTGGGGCAGCTTTTTCTGCCTAATGGGCGTTATGTCCTATTTTTGGGAAAATCTCAAAATACCAACCAAGCCGGAAGCCGCGTCCGACAAATCTATAGACAATGCTCCAGCTGAGCCAAGCTGGATTACAAGAATGATGGCCGTTTACTATAAAGCCCTACACAATTACGAAGAAGCGCATCCGGTAGTCGAAAAGAAGCCGCTTAGCAAAAAAGCTAAGAAAAAATTGAAGCAGGCCAAGCCGAAGCAAATCATCAACAGACCGGCCGCTAGCAACAGCCAGCCGCTCAGCGCCAAGCAGAGAAGAAAACAGAACCACAAAGCCAATCACTAATTCCAGCCATACCGTCCGCGGTATGGCTTTTTTATTAACAATATCGCCCAAACAAAAAGAGCCGAGCCGCTTGCGGCCAGGCTCTTTTTTTCTACTTATTCTTAGTTCAATTTCAAAGTCGGTTTTACCGCGTCTTGGACCAGCTGGCAGCCATGGACCTTGCCAGAGCCATTGTCATAACCGGTGGTGCAAGAATTGGTAAACATCAGCCAATTGGCATTGACCGCTGTCGGATAAAGCTTGGCACCTGCCTGACAAGAGTCAAAGTCCTTCTTGAATTCTTCTAACGTAGTGTAGCCAGTCTTATTAGGAATCAAAGTAACGGTAAAGATGCTTTTGTCCTGGCTTGTTCCGTTATATTTAAAGCTATACACATTAGCAATTGCGCCGGCAAATTTACCAGTCAACGTGGTAAAATAATCAGCCGCATGTTTTGACTTGCATCCAAGGGCCATCGCCTTTAATTGCTTGACGGTAAACGGAAAAGCGGAAGTGGCGCTAGTCACAACCACAGGGACATTGCCTGTGGCATACGACAAGGGCTCAACCGGGGCCTCAACAACCGCCGGCGCCACAGGCTTTGCTTTACGTACGAGCCCGAAGCCAGTCTTGTTGCTCCAAGAATAGACACCAAACGCTACAGCCAGCAATACGATAAAGATTGCCAGCAGAATCTTGACACCATGTTTTTCCATACTTTTTATTTAATGTTAAGTTGTTTGTATTTTAACACATTTTTTAATGCCGGTAAAATAGCTGTTTTATATATTCAAAAACCCCGACTTGCATCGGGGCTTTTGAATATAAGAATAAATTATTATTTCTTCTTAGTGACCGCTTTTTTAGCTTTCGGCTCAGCCTTGGCTTTGGCGGCTTTCTTTTCGGTCTTCGGCTTGCGAACTTTTTTCGGAGCCTCGACTTCTTCGATTAATTCCTTGACTTGGTCAAAGATAGCTTCTTCGGCCGGCTTCGGCGCCTTGGCCACAGGAGCATCAGAGATGCTTAAGGCCTTGATAATCTTGTCCAGCTTGGCATTAAGAATATTAAAGTTCTCTTTGCAATCACAGCTGGATTTGCCGCCACCTCTCACTTCGCCGCCTTTGCCAAAGCACATGCTGCACAAGACAGCTTTGCCCGGAGTCGGACGGAAAGGCACTTCGCATTTGTCACCGCACTTCTCGCAAGTGGCGCTGAACATCTTCTTGTCTTCAAACCTCGGTCTGTCGAAACCGCGGCCGCTCTCGCGGCTATCGCCACGGCTGAAACCGCCGCCGTCTTGCTGTTTGCCGAAGCATTCGCTGCAAAAGACCGGCTTGGTGCCGTTAGGCTTAAAGGGCACTTCACAACTGCGTCCGCAGTCGCTGCAGGTGGCGCGGTGCATGCTTTTTACTTCTCGATCACCGCCAAAACTACCTCCGCGGCTAAAACCGCCACGACTCGGGCCGGAATCTCTACCGCCGCGTCTGTCGTCAAAACCACCATCTCTTTGGAATTTTCCCATGTTATTTATTACTTATTTATAAATTCTATTTTCAAACGTCGCCCCGAAAGGCCGTGATACTCCTTTTTAGCAAGATTAAGAATAGTGAGCTATATTATCACACATTTTTTAAAAAAAAGCAATAGCTAGTATAATTTTACCTTATATTAGCTAAATATTGGCACATAGTCTATTCTTAAACGGAAATAGCATACCTGTCATTGACTATTAGATAACAATGGTTCGTACATCATGATCGCTTGATTGTCAGCCAAAAGCTCTTCCTCCAACACCTCCCCCGTCTGAAGATTGATCGTTTGGCGAAATAATTTATTATTTCTACTATAACCTCCCCACCATTCATTTTTTATTTCATGGTCCTTCTCGACAACCAAATAATTATTATCCAACTCCTTATCAGAAAACCAACAAGCACGCAAATATCCATCTACCACAGTCAATCGTAATTGAAAGCTGTACTGAGTATTATTTTTTAATTGCAAGTCTATATTAGGGTAAGAGCAGGTAGCGCCACTGCCAAAAGGTTGATCACGATTAGCATCCGGAAAAACATCATAGCTATGACGCCAGCGCTCCTTAATGCTCAGCGGCGTATGAATAGCTGTCCAATAAATCGAGTTCGATAGCTGACAAAGCCCGCCACCGATACCAGACAACACTCTGCCATCACGTAAAATCAATCCCTCTCGATAGCCCTTGGCTTTAGTCGGCCGGCCGATTAATCGCCAATAAGAAAAAGTCTGCCCCGGCTCTATTACCAGACCGTCAATCTTGGCAATAGCCAATTCCAAGTTAATTGCCTTATTCTTCTGCAAATACATATCAACTTTTGCCAATTGGCGTAAGATTGGAGTCTGATGGCCAAAAATTTCGATTGGCAAATTAGCGTCTTGTCTATGAGCAAAAATATTAGCGCTATAATGCCAATAAAAAAAACGACGGCATGAATAATACACATTACCCATCCAACGCCTAATTTGTCCTCTGTGTCGTGGTTTAATCATAGCGATATATCACGGCTAAAAAATTATTTTTTAGCTTTTTTGACCTTAGGATACGGCACATTATCAGCCGTGATGCGCACCAGCTCGCAGAGCAAGTCGCGTTCCTCCAATTGACCGCCGTCAATCAACATCGAGACCTTTGCCCCGGGATAAGCATGTCCTTCGCGATAATGACCGCCGACAAATTCCTTGCCCGGTTCAGTAATCTTGATAAACAATTGATTGTCGCATACCAAGCCAACCACCTTGCCATCAAAATACAAAGCATACTCGCCGAACATCTTGCGAGCATAAGCCCCGTCCAACAGTGACAACTGGTCTAGGATAAAATCGATGGTAGATTGTTTGGTAGCCATATAATCTATAAACTAATCTGTAATTTGACAAAAATAACAACATAACTTATACTAAATCTACATTTGGTATCCCATTCTTTGGGACGCTCCGCACCCGCTACACCAGCGAGGTGTTTTTTTGTTATGCTTTATTTGCAAACCCTTCAATAAATGAATTCACAACGTTTTACACTTTTTGCAAATAAGCAATCCAATAATTCCTCTTGTAAATCCGGCCGTTGAATTTGGTATAGCTGGTTTTTTTCTCCAACAGCAAAACCTTGAAAAAAGCGGAATACATTTTGAGGAAATCTTCGCGGCTGAAGACGCGTTCGGTTAGGCCGATCTCCTTGATGATATAGGTGTCATGTTCTCTGCCCGGGTTTTGCGCCAGCAGGTTTTTGACATTCTGGTTGCCGTCTTTGGCTAGAGCGCGGACGAAAAAATACCCGCCCGGCCTCAGCACGCGATGCGTCTCACGCAAATAGACCGCCCTCCCCGCCTCGTCCAAAGAATTGGAAGAAGTGACATCCAGCGCGACATCAATAGAATTATCAGCAATGTTATAAGGCCGGCCGATATCGCCCAAGCGGTAGTCGACTGTGAGCTCCAATTTCTTGGCCCTGGCCACAGCCAGATTGTAGGCAGTGGGCGAAAACTCGATGCCAATTACATCATTGTCCAGCTTGGCCAGATAATTGGCATTGCGCCCCGTACCGCAACCTAGATCCAGGATTTTTCTATCTTCCAATTTGAACTTTTCTTGTTTTTTGAGAAACTTAAAGAAACGCAAAGTCTCGGCCTGCGGTTCGTCACTTTTGGTAACCAGCTTGGGGTTTTTGTATTCCTTGTCCCAAGCTATTTCTTGTTTATTCATAATTGTTTTATCAAATACAGCCCTAATAATTTAGATTTAGGGGTCAAGTCTTGTTTCGTGCATTCCATGACATGCAACACAAAATATCCACAATAAGTCTTATCTCTATAGAATTAACAACCGATCAAAAACTCGACCGGAATATTTAGCTTGGTATGCAGTGTTTTGATCATACCGATGGACAACGGGCGCTTGCCGCTGAATATCTCCGATACCCGATTGGCCCCGATCAGCTTGGCGACATCCTTCTGCTCCAGGCCCAGAGCTTCCATCCTGAATCTGATAGCTTCTATTGGGTCAGGCGCCAGGATGGGATAATGCTCGGCCTCATAATGTTCGATCAAAAGCGACAGCAGTTCGAGCTCGTCCGCTTCAGTGCTCCCCGCCCGAGCATCGAATATTTTATCTACTCGAGCGAGCGCCGCTTTGTAGGCCTTTTTTGTTTTAATTATCTTGGTCATATATTTGTAGCATCAATTTTATCATAATCATTATGCGTACCGACGAATCTGATATAGACTATCTGCAAATCGTACCTGACGGCCACTACTAATCGGTATTTATTGCCTTGTATATTGAAGACGACTCTATTATTGGCGACAATACTGGCATTGTGATATTTATTTTTTATATCCCTGGGCAGCTTCCACGATTCACCCTTAGTCTCATGATACCAGGCCCGCAGACTTTGTTCGACATCGCTATGCCGAGTATAGAAATCATGTAATGTTTTCAAGGCGATAATTCTCATAAAAGTATATTATTCCCATTTTGGGAAATAGTCAAGCATTCCATCTTTTTTTGTAGGTTATTATAAAGTTATTCGAAAAATTCCATAAACGTTTGCACAGAACACTCTTCATAATTTGCCATCTTTGCAATTATCTCAAGTTGGGGACAATTTGTCCCCCAGTAGGAATCAAGTTCTTTATCTCTTTTTCTCATTACTCATATAATTGATATTATACAATAACCTCGATTATAGCATATCCGAACAAAAAGCGAAAGTCTGCTATTATACCAAAAAACAGCCGGAGCTGTTTTTAGGTTCTTGATAGGTATGTTCTTGAATTGCGAAAAGATTATTTACGCTGGTTCACAAAGGGTATATTTTTGGGACAGACATTATGATAACAAAATTTGAGCTGATGGAACGGTATTCCGCTGGCTATGATAACAATGACAATGATCAGATCTATCAACGAAAACCGCAGGCTAGTTGGGCGCTGTTTCTTGTATAATATAATAGCCGCTATCACTTCGATTAATATAAGCCCAAAGAAATAATCAGAACGATAAGCAACAGAAAAAAACACTGGCAATAATATCAGCACACCAATCAACTTAGTTAATAAAGAAGAAAGTATCACAAAACCTGGTCGACTGAAAAATGCATGCGGCTTGTAAGTTTGGTAAATAGCTACACCTAACATAAGCAGCCAAGGCCAGCAAAAGAACAATAGAACGGTTGGCGCAATATCGAAGCCCCGCATGTATATATAAACGAAACCGATAATAATAAAAAGTCTGCTTACTTTCTCGTAGAAAAAGATACTATATAAAGGCGTCACAGGCTCTTCGTTTGATTCCTGTCTTGGCAAGGCGGACAACCGTCTTATTTCCAAGATTGCTCGCATTGATTCGAAAATCATAATAATAACAAACAAAACCACCCACACAGCCATTGCTTCGAGAATACAAGGTACTCCAGCACCAAGGCCGCTCTGTCCGCTGCAATCCGACCCGAACTTTGAATACAATAGAATCGTACCACCAACCAACAACAGATACATAATGAATCTCATAAATTTATGTTGCAAGAATTAGCTCATAATTAAGTCTATCGCAAAGCCCGCCAAAGTAAAAAGAACCGCCATAATGGCGATTCTTTTGTTTAATTGGAATCAAGGCTTAAATCATAATCTCTTGACAATAAAGTCAAACACAAGGCCTGACCCCATAACCGAGACTGGGCTTCGGTAAAGAAAAAAGCAGAGTCTTAGGATAGACTCTGCTGAGAATGAACTCTTATTACAATTCTTCAAATTACTTTACATTAGGCTGCTACCAGATCCTTGATGTGATTTGCCAGTCTTATGCTGTTTGGAAATCTTTTCACATTTGGATGTGTATCAAAGCTCTTATTGTCATTCGATAAGAAAAGCACCTTCATACCTGCGGCCAAGCCTCCGGCAACATCTGATTCGCCATCGCCGACAACAGTCCAATCAATAACATTGTCCGGATCAGGAATAGCCAACGTATCTTTGCCCAAGAGAAAAACATCAGGAGCTGGTTTGCCATTTTCACATTCTTCGGCGGAGACATAATTATCGCCAAATACATCCAAGAGATTCAACGAACAACGATTATTCGTATTCACCGGCTGACCTAAGCAAAGCTTTATCCAAGACCGAGGCGAGGCTGAAGCGATGATTATCGGAATCGACCGTGACTTAAGAAAACGACAGACTTCGAGCATGCCAGGCAAGGCGATCGGCGGATTAATACGCACCAGTTGATCCATTATTTCCCATTTCTGCCGGACTAATCTGTCAGCGTCTTGTTGCGGCAATAAATCTTCGAAGATCTTGCGAGTTGAGATGCCCGCATAACGCGCGGAAATTTCTGCCGGTTCAAAATTCAAGCCATGCTGAGAAAAAATAATACTTTCGGCTTTGGCATGGAACAATAGCTGAGTATCAATCAGTGTGCCGTCTAAATCAAAAATAAAGCCGTATTTCATGCTTTCCCTTTCTAATATTTGTTTGTAAAGATCGTAATTAATTTATACGTTTAATATTTCATGGCTTGTAAAATATTAAAGTTCTACGAGGGATTTACGCGCTCAGCTAGGCCTGCGGCCTGACGCCTCACTTGTCCAGGGTTGGCGTCCAAGGCTCCACTGGAGCCTCGTCCGACGCTCGCCCGCCTCTTCGGCGGGTAAACTGCAAGGCATTTGCTCAGACGCAAATGCCTTTAGCTCACTCCTGACCAGTTCGAATCCCTCGTCATTCCGCTACATATAAAATAAATTCACTTCAGTAAAAGTGAATTTATTTTATATGCGGAGAGTGAGGGATTCGAACCCTCGAAGGCTTTGACACCTTACCCGCTTTCCAAGCGAGCGCACTCGGCCACTATGCGAACTCTCCAATCAATTAACAATTGTCAATTATCAATTTTAAGTTCTTTTTTGATATTTACTTAATATTTACTAATAAAAGTAAACAAAAAGGCCTTTGGTAAGACCACCTGGATTTTACTTGTTTTTGAGCAGTTTGTCAATCATGGTGCCCAGGCCCTCTTGAGGCTGGCCGTTGGGGCCGGAAAAATCGACAAATTGCCAGGCGCCCGGCAAGGGGCGGCCGTTAAGAAAGGCATAGGGGGCGCCGGTCACTCCGGCCGCTTCGGCCCGGGCCTTGGCCTGCATAATATCTGCCAAATATTGCTTGTTATCCAGACAGATCTTAAATTTGGCCATATCAAGATTTTCGGCCTTTGCCGCCTCCAGATATTTATCAATCATCAATTGCCCTGATCGCTGCAAACCGAACAAACGATCGGCAAAAACCGCGGCGCTGCCCTGTCCGGCCGCGCAACGGAAGGCCAGGCCCGCTGACAAAGCTTCCGGTCGACCTTCCAGAGGGTAGACACGCCAAACTACATCGAGACTGTCTTTATATTTGGCTATCGCCTCCTTGACCACCTCATGAAAGCGGCCGCTGAAGGGCGAAGAGAAGTCATAATAAACTATCAAGATAATGGGCGCTTGGCGACTGCCCGCCACAATATCGGCGGCAGCCATAGCCGGCACCGGTTGCGGCACCTTGGTTGCTGCCTCGGCCAACGCCCGCGCGTTAAGTTCACGCAAGCGGTCTTCATCGGTCTTGTTGCGCACCAACAAGCTCTTCTTGTCCAACCGAGCAAACTGGCGATGATCCGGATTGCTAAAATAGACTGTTGTCAGCAAGCCAAAAACAACTGCCAGTCCCACCGCAAAAAAATATATCGTTTTTCTGGAAGCAAAGGCCATATTATTCTTTGTCTAGCCGCCCTGCCACCAAGCCGTCCATCAATTCCTGGCCGACCGCTAGCAACAGTGCCTCGCTCAGCTTAGGACCGATCAATTGCAAGGCAGTCGGCAGGCCATCAGCCAAGCCGGAAGGGATACTGACAGCCGGCAAACCGGCCAGCGATGCCGGCGTCAAAAAGATATCTTCCAGATACATCTTGAGAGGATCGCCGATCTGCTCGCCAATCCGAAAGGCGGTGCCTGGCGTTGACGGACATAATAATAAATCAAAACTAGAGAAAGCCTTGGCAAAATCACGCGCAATCAAAGTGCGCACTTGTTGCGCTTTGAGATAATATTGATCATGATAGCCGGCGCTGAGCGCGTAGGTGCCCAGCATAATGCGGCGTTTGACTTCGTCGCCGAAGCCCTGCCCTCGGTTGATGCGATAATCGGCAGCCAAGTCCGCATTGCCTTCGGCTCTGTAGCCAAAGCGCAAACCATCGAAACGAGCCAGATTGGAACTGATTTCCGAAGGCGTAATAACATAATAAACGCTCACGCCATAGCCGGCATAAGGCAGTTTGGCCGCGCTAACCGTCGCACCGGCTTTTTCCAAAAGCTCAATCGTCTGTCTAATGCCCGCTTTGACCGGTTCGGCCACCGCGTCAGTCATAAATTCTTCCACGATGCCGATCTTTAATCCTTTGATTTTTATTTCATTCATTTCACCCTGATACGCCTCTAATTCTCGCGGCAGAGTAGTGCTGTCCAATTCATCTGCTCCGGCCATCGCCGACAAAACCAAAGAAGCGTCAGCTGCCGTCTTGGCCAGGATGCCCGGTACATCGGTCGAGCTGGTCATAGCAATCAGCCCCCAACGAGAACACAAGCCGTAGGTCGGCTTGAGCCCCACCACGCCGCAGAAAGACGCCGGATGGCGCACCGAGCCGCCAGTGTCCGTGCCCAGGGCAAACAAGGCCAGGTTGGCTGCCACAGCCGCCGCCGAACCGCCCGAAGAACCGCCAGGCACATGTTCCGGATTCCAAGGATTCTTGGTTACGCCGTAGCAGCTGGTCTCGGTCGAAGCGCCATGAGCGAATTCATCCAGGTTGGTCTTGCCTAGCAAGATTGCCCCGGCCGCATTCAAACGTGAGACAACCGTAGCATCATAAGGCGCCTGATAATCCGCCAACATCCTAGAAGCGGCCGTAGCGCGGAAGCCCTTGGCCAAGATATTATCCTTAGCCAGATACGGGATGCCCAACACTCCGCCGCGCTCCCCTTCGCTAAGACGTCGATCAGCCGCAACAGCCTCAGCCAAGGCCTGTTTGCTATTTATTTCCAAACAGGCGTTAAGCCGGTCGTTTTGATCTTCAATCGCAGCTAGGCAATCTTGCGTCAATTGAACGGCTGTCAATTGGCCGCTATCCAATAATGCCCTGGCTTCGGTAATCGTTAATTTATTTGCTTGCATATGGGTTATTTTTCTTAATCATAAACCGAAATGGCCCCTGAAGTCAAAAGCCCCGCCGACCAGGCGAGGCTTTGTCTGAAATATACAAATAGAACTAAGCTTTGCGTATATCCTTGCACAGCATCCAAGCGGCGCCGATAGCCCAAGAGCTCAGCAAGACAGCTAGGAAAAACCCGAATAACGGCACGGCCATCAAGGCATAAGTTACGATAACACCGAGAATCATGACATATACAGGATTAATATTATCGACTTCCTTACGCGCTTTCTTGTCATTTGGCTTATGTTTATAACGTCCCATCATCATATAGCCAACCATAATAGCGGCAACCGGCTTAGCAATCATAATCGACGTCAGCCATAAGCACATCAAGATAATACTAATCGGCAAACCGATAATAGTCATCGCCAAGAAGATGGCCAGCACCGGGATTAAAACAGTTACCAAGGCGCCCCAGCCGATTGAAATAAAAGGCTTGGCCACCATCAAGTCAGCCACTTCCATAGTCCGTTTGCGCCAAAGTTTCATCAAGAACAAACCGATAATAACCGCGCTAAAAATAGCGACGATTCTGCACCAGATCCACATGCGAGCGATGCTTAGCGCCAAGAAACCAAAATTGTTGCTCGCTTCCTTGGTGACATTGCCGCTAATACTCGGACGGCTGGCGATAGAAGCGTCAAAAGCCGAACGATAAGTCAAGTTGCCGCCTATTGAAGCGCGCTCTTGCATGATTAAAGGTTTATAGGCGCTGGCGGTATAGACATCTTCGAAGATGAAAAAGACGTTCTGAGCCACCTTGCCGGACAAAAAGATCTGATAAGCGCGCCCGCGCATTGAGCCATTGACCAAGCCCATGTGATTGACGCGGCCCGCCCAAAACATAGCATCCATGCCGATGTCCGCCTTGGGACCGATAATCAGGTCAGACGCTACAACCATCAGATTGCGGCCGACTCTGTTTTCGACGCTGACGGCAGAACCGACGCTGCGGATGCTGCCATGCACCACGCCGGAAATAATCAAGGTCTGGGCGGCGCAAACAACATCTCCATCAACCTCACCTTTTACTTCTACTGTCGAACCGGCACAAAATAAATCACCGGTAACATGGCCCTCAATCGAAATATTGTTAGCTGCCGCGAAATAATTGCCCTGTATTTCCTTCCCGGCATCTAATACTTGGGAAGTGAGAGGTTTCGCTGTAGCGGCCATGCTAGCCAAAGGCACGGCAATGGAGACGGCAGCTACCAAGAGCAAAGCCTTGACGCTTGTTTTTGTCATAATTTTATGGTTTAATGTCTTAATGTTTTAGCTAGCTCGGCCTATTTAAACAAGGTTAAAATTGGGTTAGCAAACTTATACACAATTATAACATTTTTTAGAAAACATGACAAAGCCCATCGCACTAGCCATTGCCGAAAGATTATTGCAAGATCAACCGACCTCCGCCTTGGAAATATCGGCAATAACAAAAAAAGTTGCCAAGCAAGTCAAACAAGGCCTGCCTCCTTATAGCGAGATTATCGCAGCGCTCAAGCAGCTGGCTCATAATTCAAAAACGATTAAGCCGTCGCAGGTGGCAGACCACGCTCAGGTGGCAGGCTTGATTAAGCTGCTCAAAAAGCGCGCGGTTCGCACATTGTCCGGCGTCGCGCCGGTGGCTGTTTTAGTCAAGCCCTACCCGTGCCCTGGACGTTGCGCTTTCTGCCCCACCGAATTATCGGTGCCCAAAAGTTATCTATCCAACGAACCGGCCGTTATGCGCGCTATCCGCTGCGACTATGACCCGGCGGCGCAAATCCATTTCCGCCTCAAAGCCCTGCTGGCCAACGGCCATCAGCCCGAAAAAATTGAATTGATCGTCATCGGCGGCACCTGGTCATATCTGCCCGACAAATATAAATACTGGTACATCGCCAGCTGCTTCTTTGCGGCCAATCATTTCCAACGCAAGGCCTCTTATTTACCGCTTAAGGAAACCGCTACCCTGGCCCAGCTAAAAAAATGGCTGGCCAAAGAGCAGCTAATCAACGAGACAGCCGCTTACCGCCTAATCGGCATCACATTGGAAACGCGCCCCGATTATTTGGACCACAAAGAACTGGCACAGATGCGCGCCCTGGGCGCCACCCGCATCGAGCTGGGCGTCCAAGCCATCGACGACGAAATACTCAAAAAAAATCTGCGCGAATCAACCGTGGCCGACATCCAGCGCGCTACTGCCCTGGCGCTTGCCTATGGCTTCAAACTAACTTATCACATCATGCCCGGCTTGCCCGGATCAAACCCCGAAAAAGATATAGTCATGTACCGCGGACTATTCAGCCAAGAAGACCAGATTACCGTTTTCCGCACTCCGGCCAGCGTCAGCCTGACCGCCAAAACCGCTGCCTATTTATTGCAAACCGCTCTGCCGGACAATCCTTACAACCCCGACCAAATCAAACTCTATCCGACCGTTGTCACCAAAGGCAGCCTGCTCTACCGCTGGTGGAAAGCCGGCAAATACCATACCTACGATGACGATTCGCTGGCCGAAGTTATAGTCGCTTGCAAAGAGGCAACTCCGCCCTGGACTCGCATCGTGCGGCTGGTGCGGGATATCCCGGCCGAATCGATTGTGGCCGGCTCTAAGATTTCCAATTTCCGCCAACTCATCCAACAGCGCGGCGCCCATTGCCGCTGCATCCGTTGCCGCGAGGCGCAAGGCCGCGTTGCCGATCTGGCCGCTACCGACCTGATTATCCGCAAATACCGCCACGCCAGCGCTGATGAATATTTTATCAGTTTTGAATCTGCCGATGGCAAAACTATTTACGGTTTCTTGCGCCTGCGCCTAGCCAGCATGTCTCCGCTATTAGAATTGCAAAACACGGCGCTCATCCGAGAGCTGCACGTCTATGGCGAGCTGGCTCGCCTTGGGCACGCCGGAACAGTGCAACACCTCGGCATGGGCAAACGGCTGATGGCTATCGCTGAGCAATTATCGCGCCAATCCGGACAAGCCAAGATCGCCGTCATTTCCGGCGTCGGCGTACGTGATTATTACCGCCATCTAGGCTACCGCCGCAATGGCACCTATATGGTCAAACGGCTCAAATAAGTTAAACCTATTTATCCCTGCGAAGGCAGGGATCCTGGATTCGTTTTTTTAATTTATCATTGCCCGCCAACCGTCGAGTAGACTCCAGCAGGCTTGCCTCCCGCCAGGGAGGGATCCTGGATTTATTTTTATTTATTAGCTATAAATTCGCTACAAAAATTATTCTTACTCAATCTTAATACTTTGCTATATTTAACAATTCCGAATGGAAAGATCCCTGTCTTCGCAGGGATAAATATAATAACATGCTAAAAAAATTACTATTACCCGGAATTTTAGCCTTGTTATTAACCATGGCCTATCTGCCGATGCTTGCCGGCGCCAGCTTTCTGGTCTGGGATGATAGCGCACAGATTATCAACAACCTTGATTTGCGCCTGGGGCTATCTGCCATCGGCAAAATATTTTCCACTTTTTATCTCGACATGTACCAGCCGCTAACCACGCTGTCCTATTGGTTGGACATCAAGCTCTGGGGTTACAACGCCCTGGCTTTTCACTTGGTTTCGCTCGGTCTGCACCTGCTGAATTGTTATTTGGTTTTTAAATTATTGCGAAAATTAAATTTCAAAAAAGAATTGGCAGTCGCGAGCTGCTTATTTTTTGCGCTCTGGCCGACCCAAGTCGAAGCGGCAGCCTGGCTCTCTGCCCGCAGCACTCTGCTCTCCGCCACCGGCATCCTGCTTACGCTACTTCTATATCTGCGATACCTGTCGACAAGCGAAAAAAAATATTATTGGCTATCATTGCTTTGCTATCTGGCCGGCCTCTTGGCCAAAGTTTCCGTAGCCGGCATGTGGCTATTATTGCCTTTGCTACTGCTCGGACAACGCCGCCAAACTTGGCGCGATTGGGCTAAAGCCTCCCCCTTTGCCCTGTTATCGATCGCACTTCTGGCCTGGGCGGCTGTCGGACGTCATCTTGCCGGCCAGCCCTTGTCCGCCGAATACAGCTCATGGTATTTGCCTTTTTATGCTTACAGCTTGCTGTCGTCCGCGCTGCGTGTCGCTTGGCCGTTTCGGCTCTCTCCCCTCTATCCTTTCCCCGGCCACACTCTGGCGATCATCGCTTTAATCTCCCTTATCAGCTTGGCCGCATATACCCTCTGGGGGTATATACAAAAAAAGCCATGGTCATTCTGGCTTGCCTGGCTTTTGGTTTGCCTCGCTCCCAGCGCCGCCATTACTCCGCGCCTGATAACGATTACCGGAGATCGCTATGCTTATCTGGCCGGCTTGCCTATCTTGATATTTTTCGTCTGGCTCCTTAGCCGCCTCAAGCAACCGGCCAAGTACCTCTGCCTTGGACTGGTCCTGGCCGCTGCCGCTTGGGGAACTATCAACTATGCCGCGGCCTGGACAGACGACCGCTCGCTCTGGGATTATGCCGTTGCCAGCCAACCCCGGCATTGCTGGACTTGGTACACTAGAGGCTATACAATTATGGTAGCATCCGGCTTTCCGGCTGCCTTGCCCGATTTCCGCCGCGCAGGCGACCTGTGCTCCCGCGACCAACAGATGTCAGATATGATCAGCCGGCTTTTCTTGGATAATCGACGCTTTAACGAGGCGCTGGTCTATCTGCGCAATTCACTGGCCGCGCGCGAACAGGCCAGCACCCACCACAATATTGCCATGGCTTATTTAGGGCTTAAGCAAACGCCGGCCGCCTGCCGAGAAATCGGCATCGCCCTCGCGCAAGGGCTCAAACCGGATCCGGCTATCAAAAAATATTGTCCGCTGCTTAAATATTAAATTATATGAAATCTTTCTTGTCCAAATATGCGCTCTGGCTAGTGCTGCTAGCCACGGCGCTGGTCTATCTGCCCAGCCTCAGATTCGACTTTTTGCATGGCGACGAATATTTCCATCTGCTAAACAATGCCGATCTGCTAACCGGCAATCTGCAAGGCATGCTGACCAAAGAATACATCGGCATGTATCAGCCTTTGACCTCGCTCTATTATTGGGTGCTATACAACGCTTACGGCCTAAACCCCCTGGCCTACCACGCAGCTAACCTGCTCTTGCATTTGCTGAATATCGCACTGGTTTTTTGGCTGGTCTTCCGTGTCAGCGGCCGCCGTCTGACCGCCTTTGTGACTGCCGCTCTTTTTGCTTTGCAGCCGGCCAACACCGAATCAATCGTCTGGGTCTCTGCCGCCTCCAATCTGCTTAGCTCCGCCTTTCTGCTGGGCTCGCTTCTGATGTATTGGCAAGCAAAAAATCGCCGCCAAATTTTTCTTTCCTTTTTCTTGGCTATTGTCGCCATGCTCTGCAAGCCTTCGGCTATCATCCTGCCTCTATTGATGCTGCTGTTTGATTATTTAAAAAATAAAAAGATCACCGCGCGCGATATTTGGTCCAAGCTGTCGCTCTGGCTGATGGCTATCGCCATGGGCCTGGCCACTATTTACGCCCGGCAGCACGACGGCCATTTCGTCGGCACTATCGCCGCCTACTCTCTCATTGAACAGCTGGCCGTTTATCTTTTTTCTTATTTTTACTATTTTTATAATGCCATCTTGCCCCTCGGCCTGGCGCCTTCTTATCTATACCCCGCCAAACTGAATGGGCAGCTGCCTTGGTTCTATTATGCCGGGGCGCTTGCCAGCCTGACCGGAGTAATAATTATTATAGTCAAAAAATATTACAAGACCTATTGGCCGTTGATCGCCTGGTTCCTGCTCAACCTGGTCCTGGTCGTGCGTTTAAAGCCGATCGGCAAACAAGTGATTGCCAACCGCTATACTTATCTGGCCGGCTTGGCAGTCTACTTCTTGCTGTCGCTCTTATTCGTCCATTTTTACAAGCAGATCAAATGGCGGCGCGCGGCCATCACCGCCCTGATCGGCTATCTATTGCTCCTGGGGGCTATCAGCCTTTTTTATAGCCGCAACTGGCAGGATGATTATTCGCTGGCGACCGCCTCGCTGGTGGAAAACGTCAATAACCCCGAAGCCGGCTACATCTACGACAACCGCGGCAGCGTCTTACTCAAGCAAGGGTTAGTCAAAGAAGCGATGGCTGATTTTTCGCGAGCCATCGCTCTCAATCCGCAATTGTCAGAATCATACAACAACATCGGCATCATCACAGCCGACTACCAGCATGACCCGGGACACTCGATCGTCTATTTCGACTCGGCCATCCGCCTGCAACCGGGACGCACCGATTATCTTTATAACCGCGGTTCGGCGCTGGCCGCAAACCGACAATGGGCGCTGGCGCTGGCCGACTTCGACCAAGCGATTAACAATCTGCCCAGCGTCCCGCCCGAATACCGCCACAACCGCGGCAATGTCCGCTTGTCCATGGGCGACTTCCAAGGCGCGGTTGATGACTTTAGCCAAGTACTGCGCGTCCATCCCAACGCGCTAACTTATCTGCAACGCGGCCAAGCCTATTGGGAACAACATTTAAAGGCGGCGGCCTGCGCCGACTGGACAGAAGCTTCCCAATTAAATCTCCAAGCCGCAACCGCCAAACTAGCGCAATATTGCCATTAATCTTTTTTATGAAACAGCCAGTCCGCATCATCGCCGGCCTAGCCCTGCTATTGCTGGCTGTTTTTTTGGTTTATTATCCCAGTCTGCGCAACAACTTTATCTACTGGGATGATTATCCGCAGATTATCAACAACCCGGCAGCCCACAGCCTAGGCTTGCCGCAGCTCAACCGCATTTTCGGCACCCAAATTGTCGGCATGTATCAGCCATTATCCAGCCTCTACTACGCGCTGATCTACCAATTGGGCGGAGCAAATGCCCTCGTCTTCCACTCGGCCAGCCTGGCATTGCATCTATTAAACATCATCTTGGTTTTCTTCTTGTTGCTGCCTCTGCTCAGCCCGACCCTAGCCTTGGCGGCAACCGCCCTCTTTGCCCTGCATCCGGCACAAGTCGAGAGCGTAGCCTGGATCTCCGCCTCCAGCAACCTGCTATCCAGCGCCTTGATGCTCGGCTCCCTCCTGGCCTATCGCCGCTATCTGACAAAAACCAAAACCATCAACCTGGCAGTTGCGCTCATCTTTGGCACGGCCGCCATCTTTACCAAGCCGTCAGCTATTATATTGCCATTACTCTGGATGTTGGCCGATTGGTGGTATCTGGGAAAGCTAAGCTGGAAAAGTTTGGGCGGGACTAAAATCGTCTTGTGGTTTAGCGCCTTCTTGATGGGCGTCGCCACTATTATCGCCCGGATGGCAGCCGGACACTTCATCGAAAGCTTTTATCAATATTCTTGGTGGGAGAAGATTATACTAATCTGCGATACCATTAAATCTTATCTGCTGACCATGCTTTGGCCATCGCGCTTAAGCCCTTTTTATCCTTACCCTGCCAAGGCTAACGGCTATCTGGCTTGGCCGGTTTTAGCAGCCCCCGTCTTTATCGCGCTTATCGCCTATCTGCTCTGGCGGCTTCGTCGGCAACGTTGGTTGCTCTTGCTGGCCGGCTGGATTATGATTAATCTGGCGCTGGTTATCCGCTTCACTCCGGTGGGCCGCCTATATCTGGCAGACCGTTATCTCTATCTGCCGATTATCGCATCAGCCGCCGGCATCGTCCTATTGCTCAGCAAATTCCCTCGCTTGGCCGGGCTGGACCGTCCGCTCAATAACGCCGGTATCTATATTTTTTCCTCATTGCTCATTGTCTACGGTTTCCTCAGTCTGCAACAAAGCCAAATCTGGCAAGACGATCTCAGCTTGCATAGCGCCGCCATCGCGCGCTATCCGCGGCATCCGGAAATGTCTTTTGTCTATGATAATCTGGCTAACGCCCTGTTGCGTCTGGGACGCGTCGATGATGCCAAAGCGGCCATAGACACGGCCTTGCGCCTAAACCCCGAATTAGGGGCATCCTACAACAATCGCGGGCTTATCTACATGGCCTATCTAGGCCAACCCAAGGCCGCCCTAGCCGACTTTGACTCTGCCCTGGCCCTGGCACCCGACTCCCATATTTACCACTTTAACAAGGCCTTGGTGCTGGCTAAATTAAGCCGCCAGCGCGAGGCCTTAATCGAATTAAACTTGGCCATCAAACTGGCTAAGCCGCTGCCGGCCGAATATCTGTGCCAGCGCGCCGCCTGGACCAAGACGGCTCAGCCGGAACAAGCGGCCCGGGATTTAGCGCAAGCGCGCCTGCTGTTAAAAGACGCCGTACCGCTAGCCGGCCAACCGGTTTTTATCAAGACTAGCTGTCCTCTATGAACAGAAAAACCATCGCCATTTTAATCGGCGCTTTGCTGCTGATAACGGTTGCCGCCTATAGCCCGATCGAAAAAAATAATTTTTTGTCCTCCGACGACGGCGAACAAGTTGTCAATAACCAAGACATCCGCCAGTGGTCGCTAGCCGGAGCTGCCCGCATTTTCGGCAGCTACTACGTCGGCATGTATCAGCCGCTAACCACGCTGGGCTATGCCGCCGAATATCGCCTCTTCGGACCGGACGCGCGCGCTTTCCACCTGGACAGCTTGGCCTTGCATCTCTTGGCTGTCGGACTGGTAATTTGGCTGAGCTATCTGCTGTTCGACAACTGGCTAATTGCTATCTTAGCCGGCTCTTTTTTTGCGCTTTGGCCTACGCAGGTCGAAGCCGTAGCTTGGGTCTCGGCGCGCAGCACCTTGTTGTCGTCGCTGGGCATCTTGGCTGTATTAGTCGCTTATCTGTATTATTTGCGGCAACCGCGGCGATGGCTCCTGGCGCTAGTTTATCTGCTTGCCTTGCTGGCCATCTTATGCAAAGTTTCGGCCGTCATTCTTCCCCTGCTCTTATTGCTGATTAGCCGGCTGAGAGAAAGCAATTGGAAAAAATGCCTGCGCGTCACTTGGCCGCTCTGGCTGCTATCGCTGCTTTTCGGACTGGTCGCCATTCGAGCTCGCCAGAATTACGGTTTCTTTGTCGATGAAAAATATAATTGGAGCCAAAGCCTAATGCTGATGGGCGCCAGTTTTACCTGGCAAATCAAGCTACTGTTCGCGCCCTTCAATTTATCCGCTTTTTATCCCCAACCGCTGTTGGCGACTTTCTCATGGTTTTGGCTGGCCATACCGGCGGCTTATCTTGCCGTCTGCTGGTTCGTTCGCAAACAAAAAATATTATTATTCGGCCTATGCTGGTTTCTGCTGCAGCTGATCCTCTCGATCCAGATCATGCCGCACACCATTCAAATCGGCGCCGACCGCTATAATTATCTGGCGCTCTTGGGCTTGATCTGGCCGCTGCTGATCAGGCTGCGTTTGTTAGCGCCGTCAAAACGGCGGTTGGCTGTTATAGGCGCTACCGCCCTCTTGGCCGTTATGGCTATTACCGACTGGGGCCAAGCTCAAACCTGGCAAAGCGATCTGACACTCTGGCAAAATGCAGCCCGTATTTCCAAATCAGCGCCGATTATCTGGTATAATCTGGCCGAAGTCAACAGAGCTAGCGGGAATTACGGCGAATCTCTGGCTATCGCCGATGAACAATTGGTCAAACACCCCGACTATGCTAATTTTTATTATTTGCGCGGCCTGATCGCCCTGCAGCATAATCAGCTCTACGCCCAAGCGGCTGCCGATTTCCAGACAGCCATCAAGCTGCAGCCGGCGCTGCCTGCCTACTATTACAATCTGGCATTGGCGCAAAGCGCCTTGGGACAGACTACGGCGGCGCTGCAAAACTTGGATTTGGCGGAAGTAAAGATTGCCAAACCGAAACAAAAGATGTATCTGCCCTTTATCCAAGCGCAACGCCAGCTGTTAAAAAATAAAAATAATTATGCCAAATAAATTTTTAGACAAGATCTGCGCCAATCGCTGGGCCATCATCGCACTCGCCGCCATCACTATCGCGGCGGTTTTCTGGCCGCTGGCCAACGCCGACTTTTTGCACTACGACGATCCCGAACAGCTTTTCCAAAATCAGGATATCCGCGCTCTAAACCCGCAATCAATCGATAAGATCTTCCATTCTTTTTATGTCGGCATGTATCAGCCCTTAACTACGCTCGGCTACGCCATCGAATATCGCTTGTTCGGCCTCAACCCTAGATGGTTCCACATAGACAATTTACTCCTGCATCTCTTGGCCGCTCTTCTGGTCATCAAGCTCAGCCTATTGATATTCAAGGACAGGCGCACAGCTCTAGCGGCCGGCCTATTATTCGCCTTATGGCCGACGCAAGTAGAAGCGGTTGCCTGGCTCTCGGCCAGGAGTACTTTATTATCCGCCTGCCTAGCGCTTGCTTCTATTATTACCTATCTTTATTACCGCCAAAAAAATCGACTAGCCTATCTGATTATCTCCGTCACCTTGTTTGGCTTAGGCTGCTTGGCAAAATCTTCCGTCGTCATCTTGCCGGCGCTGCTTTTGCTCTTGGACTGGCGCTTGGGCGCCGATTGGAAAAAGCGTTGGCCGGCCATTGTGCCCTACGTGCTATTGGCAGGCGTTGCCACTATTGCCGCGATATTAGGCAGACAATCTGTCGGCATTTTTCACAGCGAAAACTTTTATCTCTGGCAAAGAATAATCTTAATCGCAAGCGCGTATGCGTGGCAGCTCTACCGGCTGGTTTGGCCGTTTAATCAATCCTTGATTTATGAACGGCCCAGCGGCCTCGCGGGGTTCTCTGTTATAATCTGGGCTGGAGCCGTCTTGCCATTGCTGATTGGAGCGCTCTTGGCGCTAAGCGGCAAGATTAGAAAAGCCGGGCTCTTTTATTGTTTGTGGTTTTTCTTGCTGCTGCTGCCCAGCCTGCAAATTATTCCTTTCACCCTGCTTTTAGGCGCTGATCGCTACAACTATCTGGCCTGCCTGGCTCTAATCTGGCCCTTAGCCTTACTCTGGCGCCGGCTGGCCTCTCGCACTGCCCTTGGCGCTATCGCCGCCCTGCTTGCCATACTCATCATTATCGGCTGGTCATCTTGCCTTTACGCTTTCAGCTGGCGCAGTTCTGTTTCACTCTGGGATTATTCGATTGATAATTTCCCCAGTTCCGGCAGCAGCTGGGTCAATCGCGGCTTAGATCGCATAGACACCGATTGGCGCCGATCTTTAGCTGATTTCGAAATGGCACTTAAGATAGACCCCATCAATCCTGCCGCCTACAACGCTCGCGGGATCATCAGACTGGACAAGCTGCACAATTACCAAGCCGCCGTCGATGATTTTAATCTGGCTATTTCTTATAACCATTACCGCGCTCGCTATTACTACAATCTGGGGCGCGCTTTCCGACAGCTGAACGCTTGGCCGGAAGCGCTCAAGGCTTTTACTCGCGCGCAAGAGCAATACATCGGCTTGGCAAACGAACAAGATTTGCCGGCCAACATCCTATTAAATCGCGCCTACATTCATTATCAACTCAAAAACTACAAAGCTTGCGTTCAAGATACATCCGACTATTTAATTTTAGCGCCGGATAACAACGAAGCTTTCTATTACAAAGGCTTGGCGGAACTTAATCTAAAAAACCCTGCCGGCTGCCCCGATTTAAAAAGGGCCATGGAGCTGGGACATCAAGAGGCAGTCAAGATATACCATCAATATTGCCAAAAAGCCCCTAAATAGCTTAAGCTAAGCTTGCTATGCAGAAACTGAACAAAATCAATATTACAGCTAGCAAGCTGTGGTTAGCCGCTATCCTCATGCTGGCTTTTTTGGTTTTTACGCCCGCGCTCAAAGGAGCTTTTTTGGAATGGGATGATACCGTGCAAGTACCCAATAATCCGGACATCCAAAACCTATCGCCGGACGGGCTGCGGCAAATTTTTTCCAGTTACTATGCCCAGATGTACCAGCCCCTGGCCAGCCTGAGCTTTGCCCTGGAATATCGCGCCGTCGGGCTGCAGACCTGGCTCTATCATCTGGACAACATCTTTTTGCATTGCCTAAATATTTTGCTCGTCTTCTGGCTGACCAAAAAGCTATTCCGCCGCCAATTGCCGGCATTATGGGCAGCCGCCCTCTTTGCCGTCTGGCCGACTCAAGTGGAAGCCGTGGCCTGGATCTCGGCGCGCAGCACGCTAATAGCCTCCGGCTTCTTGCTCGCCTGCCTACTATCCTATATATATTATCTGGATCGCAAAGCCGTCCGCTTTTATTTTTTGGCTTTGTTATTTTTTGTCTTGGCGCTGTTGAGCAAATCGGTCGCCGCTATCATTCCCCTGCTTTTGTGGCTGTTGGATTACTGGAAAGGCCGTAAGTTTAGCTGGCGCATGATTGCCGAAAAAATACCTTACCTGGCCCTGGCTATCGTCTTCGGCCTGGTCGCCATTGCCGCCCGCAAGAGCATCGGCACGCTAACCTTTTCGGTCTACAACTGGACCGACCGCATCGTCCTCATCCTCTACGCCGCAAGCGTCCAAGCCTACAAAGCATTATTGCCTTTTGGTCTGCATACCTACTATCAGCATCCGGCCGATAACCATGACCATCTCTACTGGTGGGTTTATCTGGCGGCGCTTTTGCCGCTCTTGGGCGGCTGGTTAGTTTATCTTAACCGCCAAAGACGCTGGCTGGTTTTTGGCGCTATTTGGTTTGCGTTAAACATTATCTTAAGCATCCAACTCGCGCCCTACATTACGATTGCCGGAGCCGATCGTTATAATTATTTAGCCTTGCTGGCTATCGTCTGGCTAATCGCCTTTTTTGCCGGTTGCAAGCATTGGAGCTATCAAGCCGTCTTGGCAACTTGCTTGATGGGATTGGCTCTAGCCAGCTGGAACTTGTCCTATGTCTGGCAAAGCGAAATTGATCTCTGGCAAAATGTCATCAACAATGATCCACTGGCCGGCACAGCCTATATGAGCCGCGGCTCGGCCAAAAATGCCCTAGGCGACCCCTTGGGCGGGATTGACGATCTGGATATTGCCATCGTACTCTCGCCTAATCTGGTCGAAGCCTACAATATCAAAGGGGTCATCGAAATGCAGGCGCTGCACCGCTATGATTGGGCGGCTCGCGACTTCAATCAAGCGGTCCGCTTGCGCCCCGATAGTCCGGTCTATTTTTATAACCGCGGGCTTGCCATGACTTATTTAAACAGCCTCAAACAAGCAATCGCCGATTACTCGCAAGCCGTCAGGCTGGAAAGCAGCGGTAAGAATAACCCGAGCTTTCTAGCCAGCGCGAATTATTCTTTGGCCGTAGCCCTAAAAATAACCAAAAACAACAAAGACGCCGAGGACAAAGCTATGATCGCCACAACTCTGGACCCGCTTAGAGCAGACGCCTGGTACTTATTAGGCGCACTTAAAAATATTAAAGTAAAAGCCAGCGGCTGCCCTGAGATTATAAAAGCCGCCAGCCTAAATTTCGAACCTGCCCGCGCAGAAGCGTTGGCCTGCGCTCATCATGAAAAATAAACGCCAATATCTACTTATTGCCCTGCTGGCATTAACAGCCCTGGTCTACTGGCCCCTAACCAGTAACCGCTTTATTTATTGGGATGACTATTTCCAATTTTTAGGCAACCCTGCTTTTCATCAAATAACCTGGGCGGGACTCTTGGCTATTTTCCGCCCCGACAACAATCCCTTAGGCATGTATCAACCCCTGGCAACTGCCATCTTTACCGCCACCTATCAACTGTTCGGACCCAGCCCATTGCCCTTTCATCTATTAAGTTTGCTTTTCCATTTGCTAAATATCTTGCTGGTTTTCTGGCTGCTTAATAAACTTAGCCGGCGCTTTTGGCCATCGTTTATCACCAGCGCTTTTTTTGCCTTGCATCCAGTCCAAGTGGAAAGCGTGGCCTGGATTTCCGCATTCAGCAACTTGCTTTGGAGCAGCGCCGCGCTTAGCGCTATGATTATTTATTTGTATCATTTAAAACAACCGAAGAAATGGCAGCTGGCCTTGATTTATCTGCTCACCATCGGCGGACTGCTGGCAAAATTTGCGGCAGCAGTCATCCCCGTATACCTCTATCTGTTGGATTGGCTCAAAGGACGCTGGTCCAGCCGCCTATTCTGGCAAAAAATCTTTTTGCTAATTATTGCTTTTTTCTTCGGTCTTTTAGCTGTCACTATCCGCCAATCTTCGCACGGCCATCCGCTGGATATGCCAGCCTACACCTTTGTCGATACGCTTTGGCTTTCCGCCGCCGCTCCCGTCTTGCATTTATCCAAAGTCGTCTGGCCCGTCGGTCTGAACAATTTCTATCCTTACCCGGCCAAGACGCCTTATCTGCCATGGTGGATTTATGCCAGCGCCATCACAACCATAATCCTTCTCTCTGCCATCCTGCTTAGCAAAAGAAAGAGCCTGATCGCCGGTGCCGTTTTTTATATCATATCTTTGGCTTTGATTTTCAAAATCGTGCCTTCCAGCACGCCGATTATGGCCGACCGTTATTTATATCTGGCGGCTTTGCCCGTTTATTGGCTGGCCGCCGAAGGTTTGCTGGCGCTCCACCGTTGGCGCAAATACGCCGCCATCACCGTGACCGTTATTGTCTTCGGAGTCCTGGGATATTTAAGCTACGCGCAAACCAAAACATGGTTTAATGACTATACAGTCTGGCAACGCGTAGTCGATCTGACCGATTCAGCTCGCAGCCACGCCTTAGTCGGCAAGACTTACATGATTGTCGGCGATTACACCCAAGCTCTTTATCACTATCAACGGACAGTCGCACTTAACCCGGGAGACTCCGTCACTTGGAACAACATCGCTGTCATGGAAGGCGACCTCTACGGCCGCTGGCAACAATCCCTAGCCGCCTCCCAAAAAGCTCTGAGCATCGACGCCGAAAGCCAGTTTAACTGGTATCGCACCGGCCTAGCCGAAGCCAAGCTCGGCCAAAACCAAAAGGCGCTCAATCACTTCAATCAAGCCATAGTCATCGAGCCTGATTTTGCCGAAGCTTATTACGAAAAAGCCTTGCTATTAGAAAAAATAAAAAAGCACAAAGAAGCCTGCCGCAACTTGGCTAAAGCGCGCGATTTAGACTATAATGAAGCCAAGAAACTATATACAACTCTATGCCGACAATAAAACTAAACCAAGCCGATCCCGAAGTTGCCCAGCTAATTGCCACCGAAGCCAAGCGCCAAGCGAATACCATCAATCTGATCGCCAGCGAAAATTATGCCTCGCCAGCTGTCCTGGCCGCCTTGGCCTCGCCCTTCACCAACAAATATGCCGAGGGCTACCCGGGCAAGCGCTATTACCCCGGCAACGAAATCGCCGACAAAGTAGAGAGCTTGGCCATCGCTCGCGCCTGCAAATTATTTGGAGCCGAACATGCCAACGTCCAAGCCTTATCCGGCGGCCCGGCCAACCTGGCTATCTATTCCGCCTTCCTTAAGCCGGGCGACAAAATTCTGGCGCTCAAACTATCACACGGCGGACATCTCTCCCACGGCCATCATGTCAATTTTTCCGGTCAGAACTATACCGCCATCTTTTACGGCGTCGACCCGAAGACCGGCTTGATAGACATGAAAGAAGTGGCCAAGTTGGCAGCAGCCGAACAGCCCAAAATTATCGTAGCCGGCGCCAGCGCCTATCCGCGAGACATCGACTGGGTAAGCTTTGCTAAAATCGCGCGCAAAAATAAAGCCTTGCTGCTGGCCGACATTTCACACACCGCCGGCCTAATTGCTGCCGGGTTACTAACCAATCCAATACCGCTAGCCGACATCGCCATGACTACCACGCACAAATCCCTGCGCGGTCCGCGCGGCGCTATTATTTTCTGCAAACAAAATTATGCTTCGGCCATTGATCGCGCCGTTTTCCCCGGCTACCAAGGCGGCCCCCATCTCAACAACATTGCGGCCATCGCCGTAGCGCTCAAACAAGCCTCGACTCCGGCCTTCAAGAAATACGCCAAACAAATTCTGCTTAATACTCTGGCCATGGCCGACGAATTCGGCCGCCTCGGCTATCAGTTGACTTCCGGCGGCACCGATACGCACCTTCTGGTCATCGACCTGACCAACAAGGGCCTCAGCGGCAAACAAGCCGAAGCTAAACTGGCGGAGGACAACATCACTGTTTCTCGCTCCACGATTCCTGACGACCCGCGCGGCCCCATGGATCCATCCGGCATCCGCATCGGCACCCCGGCCATCACCACCCGCGGCTTCAAAGAAAAAGACGTCCGCTTGCTCGCCCGCCTGATAGACCAGTCATTGGCAGGCAAAAGCATCAAGGCAGCCATTGCTCAACTCTGTAAAAAGAATCAAATTAACTAATTATACGACTAAGAATGCAGCCATATCGGCTGTATTTTTATTTTGCATTTTTACCTTAAAATAAGCCCAAATACATCAATACTATTTGTATTTTACTCTTTTTGACTAATAACGCTTTAAAGGCTAAGATATAGCTGAAAATCACTTTATTTGATAAATACACCACTATGCAAATTATAGACGGCCGCAAACTGGCAAAACGGGTTAAAGACGGCATTGCCCAAGAAATATTTCTCCTAGGCCAACATCCCACCCTGGCTATTATCCTGGTCGGCAATCGGCCCGATAGCGAACTCTACGTCAAGCTCAAACTGGAAGAAGCGGCCAAGGTCGGCATCGATGCCAGCCTTTACCGCCTAAACGAAGATGCCAGCATCAAAGAACTTAATGACGCTATTAATTTCCTAAACCAAGATCCTCAGACCGATGCTATCTTGGTCCAACTCCCCTTGCCCGAGCAATTCGACGCCGATCAGATTATTCAATTGATTAACCCGGCCAAAGATGTAGACGGCTTCCACCAGGAAAATCTCAAGCACTTGGCCGAGATCGATAATCCGACCCGTCTTTTGCCGCCGGTCTACCTGACCGTGCTAAATTCCTTGGGCGCTACCGGCATCGATTTAGCCGGTCGCCACACAGTCGTCGTTGCCAAAGAGGGCATCTTCGGCCAAAAGCTGGTCGAACTGCTTAACGCCCTCGGCGCCCGCGCCAAGCTAGTCTTACCTTCCGAGCCAGAATTAGCCAATCTCACTAAGCCGGCTGATATCATCATCACTGCCGTCGGCCAAGCCGGCCTAATCAGCTCCGAACATGTCAAGCCCGATGCCACCCTGATCGATATCGGCATCAGCCAAGACGAAGACGGCAAAACAGTCGGCGATTTGGACTGGCCGCACATCCAAGAAGCGGCTTGGGCCACTCCCGTCCCCGGCGGCATCGGTCCGCAGACCGTCGCCTTTGCTCTCAAAAATACTTTAGACTGTTATTACAAACAACATAAAAATGACTAACCTAATCGAACAAAAACTGGAACTAATAGAGCTGATGAAGTTGCATTACGGCTTTGCCACATTGCGCCCCGGCCAAGAACAAGCCATCGACCAAGTGCTATCCGGCCGTTCCTGCCTGATCGTCATGCCGACCGGCGGCGGTAAATCTTTGTGCTACCAATTGCCCGCCCTTATTTTGCCCGGCATCACCATTGTCGTCTCGCCGCTAATCGCCCTCATGAAAGACCAGGTCGATGCGATGCAAAAAATCGGCATCCCGGCCGCCTTCATCAATAGCTCTCTCAGCCCCGAAGAAACCACCCAGCGCCTCCAAGCAGCCGTCGATGGCCAGCTCAAACTGCTCTATATCGCGCCTGAGCGTTTTTATAATCAAGAATTTCTCAATGCCTTGCCTCAACTCAATGTCTCGTTATTCGCCGTCGACGAAGCTCACTGCATTAGCCAATGGGGCCACGATTTCCGACCATCCTACCGCCAGCTCAAAAAAGCGATTGCCCGCATCGGCTCGCCAGTCGTCATCGGATTGACTGCTACGGCTACCCCCGAAGTGCGCCGCGACATCGTCGACCAACTGGACATGGACGCCAGCGCCACCATCGTCACCGGTTTCGGCCGGCCCAACCTGCAATTCGGCGCCGGCATCGTCCATGACGGACAAAAAGCCAGCATTATTACCGAAACGATTATGCATCTGCCCAAGCCTATCGGCATCGTCTATTCCGGCACCCGCGCCCGCACCGAAACGATTATGAGCGAATTGGCCGCCAATGGCATCGACGCCGCTGTCTATCATGCCGGTCTGGAAGCAAATGACCGCCAACGGGTACAGGACGACTTCATGTCCGGCAAAGTGCCGATCATTGTCGCTACCAACGCCTTTGGCATGGGCATCGACAAATCCAATATCCGCTTTGTCATCCACGATGGTCTGCCGCCTAATATCGAAGCCTATTACCAAGAAGCAGGCCGCGCCGGACGCGATGGCGAAATGGCACTATGCCTGCTGCTCTATAGCCCGCGCGACCGTTATTTGCGTGAGTTTTTTATCAAAGGCGACAATCCCCCGCCCAGTCTAATTTTGGATACCTACGATTATTTATTAAGCTTCGAAGAAGACCGCGTCTTTATCACCTACTCAAGCGTCAGCAAGGCAATCGGCGGCGATGCTCCCGATATGGCCGTCAGCACCGCCATCAAACACCTGGAAGGCGTCGGCTACGTTCAACGCTCCCGCGAATCCAACAGCTTGGCTTGGTTAAAGCTAACCAACGAATTTTCCGCCGCTTACGATAGCATCGGCAAGGGCGCCAAAAAATCTATCGACCTAATCGTCAAATTAGAAAGGCTCTATGCCGACAAATTGCTAGCCGGCTGGGAAACCAATCTGGACGAACTGGCCGATTCGCTGGGCGTCAAACGCTCTGCCCTCTTGCGGTTAATTAAAAAACTGGAAGATCAAGGACAACTGGAATACCGCCCGCCATTCAAAGGCACCGAAATTATCATCAAGCGCCGCGTCGAACGCTCTTTAGTTGAACTGGATTATCCAGCCCTGGAGGAAAAAGCGCGCGCCGCCTACGCCAAGCTGGACCAAATGGAAGAATATGCCTATCACCCAGGCTGCCGCCAACAATATATACTCAATTATTTCGGCCAACAATCAGAACCATGCGGTAAATGCGACCAATGCATCAAGATGCGCGCCGGTCTTGCCCTAGACGAAACCGTACGCCAGATTGAAGCCGAAGACAACGCAACAATCAAGCATCCACAAAGCAAACTCTCTACCAAACTAACCCAGCTGGAAACCTTGGACCTCTATCTTAAAGGCTTCAAACCGGACCAAATTGCCAAAGAGCGCCAACTGGCCGAGAGCACCGTCTATGAACACCTGGCCTATCTGATTGAAAAAAAGATGCCCATCGACCTGGACAAGTTGGTCGACAGCCGCAAGCAAAAAATTATTTTGGAAAAAATCAAAGAGTTGGGAGACGAAAAAGTAAAACCGCTCAAGGAAGCCCTGCCCGAAAATATCACCTACAATGATATTAAACTGGTAATGGCCAAGTCACGCAAAGACAAAAAATCAAAATAAAAAATCCCCAGCTCCTATAACTTTAAAAACTTTACGAACTTTATAAACTTTAAGAACTTACCCGTGAAAGCTCAAACCCGCAGAGAATTATTAGACCTAGTCAAAGCCAACTACTCGGCCATCGCCGCTGATTTCGCGCGCGACCGCCAGCGCGCTTTTTGGCCGGAACTGGTCAAGATAATTACCGAAATTATACCAACCGAGCAGCCCAGCCGCGTCCTGGATGTCGGCTGCGGCAATGGCCGTCTCTTCAAGAGCCTCCCCCCGACTGCCAGCTATCTAGGGGTTGATAATTCACCGGAATTATTAGAGCAAGCCAGGGAATCAAATACCGACCAGCGCGCCGTCTTTAAGACCGGCGACATTTTGGAACTCAACAAACTGCCCGAAGTAAACTTTAGCCACATCTTTGCTATCGCCGTCCTGCATCATCTTCCCGGCCGCCAACTACAGCTAGAAGCGCTCAAACAACTCAAAAGTAAACTAGCGCCAGACGGCCGCCTAGTTGTCACTGCTTGGAATCTCTGGTCAGAATCAAAATACCGCAAATTAATTTGGCGCTTTTGGTTCCTTAAATTACTAGGACGCAACAAGATGGACTTTGGCGATATCGTTTTTGACTGGCAAGGTTCCAAGCAACCCAGCCGCCGCTACTACCACGCCTTCCGCACCAAAGAACTCAAAAAACTGGCACGTGCGGCCGGCCTCAAGCTGGACAGCTTCAGCAAAGATCGCCTGAACTATTACCTGATTCTAAAAAAATAAAAACAACTCCGGCTATTCCGGAGTTGTTTTTATGATTGTAAATTTTAAGCTTCTTGGGCTGGAGTTTCTTCAACTGGAGCTTCGATGACTGGAGTAACTTCAACGACTGGAGCCTCTTCAACAGGAGCTTCGACCGGCTTAGCCACTTCCTCAGCAGCCTTGGCCACTTCGACAGGCTCAGGGCGAGCGGCTTCTTCGGCGGCAGTCTTTTTGGCTTCTAAGCCCTTCTTCTTTTCTTCGTCGGCTTTTTTCTTGATGTCCTGTCTGACCTTCTTGGACAAACGGGAGACACGCAATTTTTTGCCATCAACAACCTTGTGCTCAACAAATAAATTGTTAACCACGCCGGTCATCTGAGCGCCCACTGAAATCCAGTGCTTGACGCGGTCAGCTTTGACATCCAAGTGCTTGTTGTGAGGATTGTAGGATCCGAGGATCTCCAAAGGATTGCCATAAGTATCACGGCCCTTTTCAGAGACGATCAAACGGTACATTGGCATGCCCTTTTTGCCCTTGCGAGCGAATTTGATAGTAAGCATAGATTATATCTCAAATATTTAATTATATTATTTGAGAGCATGAAATTGACGGATTTCACGCTGGCCTCAGGTGCGGGACGTATGAGCGGGTAGCGGGAATCGAACCCGCCTCTTAAGCTTGGAAGGCTAACATAATAACCACTATACGATACCCGCAAAACCTCAAAAATTACCTATAGACCAGGTTCTAGAGCTAGGACCAGATTAACACATTATCCACAGTTTGACAAGAGCCGGTGGATAAGCCTGTTATTTGCAAAGATTTACCTATAATTAGCCTAAAAATTAAACTTTTTGGCTGCTATGATTTCGGCCAATGCCTTGCGCTCAGTTTGTTTTTCCGGCTCTTCATTAGACACATCTACTCGTAAATGACCGATGGCCAGCATTACTTCTACCTTATAACCTTCGGGCAAGCCAACTTGCTCCGTTGCCTTGGCGTAGTCAATACCTCCTAACACATGAAAAGCCAAACCTCTGGCTCCCGCTTCCAAGGCGATATTTTCTACCGCCGCCCCGACATCAAATCCGGCAGCTGCATTTGCGCTATGGTCTCTTTCATAAAACTGCTTACTGACCGCCACCACCAAAGTAGCTGCCTTGCTCACCCAGGCCTGATTATTCTCAGTCAACAAATTAAAATAGTCTTGCCAGCAATCATCTCCGGGCAAAGCATAAATAAAACGCCAAGGCTGTTCATTGTAGGACGATGGCGCCCACCTTGCCGCTTCAAACAAGGACATCAGCTCCGCTTGAGTAATAGGCTGGTCGCTCATCCGACGGCTGGACCAACGATTAAGCAGCAATTCTTGGATAGGATATTCGCTTTGTCTCATATATTTTTGTTTAATTAACCAATATCGGCTTTACGCCTCTTTTGCGCCACTCGTTTAGATAAGCATGGCACAAGTCTTGCGCCGCTTGGTTAAAGCTGAATTTTTGTTCACACTGGATTACACCTGCCTCCAAATCATTAGATAATTGGTCATGGAAAAACTGGAAATACTCTGACTGGCAATTAGTCAGCTTCTTTTGGCATGGCCCGATGTTTATCCCGACATCACGATAAGAAATAAGCTTACTGACGACAGCGGCGCAACTCTTGGCAGGTTGATAAGTATAGGCGTCCTTGCAGTTATTTTCCAGGCTGGCCAAATCACGGCATTTAACCGGATCCAAATTCTGATAAGCCTTGGCTTGTATATTTCGCACAGCAACAGTCAATTGCACGCTGCAACGGTCAGTCTTATAGCAAAGAGAATTAGTCATGCCCAGCCAATAGCTATAAATAATCGCCACAAAAAAAGCCGCAAAAAACAAAACCGTTCTAAGCCCGCGGGCCTGCAACAAGCAGAGCAATAAACCGGATAACAGCCAAACCGCCAACATCAGCCAGCTATAATTATCCATAGATCCCGGCAAAGGAATAATATACAGCAGCATCTTATCAGGAAAACAACTATTACCGTCAAAATACCGGTTAACTATAACAAAATAGATATTATAATAAAACCAAGAACCGATCAAGCTTAAAGATATTATATTCCACAGCTTCTTCATATCTATTTACAATTTAATATCAAAAGCGCCTTCTCCGCCCTCGCTGATCTTGGCCTGGCGCCAATCAAAACCGCCGAAGACCAGATAATCCTCCAGCCACGGGCGCAACACCGGCCCGCCCGTAGAACCAAGCCCCTTGCCGGTAATAATCCTGACAAGTCGATAATTCTTGCGCATCGCTTCATCCACAAAGTCATTAACCGCATTATCAGCTTCGTCCAATGTCAGTCCGTGCAAATCCAACACCGCTTGCGGTTCTTGCAGATATTTATTTTTCTTGAGTTTGCTCATATTTTTATGGCTCAGATTGACGCTTTGATTATACCATTTATCCGGTTATTTGCGCCAGACATTTGGGGAAATATTTTATAAAACTTGCGCGATAACGCCGCAGCCCAGCAGCTCATCATCTTGATAAAAAACAGCCAGCTGTCCTGGAGTGATAGCGCGTTGCGGCTGGCTGAAAGTAATCTTCAGCCGATCGTTCTGCGCCGCTTCTACAATTGCAGCCTCCGGTTCATGTCGATAACGCACGCTGACTTGGCAAGCTAGCGGCAAATCTGACGGCGCATTGGTCCAAGTGACATCCTCCACCAGGCACTGGCTGCGCCACATCAGTTCGTCGTTGGGATCACGGCTGACAATCAGACGATTACGCAACAGGTCTTTGTCCACCACATACCAGGGGCCGTTAGACAACATAGTCAATCCTTCGCGTTGACCGATAGTATAGAAAGCCAAGCCCTCATGATCGCCCAGATAAACGCCATCACGGTCGATTACTTTGCCTGGCTTCGGGTCTATCTTTGATTTTAAAAACTCTTTGATATTCACCTGCCCCACAAAGCAGATGCCTTGGCTGTCTTTTTTGCCGAAGGTATGCAAGCCCTGCTCTTCGGCCAAGCGCCGTACATCCAGCTTGGTATAATCGCCGATCGGGAACAGCGTCTTGGACAATTCCTTCTGGCCCAGAGCGCAGAGGAAATAGCTCTGGTCCTTGCTGGCGTCCAGACCCTTGAGCAGATGAAAAATATCGTCCTGCTCACGAATGCGGGCATAATGGCCGGTGGCCACATAATCGGCGCCCAGACCCATGGCCCGGTCCAAAAATAATTTGAATTTGATCTCACGGTTGCACATCACGTCCGGATTAGGCGTGCGTCCGGCTTCGTATTCATGGAAAAAGTAATCCATCACCTTGGCCTGATATTCTTCCTCGAAGTTCCAGATATAGAATTTGATGCCTAACTTCTGTGCCACCAGGCGGGCATCCATGGCATCCTGGTCGGTCGCACAGCACAGATTGCCCACATTCTGCGTCCAATTCTTCATATAGACGCCGATAACTTCAAAACCGCGATCCAATAACAAAGCAGCCGCGAGGGATGAATCTACCCCACCGGAAAGTCCGACAAACACTTTCTTTTTACCTAACTCTGACTTTACTGCCATATCTTAATTACGTAGCTGGTCCCGGGTTCATCCCGGGACGCCCGACATACCGACAAATACTTTCTTTTTGTTTAATTCTGATTTTGCAACCATATTTACGGTTATGTGCTTTGATCACCCCGGGATGAACCCGGGGTTGCCAGCTGTGCTGGCAATTTTTTGCTATCATTAGCCATATTCGTGCATTATGACAGTTTAGGCTGAAAAAGCAATATTGACAAAAAGGCAAAAATGTGCTATGTTCAAGGCCAATGTTCATTATCAACTATTTTGAGGATTTCTCATGCCCAAAACATCAACTGTCATTATTAGCACTGCCGCAACCATAAGCGCATTCATCGTAGGCTATTTATTGCATATAATGCTCGAACCCAGCGGCTATCCTAACCCTTTCAAGAGTGAGAGCTCGCGAATTGTAGATTTTACCAATAGCGCTGATGCCCGTGACAGTGTCTGGCTCGATCCCGGACAAAAATTCGTGTCCTTGAATTTTGCCTACGAAGGCATGATCGGCAAACGCAGCATCAATGACTACCGCAAGAGCCTGATTACCCGCAACATGCTGCCAGGTGAACGCTGCGATACTTTCACCTTCACTACCTATATTACCGACCTAAAAGAAAGCAAGATGACCATCGCTGAATTAATAAAAAAGTGATAGTCGAACGAAGGCGATAAGTCAACAATACTCAACCGTCCCGACGCAAAGTCGGGGCGGTTTTAAATTTGCGCGCCTTATGGACTATAGTATTTTTTGTTGTATTTTGTATTTCCCCCCCCAAGGCTACGATATGGCTGTTTTTGCACCATGAAAAATCGTTTCTATTTCGTGGCAAAATTAGGAGAGTAGCCTCGGGCTGTTGAAGGGCAAATATTCCTATAGAAAAAATGGTTAGATTTGACCAAGTTCCCGAGGCTCGACGCGATTTTGACTTCGAAATAGACAGATTTTTCTCTGGTGCAAAAACAGCCATATCAAAAAGGAGGTTAATCTTTATGTTATTACCTAACGATGCCACAACGGATAATTATCATTTCTTCGCAATATTTATGCGTGAGTATCTGATCAATAAAAAGATCCCTGCCTTCGCAGGGATAAATTTTAAACCAGCATGTAATCCGCCAGTTTGAGATACTTGAATTTTTCGACCAGGATTTCATCCTGACTCATGGATTCCTCTCCTTCAACTTCATCGTCATCCCAATAGGCTAGGCACAAGTCATTGTCTATCAAGCACAAGAATTGGATTTTGCCCAAGACGAAATTCTTGAAATCGACAAAAAATTTAAACTGAAAACAATCCAACACGTCCTTTTCGGGTGCTAGCTTAGGCACGCGGGAATCATAGACGAACGAAGTAACCTCGACATTCTGGATGACGCAGCTGCGCACGATGCTCTCGCAAACCAAATCATCTTTGACCGTCTTAATACCTTCGGGACCGAAAGAAATATTCTCATTGGCAATGCGATAGCCGCCGCCTTCAACATGATTGCCGCCCAGCAGATTAAAGCGGATGATCAGCTTCTGGCCGATCAAATCTTCGATATTGGCATTGACCCGCAACAACTTGCGAGTCACCAGAATATCCCTGGCCTCATCCGGAAACAAACTTCCTAACAACATTTTACCTCCTATAAATTAAAGAACTTGGCTTGATTATAACGGAAAATCAGCCTTTGTCAATCGGCTTGACGTTGACAGGTAGCCCTGCGTCAACAGTGTTTTTTGACTGCTGGAGACCGCCGAAGTGGCGGCGACTTGCTTGAGCCACTTCACTTTTTCCGCCCCCTTAGCCAGACTGACAGCGCTGTGGTTGGCAACCAATGGAAACAATTGAAAGCTAAAATTATCGCCGGACCAAGATACCCCTACCGCCAAGCCCCGCTGGGTCGGCAGGCTCCAGTATTGATCGAAGACGAAATTGCCCAAGGAATAAAAAATCGTTTTGTCTTTATATATCTCTACGCCTTTGATGACATGCGGATGATGCCCAATAATCAGATCAGCGCCATGGTCCACTAGATAATACGCCAGTTCTTGCTGCTTCTTATTAAACTGGGACTGATATTCATTGCCCCAATGCAATTGGACGATGACCAAATCAGCCTGAGGTTTGAGTCGGGCGATCTCGGCCGCCAGCTTTACCTTGTCGATATCCCCATAGACCATACTGGCTCCCAACATGGCTATTCTTTTATCCCGCGCTTGCACGATGGTACCGCTGCAATCCGAACGCACCGATTGATCGCCGCAACCGGCAAAAGAATAACCCAAATTTTTCAGATTAGCTTGAGTCTCGGCAAAGCCCTTTGTCCCCTGATCGGTAATATGATTATTGGCGATATTAAAATAATTAAAATTATAATTTTTAAACTGAGCGAGCAGCTCCGGCGCAAAGGCAAAATCGATGCCGGCGCTGGGCGGATAATGCGCGCCATTTTTCGTAAGAGCACTCTCTAGATTAGCGCTAGTCAAATCGTTGCCCATCCAGAAACGCCGCTCCTCACCCGACAAACCATTAAGCAAAAAATCTACTTGGCCCTTCTGCTTGGTGATCAATTCTCCGACATGGCGGTCCATCATCAGGTCGCCGAAAAATAATAAATTATAAGCGCTATCCTTGGCCGCTTCGCCCTTGGTAAAGACATGGAAACTATGGCTAGTCCCCGGCTCGTCCGGCTGTTTTAGCAAAGCACTGGAATTGGTACGGTAGACCAGCGTATCCTTGCGCGCTCCCACTGCCTCGAGATATTTAAGCAGCGCCCGCAGGCTCAAGGGCGAATCTACCTCGGCGGTCTGCAAACAACTATAATCAAAAGCAGCCAAGCAGCCATTAGTGCGCGCATCGTGAAAATCAGCCACAGCTGCCGTCTGGTAATGCGAAAAATCGACACTGGCCAATATCAATGTTCTGGCCGGATTCACGGCTGCGGCCAACGTAGAGGCTAATTTGTCCATTTCAGCGGCACTGGCGTCTCGACGAACGACAATTGGCAGGAAATTAGCCTGCGGAAAGGCCTTTTTGATAAAGCCAGCCAGATTGACAATTGACTGTTCGCTGGCAAACGGCGCTTCTTCGATTTGCGCCAGACCCGCCGAAGACAATTTTTGCGCCAGCCAACGGTTGGTTTCCAAAACACCAAAAGGCGTGGCAAAACTTTCGTTGGAGATAATCAACTTGCCTCGGCCGGCATCGGCGTGGTTGGGACCGATTAAAATGACCGTATCATACTGCTGCTTGGACAAGCCGGCAAAATATTTACCCAGCCAATCCTTGACCAATAAATGGTGCGGCACGATGCCGCCATAGACCATTTCGGATGGGCGAAAAATAGCCGTCCCGTCGCTGGGCCAAGACTCGTTATAATAATCAGCGGACAATGAATAAGCCCGATGCTCTGCCTTGGCTGGCGCTAACGCCAAGACCATAAATGATAATAGGCAAATAAATAGTAATTTTTTCATTGTAGTATTTACCTCCGTGAACACGGAGGTCTCGCCACTAAGCAATTATGGCTCTTTTGAAATAATAAAGAAAATGCGCCGCCGAGCAAACAATTTTATCTTATAATTATACACCAGAAATCCCTAAACAACCATTTATCAGAAAAATCATCGGATTGTATAAATTGTAAATATATCCTAAGATATGTAGATGGGTGCAAAATACATGGTGGACTAATTTTACGGAATGGCAGTTTTGATGCGAATTTACCTCCGGTACTCCCGGAGGTCTCTCCACGGGGGCTGAAGTAATTAATTCAACAATTTAAAGATTGAGTCGTGGAACAATAAATATCGATATTTTTTGTTCGGAAATGCCGTAAATAATTATTTGTAAATTAGAAGCTTAACTACTTACCCAGGAGATCCCCTGGAGTACAGCCTGCCTGCCGGTAGGCAGGGGGATAAATACGACTATGAAAATAACCAGCAAAGACAACCCGAAGATCAAAGAATTGATCAAATTAGCCAAGGCCAATTACCGCAAGAAAACCGGCCTGTTTGTCATAGAAGGTACGCGTGAAATCGAAATGGCGCTCAAGCAAGGCATCGCTATCAAGGAAATCTTCCTATGCACCGAGCTATTGGCCGACATCAAAACCTGGCACTCAGGCACTATCCAAACCACCGAATTATCACCGGCTGTTTTTACTGCCGTTGCCTACAAAGAAAAACCCGAAGGCATCCTGGCCATCGCCGAAATGCACCGGCTGCAGTTGTCAGAAATTATCCTTAGCCCCGCCCCCCTGGTGCTAGTACTGGAAAAAGTAGAAAAGCCCGGCAACCTGGGCGCTATCCTGCGCACTGCCTTTGCTGCCCGTATCGATGCTGTCATTATCAACGATCCTCAGACTGACATCTATAACCCGAATGTCATCCGATCAAGCATGGGACACCTCTTTAGCAATCAAGTAGCTGTCGCTTCTGCCACCGCTACTATCGCCTGGCTCAAGGAACATCGTATCACAACTTACGCTACCGCCATTACTGCCAAGCATGACTACAGCCAAGTTGATTATCAAAAAGGCACAGCCCTAGTGATGGGCACCGAAAACTCGGGCCTCTCTGACCATTGGCTCAAGGCAGCCGACAAGCAAATCTTAATTCCGATGCAAGCAGGCATCGACAGCCTCAATGTCTCAGTTTCTACCGCTATCATAACTTATGAAGCGCTACGGCAAAGACAATTCCCTAATCATGTAAAATAATAAAATATCCTCCGTAAAATGGAGGATATTTTTTGATAATTAATGCGTTGACAAAAGATTCGCTGATGTCTACAGTTAAATTAAAATAATCAGTCCTTTTTACAATCTTGAGGAAAACATGTCTTATTTAAAAGTGATTACGGGCCCGATGTATTCGGGCAAAAGCGAAGAATTGATCCGCTTGATCAGGCGAGCCGAATACGGCCAGAAGAAATATTTGTGCGTCAAGCCGCACGTCGATACCCGGCAAGATAATATCCGAGCGCGGGAATTATCCGGCAACGGGCTATCAGTCACCGCTGAAGAAAAACCGGCTTTCGCCGTCTTTTCGGCAGCCGAATTCAACAAGTTAATCAAACTGCATCAACCGCAAATTCTGTTTATCGATGAAGCGCAATTTTTTGATAAATGGCTGATCGATGAAATCAAGCAATTATTAATGGACGACAGCGAGATTAAAGTTTATGCCGCCGGTCTGGACCAGCAAGCCTGGGGGCAAACCTTTCGGCTGCATGGGCGAACTGATGTCCATGGCCGACGAAGTGCAAAAGATTACCGCCATCTGCTTTGTCTGCGGCGACCCGGCGACAATGTCATATAAAATAGTAAAAGGCCGAAAAGCCACAGACCAAGAAACCGAAGTCATCGACCCTGGCGACGAGAATTATCAAGCGCGTTGCCGACAATGCTGGTCCAAGCAAGTATAAACAAAACAATCCCGAAGCAATTCGGGATTTTTGATATGAAAAACCCCAGGCTAGGCTGGGGTTTAATTAGAGGGCCGTTAAATCAAATAACGATAGCAAAGGTTTGGAGACAAGCTCCGAGCAATACAGGCAAAGCCTGAGGTAGTAATGGTATAAAATACCAACAAACACTTTAAGTGTTAACAACTAACCGTATGCGATTATGTTCTGCTTATGTTCCGCTCACAATAGTCAATGTTTCAACATTCAAATAACAACTCGTGGAAGTACTTTGATTTAACGGCTGATTTAAAATGTACCTCTATTAGCTTAGCATTATGGCTAAAAAAGTAAAGACCCTTAGAACAAATACGATTTATTTGCTAATATTAGACAAAAGAATGAATTACCCCGCAGCAAGCTGACGGGGTATCAGATGAGAGATAATTGCT
>JBAXSE010000029.1:0-14008 GCA_037130845.1 Candidatus Falkowiibacteriota bacterium | reverse complement strand
TGTTCGCGATGTTCGCTTAAGAGCCCGCCAGCTGGCGGGTCTACCGCTGAGCTATAGGCGCTGAATCAATTGACAATTTTCAATTATCAATTATCAATGAAAAGAAAACGGGGAGTCAATTAACAATTAGGTTCCCCCCAATTGAAAATTGATAATTGATCATTGAAAATTGAATTTGTGGCGGGGGCGGGACTCGAACCCGCGACCTTAGCGTTATGAGTGCTACGCTCTAACCAGCTGAGCTACCCAGCCTAATCAATTGACAATTATCAATTATCAATTAAAATGCAAGAACGAGAAGTGTGTCCCCATTGATAATTGTCAATTGAAAATTGATAATTGAATTGGTGCTCCCGTCAGGATTCGAACCCGAAACCCTTGGTCCCCCGCCTGGCCGCTAGTGAAATCAGGTTACACACTTGTGCTCCCGTCAGGATTCGAACCCGAAACCCTTGGTCCGAAGCCAAGTGTGATATCCATTTCACTACAGGAGCAAAATTCGGCTACTAATTTTTTCGTATCTAACGGCGGACAGGGAAGCCTCAAATAGATATATCCATTTCACTACAGGAGCTAATGGCGGGAGTTGTGGTTAGCTTGTTTGTAGCCACAAAAATCCGGATAACGGACGCCTTATAATTTAACAACAAAATCCGGGCTTGTCAAACTTTTAAGATTTTTAGTCTGTCAGGTGGCCGCTTTTCTTTGATAGCCCCCTTTTTCTGCTATATATTAGCAAAAAACTCCTTTGTTAAGGAGTTTTTTGCTTTTATTCAGATTCTTCTTCGGTAGTAGCTTCAGCGACTGGGGCCGGCTCATTGACGGCTGCTAGGTCCTTATTCTTCAAGGCGTCTTTAAGGGTCTTACCGGTCTTGAATTTGGCGACCGTTACCTGAGGAATGCGGATTCTCTGGGTTGGATTCTGTGGATTGATACCGCCGCGAGCATGGCGAGTCTTGGCTTCAAAGGAGCCAAAACCGACAATGTTGACCTTGCGGTCTGCTTTTAGCTCGTCGATGATAGTATTGATCAAACAATCAACCATCGCTTCGGCTTGCTTTTTGTTAAGGCCGGGAACTTTCTCGGCGATCCTCTCAATTAAACCAGCTTTGTTCATATTTTTAAAGCTTATTATTTAGAGATAAAAATACCGGCAGTGGCTAAGCCCATCCAAATGACAGCCAAGACGATAGTGGCGCGGAAAATCATTTTTTCGGCACCACGCTTTGTGCGGTAAATGTCACTAGAGCCGCCAAAGGCGCCTCCCATGCCAGAACCTCTTGATTGCATCAGAATGGAAGTAATCAATAGGATTGAAACTATAATCTGCGCAATTTGGATAATAGTGGAATTCATAGCTTATTTTTTGGCCTCTTCGATAATAGCGGTTAAAACGCGCTTGTTATTGATGGCTAAATCGGCTAATACTTTGCGGTCCAATTCGATGTTGGCTTTTTTTAACAAGCCAATCAATCTGGAGTAGGACAAATCATGTTCAACGGCAAAGGCGCTGATTCTGATCTGCCATAAGGCGCGGAAATCTCTCTTTTTCAGGCGTCTGTCGCGATAGGCGTGTACGCCGGCTTTAGTGGCAGCCACTTTAGCCAGTTTGACGCGATTTTTGCGTCCCCATCTATAACCTTTGACTGAGGCTAAGAGCTTTCTTCTTTTTTTGGCGTGGATAACACCTCTTTTGACTCTAGGCATAATGTTTCAAATTATTTGTAAGGCATCAGTGCGAGCAAGTTCTTAACGTCCTTGGTGCTGGCTGAAATGTCTCGTCTTTTGTTTCTCTTAGTTTTTCCGGTTTCACGGGCGTTGAAATGATCTTGTCCTGCTTTGCGGCGCACCAGCTTATTAGTTTTGGTTTTGGTAAACCTCTTAGCCGTTGCTTTATGAGTCTTGATTTTGGGCATATTGGTCTAGTCTAAGATAAAAACGTAGTTGTCCAAGAACTACATTTTGCTTTAAAATTAGCTTAAATTACTTCTTATTGGCAAGTAATATGTTAAAGGAGTTCTCTTGTTTTGTCAAGTTTTCTTCGACGGTCACGTTCAGGTCTTCGGAAGCCTGTAACTTGGCTAGAAACTTGTTGATTGTTTCAACGGCTGCCTGCGGGTGCTGGCGTTCGCGGCCTTTGAGACGGACTTCTACTTTGACTTTGTCGCCTTTAAGCAAAAATGACTTGGCTTTTGTTAGGCGGACATCGAGATCGTGTTCTCCGATGCGGATGGAGAGCCTGATTGTCTTGGTGTCGGTCTTTTTGGTGTTAGCCTTCTGTTTCTGGATTTTTTTGTCCCTTTCATATTTGAATTGGCCAAAGTCCATAATCTTGCAGATGGGCATGTCTGATTTGGGGTTAACTTCTACCAAGTCTAGCTCAGCTGCTTCAGCCAGAGCTAGGGCTTCTTCGAGAGGCGTCGGGCCTCTGGATACACCCTCTTCGTCGATTAGAGAAACAATAGGCGCGGTAATGCGACGATTAGCGCGGAATGTTTTTTCCGGTTCGATTTTTGGTCTGCGGTGGATTCTTCTCATAATTGATTAAGCTCTAAGCAGCCTTTTGGAGGCCTTTTTATGGCGTTTGGGCCAAGACTTGATAATGACAACTCCGACTGTCGCCAGCGGAATAGCTAGAAGCGCTCCTAATATTCCGCCTAACTGATAGCCGACTAGCAATACCAAGATGCTGATAATTGGATCAAGGCCAACGGCTTGGCGCATAACTGTAGGCACTAAGACGCTGTTCTCGATTTGTTGGATAAGGAAAAATATAATAACTACAAACAGAGCTAATAATGGAGATTGGGTTAAGGCCACAAGTGTAGCGGGGAAGACAGATATAATAGGCCCTATGTAAGGCACTGCCTCGGCTATGCCGGCGATAATCGATAGCAATAAGGCATACTTAACTCCCAAGATAGACAGGGAAACATAAGTAAACAGAAAAATAATAAAGCACAGGAACGTTTGCCCGATTAACCAATGACCCATTTTACGTTGCACTTGGTTGCTAATTTCCAAAACATGCTCACGTTGTTTCGCCGGTGCCAAAGAGGCAATTGATTTTTTGACCGATTTTTCCTCGCTGACCATATAAAAAGTAAGAATCATGATCAAGAGCAAGGTCAGTATGCCTGATAAAAAATTGGTGATACCGCCTAACAGGTTATTGATACTGCCTTGCATGGCCTGGCTGGCGCCATTGACTACGCTGTTGATGTTTAACCAGGGGTAGCTTTGGCTAAAGCTGCTTAGCTTAAAGATAAACGGCTGTATTCCACGGGCAAGAAGAGGCAGATTGTTGGCAAACTCGGTTGCCTCCAGAACTAAGGGTTGAATGGTAAAGGACACCAGAAATATTAATATCGTGGTAATAACCAGATAAATAGCAACAAGGCTAATAGATCTAGGCAGCTTTTTGGTGGTTAGACTATCGACAAGCGGATTTAGCGCTAGGCTAAAAACAAAGGCCGTTAGTATTATTAAGACAATACTCCATAAGCTAAACAGCAAATAAGTGCCGCCTAAAATAGCCAGAGTCTTGATAATTGTCTTGGTGTCGATTGAAATTGAGTAGGACTGATTATTTTTTGGCATAATGTTAGAAAATCTTTTACATTATAGCAAAAATTGTCAGTTCCGCCAAATTTGATCGCTCCCAGAGCTGCCGTCCTGTAAATCAGAACGGCAGTAACTTGAAGAAATAAATTATTGAGCAGCTTCGGCCTTGTCGGCTTGTTCTGTTTTCTCGGCTTTTTTCTCGCTCTTGACGGTCAGACCAAGGCGATGTTCATTGGGTTCTACCGACATGATGGTGAAATCCATGAGATCGCCTACTTTATATTTATCTTCGATTTTCTGTCCTGGGGCCAAGGCGATCTGGCTGATGTGGGCCAAGCCGTGTATATCAGGCTCCAGTTCTACAAACAAACCGAAAGGATTGATTTTGACGATGGTGCCTTTGTGAGCTTCGCCTACCTTGTACTTCTCTTGGATATTGGCCCAAGGGTCGTTGGCTAGCTTTTTGGCAGACAGGAAGATTTTAGAACCGTTAATGGAAATAATTTCGGCCTTGAGAGTTTCGCCTACTTTGTATAAATCGCTAGGATCTTCGATGCGTTGCCAGGCTAGTTCTGAGATATGGACCAAGCCCTCCAGATTGTTGCCGAAGGCTAGGAAGACGCCAAAGTTGGTAACGGCTGTAATAGTGCCCTCGATGACATCGCCGATCTTGTATTGGCTCAAGACATCTTTCTGGCGTTCCTGCCAGGCATTCTTTTCGCTGACTACCAACTTTTCTTCTTTTTTGTCCAAAGTAATAATCTGAACATCCAATTCTTTACCGATTAAAGACTTCAGTTTTTCCAAGATCTTGTTTTTGTCACCGCCAGAAACTCTGGGGTAATTCTCCGGAGAGAGCTGAGAAACAGGCAAAAAGCCGGTTACCTGGTGGTAGCTGATAAGCAAACCGCCGCGGTTGGCTTCGTTGACGCGCATCTTGATGCTGGTTTTGTTGGCAAAAGCTTCCTGCAAATTGACCCAAGTTTTTTCTTGGCCGGCATGGCGGAAAGATAATTCAAGTTCGCCATTCTCGTTTTCTGGCTCGACAACCGTGGCTTCTAAAATGTCGCCCGGCTTGAGCTTGGCATAATCGGAGGATTCATAATACAATTCTCTTCCGCGGACAACGCCGGTCATCAGGCCATCGATGTCCAATTGAACCTCCGATTTAGAGGCAGAAATAACGGTACCTTGCACAGTGTCCCCAACTTGCGGGATGTGGTCGGTGGTGGCGTCTAAGAGCTTTTCAAACTCTGAGGTTGGTTTGGTTTTATTCATAAATTTTTGGCTAAAATCAGCCAATAAAAAAACCCCTACTTAACCCGAGTGGTCTCTGTCGAGGCTCGAGTTTCCGGTCACCTTTGCCAACTGGCTATAACTCCGGAATATCTTAAAAGGTGAGTATTTGATTTTTTGCTATCATAAGCTATTTTTCAAAAAAATGCAAGAGACTTGGCTAATCTTAGCCTTATAGAATAAAAAGGCTAATATTAGCCATATAGTAATATGCATATTTTAGCGAACCTTGCGATAAAATGGTAATTTGGGTATTATAATAATTATCACTGTTTACAGAGATCTATCGGCTTCAATTAGACGCCTAGCCTAGATGTGCGGGCAGGTTAGAAATATATTTTATGAAAGTAGCTATATTGGGAGCGGGAGCTTGGGGAACGGCTTTAGCAGAGTTATTGGCGGACAAGGATTATGAAGCAAGGCTATGGTTTTATGACAAAAAAGCCTTGGCAACAGCTATAAAAGAACGGGTAAACCCGTATTTACCCGGCCTAAGGTTAAATAAGTCCCTTGTTTTGAGTGGTGATTTGGCGCAAACGTTAGAAGGCGCTGATTGGCTGGTTTTAGTGATGCCGGCGCAGCATTTAAGGGCAACCTTGAAGCAGATTAAGCTTTTGTTGCCGTCTCGCGTAAAACTAGTGCTATGTTCTAAGGGTATCGAAACCAAAGGCTTTGCTTTGATGAGCGATGTTCTGGCGCAGGAATTGCCAAAATATACGAATAAGGCGGTCTATCTGTCTGGACCCAGCTTTGCCGATGAAGTAGCTGCCGGTCGTGAAACAGCCGTGGTGATTGCCGGCCCGAAGCTTTTGGCCGTACAGGCGCAGCAATTATTCGCTACCCCTAATTTTCGTCCCTATGTCTCCACAGATATCATTGGTGTGCAGGTGGCGGGAGCATATAAAAATATTTTAGCCATCGCCGCCGGCATTCTGGCTGGATTAGGCAAGGGGAGAAATCTGCAGGCGGCCTTGATCGCCCGCGGGCTGAAAGAAATGACTGATTTTGGCCAAGAGCTGGGCGCGCAACGGGCAACTTTTTCCGGCTTGGCTGGAGTGGGCGATTTGGTGTTGACTACGAGCAGCGCTAAGAGCCGTAATTACAGCTTTGGGGTGGAGATCGGTCAGGGCGCACGGGCGAGTGGCTTGCTGGCTAGACAGGCGGCTGTTGTCGAGGGCTACTACACTACCAAGGCAGTCTATGGCAAGACTCGGCAGCTTGGCCTTAAGCTCTCAATCGCCGAAGCGCTTTATCAGATTCTTTATCGAGGAAGCGATCCGGAAAAGGTGATCCAAAAATTAATGAGGCAACAATTGAAAGCAGAGTTATGAAATATAAAAAATTAAATATCAAATATTAAAAATATTGACATGATTATTTTTTATTGTTAGTATACCCGTACCCTAGGTATGGGTATATTTTAATTTTATGGTAGATGATAAAAAAATCGTAATCAGTTTGAAAAAAGCCGCCACCTTGATTGAGACGATTATCAAGATGGAGGAGGATAAGAAATATTGCATTGATGTAATGCAACAGAATCTGGCCGCTATCGGCCTATTGAAATCGGCGCACCAGATGTTGCTGGAGAAACATCTGAAATCTTGCTTTAAAAAAGCGATGGCTGCCGGCAGCGATACTACCAAAGATCGCATGATCGAAGAAATCTTGAAGGTGACCAAGCTGTCCCAAAAATAATATGGAAACAAAATTCGTAGTACAAGGTATGAATTGCGTCGGTTGCTCCCAAGGATTGGAAAGCATCTTGGGTAAACTGGCTGGAGTAAAAACGGCAAAAGTTGATTTGACTAGCGGGCTAGCTATTTTGAATTCAGAACAACCGCTCGACCCGGCCGTCGTGCTTGCCGAGATAAAAAGCCTGGGGTTTAAAGGCGAAGTTCTAAAAGATTAATATGGATAATAAACATATCTTAAAGGTAGGCGGCATGACCTGTTCGTCTTGCGAATTGTTAATCAAGGGAGAGGTTGAGAAATTGCCCGGCGTGCAGGCGGTTGAGGCCAATGCTAAGACCGGCGAAGTTGTCATAAAGCATCAGGGACAACTGGATGCTGACAAAGTGAGAAAGGTTATCAAGCAGCTTGGCTATCGCCCTGATGGAAAAGATGAAGTCGGAAAAGCGACTGATTGGCTGTATGCGTTGGGAGTCGTGGCGGTATTGGCTTTGGCTTGGCAAATGGCCAAGCAGTTAGGCTTGTTCGACCTGGTGTCTTATGATCCGGCTAAGGTTGGTTATGGCTCGGCCTTCTTGGTTGGCATCGCCGCCTCGATGTCTACTTGCCTGATGGTAGTCGGTTCGGTGGTAATCGCTTTTTCGGCAGCGACCGATAGCCATGAACATAAATTAAAGACTCAACTGTCTTTTCATCTCGGCCGTATCGCCACTTTTTTTATCTTGGGAGGCGTCCTTGGCTTGGTTGGCAGTTATATCAAATTATCCGGCAAGCTGTGGGGATTGTTGGCGTTCGTAGTCGCTGTTATTATGGCTTGGCTGGCGCTGTCTACAATGGGATTGTTAAAAGGCATACGGATGGGCAAATGGTGGACCAATTCCATCGCTCCTGTTTGGAGCAAGGCAATCAGCTCGCAGAAGCCGTGGACTCCTTTGTTGATTGGCGCGCTGACCTTTGTCTTGCCCTGCGGCTTTACTCAAAGCATGCAATTGTATGCCATTAGCACGGGGTCTTTCTTGAAGGGCGCTTTGACTCTTGGCTTGTTTGCTTTGGGCACTTTGCCGGTGCTGTTGGCTTTGGGCATGGGCACTTCCGGTATCAAGGAAAAATTCAGCTCAGGCATAGTGAAAAAAGTCCTGGGAATTTTAATTTTATTATTTGCGTTATATATTGCCAAGACCGGCTTGGGTATACTCGGCATTGCCACCGGTTCGGCCGGTCCGCAGACTTCCTCAACTCAAAATGCGCAAGGCAACGAACAGGTGATTGAGATGACGGTTGATGGCGGCGGTTATCGGCCTAGCAGCTTTACACTCAAGGAAGGCGTGCCGGTAGTGTGGAAGATCCACGGAGTCTACATTAGCGGATGCACTAGGCAGATTAAAGTGCCTGATTTTAATGTCTTGGAAACATTATCAAAAGGCGAAAATGAAATTCGCTTTACTCCGACCAAAACCGGCATAATCGGCTTTTCGTGCGGCATGGGAATGATTACCGGCACCTTTAATGTCATCCCGAACAGCGATGCTGCTTGCAAAGATGATTCAAGCGGAACTGCTTGCAAGCTGAATCAAAAACCGGGCGGAATTATCCAAACTATTGCCGATTTATTTGTGGCGCCAGCCGAAGCCGCAACGAAAAAAGTGATTATTCCGAAGAAGGTGGCCGTGAAAACGGCTGCCAAGAAAATCGCTCCGCCCAAGGCTCCGGTTGAACAAACAATCGTTCTGGATGCCGATAATTATAATCCGGCAATTCTCAAGGTGAAGGCGGGCCAGCCGATCAAATTGATTGCTCGCGTCAAAGTGTTGTATGGCTGCAATGACCAATTGGTGATTGTCGAAAAAAGGTCAGTGGCTGATTTGCAAAAAGGCGATAACGTCTTCCATTTACCTGCTTTGCCAGTTGGCGGCAGCTATCATCTGACTTGCGGGATGGGCATGCTGCAAGCGCGCATCGAAGCCAGCGCCTTTAATCAAAAAACTTTATAGCATGTAACATGTAACACAAGAGTTATTCCGATGTATGTCGGAATAACTCTTTGATGTAAAAAGGCTATCCTTTTGTGCCTATTTTCTTGTTTTAAATCAATCTTCACTCCAGTATACTAGTATACTGGAGTGAAGATTGATTTTATAATTGTTATAATAAATGGCATAATAAAATAATCCAGCATGCCGGTATGCTGGATTATTTTATATTATAGCAAGTTTGTTTGTTTTTAATTTTTTGCTAGCCGTTTGACTTGGTCTAGCAATATTTTTTTATTTTCCTCAGATCGTTTTCTCATGATATCAAAAATCTTGAAGGTGGTGACGCGTAGGCCGCAAAAGCGCATAATCATTATACTCCAAATTATTTTGATGGGGGTGCCGACCAGCTTATAAGTCCATGAAGGTCCGTCGCAAGTGATAAAGATGCGGGCAGTGCGTCCCTTAAGCAGCCCGACAGGGCCTTTCTCTGTGTAATTAAAAGCAAAGCCGTTGCTAAAGTTGTTGTCGATGAAATTTTTTAGGATAGCCGGGGCTTCCATCCACCACATCGGGAAGAATAAAGAAATTTCATCTGACCATTTGATCAGGCCGTGATATTTATCGCGTAAAGGGGTGGCTGCTACATCTTTGACATGTTTAAAGCTTAAGAATTCTTGGTGCGGTTCTTGGTATAAATCGATAAACTCAACTTGGTGTCCGGCTTGTCGCGCCGCTTCGGCATAAGCTTTGGCCGCCTTGCTGGAAAAGCCGTATTCAGAAGGGTGAGCCAGTATTATCAATTTTTTCATAATTTCTTTTTTATCCCTGCGAAGGCAGGGATCTGATGGGAGTAATATTTTTGCGTAAGTATACTAGTAAATAGTAGTCTATTTTTGATGAATAATCAAAGCTTATTGTAAATTGATCATTACTTAGTTGCCCGATTGTCTACCTCATAATTAGTATTCTGGGTCTCGAAGAAGTTTACCAGTTCCAGCGTGTCGGTGGCAGAGGCCATCCATTTGGCCGGATTGGTTACCTTGAAATGCGGGTCAAAACCCAGCTCTTCCAGGCGGCGATCGGCTACATATTGAACATATTGATTAACATAATCGGCATTCAGTCCCAGAATACCCTTGGGAAACATATCATGATTGTAATTATTTTCCAATTGCACACCTTTGATGATCAGATCCTTTATTTCTTGGCTAAAGCTGGCTGTGGCAATTTCGGGGTTTTCTTCCAGAATGGTTATAATCAGGTTGATGCCGAACTTAAGATGCAGGCTTTCGTCGCGAATAACCCAGTCGATCATCGAGCCTAAATTTCGCAGTTGTTTCCGTTGGCGAAAAGACAGCGCTACCATAAAGCCGGAATAGAACCAGATGCCTTCCATGATAATATTGTAGCTAACTAGATTTTTGACGAATTGCTGTTTGCCGGCAAGCGTATTGATGTCCAGGTTTGTTTCGCTGGTTTGAGCCAGATAGCCGGTGATAAAATCTTCTTTGGCCTTGATGCTAGGTTTATCCAGATGCCAGCTAAAGATGGCCTCGCGGTCGATGGGCAGAGTCTCTAGGACATATTCAAAGGCCATGCAGTGATTGGCTTCTTCCCACATCTGCTTGGCTAGATAGAGATGGGCTTCCGGCGCTTTGAGGTAGGGGTAAACGCCTAATGCCAGCGAGCGGTTTACGATCAGTTCTGATGGATTAAAGAAGCTCATTAAGAAAGTGACAGCATGCTTTTCGTCGTCGGTCATTTTTTTCCAGTCTTCCAGATCTTCGCCCAGCGAGATTTCGTGCGGGAACCAGGTGTTGGCAACTGCTTGGTTGTAAAGGTCATAGGCCCATTGGTATTTGATGGGCCGCAGATTCATATCTTGATTGAGAGGTTTTCCTAGGATCATACTGTTAAGTTTATAAAGTTTGTAAAGTTCGTAAAGTTTTTAAAGTTATAGGTGTTGGGATTCATTATTTATTTAAGTTCGTAAAGTTTTTAGGGTTATAGGTACGGGTGATTAACCATTTAATAAAGTTTATAAAGCTTCTAGAGTTATAGGAGACTAATTTTATAAAGTAAACAAAAATCCCCAGTTCAACTAACTTTAAAAACTTTAAAAACTTTACAAACTTACTTATTGGCAAGAGTCGCAGGCTAGCCTTTCCATGGGGTCGAGGGGGCAAGCTGTTTTGTCCGCCGCTAATTCTGGCTCTAGGGCGGCCAGGGCGGCGCCAAAGCCGCGTCTGCCCATGCTGGCAGATTTGTTTACTTTGACCGTGCTCTGCTCGGCGGAGTGGCGGGGCTTCATGTGTAGATAGTAAGTGGTTTTGAGGCCTTTTCTCCAGGCTGTTTGATAGAGCTTGGCTACCTCGTCGCTGTCTCTGGTTTCCAGATACATATTGCGGCTGATAGCTTGGTCTATCCATTTTTGCGCAAGAGCGGCGATCTCGATATAGGCTTCGGGGGCAACACTAAAGGAGTCCTTGTAAATTGCTTTGAGTCGTTGCGGAATTTCTTCTATGTCGGCAAGTGATCCGTAGTTGGCCAGCAGTTGTTCTCTGGTTTGTTCCCAGAGACCGATTTTCTTGAGATCCAGCACTAGGTTAAAGTTTAGCTCCAGGTATTTTCCTGATAGCGTATTACGCGAAAAGATTTGCGCAAAGCGCGGGTCGATGCCTGGTGAAGTGCCGGCAACCAGGCCGATATTGGCGGTTGGCGCGATGGCCATAAGAGTGGAATTACGCATGCCGTTTTTCACTTTGGCTCGCAGCTTGTCCCAGTCTAGGGTGGTTGTTTGATTGATTGCCACTGTCTCGCCTCGGGAAGAGGCTAGCGTCTTTAGTGTATCAATCGGTACTAATCCCTGGCTCCAACCCGAGCCGTCAAAATATTGATAGCTGCCTTTTTCTTTGGCCAGTTCCGCTGACTCATCTATGGCCATATAGCTCATAAATTCGAAAATGCGGTCTGCTAAATCGTAGGCATCTTGGCTGTCATAGGCCAGGTTTAATTGTTCGAAAATATCAGCCAGCCCCATTATGCCGAGCCCGAGAGCCCTGTTGGCGCGGTCAAAGCTGTAGGCCTCGTCCACCGGGGGTTCATTGATGTCTACCAGATTGTCCAATTGCCGCACTGCCAGGCGCACCGAATGTTCGAACTTGGGCCAATCGATTTCTTGCGCGCTTGTTAAATGGCGAGCCAGATTAATGGACAGCAAGTTGCAGACTGAGATATTGTCTTTGTCTTGGGGCAAAGTAATCTCGGTGCAGAGATTGGAACTATGGATAGTGCCGGTATTATTATTTAGCGCGCGGACATTGATAGCGTCTTTCCAGGTCAGCCATGGGTGGCTGGTTGAGATAAGGCTGACGATAATCTTTTTGTATAGTTCGGCTGCTTTTATCTTTTTGAAATTTTTGATTTGGCCTTTTTCGGCTTGTTGGCAATAGTACTGATAGCGTTGATCAAAGCCTTGGCCATAGAGCTCGATTAGATCTGAGACATCGTGCGGGTCAAACATATACCAATAATCGTCAGCCGCCACTCGGCGCATAAATTCGTCGGACATGTAGACGGCGGTGTTGGCTGTGCGGGTGCGGCGGTATTCATCGCCCGAGTTTGATTTGAGGTCCAGGAATTCCTCGAAATCCAGATGCCAGTTTTCCATATAGAAGCAGAGAGCTCCCATTTTTTTGCCGGCGCGGGAAATAGCGCGGATAGAGGAGTCGATAATGTGCAAGAAGGGGACAGGGCCGGAAGAAAAAGTGTTGTTGGTGCTGATAGCCGAGCCGTTGGCGCGCAGGCGGGTCACATTCAGTCCGATGCCTCCGGTGGCCTTGCTAAGCTTCATGACGTCGGTAACAGTCTTGCCGATGCCTTCGATTGAGTCTTCCATGTCCATCAGGTAACAGTTTGATAGCCGAGGGCGGGCGGTGCCGGCGTTAATGTTGGTTGAGCCGCCCGGCAAATATTCCAAGGCGCTCATTTTTTGGTAAAAAGAAATAGCGACTTCTTCTTTGCGTTGTTCGTTAATGGCTAGTCCCATAGCAACGCGCATCCAGAAGTATTGCGGCGTTTCTAGCAGCTTGCCTTGGTGGTCTTTGCTTAAGTATCGGCGCTGCATGGTGGAGAGGCCGGTGTAGGTTAGGAGATCGTCATTAGCTGGAGTTAGCGCTGCGGTTATAACCTTTAGGTCATAATTATTCAACCGCTTGTCTAGATAACCGGAATTTATGCCCGCTGTAACATAATCATAAAAGCCATTTGCGTGCTTGCTGTTAAATTCGGCTGCGTCTTGGTAGTGGCCCAAGACTTCTTTGTAGATAACTTTGGCAAGCAGGCGGCTGGCAATGCGGTCAAAGGCCGGGTCCTCTTTGATGTTTTGGGCGGCCGAACTGATAATAGCTTGGTCAAGTTCGGCTGAACTGATGCCGTCGTAGAGGGTTAGAGTTGTTTCGGAGGCGATTTGGGCTACTTTGGCCTCCGCTTCGGCCAGTCCTTGCGCTGCCTTGGCTATTGCTTGGTTGATTTTGTCAGCATTAAAAGGCTCCAGTTGGCCATCTCTTTTTTTGATGTGTAGGTTCATATAATATCAATATATAGTGTTAAGATGATTTGTATTATACTATATGTTGATGTTTGGGACAACATAGAAAAAATCCTATAATCTTAGTAGGAAATATGGTTTATCCACAATTGTCTTTTGCTTGGAATAAAAAATTATCCCCAACTGATGTTGAGGATAATTTTTTTGTAATTCGCGTTTTAGATTTTGCCGACCAGTTCGAGGCCTGGCTTGAGCGTGGCAGCTCCGGGCTTCCAGGAGGCGGGGCAGACTTCACCGCCGTGTTCGGCTACGAATTTGGCCGCCTGTAATTTGCGCAATAACTCGTCAGCGCTACGGCCGATGGAATTATCATGTATTTCAATTGTCTTTAGCTGGCCTTCTGGATTGAAGATAAAGGAGCCGCGCAGGGCTACGCCTACGTCTTCCAGATAGACGTTCATAAGGCGGGCAAGCTTGGCGGTTGGATCGGCTACCATTGGGAAAGAAATATTCTTAATGATAGGGCTGGCGTCATGCCAGGCTTTGTGGACAAAGACTGTATCGGTCGAAACCGAAATAATTTCGGCGCCTTCGGCCTTAAAGGCTTCGTAGCGCTGCGCCAGCTCTCCCAGCTCGGTCGGGCAGACAAAAGTGAAATCAGCCGGATAAAAAACCATCACCAGCCAATGTCCGCGGAAGTCCGCCAGATTGATTTTTTTGATTTGTTCTTGCTGATAGGCTTCGAGGGCCATCTCCGGGAGTGTATCGTTTATGTTGATCATATGTATATGTATTTATCCCCGGTACTCCCGGGGATCTCCCCACGAAGGACAAGGATTGATTTATTAATGTTAGTAAATTAAAACTGATGTTGTGTGGAATTCGTCCCTAGCATATTTATCTCCGTGAACACGGAGATCTCCTGAACAGGTGC
>JBAXSE010000028.1:0-14338 GCA_037130845.1 Candidatus Falkowiibacteriota bacterium | reverse complement strand
GTCCGCGACAGGGATAGCATGGAACAAATCAGAATACCTGTAACCGAGCTAAGAAATTACCTGCGTAAAAATCTATAATAAAAACCCCTCCAAATTATACGGAGGGGTTTTGTTTTATTGAGGCAGTTGCCTCGGTCTGTCTACCAGCCACAGGCCAAAGATCGGCCCGGCAGCCAAAGCGCCAATCGTCATTAGAAGATCGGCTAAAATAATACTTGGAATGAGATGTTTAACCCCCCAGACCAATGCAATAATATAGAGCACCAGTCCAATCATAACCACAAAAAATTTCATAGACCCTCCGTATTAGTGAAAAAATAGCCCATTTACCCATTCAAAACAAGTAATAAATGACAATAAACATTAAAAAGAACTTTTTTTGATTACTTAAATAAAGCATAGGAACCTACCATTGTCAAGATAATATACTACATTTTGCCTAGCATAAGGCTATTTTTAATATAACACAGGCTGTAGATAACTTGTTTACAACAAATGATTATTTGCTATTTTAGCTCTATTTCCGCTATAATGTATTGATTAATAACAATAAAATATGTATAAAACAACAGTTTTAAGCAACGGTCTCAAGCTGATTACCGTCCCCATGGAAGGCGCGCTGACCGTTACCGCTCTGGCCATGTTCGCCACCGGCTCCCGCTATGAAAGCCGCGAAATTAATGGCATCTCCCACTTTTTGGAACACATGTTCTTTAAGGGTACAACCAAGCGCCCTACCACCATGGATATCGCCTCAACCTTGGATAATGTCGGCGCCGAATTTAACGCTTTTACCAGCAAGGAATATACCGGCTATTGGGTCAAAGCCGCCGGCGAACACCTAGAACTGGCCCTGGACGTGGTCTCTGATATGCTATTGGGCTCAAAATTTGCGGCCGAGGAAATGGAAAGAGAAAAAGGCGTCATTATCGAGGAAATCAATATGTACCGCGACAATCCGATGTGGTATATCGAAGAAGTCTACGAAGAACTGCTCTATGGCGACACGCCTGCCGGCTGGGATACTGCCGGCACCAAGGAAATCGTCGCCGCCTTTACCCGCGACCAGCTGGTCGCCTATTGGCAAGAACAATACGGCACCAATTCATCCTGTCTTATCCTAGCCGGCATGATACCGGAGAATATCCAAGAGCTGGCCGAACGCTACTTCGCCCCGATGCCCCAGGCAGCCTGGAAAGCCAAACCTACCACAGTCGAATCCCAAAGCGAGGCAGCGGTCAAATTATTCTACAAGGACACCGATCAGGCTCACATGATCTTGGGCGTGCGCAGTTGGGGTTATGCCAATCAGAACGAATACGCTCTCAAACTGCTATCTCTCATCCTGGGCGGCTCGATGAGCTCCCGCCTCTTTACCGAGCTGCGTGAACGCCGCGGCCTAGCCTATTATGTCTCTACTTCGGGCGAGAATTACACCGACTCCGGCTACCTCTCCACCCGCGCCGGCGTGCCGGTCGACAAGGCCATCGAATCGGCCGAAGTGATTATGACCGAATACCGCCGGATGAAAAACGAATTGGTATCCGACGAAGAATTAAGCCGAGTCAAGAATCTGCTTAAGGGCAAAATTCCGCTGAGCCTGGAATCATCGGACGAAATGGCCGAATGGTTCGCCCGCCAAGATATCATGCTCCGCCAGACACCCAATCCCAGCCGCGGCGTTATCACCCCCCAAGAACTGCTAGCCGAGATCGACAAAGTCACGGCCGCCGATATCCAAAAAATCGCCCAACAAATATTTATCCCCGCCAATCTCAACCTAGCCATCATCGGCCCTTACAAAGAGCCGCAGAAATTCCTTGATCTATTGACTATCTAGATATATAAAAAAGACCGTTGATTATCAGCGGTCTTTTTTAGCACCCCGCCTATTGCTAGAAAAAAAATAGTGGTATAATTAAATAGTTATAAAACTAATCGCTTATTATGAAACTACCCGAAGGCCTCAGCCAACAAGATTTTGATTCTACCGTCGCTTCGCTCTCTGCCCTGCCCGACCAGATTACCGATATCCTAACCGTCGGCCAACAGCTGACATTACCCGATAATTATAGAGACTTTAACAAAGTCGTTGTCTCCGGCATGGGCGGCTCCAACCTGGGCGCCCGCATTATTGCCAGCGTTTTTGCCGACGAGCTCAAGATGCCCATTATCATTTCGGCCGATTATCAGATCCCTGCCTTTGTCGATGCCAATACTCTCTTTATTCTCTCCTCCTATTCCGGTGGCACCGAGGAAACCCTAGCCAGTTACCAAGAGGCCAAGCGCCAAGGCGCCAAATGTCTGGTCATCACCGCCGAAAGCGCAGACAACCAGCTTGTCTCCCTGGCCAAAACCGACAATCTGCCTATCCTGGCCTTTCAAGCCACTCATAATCCTTCGGGCCAGCCTCGCCTAGCTGTCGGCTACACTTGTTTCGCTCTCAGCGCCGTCCTAGACAAACTGGGCATCATTAACCTAAACCAATTGTCGATCAAAAATACTTTGCAAAAGATGAAAGGCTGGGGCGATGCCATGCTGCCAGACAAAGAAGATAACGATGCAGCCAAGATTGCCGGCGGACTCAAAGGACGGCAGATTGTATTGATAGCCGGCGATTTCCTGGCCGGCAATCTGCATACCCTGCGCAACCAGCTTAACGAAAATTCCAAAAACTTTGCCAGCTATCTGGTTTTGCCCGACCTTAACCATCACGCCATGGAAGGCCTGGCCAAACCGGACTCCAATAAAGACGACATCATCTTTGTCTTCTTTGATTCATCGCTCTATTCCGAAAAAGTCCAACAACGCGCCAAGCTGACCAAGCAAGTAGTGGCCAAAAATGGCATCGCTTTTGCCGACATCCAACTCCTGGCCCACACCAAACTAGGACAATCCCTGGAAATGTTGCAATTGGGCGCCTGGGTTACCTTGTATCTGGCGCTAGAAAATGGAGTCAATCCCCTAACCATACCTTGGGTCGATTGGTTCAAAGCGGAACTTAAAAAATAAGTATACCGGAGAATCAAAAAATTTATGATTACTCTTATAGGCTCTACCATCAAGAAAACCGCCGGGCTGATAGCCTTACTCGGTTTTCTTTTTTTATTATTCAATTACCAAGACCTAGCCGAGGCGGTCTCCACCACTTGGCTGATTAACAAGGTCCAAATCTCGGGCGGTGACGGCAAAACTGATGCCGACCTCATCCAGCTCTACAATGCCAGCAGCGAACCTCTCAATCTCAAGGGCTTACGTCTGATCAAACGCACCAAGACCGGCGCCAGCGACACTACGCTCAAATCGTGGACCGCCGACACTATGGTCGCACCCGGCGCCTACTACAGCTGGGCCAACAGCCAATACGGCGCCGAGCTCGGGGCAGACATCACAACCAGCGGCAGCCTGGCCGCGGACAATTGCGCCGCCCTGCGCCAAGGATCCGAGAACACCGGCGCGATTATCGACGCCGTCGGCTGGGGCGAATGCCTATCGCTGGCCGAAAATACTCCCACCTGCAACCCGGCAGGCGCTACGCCTGTCCAACGTCTAAACTTAACCGACACCGATAACAACGCCGTTGATTTCAGCTGCGGCGCTGCTGTAGCCGCTACAACCGAAAATCCTCCCGCCCAAACAGCTACTCCAACTTCAGGCGGCGGCTCATTCATACCAACCATCAATCTCAATGGCCAGCTCTTTATCAACGAAATCTATCCCAGCCCGGCCAATGGAGACAAAGAATGGATAGAGTTTTATAACAGCGGCTCATCAATCAGCCTAGAAGGCCTCTACCTAGAAGACAGCAGCGGCAGCAAACACAAGCTAAGCGGCGAGATGAATAATTATCTATTAATCGAAGCGCCCAAATGCTCGCTCAATAATGACGGCGACACCATTTATCTTAAAGACGCCAATGGCCACTACTTGGATGTCTTAGCCTATGGCAAAAATAGCGCCCTGCCCGCCCCCACAGCCGGACAAAGCCTGGCTCGCCTGCCGGATGGCACCGGCACCTGGCTGCTCACTGCCACGCCCACCAAGGGCAATGCCAATCTAGTAACCGCGCCAACGGCCGAAGAGGATAATCCCAAAACTGCCGAAAGCAAAAGCAAACTAATAATCAGTGAAGTCTTGCCCGACCCGCTCGGCGCCGACCTAGAACACCAAAACCAAGAATACATCGAGCTCTACAACAGCGGTGATACGCCTATTAATCTTAATGGCTGGCTAATCCACGTCGACAAAGCTCAATTATACAAAATCTCCTCCTCCACCCCGCTGGCAGCCGGAGCATATTTATCAATCACCAGGCGCCAAAGCAAGCTTGGCCTAAACAACTCCGGCGGACTGATCGAAATCTTTGAGCCGGCGCACAGTACAGCCAATACCAGCTTGCGCTATAGCAACGGAACCGAAGGCCAAGCCTACGCCTGGCACCAAAGTGACTTTAGCCAAAACAGCTGGAGCTGGACCATGACGCCCACGCCAGGGCTAGCCAACCAAATCAATAAAATAAATCTGGCACCGGTCATCATCTGGGACTGCCCAGGGCAAGCAGGCCAAATCTGGCTGGACGCCTCCGACTCCTACGACCCCGAAGGGCTGACGCTAGACTTTGCCTGGCAAATTGATAACCGCTTTTTTACCATCCAACCGGCATTGGATTATTATCTGGACAACACCAGCCACCAGATAATCCTAACTATTTCCGATGGCCATTTGAGCAGTACCAAAAAATGCCAGATCAAAGGCACGTCAAAAACTATTACTCCGGCCAAACCAACCAAAAAAATTGCACCAAAAATAACCACACCAAAAAAAGTTACCGCCCAAACCACAACAATCAAAAAGGCTACCCCCAAAATCAAAGTTTCAACCGCGCCAACCAGCAAAAAGACGATCACCGCCTCCCGCCAGCTCTGGCGCGGCCAAGTAGCCAGCCTGCCCGGAGAATACGGCAACCAGTATTTTTATCTATTACCCGAAGGCGAAGACCAAGCCAAACAAATCTACGCCTACAACAAAGATTTTCCCAAACTAAAAATCGGCCAACTGCTGGAAGTTTCAGGCGAACTATCCACTCAGATAGCGCCCCAACGACTCAAGATCAAAAAGGCTAGCGACATCAAGATAATCAAAGACGGCCGCCTGCCCGCTCCGGCCGAACTGGATCTAGCCGACCTCGGTGAAGACAGCCTGGGAACCTTTGTCAAAATTAGCGGCACAGTCACCATCAAGCGAGGTTCTTTAGTCTACTTGGACGACGGCACCGGCGAAGGCAGCCTAACTCTGCCCAAAAACATGGCCAAAAACAGCCTCAAAAAGGGCGACCAGCTGGGCGCCATAGGCTTAGTCAAGGCCAGCCAGAACACTATCACCGTCGCCTTGCGCTCCCAAGCCGATCTGGAGGTCAAAACCAGCCCTGCCAGCACTACTAGCACTTTAGCTGCAATTCCTCCTATAAAAACCGGAAACTCCAAATATCTCTATACCGGTATTGCCTTAATTTGTCTAATATTAGGCATTTTATTATGGAAAGCTGTAGCCTTAAACACCAGCCACAACCAAGGTATTGACAAATCTGCTAAAATGTGATATAATGTGAATAATTAAAAAGTTCATTACATTACAATAATATATATTTGGAGGATTTCATGGAGACTACAGCACCAGAAACACGTTATCAGTTGATTACACGCAAAGAGAAGGTTCTCGTATACATACCAGAAAGCAAAAAAATGGCAGTAGTTGCCGCTCATAGCTTTGTAGCTGACGGCATCACCGTCAATATGCCCGAACACTTTCGCAGCAAGCTGCACATGGCCAACAAGAATACAGGCAAAAATCTTGTGATGAATATCAAATATTTCGGCTTTACTGATGATGATTTTAACAAATCAGCCTTATGTATAGTCGAAGTAGAAGAAAAAACAACGCCGGATTTGGAACGCAGCTTTACACTCGTCAATGTGTACAAACAAGAAGGTTCACAACCTGACTATTACATGTCGATAGACAGAAAAGGAAACATTCCCATTCTCAACTCCCACCTAACCGTCAACTTCACTCCAACCCACAAATAAACATTTCTTAAAAGGCCACCGAATAATTCGGTGGTTTTTGCCATCTTGGCGTATTTATTCTCCCATACGGCAGGTCTGCCTCCCGCGAGGGAGGGATCTTTTCATTCATTAAAATCTTTATACCAAACCATTAATATTCTACAAAACGCACTAATTAAAAAAATCTCCCCAATATCAGGGAGATTTACTATTTTTTCTATTTTTTAGCTATAGCGCTTATGATATATAAATTCTTCTTCCTCAGAATCAGTTAAATCAAATGGAAAGGATTCATCACTGCTGTCGATAGTAAAAGTAGATATATTTTCGGCTATATCTTTTTTATGCTTAGCTAATAGGGCGCAAAAGGACAAAAATCGCTTGTGATTCAAGTTTGAGTCTCCCGGCTGGACTACCCAATCCGCTCCCCACAAGTTGAACGATTCGCCGACATAGGCATTAAGATCGGACAAGAATAGCAATATCGGAGTGTTGCCAGCCAATAATTTACCTAACATCATCAACAAGCTCCTGCAGGCCGGCAAGGGCCTTTCTTTGTCTATATTCAAATATTCTTCCCACTCCTCTAGCGACATCTGGTTTATTTTTTTCCAGATAATCCGATCGGCGTATTCCAAATGCGAATCGATTAATACAATATCAGGCACAAAACCGCTATCATCCAACTCCTTCTTTAATACCGGCAACATTGTGGTCATAAAGCATTTTTTGACCGTAATTCTATTTTTTTCCAGAATATTAAGAGCCAAGATCAACTCTGGAGAACTTTCGTTCTTCCGATTTACAAAAACAAGCGCATTTTTCACTAAAACCTCACATAATAATATTTAAAATTAAAACGAACTGCTTTGATTTATATAACAAACCAGCAATAATGTCAACAAAAATAACTTAATTTGCTTAATACTGGCAGAATTAGGCTAAGACTTTCTATTGACATATATTATTTAATATAGTATAATATTGCTACTGTAAATTAACAACTAACTCGAAGGATAGTAAATGAAAGCATTGTTGGGGCGATTTACGCCCTTTTTTCGACCTTTCTTCTGGCCGCTAACTGTAGTTTTTCTGCTATTGGTAGCCGCTCAGACCACCACCCTGGCCGGTCCATACTTCTATGGCCGGATTATCGACGGCATTGTCAAGAACTTGGGCAAGGCCCCTGGAGTCATTATCACTGCGATCTTGCCGTTGTTGCTTATCAACTTCGCCATTTCCCTGGTGGAGAGCACATTGAACTACCTGCGGGAACGCTACGAGATCAAGAAGCTGGATTTCGCCCTAGTCAACCATCTGACTTTCTTGTCAGTCGGCAAATTCTTGGGCTTTTCTATCGGCCAACACACCAATCAGCACAGCGGCATCAAGAAAAGCATTATCGACAAAGGCGAAATGGCCATGCATCAGCTGATGAACACGGTCATATATTCATACTTGCCGACTGTCTTGCAAGCCATCCTGGCCTTGATCTTCTTGGCCTTTATCAGCTGGCCTTTGACGCTGGCGGTCTTAGCCATGTCCGGCGTCTATATCTGGCTGATGATTGCCAATAACCTGCACTTCAACCCGCGGATCAAGGCGCTGCAAACACGCTGGCACGACAATACCAAGACCCATAGCGAGATCACCCGCCATCCGGACATCATCCAGCTCAACGCCCGTGAAGACCAAACAGTTGATGAGTATATGGATGATCGCAACAACATCAGCCTGGATTCGGTCAAGACCTGGACCAGCTTTATCAATCACATCTACCTGACCATGAACGTGATCGATATTTCCAAATTCATTATCCTGGGAGCGGCGGTCGTCTGCGTGGCTTACGGCTACTACAGCCTGGGCCAGCTGGCCATGATCTTGTCTTGGTCTTCGACTGTGCTGGGACGCCTCTACCAGATCGGCTCCACCCATCGCCAATCGATTAAGAATTGGGCCGAGATCAAGAAATATCTGGAACTGCTGGAAATAGAACCGGAAGTCAAAAATATCGATAATCCGCTAAGGCCGGGCTCGATAGCCGGCGATATCGTCTTTGACCAGGTATCCTTCACCTATCCCAAACGCCTGACCGCCGACAATGACGACGATAATGAGCCTATCAATGAAAATGAAGAACGCGAAGTATTGACCAATGTCAGTTTCACCATCAAGGCAGGCGAGAAAGTCGCCATTGTCGGCAAATCCGGCGACGGCAAATCGACTATCGCCCAATTACTATTGCGGGCCTTTGACCCGCAAGCAGGCCGGATCACCCTGGATGGCCACGACTTACGGACCTTAGACTTCCGACACTATCGCCAAAAAATCGGCTATGTCGAGCAAGATGTGACAGTCTTTGACCGCTCTTTGCGCGACAACATCTGCTATGGCATGCATCAAAGCGATCTGCCGATAAGCCAAGAAAAGATGGACGCCGTACTGGAAACCACCCAATTGACCGATTTTATCAACAAGCTGGACAAAGGCTTGGACACCTACATCGGCGAGCGCGGTATCAAGCTCTCCGGCGGCGAACGCCAGCGAGTAGCCATCGCCCGAGCGATCATCAAAGATCCCAATCTGCTCTTGTTCGACGAAGCCACTTCCGCTCTGGACGCTATCAACGAAAAGCTGGTACGCCAGGCGATTGACCGAGTCTCCCAAGGACGGACGACTATCATCATCGCCCATCGCTTGTCCACCATCAAGAACGTGGACAAAGTGATCGTAATGGACAATGGACAGATTGCCGATTACGGCAGCTATGCCGAATTATCCCAGAGCTCGGAAATCTTCCGCGATCTAATCGCGGCCCAAACTACCGACCCTGTCCTGCTCTAAAAACAGAAAACCTCTCCGACTTTATGCCGGAGAGGTTATTTTTTATTTTCTTTTACCCCAAATCTGATAATCTTCTTCAATACAGCAATCCTCCCGGATGGCAAAATCATTAAACTCCGGAAATTGTAGCTCGACCCGGTTGCAAATCAGACAATGGCAGTACATAAATAGAAAATTTACTTTCAATTTCCAATTCATTTCTGCTTCCTGATTTATGGCCAGGTCCTCAGGTGATGACTCCTTGACAGGCGTCCATTTTTTATAAAACTGCTTATAAGCAGATATATACACCTTTTTTTCAAGATCCGTCATTTCACCTAAGTGCTCCTCATCCGGTCCGGGCGCTCTAAACATAATCGCGACGTCATTATTCGCGTCCGTTACCACGCCTGAATCACCGAGAACTATCTGATTGACATTGCCTAATAGTTCAGCAAACCATCTATCTATAACCACTCCGGACTTAGCTAGGAACTTTTCAGAAAAGTCAGACCAATCAATTTTCGATGATAATTTGGCGGTCCATAATTCGCAGCTGCCGATAAAATTACGCGCCATGTCACTATCGGCATAATTAAGCTTAAAATCGGCATAAGTTTTTTTGAGCAAATCCTTGTCCTCAAAACTTAACTTGCCGAGCGGTTTTGCATTTTTCATCTCTAAACCTCCACAAATACAACAAATTTTCAAAATACTGTGGCTCAAATATGCCACAGAGCTGGCCAAAAGTCAACGGATGCGAAAAAGAGGACCGCCGTTCGGCAATCCTCTTCATATTTCTACATTTCCTTGGCCCCTTCCGGGCTCAAGTGCAATTCCAGAATGCTCCGGCCATTCATTCTTTTAATTTCGGCCCACTGGGCAAACTTGGGCGATCTTTCTTCCCACAAGACCACACAGTTGGACGCAACATTGAACCAGGGAGTCTGGTACACCCGCTCGGAACTATCGGCCCTATTCGAACGGTGGTTAAAGTGCGTCTTATACCAGATGCAAACCGTAGTTCTACTACTGTCATAGATATCCGGTATCATCTTGACCCGCTGGACTTCATAGAGAGTGATGCTCGAAGAATCGGCAGCCTGATCGAAACGGGCGCGTCCCGGTAAAAGGCTGGGTTCCACTGTACCGCTATAGTTATCAAAATTTTCAACCGGGCTTTTGGCCAATGATGGCGCAGCTTTAGCTATGTTGTTATTACAATTATTTTCAGGCGCTGCAATCGTAGCGACAAAAACAATTAATGCAATCGCAACGACAAATATGCCGACTATTTCCCCTGTAGTCCACTTTTGATTCATAATATAACCTTTCTGAATATATTGATAATGATTAATTTTCAAAGTAACGAAATAATTGTTCAAATTATAGCATATTTATGGCTTTTATTAGCCAATAAATAACAAAAACCTCCGCATATTGGAGGTTTTTTTGTGTCTAATTGGTTACTGTAAGTTTTGGGATAAAGATCCCTCCCTGACGGGAGGCAGGCCTGCCGAAGTCAACCCGACGGTTGGCGAGCAGTGATAAATGCCATATAAAAAACACCATAATTCTGGCGGCGACCTACTTTTCCAGGGCTTGAGCCCAAGTATCATCGGCCCAGATGAGCTTAACTTCCGAGTTCGGGAAGGGATCGGGTGTGACCTCAACGGAAGAGCCGCCAAAATTATGGTGTCTTTTAGACTACCTTCAAGCTAATAATTGTAGAACAAAAATATTTAAAGATAAGAGTGTGGGAAAATCTTACGACTTATTAGTACTCCTCTGCTCAAGCCATTGCTGGCCTTACACATAGAGCCTATCAAGGTTATAATCTCTAACCAGTCTAGAAATCTAATCTTAGAGACAGCTTCACGCTTAGATGCTTTCAGCGTTTATCTTAACCAGAGATGGCTACCCGGCAGTGCCCTTGGTAGGACAACCGGTACACCAGCGCTCCGTGCATCTCGGTCCTCTCGTACTAGAGATGCGCCTCTTCAAATTTCCACGACCGTAGTGGATAGGAGACCGACCTGTCTTACGACGGTCTGAACCCAGCTCGCGTGCCGCTTTAATGGGCGAACAGCCCAACCCTTGGGAGCTTCTCCACCCCCAGGATGCGACGAGCCGACATCGAGGTGCCGAACCACGCCGTCGCTGTGGACGCTTGGGCGTGACTAGCCTGTTATCCCCGGAGTAGCTTTTATCCGATGAGCTTCCACCATCCTATATTGAATGGTCGGATCACTATGTTCCGCTTTCGCGACTGCGCGTCTTGTAGGACTTGCAGTAAAGCAGGCTTGTGCCATTACACTATCTCCCGGATTTCCATCCCGGGATAGCCTACCTTTGTAAACGCCTCCGTTACTCTTTGGGAGGCATCCGCCCCAGACAAACTACCCACCAGACACTGTCCTCTTTCCGGATTCACGGAAACGAGTGAGAGTTAAAAACACACAAGGGTGGTATCTCACGGTTGATCTTGCGATCTCCCACCTATCCTGAACATGTGTATCCCTAACTCAATATCAAGCTGTAGTAAAGCTTCACGGGGTCTTTTCGTCCAGCTACGGTTAACCTGCATCTTCACAGGTCTTGTAATTTCGCCGAGTACTTCGTTGAGACAGTTTTCAATTTGTTATGCCATTCGTGCAGGTCGGAACTTACCCGACAAGGAATTTCGCTACCTTAGGACCGTTCATTTGTTACTTGCGATTGCAAGGTGTGGGCATTTCTGCCACACTCTCCGGCTTTCACCGAAGTTCGGACTATATCTTCTCCGCCCAAGGCGGACCCTGACATGTAGTCTCTGAGGATTTAAAATTCATTACGTATCTTGCCACCATGATTTATTTCTTTGCGCAATTCGATAATCTTATTCCTGCCTTCTTCGGTTAAATGTTCTTTAACCTGGATAATCTTTGCCGCTTTGACAAAAAGGGCAAACTGCTTCTTTTTGTTCTGCGACAAGAAATTATATTCTTGAAAAAAAGGAATAACATTCTCGATGATAGAATTGATATTATTAACTTCGTAATAATAGACTCCATCGGCTCTTTGCCTTAATGTGCCGCAACCCAAATGTTTTTTGAATTGCGAAAGAATATATGATTCTTTCTGTGCGACATTAAAGCATAAAGAAATTTTCCAGCCAGCCTGATAATCAGGACGCTTGCGCGCCACAATCATAAAGCTGCCTTCTCCATCCGCAAACCCGGCCAAATAATAACCGATCTGCGGACTAATGTTTTTGATCTGTAACATAATTTTATCTTTCCTGCTGATTGCCCCTATCTAACGGATTTTCACTGCTCCAGAATTGGAACGAGTACCGCCAGCCTAACGGGGGTTTCCAGCAAATAGTCAGATTTATTAACGTAACTACAACACTTCCCACTCAAAGGTGGACATCCTAAGCGCTTTTATAGTTACGGCCGGCGTTCATCCGCGCTTCAATTCAAAGCTTCGCCTTGCGGCTAACCTCTCCTCTTAACGTTCGGACACTGGCCAGGCATCACTCCCTATACATCCTCTTTCGAGTTAGCAGGGAGCTGTGTTTTTGCTAAACAGTCAATTGAAAGTCATTCGCTGCGCCCCATATTGCTATGGGGAGGGCTTATTGCTAACTTACGCCCGCTATTTTGCCTAGTTCCTTAACGAAGTTTCTCTCGTTCACCTTAGGCTCCTCGCCTCATCTACCTGTGTCGGTTTGCGGTACGGTTGCTTCAGCCTTAGCCCTAGAGGTTTTTCTGGGAAACTTCTCAGCTCAAATTGACGCTACCCGAAGGTATTGTCTCCAGTCGGCCGTCTCAGGCATTGATACGGATTTACCTATATCGCCCTACTCGGCAAACAACGTGCAAACCAATACACGCTCAAACCTCAAAGCTTCGTCCCCCCATCGGAAAACTGAAGCAGTGCTGGAATATTAACCAGCTCATCCATCGACTACGCGCCCACTACAGACGCCTGGCCTTAGGACCGACTAACCCTGGGACGATTTACGTTGCCCAGGAACCCTTAGATTTTCGGTGGGCGGGGTTTTCACCCGCCTTTTAGCTACTCATGCCAACATTCTCTCTTCTTGCCTCTCCACCATGCCTTACGACACGGCTTCTGCGATGCAAGAATGCTCCCCTACCAATTCATCTTACGATGTATTCCGCAGCTTCGGTACTATGCTTAGCCCCGATACATTTTCGGCGCGAGAAGACTTGACTAGTGAGCTATTACGCTTTCTTTAAAGGATGGCTGCTTCTAAGCCAACCTCCTAGTTGTCTGGGTCTCGACACCACCTTTTACACTTAGCATAGATTTAGGGACCTTAGCTGGCGGTCTGGGCTGTTTCCCTTTTGACTGATGAACCTTAGCGCCCATAGTCTGACTCCCGAGTTGCACCCCTAGGTATTCGGAGTTTGGTTAAGGACGGTAAACCCGCCCTCATTCAGTGCTCTACCCCCTAGGGTCAGTACTCGAGGCTAGTCCAAAAACTATTTCGGGGAGAACCAGCTATTGCCGAGTTCGATTGCAATTTCTGCGCTTACCACAACTCATCCCAAGATTTTGCACAATCCACGGGTTCGGTCCTCCATCTGACTTTCGTCAAACTTCAACCTGGTCATGGCAAGATCACCCGGCTTCGGGTCTTGTGTACGCGACTAATTCGGGCTATTGACCCTCGCTTTCACTACGGCTGCGTCCGCTTGGCGGACTTAACCATGCCACGTACAACAAAGTCGTTGGCTCATTCTTCAATAGGCACGCCGTCACCCCGACTTGCGTCAAGGCTCCGACTGCTTGTAAGTATACGGTTTCAGATACTATTTCATCTCCCTAACAGGGATGCTTTTCACCTTTCCCTCACGGTACTTGTTCACTATCGATCTCAAAAAGTATTTAGCCTTGGGTCATAGTCGACCCGGATTCAAACGGGATTTCACGAGTCCCGCCCTACTTAAGAAAACGCACAGCCAATCCACAATTTGTTTTCGCCTACAGGACTATCACCTGCTCTGGTACGGCTTTCCAGCCGACTTCAGCTAAGAAATCATGGGCATCGACCCGTCTAATCGGAAGACGATCATGCGCCTCTTGCAACACCAGCGGAACGTATGGCTCCGACACCTTCTAGTCAGCTACGCCACTTGCGTGGTTTCACTAACCGCAGTTCGGCTGGTTTAGGCTCCTCCCTTTTCGCTCGCCACTACTCAGGGAATAGTAATCTCTGATTCAGATAGATAAAGCATTACCTAACTAAATCAGAGATCGTAATATTTTTCTCTTTTCCTCCGGCTACTAAGATGTTTCAATTCACCGGGTTGTCCCCTCACTGGTCTATTTTTTCAACCAGCGGGCATCCCGCCTTCAGCGGGATAGGTTTCCCCATTCGGAAATCTGCGGGTCAAAGGTTGCTTGCCACCTCACCGCAGCTTATCGCAGGCTGCTAC
>JBAXSE010000027.1:0-14408 GCA_037130845.1 Candidatus Falkowiibacteriota bacterium | reverse complement strand
AGATTGAACATTTTGTACTCCTTCGGAGTCCAAAATGTATCTGAACTTATTCATCAAAAGTCATCAATATAAAGACAGATGCAACCCAAATAGCAACTTACAGTATCTCACTCTCCAGCAACACAAGTAATCTTGGTACAGTATACTAGTATACTGTACCAAGATTACTTATCATTGTTTTTCTTGTTCTTGGCGGCCATGAACAGGTTTATCAGCAGATACTGCCGGGGATATCGTTTGCGAAGATCATCAAAAGAAAAGGGCGCAGGTGGTATATATGACTTTCTTTCGTCTTCTTTTGCTTTGTATTTTTTTAGCACTTGTTTGTAGCCGCCAAAGCCTTCATTTAGCCATCGATCTACCTGAATAATAGTCGCTTTACCAGATCCCAGATTCTCCCTGATCTGTTCATGCGTCCAGCCTTTCATCAATTGCCTGGCGATTTGGATTCTCCGAGAAATCATTATCATCTCACTGGTGGTTAATAGGTCCTTGAAAAAATTCTTGGCTTCATCATAACCTTGCAAGGAGCCGACAATCGAACAAAAATCGCCGAGACACGCCTTCCTTTGCGCATCGCTTAAATCATGCATTTTTAATTTCCCTCCCATATTTTTTTATCTTATTAATTATATTCTTGGTACAGTATACTAGTATACTGTACCAAGCTATTTATATCATTATACCACTTATTGGTGTGGTGACCAATTGCTCGGTGATGTCTATAAACAAAACACCTCCGAAAATTCGGAGGTGTTTTGTTTATAGTCTGATAAATTATTCTTCTGTGTTTTCTGTTTCGGCTTCGCTCACCACTGGTGGCTCAACTTCGGCCGTAACCTCTGGTTCAATCAGGCTCTCGGCCTCGATTTCCACCTCTGGTTCGACATCGCTCATCACTAGCGGCTTCTCAACCTTGGGCGCCAAATGAGGATTGCGTTCGTAGAAACCGGTACCGGCCGGAATAGGGCGGCCGATGATGACGTTTTCCTTGAGGCCTTCCAAATGGTCGACTTTGCCGGTAACGGCGGCATCGATCAAGACACGGCTGGTTTCTTGGAAAGAAGCGGCGGACAAGAAGCTGTTGGTGGACAGACTGACCTTAGTCATACCCATCAACAATTGGCGTCCCTTGGCAACCGTGCCGCCCTCGGCCAACTCGGCTTTGTTTTCGCGGTCAAAGATCACCTTTTCCACCACTTCGCCCGACAGCAGATCGGTGCTGCCGGCATCCTCCACCATCACGCGCGAGAACATCTGGCGGGCGATGATTTCGATATGTTTGTCATTCAAAGGCTGGCCCTGAGAGCTGTAAACATATTGGATTTCGCGCACAATGTATTTCTGAGTCTCTTCGATCCCCTTCAATTCATACATGCGCTTCAATTCGATGGAACCTTCGGTCAACTGATCGCCGGCCGCTACCACCTGTCCTTCGGACACCATGATAGTAAAGCCGCGAGGAATCAGATATTCACGAATCTTCTCGGCCGGAGTCTGCACCTTGACCGCTTTGTTGTCGATCTCGACGCGGCCGGCGCGTTTGGCTTTGACTTCAACCTCGCCGATAGTATACAATAATTCATTTTTCTTAACATGCTGGCCTACTTCTACCTCCAGCTTAGGTTTGATCTTGCTGCTCTTGACCGCGGCATATTCAACAAAGGCATAACGGTCGGCTTCTTCGCCCTGATAGACAATCTTGAGCAATTTCTCGCGGGAGCTGGACAAGATAGTCTTGCCATCTGGGCCCTGCATACTGCGCTCCTGGCTTTCGATACTGACAGTACCGGCCACGTCGGCAATGAAGGCCTTGCGTTTAGGTGTGCGAGCTTCGAAGATTTCTTCTACGCGAGGCAAACCTTGAGTAATATCGTCCGCACCAGCCACACCACCGGTATGGAAGGTTCTCATAGTCAACTGAGTACCAGGTTCACCGATGGACTGAGCAGCGATAATACCAACAGCCACACCCAATTGAACTTTCTTGTTGTAGGCCAAATCGTAGCCATAGCAAGTCTGGCAGACGCCGCGAGCGGCGCGGCAGGTCAACATAGAACGAATAGTCGATTGGGGGATATTTTCTTTGGCAAATTCCGTGGACAATTCTTCGGTCACCAGTTCGCCTGCCTTAATCAAAACCTTGCCTGCTTCATTCTTCAAATCATGTAACAAGTAACGGCCCATGATACGAGCGATCAGCGGTTTGCCGATGGCGTCGCATTCTTTCTTGGTCCAGACCACGCCGACATCATCGCCGCAGTCTTCCTCGAAGACGATCACATCCTGCGAGACGTCCACCAAACGACGGGTCAAATAACCGGCGTTAGCGGTACGCAAGGCGGTATCGGACAAACCTTTACGCACACCGTGGGTAGCGATGAAATATTCCAAGACATCAAAGCCTTTTTTGAAGTTACCTTTGACCGGCAATTCGATAATAGCGCCGGAAGGTGAAGTTACCAAACCCTTCATGCCCAAAATCTGAGTCAACTGAGCCCAAGATCCGCGAGCGCCGGATTTGATCATGGAATAAACAGGGCCATTCTTATCCAAGCGGTTGGTGCAAACCTCGGTGATTTCTTCTTTGGTCTTGGTCCACATCTCGATAACCTTGGCATAGCGTTCGCTATCGGTCAGCAAGCCTTCTTCGTAGATTTCCACCACCTCCTCAGCCTTGGCTTCGGTTTCTTTGATCTTGATTTCTACTTCCTCGAAGGTAGCCATGTCGCCCATACCCCAAGAGAGGCCGGAACGGGTAATATATTTGAAAGCGTTATTCTTGAGATTGTCCACAAAGTCGACGGTCTGCTCGGAACTGAAGTGCTGCAAATGCTCACGCAACAGATTCTTGACTTCATTCTTGCCTACTACCTTATTGACAAAACGCAATTTCTCAGGCAACAGCTCGTTGAACAAGATCTTGCCGACGGTCGTTTCGGTCATGCCTTCCAGACCGTATTTATTGATACGGACCTTAATCTTCTGGCGCAAGCCGATTACTTCCATAGCATAAGCCAGCTTGGCTTCTTCTTCGTCGCTAAAATACTTGACCTTGTCAGCCGGAGTTTCTTCTTCGCTGGTCAGGTAATAGGTGCCCCAAACGATATCCTGCGAAGGAGTGACGATTGGGTCGCCGGTAGCCGGCTTAAGCAAGTTACGAGAAGCCAACATCAGATGCTCGGCCTCCCAATTAGCCTCTTCGGTCAATGGGACGTGAACAGCCATTTGGTCGCCGTCGAAGTCGGCGTTAAAAGCGGTACAAACCAACGGATGGATCTGCAAGGCCAAACCTTCGATCAAAATCGGACGGAAAGCCTGGATACCCAAACGATGCAGAGTAGGAGCGCGATTCAACAGCACATAGCTCTTCTTGATGATTTCTTCCAGGATATCCCAAACTATATCATGGCCGGCCTCGATATAGCGGCTGGCGGAGCGGACATTATGGACGATTTCTGCTTGGATCAATTTGGAAATAATAAAGGGCTTGAACAATTCAATAGCCATGCGCTTCGGAATACCGCACTGGGACAATTTAAGATTTGGATTGACGGTAATAACGCTACGGCCGGAATAATCGGTGCGCTTGCCCAGCAAGTTCTGGCGGAAACGACCTTGTTTACCCTTGAGCGAATCGGCCAAGGATTTCAGAGTGCGTTTCTGACCGGTCGAAGCAACTACGGTCTTGCCATGGCGGATAGAATTGTCGATCAAGGCATCGACCGCTTCTTGCAACATGCGTTTTTCATTGCGGCAGATAACTTCCGGAGCGGACAATTCGATCAGCTGGCGCAGGCGATTGTTGCGGTTGATGATGCGGCGATAAAGGTCGTTCAAATCGGAGGTGGCAAAACGGCCGCCGTCCAGAGCCACCATCGGGCGCAAATCAGGAGGGATAACCGGAATCTTGGTCATAATCATCCATTCTGGGCGCAAGTTATTCTTCTGAAGATTCTTGAAAAATTTAAGGCGCTTGATCGCTTTGTCTTTCTTGGATTCGATAATGTCAATCAACTCGGCTTCCAAACTTTCAATCACGGTCGGCAAATCAATCTCGGCCAACAAGCCGCGGATCGCTTCGGCGCCGATGCTGGCAGTAAAGATGTGGCCGTATTTCAAGCTCAGATTCTGATAGATGTTTTCGGAGATGACGTTCATCACCTTCAAGCTCTTAAGTTCCTTGGTGGCCTGAGAAAAAGCCTCTTCCAAAGAAGCCATCTTTTCATCGCGCACCTTTTCGGCTGCGCTAATTTCACGATCCAAGATGTCCTTGGCTTCAAAGGCCGATTTTTCTTCTTTGAGCAATTTAGCCTCTTTAGCCTTGATATTCTTGGCTTGGTTAGTAAAGTCGTTTTCAAACATCTTGCGTTTGGCCTTGTATTCTTCCTTAATCTGTTCAACAGTCGCCTCGCGTAATTCTTCGTTGACTTCGGTAATAATAAAGCTGGCAAAATAGACCACCTTTTCCAAAGACTGAACGCTCAAATTGAGCGCCAAACCAACCTTGGAAGACAAACCGCGCAAAAACCAGATATGAGTAACCGGTGTCTGCAAGGATATATGGCCCATGCGTTCGCGACGCACGATAGAACGAGTTACCTCGACCCCGCACTTTTCGCAAACAATGCCCTTGTAACGTATTTTCTTATATTTACCGCAATGGCATTCATAGTCCTTGGAAGGGCCAAAAATGCGTTCGCAGAACAAGCCGTTCTTTTCCGGCTTCTGTGTGCGGTAGTTGATGGTTTCGGGACGAATCACTTCGCCGTGCGACCATCTGGTGATATCCTGAGGTGAGGCGACCTTCAGGCGGATAGCCTCGAAATCACTAGTCTTAATTGGATTAAGCATATATGTATGAGTCTAATAAAACTAATTAATCGATCAAGGCTTCTGCCTCTTCTAACGGCACCACAATCTCCGGCTGCGCCAAGACGTCGGTCAGTTTCAGCTCCTCAGGAGCTTCTTCGTCTACGATAGCCGCATCTTCGCTCACCAACGGACGAGCCGGGCGTTCTTCTTCGCGTTCGAAGTCGATCGCCTGTCCGCCGGCATTGAGCAATTCAACATCCAGACCCAAGCCTTTCAACTCACGCACCAAGACATTAAAGGATTCCGGAACATTGAGCTTTTCGATAGTCTTGCCCTTAATAATCGCCTCATAAGCCTTCGAACGTCCGCTAACGTCATCGGATTTGATGGTCAAGATTTCCTGCAAGTTATGCGCAGCGCCGTAGGCCTCCAAGGCCCAGACTTCCATTTCACCGAAACGCTGGCCGCCGAATTGGGCTTTGCCGCCCAAAGGCTGCTGCGTGATAAGCGAATAAGGACCGATGCTGCGCTGATGGATCTTGTCTTCCACCATATGGTTCAGCTTCAACATGTATTTGTAACCGACGGTCACCTTGTTATCGAAAATAGCGCCGCTCTTGCCATCGGTCATAACCATCTTGCCGTCTTCAGGCAAACCGGCCTTGCGCAATTCGCCGCGGATCTGTTCCTCGGACAAGCCGTTCAAAGGAGGCGTAGCTACTTTGTAATTCAGTTTCTTGGCCGCAATACCCAAATGGGTTTCCAACAGCTGACCCAAGTTCATACGAGAGACGACGCCCAAAGGAGACAGGATAATATCCAACGGAGTTCCGTCTTCCAAGTAAGGCATATCTTCTGGCGGAACGATCTTAGAAATAACGCCCTTATTACCATGGCGTCCGGCCATCTTGTCGCCGGCGCGGATCTTGCGCAGGTTGGCGACAGTGACTTGAATGGATTGGATGACGCCGGTCGACAATTTGTCGCCTTGGTCACGGCTGAAGATTTTGACATCAACCACCTTGCCGTGTTCGCCGTGTTCCAGATACAGGGAGCTATCACGCACATCCTTGGCCTTGTCGCCAAAAATAGCACGCAAGAGTTTTTCTTCGGCCGAGAGTTCGGTTTCGCCCTTAGGCGTAATCTTGCCGGCCAGGATATCGCCGGATGATACTTCGGCGCCGATGCGGATAATGCCTCGTTCGTCCAGATTGCGCAATTTTTCTTCCGAGATATTCGGAATATCATTGGTAATCAATTCGGGACCAAGCTTGGTATCGCGTACGTCGATAGTGTAGTTCTCGATATGGATAGAGCTGTACAAGTCTTCTTTGACCAAACGCTCGGAAATAATAATAGCATCTTCGTAGTTGAACCCTTCCCAAGTCATAAAGCCGACCAGGACATTATTGCCCAAGGCCAGTTCGCCGTCAGAAATAGAAGGACCGGTAGAGATCAAGTCGCCCTTCTTAACCTTAGCACCCTTGGAAACAGTCGGACGCTGGTTGATACAGGTAGAGGCGTTGGAAAGCAGATATTTATTGAGGCGATGTTCATAGGTTTTGCCGTCAGCGCCCTTGAGCACAATCTTGCCACCATCCAGCTTGACGATTTCACCATCGGCATCAGCCACAATAGCGTGGCCGGAATCGCGGGCAGCGCGGTATTCGATACCGGTACCGACGATTGGCGCCTGGGGATTAATGAGAGGCACAGCCTGACGTTGCATGTTCGTACCCATCAAAGCGCGGATACCATCGTCGTGTTCCAAGAAAGGAATCAAGGAAGTGGCCACAGAGACGATTTGATTGGCAGCGACGCCCAAAAGGTCGATCTTGTCGACATCTTCGACAGTCGGTTCGCCATACTTTCTGACTTCGGCCTTGGCTACCAAAAAGTGGCCATGTTCGTCAAAAGGCGTGGTACTGGCGGAACTGATATATTTTTCTTCTTCCAAAGCATCCAGATAGACAATCTCATCGGTGACTACGGGCTTAATCGGTATCAAAACCAGACCGGCCTTTTCTTGCAGTTTGCGGGCGGCTTTGGCGTCGATCTTTTCGCCTGCCTTGATGATTATAGTCTTGCGTTCGCCGTTCTTGCCCAATTCATAGACATCTTCACGGGCGATGCGGCCTTCGGTCTTGTTCGGTTCGTTCTCAACATCATGCAAAACCATTCTATAAGGAGTTTCAATAAAGCCGAAGTCGTTCAAACGGGCATAAGAAGAAAAGTGGCCGACCAAACCGATATTCGGACCTTCCGGAGTGGCGATTGGACAGATGCGGCCGTAATGGGTGGAGTGCACGTCGCGGACTTCAAAGCCGGCGCGCTCGCGAGTCAAGCCGCCGGGACCCAGGGCTGACAGACGGCGTTTGTGCTCCAATTCGGACAGAGGATTGGTCTGGTCCATGAATTGGGACAATTGGGAACTCATAAAGAATTCCTTGACGACGCTGATCAACGGACGGGCATTGATCAATTTGTTAGGAGTGATGGTTTCCATATCCATGATCGACATGCGATCGCGGATAATGCGTTCCATGCGGGAGAAGCCGACGCGGGTCTTGTTCTGCAACAATTCACCGATGGCGCGCACGCGGCGGTTGCCCAAATGGTCGATATCATCTTCCTTGGCCTGCTCCACCGACAGGCGGATCAGCTCGGACATGATGGCTACCAAATCTTCACGGCGGAAAACACGAGTTTCTTTGTTATTAGGGATATTAAAATTAAAACGTTTGTTCAGTTTGTAGCGGCCGACGCGATCGAAATCGTAACGGTCAAAGCGGAAAAACATGGAGTGAATCAAGCTCTTGGCATTATCAGCCGTAGCCAGATCGCCCGGACGGATGCGCTTGTAGACTTCGATCAAGCCTTCTTCTTCGTTAGAGGCGATATCTTTGCCCAAAGTGGCATCGATAAAGGAATCCTCGCCTTCTGGGTCAATCTCGGTAAACAAGGCCTTGATTTCCTCATTAGAGCTAAAACCAAAGGCGCGCAACAGCGAAGTAGCGGCTACTTTGCGCTTACGGTCAATGCGAGCCCAGATGACATTGGAAGAATCGGCCTCCAATTCGATCCAAGCGCCGCGGTTCGGGATAATCTTGGCGTTATAGCATTTCTTGCCTTTGACACTGGTAGCGCCAAAGATAACACCGGCCGAACGGATCAGCTGCGAGACGATGACACGCTCGATGCCATTGATGATAAAAGTACCGTTCTTGGTAATCAAAGGGAAGTCGCCCAAGAAGATTTCTTGGGTAGTGGTCGCCTCCGACTTCTTGTTACGCATAGTGGCCTTGACGCGCAAGGACGCTTCGTAAGTAATGTTCTTGGCCTTCGATTCCATCTCGTTGAATTTCGGCTCGTCGAAGTAATATTCGCCGAAGGTCAACTCCAAGTCCCTACCGATAAAGTCGGTAATAGGAGAAAACTCATCAAAAAGCTCTGACAGACCCTCACGCATAAACCAACCGTAAGAGTTTTTCTGAACCTCGATCAAATCAGGCATGGGCATCGCCGATTCCTTTTCTACAAAGTAGACGCGATTGGAATGGCGATCGAAATTTGTTTGGGACTTTGGCATATATTTTTCTTAGCTAAAAAACAAACAAAAACTCCGGAGGCATCGTTTGCCCCAGGAAATCTAATTTTTAAATCTGGCAAATTATTGGACTTAACATTAATCGTGTAAACAAAAAGCGACCCTTGTTCCAGTGGTTTTAGCTTTTAATTAAGCAAAGACGCTAAAAGGCGCGTATCCCATTGAAACTTGGTCGCTGTAGTATTCATCAAGTTAAGTTAGTAGATTGACTTGTGTAAACTGACTTCAAATTAGACTTATACTAACAAAAATATTTGAAAATGTCAAATATCCTCGGAACTATTTTTAAAATAGTCAAGATTGAGTTATTTTTAACCTAATATTAGGTCAAAACTAATATTAATTTGTCTGTTTTTCTCGATAAATTATCGGCCTCAAAAAGTAGTTTTCCACAGGCTATACATACTACCACTACCAGTCAAGCACTAATTTGTTATTTTTTGGTTATTTTCTTGATAATTCCCTCCAATTCATCATCAGAAAAGAAGGAAATAACTATCTGGCCGCCTTGCTTGCTTTTCTTGATTTCGGTCTTGGCACCCAAATATTCCCTAATCTTGGCCTCATTATCCGAATCGGCGGTCGAAACCTTGACTTTGGCCTGCTTGGTGCCGCCGGTTTTGCGAGTAGCAGTGCTGGTATCGGCCACGCTCATCTTGTTGGCCACGATCTTCTTGAACATCACCAGTTGCTTGACCGGTGATTCCAAGCCCAAGAGTATCTTGGCGTGGCCTTCGGTTATCATACCGGCAGACAAAGCGCGCTGTATTTCGGAAGGCAAAGTTAGCAAACGCAGGCTATTGGCAATGGTCGGCCTAGCCTTGCCCAGACGCTTAGACAGAGATTCTTGAGTCAGATTAAATTCATCGGACAGCCGTTTGAGAGAATGGGCCACTTCCATCGGATTGAGGTCCTCACGCTGGATATTCTCGATTAGGGCCAATTCCATCTTCTTTTGCTCATCGAAATCGCGCACAATAGCCGGCACCTTGGTCAAACCTGCCAACTTGGACGCGCGCAAACGGCGCTCCCCTGCCACCAATTCATAGCTATTTCCTCTCTTGATAACTACCAAGGGCTGCAGGATGCCGTGTTCGCGGATAGATTCGGCCAGATCGGCCAAAGCCCCCTCGGCGAAATCCTGGCGCGGCTGATGGGTATTAGCTCGGATCAGATCGACATCCAAGTCCAAGACATGCTCGCGGAAGCCTTCGGGCAAGCCGGCAAAAGGCGGCTCGTTATCCGTTTCTGACGCCAACGCCGAAACCACCGGTTTAACCGGCGTCGGAGTAATTTTAGAAGGTATAAGGGATCCGAGGCCCCTGCCAAGTCCGGACATAAATTATGTTAAAAGTTAAAACTAAAATGTAAAATCTAATGAATAATTACTTCTGCTCTAAAGCAATGATTTCTCGGGCTAGCTTCTCGTAGGCCCTCCCGCCTTTGGATCTTGGGTCATAGCCTAGGATGGAACGGCCGTAGCTGGGACTTTCGGCTAGGCGGACGCTGCGAGGGATGATGCTGCGGAAGATGCGGTTGGGGAAATATTTGTATAATTCGTTCATCACTTGGGCAGACAGGCTGTTGCGCTTGTCGAACATGGTGATGACCGCTCCCATGACGGTCAAATCCGCCTTGAGGTTCTCCTGGATCAGATTTATAGTATACAACAATTGACTCAATCCCTCCAGGGCATAATACTCGGACTGCACCGGGATCAAGACTTCATCGGCGGCCACCAAGCTGTTGACGGTCAATAGACCCAAGCTGGGCGGGCCGTCCATTATAATATAATGATAATGATCGCGCACTTCCTCGATTAGCTTGGACAAACGGAATTCACGCTCCGGCATGCTAACCAGCTCAATGGCGGCGCCGGCCAGAGAATTGGTGGCCGGCACGATATGCAGGTCGTGTTGGCCTGTTTCGATAATAACTTCAGTCAGACGCTTGTCACCCAAAATAGCCTCATAGAGCCCGTGTTCTAGGTTAGCGTGATCAATGCCCAGACCAGATGTAGCATTGGCCTGCGGATCGATATCAATCAACAGCACTTTGCGTCCCAAATGAGCCAAATAAGCTGCCAGATTAACAGAAGTAGTGGTTTTGCCCACACCCCCCTTTTGATTTACTACTGCAATGATTTTTCCCATATTGTATCCATTATAAACTATCACCGACTATTTGACAACGACCAAGATTTGACATTTTTTGTTAGTCTAGTTATATTAAGAATCGAATAAGCCCGAGTGGCTACATTCAACAATTTATTTTTAGCCCGAGTGGCGGAACTGGTAGACGCGCACGACTCAAAATCGTGTTCTGGCAACGGAGTGAGGGTTCGAGTCCCTCCTTGGGCACAATAAAAATATGAGCATTTGCTCATATTTTTTATTATCCGACATATCTTGAAATTATCCATATTTTTTGCTAAGATTAAGCCAACTAATTAATCGTTCATTTATAATTACAGGAAGGAGGGTGTCTATGCGACATCACCATAATTCTACCAAGGGACCGCCCAAGCTGGGCTTGGACATCCACGGCGTCATCCTCGATGACGGCCTGCTCAAATCCCGCATCGCGGAACTATTGTACCAGATCGAGATTGCGCCCGTTGATTGCACTACCCAAATCGTAGTGCGCGAAAAAAAACTGTTAACTTTGGAACAATACACCGAGTTACAACGCTACGTCTATCATATCGACTTCATCGGCCATCAAATGCCGCTGCTTTACGGAGCCAAAGAGTTTATCACTCGTTTTGCCCGCGATTTCAAGCTGATAGTCGTCACTTCCAACTATGGCCGCAGCCTCAAGCTGAGCTACGAAATCCTGCAACGCCACGGCTTGCTGCAGTACTTGGAAATCCATCACGCCGGACCCGGCGAAACCAAAGCTGATGTGGCATGCCACCTCGGTCTCGACGCCTATGTCGACGATGACTTGCACAAGCTGCAAACCCTGATCGGCCTCGTGCCTAATCTCTATCTCTTTGGCAACAACCGCGAACTTCCGGACAACTATGCCCATTTCGCGACGCGTATCGATTCTTATTACCATTTATCTCAAACACTCAGGAGTAAGTTTTATGGAACCAGGGAAAAGTCTGCCCGCTTCCTCGCCGCTTAATGCGACTAATGCCAATAATTGGCGCCATATCTAAAAGCCCGTAATCATCATGATCGCGGGCTTGATTTTTTTATCTGCAAAAAATATCTTATTTTCAGAAATTACATATTCCGATAAATATCATGCTTGCCGATGGATACAAACAAAATATCGCCATTATCCTGGCGTTCAAAAATTATCCGATAACTGCCGGAAATAGACAACGACCAAAGGCCGATCAGCCTGCCTTGCAATTGATGCAAACGCAACGATGTGTGCAAAGGGTTTGCTCTAAATATTTTTTCTTTGCTGACAGCTAAAACAATAATCCGCTTGGGCAATTTTTTCAGTTGCTTTATAAAATCAGATGAATACAAAATCTTACCGACCATCATAATAGGTCAGCTAAAGAGTCGGCAGTGACAGCACGGCCTCCTTTGTATTCTTTTTCCGCCTTCTTGACCATAACCAACAATTCATCAACCGAAATCAAATCCTTGTCTTGTTCGATTAACTGTTTGATATAATCGCTGACAGAAGCAAAGCCCCTTTTCTTTGACAGACTCTTAAGTCCTTTGGTCATTTGCGCGGGCAGAGACAAACTAACAACTTGACGCATATATTTTATCTAATTCAATTATTATTTATAGATTGTATTACAATTGTATTACAATTGTCAAGCTTATCGAAAAAACTACTTCTTTAATAACATCAATATTAACCCCGTTACCCGCTCTTTATCTTTCGGGCTGCTTTCTGCTACCAATAGTGTCAACGCAGTCAGCGCCGGTGGAGTAATCTTGGATTTTTCCAATAGGTCTGCTTTTTTCAGAAACCAAACAAAGGCAAAGGCCCCGCTGCGCTTGTTGCCATCCACAAAAGGATGATTTTTTACTACAAAATATAACAGGTGCACTGCCTTTTCTTCCACAGTCTTATACAGAGGTTGCCCGCCGAAAGATTGCATCACATTGCCGACTATGCCGGCCACAGATTCACGTTGTCGTTCTCGGCCGAATAACTCGGTAGTCTCGCCCTGTCTAATTAGCTCGTCCTTGAATTCAGCTAAAGCTTTTTCCAATTGCGCGGCAGTCAAAGACACAGCTCTGCGCGTAGCCCCGCTAACAGCCAATTCGTCTCTATCATAAGCATCCAACGACAGCCAGGTATCGGCGAATGCGTTTACTAATTCCAAGACGCTGGCGCTATCAATGTTTGACCCAGCCGGCACCAATCGCTTGATAGCCTCGATTGCTTCCAAAAACTGGCTATAATTATTCTTGATTCGATTCTTGTCCACCACAAAACCCTTGGTGATATATTCGCGCAAAGTCTTGGTCGCCCATTGCCTAAAACTAGTTGCCTGCTTTGAATTTACCCGATAGCCAACCGACAACATTACATCTAAATTATAATATTCTATATTACGCTCTATCTCCCTTTTTCCTTCTTTTTGAACTGTTGCAATTTTTGCAACAGTTGACCGTTGCTGCAATTCGCCCGTTTGATAAATATTCTTAATATGCCTAGAAATACCCGATTTGTCTATATCAAAAAGATCAGCAATTTGCTGTAAATTAGCCCAAAGGGTTTCTTTCTTGTAATCACCCTTGAACTCTATTGCACCCTTTTTATTTTGATAAATAATTATTTCATTCTTCATATCTTAATCTTAGCAAAATCAAGCATTTTTGACAATCGCGGCAATCTGTATTATATCTATCAACACAAGCAAAAATAGTCCTTTTACAACTAATTAGAAAGCTGACGATGGCGACAACACCGATTATTATCAATTGGGATATTGCCGAAAAAGTTTTCGGCAAACTGATACAACTTTTGCGGGCGGGCGCGCCGCCCTACGATAAGGCCCAGCTGCCTCATATAAAAGAAAACTTGCCCAAAAATATTAAAACCGACACCGAACTAGCCTGCTTCCTGTTCTGCTCCTGCTATTATATGCGGGGCGGCATCAATAGCCTGCAAGCCATATTGACACTAAGTCCGATATACCAAAAGTATCCGCTGATTTTTCGACCAGATTATTTTCGTCGGGAAAAATTCGAAGGCCACCAAGCGGCTATCCGCAAGCTTTTTGTCGGCACTTCGCTCAACTACGGAGCGGAGGCGACCGCCGGCTTCTGGGTCAAGAATTTCCGCAAACTCGACTACTTCTGGCACGGCAACCCGCTCATGCTCTTTGACGGCTTGGATGGCGATTACTCATTGCTCTATCACCGCATTGTCAACCAGGGTAAATTTAACCCGGACAAGCCCAACGGCTTTTTAGGCTTCCAAGAAAAGATGGCCAGCATGCTGTCCTACTTCTTGGTCGATACCGGTCTAGTCAAACCGCTAATGATACCTGTGCCTGTAGACTTTCATGTCATGCGCATGATGGTCGAACACAATATTATTCAGATAGACCAAGCAGATTACGGCAAGAATATCTGGCGTAACGGCTTTATCAGCGCCCTGCGTGAAGTGTCGCTTGTCTATTGCGAGCGGCACAAAATAGAACCGGTCGAACTCTGCAATGCGCTCTGGCTCTATTCACGTTCTTGCTGCAAAGACAGCCCGGGCAATGTCGGCTACATGGACGAATACCGCGGCCGCCAAACAGCCATCAACTACCCTGCCGGCGCCAGCTGGCGAACCGACAAGACTCAACGCTATTACAATGTCTGCGGCAGCTGCCCGGTCAAGACAACTTGCATCCACGATGTGCCATCGGCACATTATTACAAACGCCACGAGCTGATCTGCAAGCCCAAGGAAAAGCCAATCCAAACAAACTTATTTTATTAGCTCGCAGAGGAATATGAAAACCGCCGGCAAAGCCGGCGGTTTCTATCTTGCCCGCTACGCGGGCTTA
>JBAXSE010000026.1:0-17092 GCA_037130845.1 Candidatus Falkowiibacteriota bacterium | reverse complement strand
TTCTGGACAAGTCTTTTGCCAACTTCAGCAAAGGGCCCTTGGTTGAGATTCTGGATAAGTCTTTTGCTAATTTTAGTCAAGATATTTTGATGCCTGCCTTTGAATCTATAGATGAAAGATTTGAAAAAATAGACCAGAGATTTGAGAAAATAGATAAAAGGTTTGATTTGATTGACAAAAAGTTTGTAGAAGTAGATGAAAACTTTCAGTCAATCGACAAGCGACTTACTAATATGCAATCCGAAATGTTTGATTATAACAGTGAATTAAAGGCAGTTCGCAAAGAGCTAGACGCGATTAAGTATCGTTTGGCTTGTTTGGAGAAAATGGCTAAAGAGGACTTTGATGCTGTTGCCTCCGAAATACCGCTGTTAGACACACGCACTACAAAACTAGAACATAGAGTAACGAGGTTAGAGGCCTATAAGGCTTGATTTGTAAAAAGACTTCTGTGCGGTTGCTGTTAATGATATAATTATTATACTTTTTGGTATTTTGTTGGAATGCGGTGAATACTGATTAGAATTGTAGTCTATATTTCGAATACAATGAATTACAAAAAACTAAGCGGGGGGCTTTAAGGTTTTTACCCTGTGGGATAGAAAGAATTATCTAACGGGGTTTACCTTGATTGAATTGCTGGTAGTTATTGTTATTATCGGTATTTTGGCGACTTTGGCGGTTGTGGCATTAAGTAATGCTCGAGGCAAGGCCAGGGACACGGCTAGGGTTTCTGACATGAAGCAATTGCAATCAGCCTTGGCACTTTATTATACAAATGAAGGATCGTATCCTGTTATTATTACTTCTGGCCAATCTCTAACAGGTAGTATTACAGGTCAAGTCTATATGAAAAAGATACCTAGTAATCCTCGGCCTCAATCAGATGGCACTTGTTCGGCTGATGAATATGGGTATTTACTTTCTAGCGATAGTCAGTATTATGCACTAGCTTACTGCTTGGGCGCTGATGCCGGTTCAGTTAAGGCAGGGACTAATTGTGTTACTGCTGATAGTTTAGCCGCTATACCAGGCAATTTAGGTTTTTTCCCCGGCAATACTGGAGTGTTAGTGAACGGTAAGCAATCAGAATGTCCGGCTTGTGTTTGCGGTGATTGCAGTATTTTGTCTTGCGATGGTCTGTCTGCTGATTTTTCTGTTTCCGCTGCTTCTTGTGTGGTCGATAATACTACATACAATGCGGTAAAAATTGGAAGCCAGTGTTGGATGAACCAGAATGTTAATATTGGGCAAATGATTACCGCGCCTGTCGCTGGTAACTCAAGCAATATGACCGATGATACTGTCTTGACGAAGTGGTGTTATGAGAATAATGAAACTAATTCTAATCCAAGCAGTTCTTCTGTTGGCGGCTGTAATACTGACGGAGGATTGTATGTTTGGTCGGAAGCTATGTATTTGCCAGCTGCTTGTAATTATAGTTGGTCTAGCAACTGCGCTCCCGCTGTATATTTAACCGGATCGGGCGCGACGGCGCATAGACAGGGGGTCTGTCCAAAGGGTTGGCATGTTCCTAGTGATTTGGAAAAGGCTACGATGGCAGATACGATTGATAGAGCTTATGGCGGCGATGGCGTCAGTGGTTTTGCCAGCGATAAAGATGCGACTTGTGTTTCCGCTTGCGATAGTGGCGATTCAGAGTCTCCTTACGCTTATGCAACGTCTAATCTAGCTGGATTGCTTAAGTGCACGACTTCTGGAAACCCTTGGGCTGGTTGCGGTGCCAGTAATTTAAAAATGCCATATTCTGGTTTATGGATATCTTCTTCGGATTTTGGCAGCAGAGGGTCTTATGGGTATTATTGGACAGCCACAAACGGATCTAGTCAATCCATAGCTATTAGATATTATTTTAAAAATACTGCGCCATCTTCAACTTTTTACAGGAGTACTGGCAATGCTAAGCCGAGTAATGGCTTATCCGTTCGTTGTATAAGGGACTGATAGTTGGTGTTTAAGATATATTTATGTTATTATCGCTTGGCAGTTAAAACTTCTGTATGATTAAACCAGGCTAATACTCTGATGATGGAGCCAATCTGTGAGCCTATCAAACTAATGCCGGCAAGGTTCGAATGTTGAAAGCGTTGTATAGCGGCGCTTGTTGCAAATAATCTCTTTAGTAATTCGCTTGTTGAAGAAGGCTAACGTTAGCCTTCTTTTTTGTTGCGGTTTTGACAGTTTTAAGGTTATTGTTTATTTGCTGATAAAGCTTGTATAATTTGACGGGAGTGACTATAATTAATTTAGATTAAATTAAAGGCTGTGGATAAATGCTTGTTTACAGCTCAAAATATTTATAAATAATTAAAATTTAGCTTACGGGAGGAGCTATCTGCTATTTATGTTTGTCTCCTTTTCGTATGAAATTTTAGCGCGCGGTACTTAGAAAGTTTTCTTTTTTAAGTATTTTTTTTGGTTAATTTTCTATAATTAATATACATTTGTTTTCTAAGTTTAAGCGAAGTCGAACGCTGAATCCAGAAGACATCAATCAGCCGAGGCTGATTCTAAAAACTATAAATTTAAAATTATGAAAAGATTCTTTGGGAATAAAGTAAAGTCCGGCTTGATAGCCATGCTATTGATCGGACTATTTTTTGTTGTCGGCACAAGCCAGGCTTTGGCCGCGACTAGCGGATGGAATAACCCGACTGTTGGTGCAAGTTCGAGCGCTACTGGTACTACTAATTGGGTCAGCCCTGAAAATATTACTATTGTCGGATCTCCTTATGCAACTATGGTTTTGCCAACTTCGACGATTTCCCGGTATCTGAAGGGTACTGGTTATGGTTTTAATATTCCTGCCAATGCCACGATTAATGGTATTACGGTCAGAATCAGCCGTTCTTCTTCTGGGACGGGGAGTCCATTGATTGTTGATAATGTTGTCAGTCTGGTCAAGAATGGAGCAATAGTCGGGAGTAATGCTGCTTCCGCGACCGGTTGGCCATATTCATTAACTGAGGCTACTTATGGTAGCGCTAGCAGTTTGTGGGGGGAAACTTGGACGCCGGCTGATATTAATAACGCAAATTTCGGTGTGGTGCTTTCTGCGGTCAATGAGTATACGGTTAACCCCAGGTCTTTGAATGTTGATTATATGCAGATTACGGTTGACTATACGCCTGCGCCGGTCAGCGCTTCTGGCTCAAGTGTCACTGTCTCAAATAATATTGTTAATACTAGCGGCGGGGCGTCAACCATAAGGATAATGGTTAAAGATCAATTTGGAGATCCGATGGTTGGTATTCCTTCGGCTAAAATAGGCATCAATGCTTCGGGTATCGGAAACACTATCACCCGTCTTTCGTCTGAAACTGATGCGGATGGTGTTTATACCGCAATGCTGCAATCGACTGCTCCGCAGACTAAAACAGTTTCTACGACCGTTAACGACGTTGTGCTGAACGATCATCCAACTGTCGATTTCTATTCTTCTGCTCCGGCTAAGGCGACTATCACCGCCACTCCATTGACCCAGGAAGCCAGTTTGTCTGGTTCTGTTATCAGCTTGGACACCTTAGTAGCTGACGGTTATGATAATACAGTGCCTGATGGCAATCCTATCTGGATTGCTTCTGCAAGCACAGCTCCTCACGGTACTCCAACGACTAATTGCCCCCAAACTTCACAGGTCTATACAGTTGCTGGCCATGTTTCTTGTTTGGTTAATTTTAATTATAAAGGCGACGTCACTTTGCGAACTTATGGCAGTAATGGCATTCTGACTGGTTTCGGTAATACGACTGTTCATTTTGTCGATACTACCAAGCCGGTTATTACCTTGACTGGCAATAGCAGGGTGACCACTGAATATCGCGGTACTTATACTGATTTGGGCGCGACTGCCAATGATAATATTGATCTGAATATCACTCCCAGTATAGTGACGGTTAATCCGGTCGATACTAATACCGTGGTGTTTAATCCGGCGCATGATGGCAAAGTGGTCGGTACATATACCGTGACTTATAACGTGAAAGACGGTTCTAATAATAACGCCGATCAAGTTACCAGAACTGTTAATGTCATCGATACTACCGCTCCTGTCGTTACATCCTTGACCTCTGACGCAACAGCCACTGGTTGGCTGAAGGTTGGCGGCAAGATTAAATTTACTTTAGCTTTGGCTCCGGCCGAACCGTTGGCGGCAGTCGCCGGTAGTTATAATGGCCAGACTCTGGCTTGGACGTCGGCTGATGCCGGGGCTACTTACACCGCTACCTATACGGTCGTCGAGGGCGATAATGATCACAAGATTGCTCCTTTGCAAATCAGTGGCATAACTGTGACTGATGTAGCCGGCAATGAAACAACTGTCGCCGGTACTGATGTTGAAAAGAATATCGATGCTCATACTCCAGTTGCGCCAACAGCAAGTTTGCCTGCCTATATTAATCTAGCTAATGTGGCCAGTGTTCCGATGACAGTTGCTGGTGAAGTGGGCACAACTGTCCATTATACAGTCGGCTCGGTAACCGGTAGCGGTGTGGTGGGCAGCGACGGTTCGGTCACTTTTGATTTGAATTTATCTGCTTTGCCTCAGGGAGCCGTCGTGGCATCTGTCACTTTGACTGATGCTGCCGGCAATGTCAGCTCGGCCGGTACGGCCGGCGCTACTAAAGATACTTTGGCTCCTGCCGCTCCAGTCGTATCCTTGCCTGTCTATGTTAACACCTTGAATCAAGCTGCCTCGACAATTTCCGGGACGGGCGAGGTGAGCGCTGTTATCCGTTATACTATTACTGATTCTGCTACCGGTGAAGTTACCGGCACTGCTTCGGTGACTCCTGGCACGACCATCCATTTCTCGGCCAAAGATTTATCCGGCTTGCTGGACGGAACATTGTCCTTGACTGCTACGCAAACCGATCTAGCCGGCAATACCAGCGAAGCAAGCGTTGTGACTACGGCAATCAAAGAAACTATCAAGCCGACCCTGGCCTCTTTGGATTCGGATGGCAAGCGATTTTCTATTGATTCGCATCTGATTACGGCGGCTTTTAGCGAAACTGTTACCGCGCCCAAGATTGCCGTTACATATAGCGCAGTCAATGGCGATTGTGTAAACATTTCGGCAACCGCCATGACAGCAACTGCCGATCCTAAGGTCTTTAGATATAATTTAGCTGTTAGCGACGCTTGTCTGGCGGCTCTTGGAAATGTAACCATCTCTAATGCTACCGATGTAGCCGGTAATATAATCGATGCTGACAATAGCCATAACTTTAATATTGATACTGTCTCTCCTGATATCTCGGATATTTCTCCCGATCATCTTAGCTTTATCAAGGCTGACTTTACGGTTGGTTATAAGTTAAGCGAAGATTTGGAAAACGGCACTATTAATTTTAATGACGGAGAACATATTTATACTTTGAGTGCAGATCAATTAAAAGCAGGCACCCATGTTATCTCGAATGCTTCTTTACTTGCCGCCGGAGTTAATCTGAACGAAGGATTATATACTGTCATTTTTCATGGAGTAGATTTGGCCGGCAATGAAGGAAATGCTTCTGTAGAGCAGGTTACTTATGATGTTACTTCTCCGGTTGTTCAGAACGTAACTTCTGACAAAGCGGACGGTTTCTACAAAGCAGGCGAAGTGATAAATGTTTCAGTTAAATTTAGCGAGCCGGTCAATGTGACTGGCAATCCATATTTTACTTTAGCAACTGGTAATACTGATAGAAATGCCAATTATAAGATTGGTTCCGGTACTGATTCATTGACTTTCGTGTATACTGTCCAGCCGGGTGATACTAGCGCTGATTTGGATTATCTCTCGACCAATGCCTTGGCTCTGAACGGCCAGTCAATCAGTGACCGAGCCGGCAACGATGCCAATCTAACCCTGGCTACTCCAGGTGCTGCCAATTCCCTAGGCTTTAACAAGAATCTGGTTATCGATACCACCGCTCCGACTGTAGTCCTCGCAACTATTGCTCCTAATCCAACCAATACTTCTCCGATTCCGGTAACTGCTACTTTTTCTGAACCGGTGACCGGTTTTGAGAGCGCTGATATCACAGTGGGTAATGGTTCTGTCAGCAATTTCGCCGGCAGCGGAACAACTTATACTTTTGATGTAACTCCGACAGTTGATGGATCGGTGACTATGAATATTGCCGGTGGTGCTGCGATTGATGCCGCTGGTAACGGCAATGTGGCCGCTGCTCAATTAGTCTTGGTTTATGACTTTACCAAACCGGAAGTAACTGCGGTGACCTTAAAAGAAGGATCAGCGGCTTATGACGGCGTGGTAAAAGCGGGCGACGTCTTGACTATCGAAGCAGCCTTTAGCGAGCCGATAGCTGTCTCGCCGACTCCGACTATCGCTATCAGTGGCAACAATACTCTGGCTGCTACCGCCATGACACGCGTCGATGCGACTCATTATACTTATAATTATACCGTAGCAACGCCAGGCAACGGCGATGCCACCATCACTATTGCCGATGGCAAGGATTTGGCCGCTAATGTATTGGCCATTAATGCTGCTACCAAGTTTGTTGTTGATAACACCAAGCCGATTATTGACCAACATGCTACTGTGACGGAAACAGCCAATGATTTGGGCGGGAAAGTGGTTGTTTATACCGTGATTGCTAATGATAATCATGATGGTTCTATGAGCGCTGTCTGTACGCCTGCTTCCGGCACAAAATTCGCGGTCAGCCAGATTACGCCAGTCACCTGCAATGTGACCGATCAGGCTGGCAATGTGGCCGATGCGATGACCTTTAATATTATCGTTAACCCGGATGTGATTGCCCGATTGTTAGTAAGCGGCACTACTCCACATAAGACAAACGAAACCAGCGCAATCTCCGTAACCGGCAAAGACCAATATGGAAATATTACCACCAACCAGAGCGGAACGATGGCGGTAGTGAATGCTGATAACGGTGCAGTCCTGGGCAACACTATCTTGACCTTGGCCAATGGTACCGCGGCCACAACTCTGCAAAAAGCAACGGCTGGCATCACGACCGTCACTGTGTCCAGTGGCAGTTTGATTCCTGGCAATACTCAAGTTGAATTTACCCAGGTCGACACGACCGGTCCGGTAGTCAGCGAAATCCATCCGGCGCTCGGCGCTGTTGATGTGTCAATTAGCGCGCCTTCGTTTATTATCTTTAATGAAGTTTTGAAGTTATCGTCTGTTAATTCGGGTAATGTCCAGCTTTGGAAGGCGGCTGTTGCTCCTGCCGCTGCGAGCCAGATTTCTGCTACCGTCTCTTTGGTAGAAGGCGGCAAGCGTGTCAATATCACTCCTGATAGTCCATTGGATTATGATGCTGCTTATTACTTTGTAGTGACCGGCGGTGTGACTGATGAAGCGGGGAATGCCTTGACCACAACCAAAGACAGTTCCAACACCGGCTTCACGACAGCCAAGAACATGGCTGATCTGATTGCTCCGACTATTACCGCGCATAATCCAAGCTCCGATGCGGCCGTGTCGGTCAATACTGCTCCGAGTGTGACCTTTAGCGAGGCCTTGAAGCCCGGCTCTGTTAGCTCGGTAACCGCTCAGTTGTTTGATGTAAATAATGAACCAGTTCCAGCCGCCGTTTCATTGGTTGAAGGCGGTACGCGAATTATTATCACTCCTAGCGTAGCCTTGGCTAGCAATGCCACCTATCACTTCGGCGTTACCACCGGTATTACTGATGAAGCCGGCAACGCATTAGCTGAAGGCGCTAACTATACTTTTACTACTCTTGTTCCTTCGGATGTTACTGCGCCAATCGTTATAAATTTTGTCGCCGGGGCTATCACTGATTCCGGCGCCAATCTGTCGGTGACGACCAACGAGAATGCAGTTTGCCGCTATGCCGATACTGAAAAAGATTTCGCCGACATGGCTGCCATGTCTGATAATAATGGCACTGTTCACACTCAAGCCTTATCAGGATTAAAAGCCGCTACGTCGTATAATTATTACGTCCGTTGCCAGGATGCCGCCGGCAATACAATGAACGCCTCGGCCCATACTTTCTTCATTACCAAGACCGCCGTTGCTACCGGTGTCAGTGTTGATGCTGTTTCGATGACCAAGTCTATCGGTGCTGCCGATGATACTTATGCCAATGGTTGGGAGTGGAGATTCCTAGTGACTTTGCCTGATGCGGAGAATGGAATGGCCTTAAAGTTTGCTGATTGGACATCCGGCGCCAATACATTGTTGGCCGGAGGCAATATGGAATATTATTCCGAGCAGATCGGTTCCGGCTTGGGCAGCGCGGCAAATCCTGTTGCTATTACGGCTGCCAATACTTATCCTGGATATATCTACATTAATCCGTCTGCTGATGTGGCTCCAGGAATCCCGGGTGTCCAAACTTATGTACGCGTCAAGATGAAGATTCCGGCTACGACCGTGGGCGGTTCCTATGGTTCCAGCTATCAGGCAGCCAGTCAAGCTGGCAGCATCTAGTCCAATAACTAATTCCAGGCGCTTATGAAAAAAAATAACTTCATTCTGGGCTGTATGGCGTGCGGGTTTGCCTTGTTGGCAAGCCTGCCCGCGATCGCCTCGGAATCTCCGGTTTATCAATTGAAAACATCTCAACAAATTGAAACCGGTTTATCCGGTACTGTTAATAATTGTGCTGTGCTGACGGTGTCTAATGGTTCTGTGTCGGCCTACCCGAGCTGTGCTATCACTTGCAAGTCAGGATATATTTTATCCGCATCCGCATGCGTGCCTCAGCAAGTTGAGACTTGCGCTATTGCGACGGTAGCCAATGGGTCCGTAGCTGCTTTCCCTGGCTGTGCTATTACCTGCCATACCGGTTTTGTCTTGACCGGCAATGCTTGCTTGGAACAACCAGCTCCTGTATGTGCAGTGACTACGGTGGCCAATGGCACGGTGTCGGCCTATCCTGGTTGCGCTGTCTCTTGTAATTCCGGTTTCGCTTTGCTTGACAATGCTTGCGTGGCGCAACCTGCGCCAACGTGTGCTATTGCAACGGTCGATAACGGTGTCGTAGCCGCATACCCTGGTTGCGCTATCACATGTAACTCCGGGTATTCTTTGTCCGGTAATGCTTGTGCTGTGATTGTAGTGCAAAGCAGCGGAGGCGGCGGTGGTGGAGGCGGTGGAGGCAGTGCGCCTTCTGCTCCAACGGCAGTCAGCGCCGTGAATGCTCCTATGGCGGTTACTCCAGCACAGACTGGCACGGCGACAAATATCTTTGCGCAAGGGGAAGTCAAATTGACTGTTCCTGTCGGCAGCATTTCGCAGCCGACGACTTTTACCGTCAATATGGTCGCCGGCGCTGTCGGTGAAGTGCCGGATGATACCACGGGCGCCTTTATGGTTGGCAACAAGGTGATAAATATTACCGCTAAGGATGCAGGCGGTGCGGCGGTCCGTAACTTTAATAATCAATTGACGATCGCTATTACCTTGCCAGATTTGCCAGCAGATACCAGTGACCTGGCTGTTTACTATTTTGACGACACGCAAGGAGTTTGGGTCTTGGTACCGGGAGCAGTTTTCGACCCAATTACGAAAAAAGTTACCATCCAAGTTAACCACTTGACTAGATTCGCGGTGCTTAAGGCAGGCAAGCGCTTGTCGGTGCCGCTTAGGGCGAGCGTGCCGGTAAAAACGGCCAGCTCTACTATCGCAACGCCGGTGAAGCCGGTCGGTATAATCGCTGTCGTGCCTGTTAAAACCGCCAGCCCATCTGTGGGCACTTCGACCGTCGGACAAGTCTTGGGTCTTAAGGCTTATGCCGAAGGAACCCTATTGCGTTCCAAGACTAACAAAAAGATTTATGTAGTTGCCAAAAATAAGCTGGCTATCTTAGCGAGCATCAAAGAGTTGGCTAAATATAAAGGCAAAAAGATCATCGATGTGGACCAAACAGTTATCGATAATTATAACAAGCCATCCGTAGCGGCAGTAAAGGCAGTTAAGTTTGCCGAAGGCGCACTGTTGCGTTCAAAGACTACCAATCAGCTTTATACGATTGTGGGTGGCAAGAAAGTGCAATTAATAACTTTTGCCCAATTTACCCAATTTATAGGCAAGCTTGTTACCTTGGTAGATGAATCCGTTCTTAAGGGATACTAAAACACGCCAATACAAAAATACTCCGAATTATCGGAGTATTTTTGTATTGTCAAAATGACCGTTTTTAGACTTAAGACGCTTGGTAAGTGTCCATAATATTAAAAAATAAAAAATAGCCAATTTTAGCCTAATTCTAACCGTCCCGATGTATTTCGGGGCGGTTTTTGGTTTCGGGCGTAAAACATTGACATTTATAGACAAATATGATATAATAATGAACAAAATTATGTTCTTTTTATTTTAACCTTAGGAGGATTTTTGATGAAATCCGCGAAGTTTAGTTGGTGGGATTATACCCTTAAGCCGCTGCTTGTAATATTCTGGGAGCCGTTCAGTAAGAAGCGGTCTCATTTCTGGAATTGGCAGAGATTTAGCGGCATTACCCGTTGCAGCCAATATGTTGCAGGGGATAAAAATGCCAAAGACCGCCGTTCTATCTGGCGCAATTTGATCCAATCGAATTTTGGTTGGAAGAAAGTAGTCTATTTCGACGCGCTGGACTTGGAAGGTTTCCCTTATCACTTGGATTACCATGTCGGTTTCTTTAATTGCGACAAACGGCAGTATGAAATCTGCTGGCTAAAGGTGCGGGGCAAAGTGGCGGTCTTGCGCGGCAATCAAAATATTGATTTTTTTGCCATCAAGGCGGCGGACGGCCAACCGCTCAAGTTGAGATTTGCCGGCAATGGCGATAAGAGAAGTCTGGCAAAAGACTGTATACTGATATAAATATTTTTGGATAATACGGAGTTTGGATGATTAAGAAAATGAAGGAATTGCTGGAGGCCAAAGATTATGCCTCAGCCCGTGCCTATGCCTGCGGATTGCCGGTAGCGCAACGTTTCGATGCTTTGCAAATGATATTGAAAGATTGCATAGTCCGGCACGACGGCAAGGGAGCTGAAGACGTCTTGGACTGTCTGCCCAAAGGACACCGGGCGCATCTGCTGTCCAAAGTCTTTGCGGAATTCGTGAGCAAGAAATAGCCTGAGGTTAGATTGACAAAAGGGTTTGGCACAATGCCAAGCCCGCTTATCTGAGTTTATAAAGCATGCCCGCCCGTAGCTGTGTACCCATAGCGAAGGAGGGTTCGTAAAGTTCAAAAAGTTTGCCTGTCCCGTTCGCGGGATAAAGTTAGATGAACTGGGGAATTTATTGTGAATTGAGATAAGTCTATAAAATTTTTAAAGTATTCAAGTACATATAACTTTATGGACTTTACAAACTTTACAAACTTTACGAACTTAAGTGTACATTTTATCACAAACATAAAGGAAGAAGCATGAATCTGGATATTACTGGAACTACCGCCACAGCTATCGACAAACTGCTTAAGCAGGAAGAGCTCAAGACTTTGATTATTTATCTGAATAATCTGGAAGACGACACAGAGCGCAGATGCGGACTAGGTATGGTCTACCTGCGTTGCTTACAAGAAAATAAATATGATGATGCCGATGAAGTCGCGGTTTCTCTATACTCTGTAGACTTGCAGGACTTGAAAGTTAATTTGGAAAATCTGATCACCGAGTGTGTCAAAAATGGAACGCATAATCAAGCCGCTAGGCTGGCAGGTTACAATAACAGGACGCTTACCGGCACGGAGTTGAAGAATATGTTTGATTTTCATCTTAAGGAGAACCATGATGTCTCGATGCAGGAAATCACCAAAATGATGGAAGAAAGGCTGCTCAGGTTGAAAAATCAACAAGACGAAGCTCACGATTAAAAGCAACTTCCCATCGGGTTTGGCAATCGTCAAACCCACTTATCCCAGTCTCCGATGTATATCGGGGCTTGAGATAAGTTACGTTCTTTATCAATAGATTGGAAAGTAGAAAATGACAGAAAACATCAAAACATTGCTTGAGATCAAGCAGTATTTTACCGCTCGCATTTATGCCGGCACATTGCCGCCCGAGCAACAGAAAATTGAGCTCGAGGATATCCTGGCTCATTGCATTAAGAAAGGCTTGGTCAGAGAATGCCGTGAGACAGCCGAGCTGTTAGGCAGGTCACTGAAGCCCAAGGAGTTAAACGCTCTATGGGCGGAGCAAAATGCGTATGATGGTGTTACAGACGCTATTTTGGCAGCCAGTATGTTCAGTAAGCAACAGCGGGAAATCAAACTAAAGAAAATCCTCAAAATTTGTTTGCTTAGCGATTGGCTGGAATTAGCCGAGGAGACTTGTCTATTTTTAGGCAGAAAACTGACTCTGCCCGAGCTGAAGCTGATGCTGGTGTCTGATGCTAAAAACGGCTGGCAAAATGCTGAAAAAATCGTCAGCCAAATGCCCGAGCTGCATCGCAGTATCGCGATTGAGAAAATAATCAAAGATAATGTGGACAAGTGTGAGCTGGGTGAAGCGCAAAAGTATGCCAAACTGGCGGGCAGGAAGCTGACGAATAATGAATTGACTATTATTATGGACGAGCTGATCGAACGCAAAGATACGCCGACGGCCGTTGTGGCCGCTGGTATGATGCAGGAACCGTTACGTTCTGAGCAATTATCTATGATGTTGGAATTCTTCATTAGCGAACGGCAGATAGACCGTGCCTTGGATACGGCAGAACGTCTGGGTATAAATATCGAACCGGATAAACTGAAGCAATTGCGTGAGTGGTGCATAGCTATCGGTTGGCGTATCAAGGAGGCCAAGAAATTGGCTAAGCAGATGGGTATGCCGTTGACGACAGATGAACTCAAATCGATGCTGGCGGAATTATCGGCCCGAATAAATTGGGGTTCGAGCATTGACGTAATATATATCGAAAAAATCGCCATCTGTCTTGATGAGCAGGATCGTAAGGAGCAGTTGGCTCTCTTTATGAATTTGTTTCTTGATAAACGCGATTTTAACAAAGTACAAGCTATTGCCAAGATGCTGGACGGACAACGTGTCACTATTGGCAAAGATTATGTATAACTATTTTCCAATCACAGGGTTTGGCCATATGGCCAAACCCGTTTATCTTAGTTTGTAAATAATGGCTTACTGTGTCATTATCGTCATCTCTGTGTCATTCCCGCGCAGGCGGGAATCTCAATCTTGACTGTTCGTAACGACATAGATTCCCGCCTTCGCGGGAATGACACATTATTTACAACCTGAGATAAGTCTAGTTCTTTTTATCAATATATCAGGAGTTAAGGTGTTGCAGATTACAACAGTGCAAAAAGAAGTGGAAACATTTCAGGAATTTATCGACAATCATCAGGCCGGTAGCTATCTCTTGCTGCAGACGGGGTATTTTGACAGTTTCGGCTCTCATCCCTTGGGCTGTATAGTTCGGCGTGATAATCTCTTGCTGTTGAACGGCAAGGATAAGGTGTTCGGCGGGAAATTCGATGATTGGGGAACCAACGACCAGGGAGATTTGGTAATCGAATTCCGTGGTCGGCTGATGAATAACAAGCGAGATATTATTTACGATGGCGTAAAGCATGGTATGCATGATTGGAAACCGCATAACAAGGGCTTTGTCGTCGAGATTGAAAACAGGCTCTTGCTTAACGGCACAGAGCTGTTGTACCAAGGTCCGCTTGATGAGTGGATGCCGCACTTGGATCTAGTGATAATCAAGTTGCGCCAGGAATACACCTATGGCACCCAGTTATTATGTAAAGGAGATTTCAATAGTTGGCTGTCTCATCCTTTGGGAGTTATCACTATTAATGATCGCCAATTCAGACTGAACGGCCAAGACTTGATCTGTGAAGTATCTTGGGATCGTTGTGCCAGCCATCCCCAAGGTGTGCTGATTGAGCATGATGAGCAATTGAAATTCTATCCTTTGCCATCATTGGTTAAGCCGTAACTCTTGATAAATCGCGGCTAGTATCATCTGGCCGCCTGACCCCAGCCTGTAAAAAGTTTACAGTCTGAGTTTAGTTGAAATTGAATGTTCTTTAAATATTTTGGAGTTAGAAAATGATAGCGATTGAACACAAGAAAGTGCCGACGCTAACGGCGTTTGGCAATGACCATGAGCCGGGCAGCTATTTACTATTAACTGATAATGGCGGCTTTGCTTGTCCGTGGATTGCTCATCCGTTAGGAGTAGTGACTCTCGGACCAGAGTTGTGCTTGAATGATAGCGATATCTTGTATGAAGGTTATTATGATGAAGTAAAACTTTGTCGTGAGGGGTTGGTTGCTTGTAAATCGTCAAAGATTGTCGAAGTGACATCGAGGATGTTGCATGACGGCCGAATGATGCGCCTCGTACCACATGAAGAAGGTTTTATTATTCAGATTGGCTGGCCCATTAAGACGGATGGAGTTCCAGGTTTTTTAGCGGAAAAATACGATGATTGGTTTGACGGCAAGCATTTGTTGCGGATTGAAGAAGACGATGGTCTACTACAAACCGAAGATGGGCAGTGGTTGTATATAGGTGATTGGGACCATTGGGAACCTCATCTGGATGGCGTTATCGTGCAAGTGGAAAATGAGCTGCGGTACTATCCGAAGCTAAAGACGAAAGTTTGAAAATTAGCGGCCAGAATAATCTGGCCGCCTAACCCTAGTCTGCAAAAATTTTGCAGCCTGAGTTTAGTTGGTAATTAATGTTCTTTAAATATATTAGGAGTTAAGATGCAAGTAGTGAATCAATTAGAATCGTTGAAGGCGTATTTGGATAACCATTTACCGGGTAGCCATGTGGTATTGTGTGAAATCAAAGACGATGGCTGGGCATCTTGGTGTCCGCATCCAGACGGCATTGTGGTTGGGATTGATGGTAAATTATATCTCAACGGCGTTGACGTTATTCATGCTGACAGGTGTGATGATTGGCGACTCGATGAGCAAGGGCGGTTGATAACAAGGGTTAGAGATGAGCTATGGTCAATCGGGGTAAATGGAAATGAATTGCTCTTTAAAGGCAGTGCTGATTCATGGATGCCCTATGGCGGCAACTTGATTGTCGAAATCGGTGACGATTTGATAATGAACAGCACCGAGCTATTGTATCACGGTGACTTTGATGATTGGTGCATGTCTTATGAGGGAATTGTGATTCAAATCGCGGATCAAATATTGCTAAAAGGGACCGAGGTCCTTTATGACGGTGATTTTGATGCTTGGGATATGTGCCCGAAGGGATTGGTAATCGAAACCAATGGCGGCCTATGGCTAGATGGCGAGCAATTGCTTTATGACGGCGCTTTTGATAATTGGGCATGCACTGAGCACGGCTTTATTATCGAAGTGCATAATCAGTTCCATTTTTATCTCTATCCGGAAAATGCAATTAACTCATAATTATTAGGATTATCCAAGGCTCTGCGTTATCGCAGGGCCGCTTATCTGAGTTTATAAAGTTTGTAAAGTTCATAAAGTTTTTAAAGTTAGATGAACTGGAGAATTTTTGTGAACTAAGATAAGTCGAAAAAAATAAAAGTATTTAAACTCCTATAACCCTCCTTCACTTTGGGGTTACCCAAAGTTTCGGGCGGGCATGCTTTAGGAACTTTACAAACTTTATAACTTTACGAACTTAAGTGTCCTTTTATAAACTATTTTGGAGTAGAAAAATGAATAAAGAAGTGGAAAAATTGTTGGCCGCCGGGAAGCACGATCTGGCTTTTGCTTATGCCCGTTTCAAGGGCAAGAAGGCATTGTCGGACCTGATGATGGATGAACGGTTTATCATGAACGCCGCTTTGGCTCATCTATTGAGCGCATCGGAAATATCTGATTTGATAATATCATATTGTCAGAAGCGTGATTTTGTCACTGCCGGAGCGTGGGCAAGTTGTTTAGACGAGCCTTTGCGCAGCCAACGGCTGGTATGGATCCATCGCCTCTGCCTGCGGGCAGAGGACCAGGGAGCAGCTTGGGAGATTATCAAGCAGCAAGTATTCAAGTTTATCAAAGATGACTGGCTGTATGTATGACAATTTTCTTGATGAAATTTTTGGCAAGCATAAGCAAGAGATTTTGCAGGAGGCGGGAGACAACGGTCCGGAGCGACTGATATCGACCGGGCTGGCGCAACGGCTGTTATCCGAGGTTATAGAGGCTGATCTTGCCGAGTCCAAAAAAGATATGTCGATGTACTTTTCTATCTTGTGCTCACGCGTAGCCCTGGCTCGTTTAGCGGGAGAGACGTACAGGACTCACAAATTAAAAGAGCTCTACACATTGTGTAAAGTAAACCTGATGCCAGGTAATTATGCTTATAAGATGGCGCAGAAATTGATCGAACTGATGGCTAAAGACGAGCTTGAACGCAAGGCCTTGGGCCAAGAGCTGTTTGATTATTGCATTGCCCGCGGATATGCCAAGTGGGCAGCTGAGCTGGCGCCTAAGTATCTGGGCCGCCGCCTGTATAGCCGCGAGTTGAACCAGATGTTCAAGCAATTCAAATCCAACGACGAAAAGATCGATGAAATAGCAGAAATGATGTTGAAGCGGTAATCCGCAATAATAATCTACTCCAAATCTATCCTTGGAGCAGTATACTAGTATACTGCTCCAAGAGATTCTTGAGTGGGGCGTGAGCAGGTAAGATTTTTGTTGTCGGTTAGCTCTTCTGGCTAACCGCTTTATCCCTGCCTGTTACCTCGGTAGCAGCCAGAGCTAAAGCTGAACTTTAACAATTAAATAAATAGGTGAGAAAATGAAAAAGGCAATCCGGCGTTTGTTGAAGGTGGCCATCTTCTCGGTGTTCCTGTGGAATATCGGGCTGGTGCACAACCGTGGACGCCGATATCTTCGGTATCGATGGCAAAGTCTGCTTCGGCATCGGCTGGCGCCAATATCCGGAGAAATCAGTACGAGTCTATTTCTGGCCCTATTTCTTCCGCATGGGAGGTGGGCGATGAGCCGACTGTATCGAAAGTATAATCGTGATGATTAGAAATAAACCCCGCGTTATAATAACGCGGGGTTTTTAATTTCTTGTGTCATTCCTGTAGATGTTTATTAATTCGTTGACAACTTTTGCAAGAAGGCCGCAGGCACTTCG
>JBAXSE010000025.1:0-17521 GCA_037130845.1 Candidatus Falkowiibacteriota bacterium | reverse complement strand
ATAATAGGAGGGTATTTTGTTTAAGATTATTCTGTGGCACAAGGAGTTGGGGCGTTATGGCGCAGCAGGTCTGGTTGCAACCGTTGCCGATTTTATCGCATTGTTGTTCTTTAAAGAGGTGATAGGTATTAATTATCTATGGGCAGCTGCTTGGGCCTTTGTTATAGGCCTAACGGTATCATACTTAATTAGCATCTTTTACGTTTTTGATCATTATGAGCGCCGCCATGGCTATCTTGAGACTGTTTATGCCTTGATTGCCGTGTCTGGGTTGGCTATCAACCATTGGACGATTTGGCTGACAGTTGAAGTGGTCGGAGTTAACTATTTGTTAGCCAAAGCACTATCAAGTGTAATTATTGGCTATGGCAGTTTTTGCGCCAAGAAAATACTGTTGTTTAATGATAAAAATCGCATCAAGCGTTAGTTGGTATATATTAATAGGCATGCAAAAAGCATGTCTTTTTTATTTTTTGGCTAATATAAGGTTAAATATGTCTATTGTATAGCTGAACATTTATTGCTATCATAGTCAAGCAAATAAAATACTATGATTTCTCAAAACGTTTGGCAAAATTTAGCCAATCCTAGCTATGTTTTGGCGCCGATGGCCGGTATTACCGATATGCCATTTCGATTGATGTGCACCGAGTATGGCGCTGATTTGTGCTACTCAGAAATGGCCTCGGTGGCTGCCTTGCAATTTCGGCCTCAAAAAACTTTGGCTATGTTGCGTTCGCACCCCGATGAAGCGCCGTTGATAATCCAAATGTTCGGCTCCGATGTCAAGCAATTTGCCCATGCCGCGCGTCTGTTAAGCGACGAAGCCAAAGCACGCAGTCTGGGCGTGCCAAACTATTACAAACCGCAAGGCTTGGATATAAATTTCGGCTGTCCCGTGTTTAAGGTAATGAAAACCGGTTCGGGCGCGATGTTGTTCCAGGATATCGCCAAGTCGCGAGAGATTATCCAGGCTGTTATCGCCAATACTGATTTGCCGGTGTCGATTAAGATTCGTCTACAAGCAGGGGAGGTCACCGCTAAGCAATTCCTGGCCGCTATGGCAGACTTGCCGATTGCCGCTGTCATGGTGCATGGTCGCAGCCTAGCGCAGGGCTTTGCCGGACCCGCGGATTTTCAGGCAATCAAAGATTTGAAAAATGTTTACGGCGGTTATATAATTGCTAACGGCGGTATTAATAATAGCGCTACGTCAAAGATTGCCCTAGAGGAATCCGGGAGCGCGGCCGTAGGCTTGGCTCGCGGTGTTTTGGGTAAGCCTTGGTTGTTTGCTGCGCTCAAGAACCAGGAGTTTGCAATCAGCCGCAAGGAAGTCTTTGCCGCGATTCTAAAGCATGCCGGATTGGTCCAGGCTGATAATCAGTATTTCTTGGAATTTCGCAAGCATCTTTGCTGGTATTTGAACGGATTGAATGGGGCCAAAGAAATGCGCGCCGAAGCGGTCAAGATAAATAATTTTGAAGATGTCACTAAGTTTGTTAATAAATATCAATAATTTTGTTCATTGTAAATAGAGGTTTAATTGAGTTTAGAATATGAGCCGTTTAATCCGGACACTTTCGCCGATGCTTGCGAATATATCGCAAATCATTGCAAGGAAATAGAATCGGTCAAGCTAATGCATGACAAAGGAACGTTGTTGCAATCGTTAAAATGCTTGTCAGTTTTTATTGATGATTTGGTAGGAATTGTGCGTGTTGCTGCGTTGGACCAAATCAGTAAGATTATCGAAGACACAAGGTTGATTGTCGTGTCGATAGATCCGGCTAATTGGAGCAGAGTTTTACCTAGAGTAGAAAGTAATTTGATGGCCATTAGAAAAGTGGTCAGAGCCCGGTAATAAAAAGCGCTCTTCGGCATAATGTCGGAGAGCGCTTTTCAAATTGTGTTTAGTTCAGCCAATGTTTGTTGCGGAAGTAGGCCAGCATTCCGGTGGTTATGGCGGCCATAATTAGCAGTATAATCCAAAAGCTATATGGGCTGTCGATAATCGGCATACCGGCGGCGCGCATGCTGAAGACAGCGGCGATAAAGGTGAGCGGGATGACGATTACGGATATGATAGTGAGGGTCTTCATGACATTGGCCATGCGGGCGTTCATCAGGCTTTCGTTGGTGCTATTGAGAGCCTCGACCATTTCCTTTTGGTTTTCCAACATTTCCCAGATGCGTTTGGAATCGTCGATCAGCTCCAGATAATGGACTTTGATTTCGGCAGCCGGCACGATGGAGCTTTTAATGTCTACCAAGAGCTTAAAGATGTTTTTGTGGTTCTGGATAATCTTGCGGATGTTGATGATATTGTGGCGCAGGCGCAAGATGAGCGAGACGGCCTTGTCTTGCTGCTGCTGGAAGATGATGGTCTCGGCGTTATCGATGGCTAGGGAATTCTGGTCTATTATCGGATAACAAGATTTGATCAAGCGATCCAGCAGCTCCGCAAGCAGAATGGCGCTGGAGTCGTTTTGGTAGCAATCGAGGCTGTCGGGCGCTTTTTTGGCGGTGCCGAAAAAGTCGGTGAGCGGCGGCAGATTATTATTGTGCAGGGTGATGAGGTAGCCGTGGCCGACAAAGAATTCAATTTCTTGGGCGATAATCTTGCCCTCGGCAATTGATGGAAAATGCAGGATGAGGAAAAGATAGTTTTCTTCGTCCATCAGCATCGGCCGTTGGCTGTAGACTTTGGCGGTAGAGGCGCGCAAGTGCTGGATATTAAAGCCGTATTGTTTGCGCAATAGTTCGATCTCGGGTTTGCCGGCATTGATAATATTAAGCCAGACGATTTCGTTGGCTGTGGCCGGGTTATTAATAATGACCTTTTCTATCTTGGAAGAGATTTTTTCGTAGTTAGGCATAATTTTAGACTGATTGTATTATATCATATTTTTCTTTTTCGCCCAAGTAGGTTATAATTGATTTATGGAACCACTCAAAACAGAACAGCTGCCAAGAATCGAAACTCCGCTGCGCGGGGCCGAAACGGCAGCCGAAAAGAAAACAGAAGCTCAGCCTCAAACTGAGGCTAGGCCGGCGCGCCCGGCTGAGGCGCCGGTGGCGCCGGCGGCGATATCAGCTCCTCCTGCGGCTGCGTATAAAGATCCGCGTCTGACCGAGATAGAAAGTGTCTTGGAGGAAGATCTGGGAGAGATTTATTTTTCGATGTCTCCGGAGCAGCAAGTCGTCTTCAAGCAAACGGGCGAAGTAGCCGCTCAGCAGATCAATGACTTGCTGTCGGGCTTCAAGGTCCAAGCCAAGAAGATCGCCGATCTGATTCGCGCCTGGCTTGGCTTGCTGCCGGGCATCAACAAATTCTTTTTGGAACAAGAAACTAAAATCAAAACGGATAAGCTGATCAATCGTTTTCGTCCATAAATTATGCCTATTGATTTTCAACCTAGCGGCGGTGCGGCAAACCTAGTTTTGGAACCGCAGAGCTACGATCTGATGCCATTGGTAATAACCATGGTGATTGTTATCGCTGTTTTTGTAATAGCTATGATAGTTTTTGCTATTATCCGCGGCCGCTTGCGCAAAACCAAACATTTGCAGCAAGCCTTGTACCTGATCCGCTTGCCCAAAGAGCAGGAAGAAGAAGATGACAAGAACAATAAGGGCGCACAGCACATGCACGCGCAAATCGCCAAGAGCGAGACTATTATCGAGGCAATCGGCGGGCTCAAGGCGCAGCGGGGTTGGCGCGCTTGGTTGGGCGGGCGAGAAGATATCTTTAGCCTGGAGATTGTCGCCCAGAAAGGCTTGATTAACTTTTATTTCGCCGCTCCGCAGTATGCCGCCCAGTATATGGAAAAGCAGATACAGGCGCATTATCCCGATGCTTCGGTCGAGAAGGTGGATGATTATAATATTTTTACCCAACATAATTTTGCCGCTGCCGGTTTCTTGATGACTAAGCGGCCTTTTGCTTTGCCGATCAGAACCTATATCAAAGAAGAAGTAGACTCGCTCAATTCAGTCCTGAATGTGATGTCCAAGATGGCAGATAATGAATCATTGGCGGTGCAGATTACCTTGCGCTCCGCTCGCAGCGGTTGGCATAAGGAGGTAAGCAAGATTGTACGCCGCGCCTACAAGAGCAACAATCTGGAATTCGCACTTAAGTATAATGCTTTGATAGGCGCTATCCAGGGTGTGGATGACGCCATGCAAAGCAAAGAAGTCCGCGATCAAAACAAGCAGCAATACCAGCGCCAGCTGACTGCCATGGAGCAGGATGTGCTCAAGAATATCGAGGAAAAGAACTCCAAGGCGGGATTGGACGTCAATATCAGGCTGGTGGCCTGTTCGCCCAGCCAGCAATTAGCCGAACATTATTTGTTTGATTTGGCATCGGTCTTCGGCCAATATAATTATTTTGAATATGGCAATTCCTTTTTGCCCGAACCGTTGCGCCAGCATGAGGATCAGACAATCAGTGATTTCATCCATCGCCGCTTTAACGAACGCATCAGTTTTATTTTGAACACCGAAGAAGTGGCCAGCCTGTTCCACTTGCCGATGCCGGAGGTAGAAACGCCCAATATCAATTGGCTGTCGGCGCGCGGTGCGGCAGCGCCGGTGGAAACGCCCAAAGAAGGCTTGATTCTTGGCTTTAATGACTATCGCGGCGAACAGCAGGATATCCGCATCAAGGTCGGCGATCGCATGCGCCACATATACATCATCGGTAAATCCGGTGTTGGTAAGTCGTTCCTAATGGCCAATATGGCTATCCAAGATATCCACAACGGCGACGGCTGCTGCGTGCTTGACCCGCACGGCGACCTGGTGGATGATATCTTGGAGCGGATACCGGCCAATCGCGCCAATGACGTGGTTATTTTTGCGCCTGCAGATCTGGCTCGGCCTATCGGCCTCAACCTGTTAGAGTTTGATCCGCGCTACCCGGAACAGAAATCATTCGTTATCAATGAAATGATCGGCATTTTTGATAAGCTGTATGACCTCAAGGCTACCGGCGGCCCGATCTTCGAGCAGTATATGCGCAATGCCATGTTGCTCGTGATGGCGGACCCGGAATCAGGCTCGACGCTACTGGAAATACCGCGGGTTTTGTCCGACCCGGATTTTCGCAATCTCAAGCTGTCGCGCTGCGCCGATCATACGGTGGTTAATTTTTGGGTCAATGAGGCGGAGAAAGCGGGCGGTGATGCCGCCTTGGCCAACATTGTGCCGTATATCACTTCCAAGCTGACTTCGTTTATTTCCAACGATATGATGCGTCCGATTATCGGCCAGCAAAATACGGCCTTTAACTTGCGCGACATCATGGATTCCAGCAAGATCTTATTGGTCAAGCTGCCCAAGGGTTTGGTCGGGGAATTGAATGCCTATCTTTTGGGTATGATCCTGGTAGGCAAGATATTAATGGCGGCTTTGTCCCGCGCCGATTCGCCCAAGGCCTCGCGCAATCCTTTTTATCTCTACATCGACGAGTTCCAGAACTTTACCACCGACTCTATCACTCAAGTGCTTAGCGAGGCTCGCAAATACGGCCTCAGCCTGACCTTGGCCCACCAATATATCGGCCAACTGACCAAGCATAATGACACTTCAATCAAGGACGCGGTCTTTGGCAACGTCGGTACGATTATCGCTTTTAAAGTCGGTCCCGAAGACGGCGAATTCTTAGAGAAGGCTTTCCGTCCGCAATTTAGCGCCGCTGATCTGATTAATGTCGACAAGTATACAGCCTATGTCCGCCTGCTGATCGATAATATGAACGCTCGTCCCTTTACCATGAAAACCCGCCCGCTCTATGGCGCTAGCAATCTGGAGGTAGCTAAGGCAATCACCGAGGCCAGTCGAATGAAATACGGCACCGATCGCGAGTTGGTCGAGGCCGAAATCAGATTGCGGATGTCTAATCTATAATATAAACCTATGCCCATCGACCAAACTAAAACAGATAATTCCCTCCAGACAAAAGTGGAAGAGATTAAAAAAGAAGGCGTTGCATATGCCGCCAAACTGGAGGCAAGCGCCGAAAAGAAGCTAGACCGAAGCTTAACAAACAAGCTGTTGCTAATCGCTGTTTTGGGCGTTATTTTTATGGCGTTAGCCTGGCTGATTGTTTGGTATGCTTTTTTCAATAAAAATTACGACCAGTGCATGAACGATTGCGAGCTGAGCAGTATTCGAAATACAGACACCCGCGACTGTAAAGCCTTTTGCGCTAAGTATAAATAGCCTATGGCAACTAAAAGACAGCTGACAATCACGGCGATAATCAGCCTCTTTTTTGTAATTGCTATCCTGGCGGTAGTGTGGTATTATTATCCGCTGATCACTAATAATCAATGTTTACCGCTGTGCGACGATCAAGATCAGACTTGTATTGATGCTTGCCGCCAGCAAAGCAGCTCCCTGTGGTCAGACGCCATGAAGATGCTAAAAATCACAAAATAAAATACGCTCGGACAAACCGAGCGATAAAACAAAAATATGCAAAACTATTTTTTAGAGCCCGAAGATAATTTAGAGACTGAGCTGGAAGCAGCAGAAGATGCTGTGCAATCAGATTTGGAGCCGGAGGAGGACTTGTTGGCCGATGAAGGCGGCCAGTCCGAGCCAGCGCTAGCGGAAGCGGAAGAAGAGCCGGCTGCCGAATCCGCGGTGAATACGGATTTTATCAAAATCAGCTCCGCTAAACTGGAATTGGTGATAAAAAATATCGAACGGCTGGAAGACGGCATCAAGCAGCTCAAGACTTTGTTGGGCGCTATCAATGAACAAGAGCCCCTGAGCCTTAAATTCGAAGCGTCGGAGCGTCCGCGTCATGATGATGAACAGGGGCGGATCGTCGAGGGCGTCTTTGACGGCGAAAAGATGATCGGTTCGGACGGCGAGATTTATGCCGTGCCGGTCAACTATGCTTCTAAGTCCAAACTGGTTGAAGGCGATATTTTAAAACTGACAATAACCAATCAAGGCGCCTATCTCTTTAAGCAAATCGGCCCGATTGAGCGCAACCGCTTAGTGGGCCAGCTGGCCGAAGACGAGCTGGGCAATTTCTGGGTCTTGCACGATGGCCGCAAATGGCGCATCCTTAGCGCCTCGGTGACCTACTTTAAGGGCGACCCGGGCGACGAAGCCACTATCCTGGTACCCAAAGAAGGCTCCAGCCGCTGGGCAGCCGTGGAAAACATAGTCAAAAAATGGTAATCTTAGTATAATCATGGCCGCTCGCAATTATAACGGGCGGCTTTGACTTTTACGGCTAAGCTAGATAAGATAAATATACTTAACATATAGTACCCATTCCTTTATTGTGTCATCTCCACGTCTCTCTTATGTCATTCCTGTTTTTTGCCCTCCACTTTCTTGTGTCGTTCCTACATCTCTTTTGTGTCATCCCCGCGAAGGCGGGGATCTAATCATTCTTTTAGGTACAAATGTCAAATAGCAGGAGTATTCAAATTATTAACGGTTCATCACGACTTAGATTCCCGCCTTCGCGGGAATGACATAGTATTAATATATGGCCACATTATACAGAAAATACCGTCCTCTCTCCTTCGGCGAAGTAGTCGGACAGAATAACATCAAGCTCACTCTGGAATACGAGCTCAAAAGTGGACAATTGGCGCATGCCTATCTGTTTTGCGGTCCGCGCGCGGTGGGCAAAACCACTTTGGCCCGCGTGATGGCCAAGTCTCTCAATTGCCAGCGCCGCCAGCCAGGGGAGTTTGAGCCCTGCAACGAATGTCCTGCCTGCACAGAGATTGCCGAAGGCCGCGCCATGGATGTGATCGAGATTGATGCCGCCAGCAATACCGGCGTGGATAACGTGCGTGACAATATTATTGCCGGCACTCGCGTGACTCCGGTGTCCATGAAATATAAAGTCTTTATTATCGACGAAGTCCACATGCTTTCGGGCCAGGCCTTTAATGCCTTGCTCAAGACCTTGGAAGAACCGCCGGCTAATGTTGTTTTTGTTCTTTGTACCACCGAAGTGCATAAGATTCCGACAACTATCATCAGCCGCTGCCAACGCTTTGACTTCAAGCGCATCAGCGTGATTGATGTCGTGCGTAAATTGGAATACATTCTGTCCTGTGAGGGTATTAAGGCTGACAAATCAGTGCTGGAGGCTATTGCCAGATATTCCGGTGGGCACATGCGTGATGCCGAGAGTGCCCTAGGTCAGATCTTGTCCCTGGTGGACCAACCGGCCGATGGCCAGATGGTTACACTGACCAGCGAGCATGCCGATCTGGTCATCCCCAAAAATGACCTGGAGCAGTCCTTGAAATTGATCGAATTCTTGACCTTGCGCGACGCGGCCAATGCCATTCGCCTGGTCAATCTGATGGTAGAAGACGGCTTTGACCTCAAAGTTTATCTGAACGACACTATCGAATTGTTGCGCCAGATGATGCTGATGAAGGTTAATCCAGAATTGATTCCGGGCATCGGTCTGGACCTGGGCGAAGGCCTGTCGGCCAAGATGATCGGCCTGCTGGACAAGGTGAATCTCACTTGGCTGCTTAAGGCCATTAATAGCCTGTCGGCGGCCCGCAGCAACCTTAAAGAAGCGGTGTTGGCCCAGCTGCCTCTGGAGATGGCTATCGTGGAAACCTGCGAATTGGACAGTGCTCCTAAAGCGGCTAGAGTCGAATCTGTAGTGCCAGAACAGGCCAAAGCAGCTGCTCCAACGCCTGCAGCCGTCCTGGAGCCGAATTCCGCGCCCAAGGTGGCCAGCGACCAGCTGATCGACATCAACAACATCATAGTCCGTTGGTCTGAATTTATGGCCAATATAAAGAAAAATAATCATTCTTTGTCCTTCACCATGATGACCGCCAAGCCTAAAACAGTGGAAAACAACACCTTATACTTGACATTTAAGCATAAATTGCATAAAGATAGATTAGGCGAAATCGAGGTCCAACGCATAGTTGAAAAAGCTTTGGAAGAAGTGTATAATGCAAAGTTGTCGGTAGCTGCCTTGCTGGAAGAAGTAGCAGAGGCAGTTTCTGAGGCTATCAGCGAGCCGGAACCAGCAGTAATCCAGCAGCCAGCCATCGAATCCGCCAGCGACCCAGCCATAGAAGAAGTCCTCAAAACGTTGGGAGGGAAGATAGTGGGTTAGTATTTTATCCCTGCGCAGGCAGGGATCTGCTAGCAGATAGGTTGTGAATATTATAGCCCACAATGCTATAAGCACCCAATCTAAAAGTAAATGTATTCCATTGATAATTGATAATTGATAATTGCCAATTGTCAATTGACTTTCGGGGATCGTCTAATGGTAGTCGCCTCCTCGGCGACCCGCCGATGAGGCGGGGACAACACAACTCGTATTCGTATGCATTACACCTATGTATTGTATAGTTTAAAGTCGAAGCGGTTTTATGTTGGCAGTACAGACGATTTGGCCAGAAGATTCAAAGAACATAATGACGGAATTGGCGGCAAGTTTACAAGAGAGAACAGGCCATTCAAATTGGTTTTTTACGAAGCATTCATAGCCAAAGAAGATTCGATAAAACAGGAGCTTTTTTATAAAAGTGGATACGGCAGAGAGGTCTTGAATGACAAATTAATAAACACAAAAAAATATTTAGATAAAAATTCAGTTTAGAGCTCGGGGATCGTCTAATGGTAGGACAACAGGTTCTGGACCTGTTTATCGGGGTTCGAATCCCTGTCCCCGAGCTTTACACTGAATTTTTTTATTAAAAAAATAGAATTTGGATCGTCTAATGGTAGTCGCCTCCCCGGCGACCCGCCGAAGAGGCGGGGACAACAGGTTTCCGCCTCATCGGCGGGCAAGCTGGACCTGTTTATCGGGGTTCGAATCCCTGTCCCCGAGCATTGAAGAAAAATCGCTTTTATTTGCCACTTCGGACATCTCTTTATAGAGCGGTTTGAATGAAATATTAGCGATTTTTTTGTTGCCAATCTCGGCGTTCCAAAGTAGCGAAAACAAGACTTCTCGCTTTTTCTCAAGTGATAGGTCTAAAAAGCTATTTTTTATTCTTTTAGGCTTTAAAAACACATTTTTTATCCGTTCCAAAGTATCCGTGTCTGCCTCGGTTATTTTGTTTTTTAGCTCGCTCAAATCTTTTAAAATATCAACCTCCTCATTATTTAATTGCTGGCTTCTGTCCTCATAGACGGTTTTGTCCAGCGTTCTGTCCAAATATACATCTAACAGGGCATTACGCCTGTCCTTGAGCTTTACAAGCCGATTCCTAAGGTTTAATTCAATGTCCTCTAAGTATTTTAAATTACCCTCGCCCTGTTCTTTTTTGGTCAAATAACAAAGCTCAATTAATTCCTCGTCAAAAACTAATTGGTCAAATATGCTCATTAGCTCATTAGTTAAATAGTCCTCGGTTAAATAGGCTTTGTGTTCCTCGCAAATATTCTTGCCATTAGTGCAATAGTAATAAATATGGCCTTTCTTTTTGCTGGCCGTCAGCATACAACCGCACTTAGAGCATTTCAGCAAGCCTCGGAAAGTAAAAGGGATAACTTTAGACTTAACATGCTTTTTAACGCTCAAAACAACTTGGACATCCTCAAATAATTGCTTAGAAATAATCGGCTCATATTTACCAAGGTATTTTTCGCCGTTTCTTTCCATAATTCCGCAATAGAAAGAATTGGTTAATATTTTGTGAATGGCGCTGGGATAATACTTTTTACCACCCCGACTTCTAAAGCCGTCAGTATATAAAATTTCCGATATTTCCTTAACGCCGTATTGGCCGGCATTATACATCGCAAACACTTTTTTAATAAATTCCACCCTCGGCCTATCAACGACAATTTTTAAATCTTTATTCAAATAACCAATCGGCGCTTTATTCGGCCATTGGCCTTGCGACAATTTAGCCCTAATGCCCCGCTTTACATTTTTAGATAAATCCAAAATATACTGATTGGCCATGCCACTTTCCACATTAAACAGCAAAGCATTATCGCTTGGCAGGTATTGCCTTTCCATGGTTTGGATTATTTTTAACTGATTTTGTTGCAAGAGCCATTGAATAATCGCCGAATCAATCGGATTGCGACTTAGGCGGTCTATTTTCCAGCAAATTATCCCGTCAATTTTGCCTTGCTTGATCATATTGACCAGCTCGCTAAATTGCGGGCGATTATCGGGCTTCTTGGCTGATTTGCTTTCCCTAAATTCTTGGACAATATTAAAGCCTAAATCTTTGGCCAATTTCAACATCTCTTTTTCTTGCGAATCCAAAGACAAAATCTGCCGATTATCGTCTTCGGTTGATTTTCGGCAGTATAAAGCGTATTTGGTTGCTGGGTTTTCATTAGTCATAGCTTTATCTTAATCACTCATCATTGTTTTAGCAAGATTGCCTCGGCTCTAACAAGGCATTTCTAACGGATACGCCTTGCTTGAATGGGATAAAATCCAATAGATACTCCGAATAATCAACAATCCCAGTCCATTCGCTGTAAAATTGCTTGGTAAAAATAGGCTCAAGGCCTGTTAAAAACTTCTTTTTAAAAGTTTCTTCTTGAAAACCAATCAGCTCAACGGGTTTTTGAATATTGCGAGAGCAGAAAAAAGATTTTTTACAAAATTCGCTTGCCCCTTTGGTTAGATACTTGGAAATATACGCCCCGATTTTTCGCACCGACCGAATGTCATTAACCTCAAGACGACCCCAACCCCATAAAGCACGCAACCAGTCAAAATCAACATAGCTTAAATTACACAGCAAATGATAATGAACAGCCCCACGCTTTTGTCGTTCGGGAACGCAGAGATAAGTAAAATCGGGAAAGTAATATTTTAACCGCTTGATAAACTGATTAAATAAATAATTGGCTCTTACTTTATCCGTGATATTTTCGGCAAAAGTCAAAGTAAAAAACTTTGTCCACTCCGTATTGGTATTAACCAAGCGTTTGATTCTTGTTCTTGAGCGACTATATGATTTTTGTTTATTCAATTCTTTTCTTTTTTGTTCCTCAAAAGCGTCAAGCTGTCGCGGTTCTTGTTTTTCGCGGTCAACTTGATAGCCACGCCAAGACGGCTGGCGAGATTTGGATAACTCCACCGACCGGCCCGAGACAATAATTTTTTCGCAAAAGCAATACGCCATATTTTTCGTTAGATGTGTAATTACAGACAAGGATAAATTGACTGTCATAAAATCTTCTTGGCCGGCAATTTTTTTCGGCGTCTGGACGACCGCCGAAAAAAACTTGCCGACCCCAAAGAAAGATTTTTAATGAAACAAGTCAAATAAATGAGCCAAACTCAGCAAATATTGTTCAGCCTCTTCATCGGAAACTGGCCGGCCGAACTTACGGCTAAAATACAGCTTGGCTTTGGCGCGTAGCTGTTCGGATAAGGAGTGAATAATGGGCTGTTGAGGTTTCATTCTAATAACCTAGCAAAACAAGTTTCAGCAAAGTTATACTGAAGATTTTGTGGAAGAAATAGAAAGCCTATATTCATTGGCTTAAAGGCCTCTTTTTTTACTGAAACTTGTTAAACATCTAGACCCAATCAACCTAACAAAACAGCATTACTCTAAATTACGGGTAAGATTTGGGGTAAGGACAAATTTACCTTAATCTAACGCTATTTTGTCGTTGATTTTGGGGTAAATTCAACGTAGCAAATCAATGTTCCCAAACATTACGGGTAATATTCTTGTGAACAGCAAAAAAGCCCTCTTTTAAAGGGCTTTTTGCATAAAGTTTTGGGAACTTTTCTATTTTTTTGCTTATTTTGCAATTTTTGATTTTTTTGATTCTGATTTTTTTTGATTATTTTAAAATTTTATGATATTTTTAAAGTATAATAAAAATGCCTCGTATCTTAGTGATAATTAATTTAAAAAATTATGGAACAAAAAAATGAGAAAAAAAATTACCGAATAATTTTTTGGCAATTATTTGGTATAGGAATGATTGTCAATATTATTTTTATTAAAGATGAAGGTATTTTATCATTGATTTCTTTAATTATTTATGCTGTTTGGTTATTTTTTTGGTGCAAAACTTTCAACCAAGCATGGAAAGCCGTTGGGAAAAAGCACGGTTGGGTAATTGGCCTTACGGCAATTATTCCCTTTGGCGCTCTTATTGGGATAACAATTGCTTATTACCGGCTAAGGAATACTGAATATTGGAGAGGTAAATTTAAAAGTTTTCGTCTAGCAAAATAATAATAATAATTTAAATTTTATGAAACACAAAAAAGTCATATTATCAATTTTATTGGTAATTGTTTTAATTGTTATCGGTTATTTTAAGGTTGCTAAAGAAATGAAGCCGGCAACCGAAAAATTAAACAAAGACCTTTCAGCATTAGAAGTAAAAAAGAGGGACGCAAGAAGAACCGCTGATATAAAAATATTAAGCCTCGCAATCCAAATATACGCCCTCGATAAGGAAAAATTACCAGTTAAAAAAGACAGCAAAGGCAATTTCGTTTCTTATAAATTACTTAGTGGCTCGTCTGACTTTAATGAGTTGGAGTCTATACTTAATGGTAATAATCCAGAACAACACGCTAAAAGCGATCCTAGTCCCGATAGATATTATGAATATTATAGTGATGGCAAAGTTTATTCTGTTAAAGGATGGCTAGAGCAAGAAAATATCCAAAATTGCAAGTTAATAAAACCAGAATATTGTGAATTTGAAGTCAAGGGCGACCTCGCAACTATTTTAAAAGAATAAATAGCTAAATGTTAAATGGTTGTTTGATTAGCTAAAATAATTCCAACTATATCCCAAACTCGGAGCTTTAAGGTGTCTAACCACACCACACAAGAACACCTTGAATTTTTAGGGTGTTTTTTGTTTTTTGGGATTTTATAAGCAATGTTAAAATACAAGACCTGACCCCATTAAAATAATTTAAATCACCTACAATAGGTGATTTTTTGTTTGATGGCAATTGTTTCGGTTGCTTCTAGTTATATCTCTCGCTACAAGCAAATCAAAAAGCTTACAATTCAAGACCTGACCCCATAATATTGACCCCATTGAATAATCCATTGTTTACTATTTATCTTTGTAGTATAGTAAATTATAATAAATATAATTTACTATATAGCTTAGATATAATAATTAAAACTATGAAAAAAATATTGCTTGCAATGCTAATGATGTTGGCTTTCGGATTGGCACACAATTCTTTAGCGGCAACAAACGTAAATGTGACGGTAAACTGGAACAAATATCCAGTAAAAGCAGATAATTTTTGGAAAAACTATGTAAATTTGTTGGCATCAAAAGAAATTGTCGGAATAGTCGACAAGACAAACTTAATAACTGCATTAAATTCTTCTATTGAGGATGTTTATACGGTCGGAAAAATTAAAGGTGGTCAATATGCAGGTAATTTTGTATATGTATTGGGTTTTCGAAAGCAGTTTGGGTCTTATTTGTTTTTAGTTATGAGGGACAAAGAAAAGTTCTATATTATTAAATCCTATGATAAAGAAGATTTTTATTCAGTGCTTGGCGTTTATTATGCTACGCAGCCAGATGCTCAATTAATTAAAAAAGCCTTTATCGTGAAACATAATATCAAATTATCTAATTATTTTGATCATACTGAAAAAATTATTGTTGGTAAATTCGAATTAAATAAGTGGGTTGTTAATTTTATTGTAGAGCCAAAAATGGATACCGCTAAAGTTGTAAAAACGTATAATAACGGTAATAAATTAAAGCAACGCGCGGATGGTTATTACATGGTTGATAAAGCTGGTGTGGCTTACAATTATGTTTATAAATTGCCAAGCCAAATTACTTTTAGCGGAAAGACGCGTCAAAAATTTGATTATTTAACACCTATATCCGGTTGTGGTGGCAATGGTAGCGTTTTTGGCACAATGGGAATATCTGCTTTTTCTAAAAATGATTATATAATTGCAGGAAAAACCAATAATGGTATTACAGTCTTTGAATTAAAAAACAATAAAAAAACCACAACAGATCTAAAGAAAGTTTATGTTCAGTTCAAGCAAACCGAATGTGGCGTTCCTGAACCTGACGAGGCTTGCGTAAAGGCCGCTGAGTTAATTAAAGAAAGTGATTACGCTGCATTTGTTGCTAAACATCCGTTAATCTTTATACAAGATCCTTTCGGAAGATATATTGAATTCATTAAAGAAGAATTTTACTTATCTGGATACTGTGGTTAATTAATTATTTTCCTTCAAATGGGGTCAGGTCAAATGGGGTCAGGTCTTGTATTTCAACATTTAGAAATACAATCAAACTTGTATTGCATATTTTTTACATCACGCACAAAACAAGCTATAATAAAAGCATCTAATTTTAGGTGCTTTTATTTATACGCTTAGAATCAAATTATTACTAATAAATAATCCTCAATTTATCAAGATGAGGGGAAGCTCTATGTCTATGAAAAAATCAGCTTTGTTGTTCGCCATTCTAATTGCCATCGGTCTCATGCCGTTCCTGACCAATGCCGCCGCTCCGCTGTCTGGTAAATTCTTGGTCAATTCCGACAAGAACGGCGAGGCCTATTATTATATGCCTGCCAATCTGATATCGGGCAAAGCAGCAGCGCCTTATACGATATCGCTGGGCAATCCCAAGGATGCCTTCGAAACTTTGAAAAGGATTAGATTGGGCATTAGCGAAAGCGACTTTACCAATATCGACAAGCTGAAGAAACGCCTGGCCGGAGCGATTGTCATGCGCCTGCAGGGCAACGAAGAGGTCTATTATATCAATCCATCCGACCTCAGCGTCAATCAGATTGCCAGCGGGACAGATGTCTTAGCCTTGATCCAAAAGACCGGCATCACAGTCAAACAGTCTGACCTGGACAAGCTGGACCATGACGGAGTGGCGATAGACGCGTACAGATTCTTCATTAATAAGCACGAGGCCGACCCTGTCGATCGGCAAGACCTCTGGACGATTAGTAATTTCCGACAGTATGTCGCGCCATCTTTGGGCATTGCGGTGTCATATCCGGCCGTCTATAACCCACAGTGTCATATCAAGCGGGAGGGGAACACTATCACCGTCTGCGGAGAAAGCGTCAATTACACTGTCCAGGTTTTTGCCAAGAAGGCGGGCGTTTACCTGCAGGATGATATTAAGGCCAAGTTTAAAAAATATATTAAGCCGGGCTGTAGCGTTGATTTCTCTACGGATTCCGAAAATGGCAATTCCACCTTGGTCTATCGCTCAACTAAGGTAATATCTGCCCAAATAAACTGCAGCCAAGCCAGCAGCGCCAATAGATACTCTGATTACACCCAGAACATGGGCAAGTTTATCATGGAAAGCTCCCAGCCTGACCATTATGCCTTTGTGCCCAAACTGAACTATGATTGGGACGATTTCCATATAGAGTTTGTAACGTCGGTTAAGTAGCCAACTAACACTAACCATGAAAAAGAGTCCAATAATCTTTCTCCAGGCGGCCGTTGTGCTCATCGGCATCGGCACATTAGCCTTTATGCTATTTGAACCGCTGATCGAAGGCAGGAACGCGCATGCTACGCTCTATCAAGTTTACTTTAACGATGCTTTTCTGGCGTATGACTATATCTCATCCATCACTTTCTTTGCGGCGCTCTATCAGACCTTCAAGGCGTTGAGTTATGTCAGGCAAAATAAGGCGTTTTCGCAGGCCACAAGCCGTGCTTTGCGGACTATCAGATACTGCATGCTGACCCTTATCGCTCTTGTCGCAGCGCCGTTGGCCTATCTGTTTATCGTACGGCCCGGCGACGACATAGCGGGAGGTGTCTTTATGGGCCTGCTTATCATTTTAATCTCTATCGTGATCGCCAGTGCAGCGGCCATGTTTGAACGGATCGTATATAATGCCAAGAAAATAAAATAATTGACATTTGATGATAAGTATGTTAGAGTAATGTCCTAAATAGTTCTGTCATAATTAAAGAGGTGGATATGTAATGGAAAGACAATTCGTGGGATTGGGTCAGCAAAAGCACCAAAACCAAAGGATTGGGGTTTTTGTAGATTGCGCTAACATACAGATTAGCGCCAAGCGAGTGTATCAAAGTGGGCTTAATTATGCGGACATATTATTGGCCGCAACCGATAGCCGAAAATTAGCCTATGCAATTGTGTATTGCGTGGAAAGTGAGGATTCAGAGCCGGGGGCATATTATGAGTTTTTGCGAAAATCCGGTTATGATGTAAAAATCAAAGATCTGAAGGTTTTCCGTGACGGCAGCAAGAAGGGCGATTGGGATATTGGCATCTGCATCGATGTGATAATATTGTCCGAAATGCTGGATACGGTGGTGTTGGTTACCGGGGATGGGGATTTCTTGCCCTTGGTAGAGTATTTAAAAAATCGAGGAAAACGGGTAGAAGTGATGTCGATCCGAGAGACGACAGCGGGAAAGCTAATAGAAGCCGCGGATTCTTATCAGGATTTGGGCCAAGACGGAGTTTTTTTATACTTCAAAGAACCTGCATATTAATTTCAAAATTGAACAAACACAATACCCGCGGC